>CAZPIO010000001.1:0-160929 GCA_964586235.1 uncultured Planctomycetales bacterium
CGCAGCGAATGGCTGCCCTCGCCCTGATGGCGGGCGCGGTGGCCCACCACTTCACTAACCTGCTCGGCGGGGCCATGACCGCGATGGACTTCGCCCAGGACGCCGGCGATCCGGACATGCTTCGCCGGGCGCTCAAAACCGCCATGTCGGCCCTGACCCGGGTGAGCGGGCTGACCCACGGGCTGCTCGCGTTTGCCGAAGGCGATCACATCGAGAGCCCCGTCGGTGACGCAGCCACCGCGATCCAGCAGTTCGTCTCCCGCCTCCGAAGCGAATGGGCCAGGCAGAACATCGTTCTTGAAACCGACCTGCAGGTTCACGGCGCGCGGCTGCCGACCAGGCTCTTCCTGATCATTCTCGAAGTCCTGACCACCAACGCATGCGAGGCCATGGTCGAAGGGGGCACCCTGCGGATCGAACTCAAGAAGGGCCCCGGGACCACGGTCATCCTGCGGGTCTGCGACACGGGAGCAGGAATACCCGAAGAGCAGCTCCGCCACGTTTTTGAACCTTTTTTCACCACCAAGCGCGCGACCAGCCCCGATGAGCCCGAGCACCTTGGCCTGGGGCTCGCGGTCGTTCACGGCATCATCAAGGATCTGGGAGGGACGATCACGCTGGAACCCCGAGAGCCGGCCGGCATCGTCTGCACCGTCTGCCTGCCGGTCACGATCGAGCCTGCCCGTTGAACCCGTCGCACGCGCCGTCCATCCTCCCGGCGGGCGTGGCCGGGCAAGGTTTTTCACCCCCTTTTGGGCGCCCGGTATTGGCACGAGACAGGTCCATATCCGTGGGCCCGCCAAGGTAACCTCCAGTGCAGCCGGAGCTTAACTCTGCGTGTACAAAAGAGTGTGGGGGCTTTCCGGCAAAGGCGAAAAAAGTGCCGAATCCCCTTGTCTGTCGCGATTTATATTGTACGGGGTCTTACGGGGAGATATCATGGCGATGCTTGGTGGGTCCGAGTATGAGGCTCGTTCACTCATTGGGGGCATGCATGCGGGACAGTCTCCTCGTTGGCGCTGCGGGGAACGAGCAAACCGGCCGTCCCAAAAAAATGTTGGGCTCATCCATGATAAAGCCCCCCCTGTGAGGGTGCCGATATGACGTGTGGGCGCTGAGCCTGCGCCCGCTGGAGTCTGCTGTTAGCGGACCCCGGAAACGGATGAGAATTCGGACTCCAGGCACCGTAACAGTGGCAAAGGTGCCGGTCGCAGGGAAATCGAGAGCCCGTCCGCGCGGTTGCCTCGACGCGGGGGCCTTAGGGTCAGTTTATGTCTAATCGTCAGCCAGGTGATCGTCCCAGGCGATACACACGCTTGGTCGCCGGAGCGATCCTCGTGGGAGCGCTGCTCTTCCAGTTGCAGGAGTCTCTGAGCCGCCGGCCGCGGGCCTCCTCGGCCGCCTCGCCGGTGGTCGTGCAGCCGCCGGCCAACGCGGCGTTCGCCTCCATCGCCCTGCCCGACAGTCGCCTGGGCGATTCGCTCGAGGAGCGGGCGGCGCGGGACCCGATCCAGTTCTTCGACGACGCCATCGCCGGCTACGACCGAACGGTGCGCGATTACACCTGTGTCTTCACCAAGCAGGAACGGCTCGGCGGTAAGCTCGGCCTGGAGCAGGTGACCAACGCCATGTTCCGCGAGAAGCCGTTCAGCGTCCGTCTCGAGTGGGTCAGGAACGCCGACAAGTGCGACCGTATCCTCTACGTCGCCGACCAGTGGGTCGAGAACAACCAGCAGATGGCCGTCGTCGAGCCCGGTGCCTTGGCCAGGCTGTTCGTCAGCCACGTGATGCGGCCGATCCACGGCAAGGACGCCATGAAATCGTCGCGCCGCACGGTCGACCAGTTCGGCCTGCGAAACGCCCTCGTCCTGGCATCCAGGTACGCCAAGCTCTCGCGCGACCGCGGCATCCTCGACTTCAGGTACACGGGCAAGAGCGAGGTCGACGGCCGCGAGACCCTGGTCTTCGAGCGCCGCCTGCCTTACACGAGCGAGGGTGGCGAATGGCCCGACCGCGTCCTGATCGTCCACATCGACCGGGAGATGGTCGTCCCGACACTGTGCCTCTGCTACGCCGACGACCAGCAGCAGGTCCTGCTCGGCAAGTACATGACCACGGGCATCAAGCTCAACGTCAACCTCCCCGACTCCACCTTCACCAAGGAAGGCATGGGCCTGTAGCCAACCGACGACACCGCGAACGCCGGGAACCACGGGGTTTATCCCCGTGGTGCTTCTGCTTGACGAGCCACGGGTCCGCTTTCAGCGCGACTCGCCGTGGCGAGGTTTATCCCCGTGGTCTTCGACAAACATGTAGGAGCGGCTTGCAGCCGCGATCTGACGAGCCATGAGGTCTATCCCCGTGGTTTTCAACGATCAGTAGGAGCGGCTTGCAGCCGCGATCTGACGAGCGCGGGTGCCCCGTCATTGCGTAGCCCCGAGTCGTCGAGGGGCGAAGCAAGGGTGCGGGACCGAATCGATATCAGCGCAATCTCCAGTCTGCAATGTCTCGTTTTCCCGGTTTGGCTGATAGCTGAACGCTGATCGCTGACCGCTTCTCACCTGCCCGCGGATGACCCGGTCACTGACGCGATGGCGCCCGGGCGCAAGCCGGTCACGGATTGATCAAAGCCTCGTTGACGAATACGTCCACGAAGAACGTCCCGGTCCCGTCCTGGCTGAACTCCAGCCTGAGGATGTCGCTGCAGACGTAGTCGACTCCTTCCTCCAGCACAACGGGCCCGTTGGCCGTAACCACCGTCGTATCCGGCGTGAGGAACAGGAGCGGCTCGATCGTTAGCGTGTCACCGGTGAAACAGGCCACGTTGAACTCCACTGCCAGGTCGGTGCCCTCCAGGGGCACCAGCGTGCCGAGGCCCAGCAGGAACTCGTCCACGTGAACACCTGGGTCGACCTCGAAAGTCGTGTGGTTCACCATGTCGATCCCGAGTACGTCGACGCCGTCCACGCCCGAGGGAGTGATCAGAATGTCGTTAACGAACACGTCCGCGACGAACGCCCCGGTCTCATCGTGGCTGAACTCCAGTTCGATGATGTCTCCGCAGATGAAGTCGACTCCTTCCGTCAACCCGATCGGCCCGTTGGCCGCAAGCACCGGAGTGTCCGGCGTGAGCGACAGGATCGGGTCCACGGTCAAGGCGTCGCCCGCCAGGCAATCCACGTCGAACGCCACGGGCTGATCCGTGCCCTCCAGGGGCGCCAGCGTGTCGAGGTCCAGCAGGTACCCGTTTACGTGAACGCGCGGGTCGACCTCGAAAGAGGTGCTGTTCACCAGGTCGAGCCCGAACGGCGGAGTGATCGAGATGCCGTTCACGAACACGTCCACGAAGAACGTCCCGGTCTCGTTCTCCCTGAACTGCAGCTCGATGATGTCTCCGCAGACGAAGTCGACTCCTTCCGTCAACCCGATGGGGCCGTTGGCCGCAAGCACCGGGGTGTCCGGCGTGAGCCACAGGATGGGGTCTACGGTCAACGCGTCGCCCGCCAGGCAGTCCACGTCGAACGCCACGGGCTGGTCCGTGCCCTCCAGGGGCGCCAGCGTCTCGAGGTCCAGCAGGGACTCGTTCACCTGAACGTGCGGGTCGACCTCGAACGAGGTGCTGTTCACCAGGTCGAGCCCGAACGGCTCGTTCCCGGTCGGTAGCTCGAATGGGCACCCGGCTCCGGCGCCGACGAGCAGCACGCCCGGCGGAAGGCACACGAACAGCAGCAACGCTCGTCTGCGGATTAATGACGTGTACATGGCTCCTCCTGTGCAAGAGGCAGGACTCGCGGCTCCCCAGAGCATACCCGTTCTGTGAGCGAGATGCTATGCGGACGTGCGTGACTCGGCGCGAAAAGGCCCCGTGAGCTCTCAGACAGCCCATTCAGAACCCCGACCGTAAGGGAGGGGCTGGGTGGCGCAGGAAGATCAGGCCGAGGACATTGCCTGCACAGCAGGGTGGCATGGCCAAGCCCCGCCTCGCCGGGGCCCCGCCATGTCTTCCCGACAGGGGCAGTCGCGACGATCCGGAGTCTTGACGAGCCACCCGTCTTCGTTCCGCTACGACGCGGCACGCCGGAGCCTTGGCAGAGGCGGCGAGGTTTATCCTCGTGGTTTTTCGGCGGACAAGTGACCTCCGGCAGGTCGTGCTCCGCACGCCGTCCGCATCTTCTGCAATCTCGAATCTGCAATCCCACTCCCCAGGCCGAAGGCCTGCCACAACAGTAGCCGGCGGCAACGCCGCCGGACGTCTCCAGCCCCGTGGTACCCGAAGGCTGCAAGCCTTCAACCGCCGGCCCCAGAATCCCTTCTGGGGCTTCCCGGCTCGAGGATTCCTATCCTCCTCATCGCCTCCCGGTCCGGCTGATGGCTCAGAGCTTTGGCTTCTCCGTGTCCTCCGTGTCTCCGTGTTGAATGGAATAGCCTGACCGGTTCACAGATTTCGCAGATTGCGCAGATGCTGGAGGTTCGATGGGCACACGATCCAGACTCTCCGAATCTGTGTTCTGTCTCCTGGCTCTTCTCCCGAGCACCCGCCGTGTTATGCCTGCAACGGGACCAGCGGAGATACTCTGCGCGCCCCCCGGGCCACGATGCCAACCGTGCCCCGGATCGCCGCCAGCCCGCCGTCCCCGGATCTTTGACAACTGAATCCCTTCAGGAGAAGCGATCAGCAATCAGCGGGATGGATCTGCCTCGGCCCGGTCTGGCTGATAGCCGAGTGCTGAAAGCTCGCTTTGCGAAACGAACCCATCAAGAGTTAAGCTGGGGAAGTCTTCCTCCATGCCCCTTCTCTGCTATCCGCAATATGCAATCTGCAATTTACCCGCCCCGTGTCCCTCGTCCCCCGCGCGGCCCCGCCGCGCCAAACGAACCCATCTTCAAAAGCTAAGATGGAGAACCCCCGTCTTCTTCTTTCCGCGTCTCGGTCTCGGAGTTTACCCGCCGTGGCGGGCGTCTCCGTGTCGGAGTTCACCCGTCCTGGTCGCCGTGGCGACCGTGGCGGGTGTCCCCGCATCTCCCCGTCGGAGCGTCCATGGCCCCGGCCCAGTATGATAGACGGCCGCCTCTGGAGGACCTGATCATGAGAAAGCTCATCTGTGTCCCATGTCTGATCGTCGGGTGGCTGGTGGCAACAATGCTGGGAGCCGACAGGCCCGCCTCGATGCCGGAGCGCCGCGAACCGCTTCCGCCACCGGATGTCAACGGCAAAATGACGCTCGAACAGACCATCGCCATGCGGCGTTCCATTCGGGATTTCGCCGCCAAGAGCCTCACCCGCGAGCAGATCGGCCAGCTCTGCTGGGCCGGCCAGGGCATCACGGACCCGTCCACCGGCTACCGCGCCGCCCCCTCGGCCGGGGCCCTCTATCCCATCGAACTCTACCTCGTGACCGCCGCCGGCGTCGAGCATTATCTGCCTCGCGAACACGCCCTGGAGACGCATCTGGCCGGCGATCTCCGCCGTCAGCTTCAGCGGGCGAGCCTGGATCAGAAAACGATCGGCGAAGCACCGTTGATCGTCGTCGTAACGGCCGTGGTCAGCCGCTCTGCGGGTAAATATGGCAGTAATACTGATAAATACTGTCTATTAGAAGCAGGCCACGTCGCCCAGAACATCCTCCTCCAGGCTACCGCCCTGCATCTCGGGGCCGTGCCCGTCGGCGCTTTCGACGACCAGTCCGTGGCCGGGATCCTGCGTCTGCCCGGCGACCACCGCGCAGTCTACCTGCTGCCGATCGGTCATCCTCGCGGAGTCGGCGGTTGAGCCGGGCGCGGTCTGGTGGAGCGGGCTTCCGGCCCTCACCGCTGAGCCTTGCACGCACAGCCCGCCTTGAAACGACAGTCGTCGCCGGATAGTCTCACCGCCATGCTCAGCCCCGGTTCTTCCCTTGCGGTGTGTGGTCTTGCCGTCTTCATGGCCGCGATGCCAACGGCCGGACAAGCCCAGCTCGACAAAGCACCGGTCGCGGCATCCGCGCCGGCAACGGCCGTGCGCTGGTCTCATCCCGCCGGAATCGTTACCGACGACACCATCGCCGAGGTCAAATCCAAGATCGCAACGCGTGAATGGGCGCGCAACGTCTACGCCGACCGTCGAAAAACTCTGGCCGCCTGGGTCGACGTCCCGTACGAGCGCCTCAAGAGCGTGTTCCCGAAAAAGCGCGGCAACGTGTACCACAACTTCTCCTGCCCCGCCGATCGCAGTCGCCTGACCTTCGATCCATTCACCTCGGATAACTTCAAATGCCCCTCCTGCGGCAAGAGCTACCCGGCCGACACGAACGCCGGCATTTATCCCGCGACAGAGCGCTACCACGGCACGATGCACGACGGCTGGGCCTGCCTGTTCTACCTGGAGGCCGGGTCGGCTGCGGCCGACATGGGCCTCGTCGGCCGGATCGAGGGCCCCGACGCCGATCGTTTCGTGCAACGCGGCATCGACATCCTCTTGCTCCACGCCGACACCATCGAACGGCTGGTCACAAAACGCGACAAGGATCCCCAGATGTCCGTGCTGCTCACCTACCACCGCGAGGGCGACAACAAGGTGCTCAACGACCTTGCCCGCGCCTACGAGCTGCTGCGTGATCGCATGACCGCCGATCAGCGGACGCGCTTCGAGAAGGGGGTCTTGCAGCGCATGCTCGACGACATCATGATCGAGCCCATCTACCGATACAACCACAACAATCTCTACCAGTGGCACCGCACGATCGTCCAGACGGCCCTCGCGCTGGAGCGTGCCGACCTGATCGACTGGGCCTTCGGCTGCGGCCGGTTCGACCCCGCCCATCAACCCGAGCATCGCAGCATCCGCCGCCTTGTGGCAACTCACTTCAAGCCCGACGGCGCCTATTGGGAGATGTGCTCCGGCTATCACCTCTATCCGCTCCATGCCTTCTGCGAGTTCGCGGTGTTATCGAGAAACCTCGCGAGCATGGATCCGCAGCGTTTTCCCCCCGGCCTCTACGACCTGACCGGAAAGGACAGCGAAGGCGGACAGGTGATCCACCGCGCCCTCGAATGGTTCATGTCCATGGCCATGCCCGATCGGACCATGCCCACGATCGGCGACTCGATGGCCCCCCGTGCCGGCATGGACGATTACTACGACACCGCCGAGGTCGGATATCGCTATTTCGGTCTGGAAAGCGTCGGCGACTATGAGCGCCTTCGCAACGGCCACAGGAGCTGGGCCGCATTGCTCTACGGCGCCCCGGACATCACCCGTCACTCGACGCCGTTTACCAGTTCATATCTGTCCAGCGGCTGGGTCTCGCTGCGCAGCGAGTGGAACGGCAACCAGGCGTGGATCGGACTCAACGCCCTTATCCCCGGTGGCGGCCATCAGCACGCCGACCGCCTCGGCCTGCTCAGCTATTCTCATGGCTCGCTCCTGGTCCTGGAAAAGGCCACGCCCTACAACGAATCCGTCACCCGTACACTCGGCACCTTCTCTCAATCGCACAACACCGTCATTGTCGACATGACCAGCCAGAAGCAGGGCGAGGCCCTCAAGGGCGATGAGATTCCCAAGGTGGCCTTCTTCTTCACCTCGCCCGTTGTCCAGTATGCCGAGCTTCATGCGGATCACCTCTATCCGCAGACAACCATGTATCGTCGTTGCGTGGCCCTGATCGAGGACGTCTGCGTCGATCTGTTCCGCGTTCGCGGCGGCAAGGTTCACGATTGGATGATCCATCACGCGGGCCCCGCGCCGAGTCTCTCAATCCCGATGCAAGATGGGCTCCTCGAGCCGGCCGCTTGGCTTGCCAACGGCACGCAGAAGGTCCGCCGCGCCTCGACCGGCGACACATGGAACGTCCGCTGGACGCTCGGCGGTGTGACCTCGCGAATCACCATGCTCGGCGCCCCGGCAACGGAAGTCTACGCGCTGGAAACCTACCCGGTCGACAACGCGGTCATCACCCCGGAGCATCCGCCGTGCCAGACCCTCTGCATCCGCCGGCACGATGACGTGCCGTTCCTCGCCATCCACGACGCCTGGCGGGACTCCCCGAATCTGCAGACGGTTGAACAAGCCGTCGGCGCCGATGCCGTCCGGATCAGGACGGCCGCGAACACGTATTACATCCTCTACGGCTCCGGACACGCGGACTTCGGTGACGGTGTCTCTCTCCGCAGCAACGCGGTATTTACCCTGCTACGCAATCGTAATGGTGTGGCCTTTGTCGGGGGAACCGCCGTGGAGATGGATACGCCCGAGGGCAAGCTCATTGTCCGGTGCGATCGTAGCGCAAGCATCTCGGCCGAATACTCGGCCGGTACCCTCGTCTTCGAAACCTCCGGCGACATCCAGTACGAAACCCGCGCCGGCCGCAACCTCCACCCCCCGCCCGCTGACGTCCCCCCAACCTTCGACGGCACACTCTGGCAGATCAATACCCAGAAACGTCGAATCGCCGGCCGGATCGAGTAGACAGGGGACCCTCCACAAGCCTCTTCGACCGATACTCCGCTCAACGTCGGCTTTGCCGCGGAGGGCGCAGGCTGAGTCATATCAAGGGGAAGCGCGAAGGACTTGCTCAGGTGTGAAAACAACTACCTCAGCAAACCGAGTGAAATCAGGGGCGTTGAATGTCAGGATGTGCCGCAGCCCATGCCGGATCATTGCTGCGACGAGCCGAGTATCGTGCGCGGCCTTACCCTTGACCTGGTATTGAGCTGCCAGCCTTTCCCACTCGGGGAAGATGGCACGTTCGTCGCGGAGAATCGCAAACAGCCGTTTGATCTGGGCAAGCTTCTGCTCGACCTCCGGCGGGGCCATGCCAAGACCATTGGCATCGACAGGGCGCGTACAGACAGCCCAGTACTCGTATATCACCTGGGGGACGATACAGGGCTCATTGCCTTGAGCCCCGATGGCCTTCACAGCCTGGATTGCTGTGCGGTGCTGCGCGTGCGCGGGCTGGGCCGCACGAGTCAGGATGTTCGTGTCGAGAAGGATTCTCATTCGCCGCGGCCTGCGTAGATGCTGTCCCGGCTGTCGTCCGCAATAGAGTCGAGGCGAGGGTGCCCCTCGGCCCACGCGTCAAGATCCTTTTCCCACTGCTCTCTCTTCTGAGGTGAATCCAGAGCGGCGACCGGCTCAGTCATGGCAAGGTCTTCCTCGACAACTTGCAGGACATACTCCGTAACATCCTTGCCTGCTGCTGCGGCACGTTCTCGAAGTTTCGCTTCCTTGTCAGGTGAAAGAGGAATGCTCAGCATGTTCAGCTCCCAGTTGTCTCTGCCTTAGTATAGCAGATCGCAGGCACAATTGCATCCGGGGCAGAGCCGCAAGGGCTAGTCGGTTCCTGATTTCCGGCGGGCGCGACCGGACCACTGCGCGGAACCATGGGCCCGCTCGGTTTCAGAGCTGATACCGGTTGACCCCCAGCCCTGGGCGGCGGATCACCCCCGAAGCATCTTCCTGATCACCGCCTGCAGAATGCCGCCGTTGCGGTAGTACTCGACCTCCACCGGCGTGTCGATCCGGCAGATGGTTGTGAACTCGAAGGGGGCGCTGCCCTCGCGGCGGGCAACGACCTTGACCTCCTGGCGCGGTTGGAGATCGTCGCCGATCCCCGCCACGTCGAAGGTCTCCGCACCGGTCAGGCCGAGCGACTCGCGGTTCTGGCCGGGTTTGAATTGCAGCGGCAGAATGCCCATTCCGACCAGGTTGCTGCGATGGATGCGCTCGAAGCTCTCGGCGATTGCCACGCGGATGCCCAGCAGCATCGGCCCCTTGGCTGCCCAGTCGCGCGAGGAACCCGTGCCGTACTCCTTGCCCGCCAGAACCGCCAGTGGCGTGCGGGTCTTCGCATACGCCACGGCCGCATCGTAAATGCTCATCTGCTCGCCGGTCGGCAGGTACGTAGTCACGCCGCCTTCGGTTCCGGGAGCCAGCAGGTTACGCAGCCGGATGTTGGCGAAAGTCCCGCGCACCATCACCCGATCGTTGCCCCGCCGGGAGCCATAGCTATTGAAGTCGGCCGGCTTGATGCCCAGCGACTGAAGATAAAGTCCGGCGGGACTGCTCGGCTTGATCGAACCCGCCGGCGAAATGTGGTCGGTGGTCACCGAGTCGCCGACCATCACCAGGCAACGCGCCCCGGTGATCGGCCTGATCGATCCGGCCTCCGTTGACATGTTCGCGAAGAAGGGCACCTCTTGAATGTAGGTGCTGCTGGGATCCCAGTCGTACAGATCGCCGCCTCGGCAGGGGATCGTCCGCCACGCCTCATCGCCATCGAAGACGCTCGCATACCGCTTGCGAAACTGCTCAGGCGTCACGCATCGTTCCACGATCTCGCCAATCTCACGCTGGCTCGGCCAGATGTCCTTGAGGTAAACGTCGCGCCCGTCGCTGCCTTTGCCGACGGGCTGGCTGGTCAGGTCGATGTCCGTTGTCCCGGCCAGGGCATAAGCCACCACCAGTGGTGGGCTGGCCAGGTAATTGGCCTTGACCTGCGGGTGCACGCGGCCCTCAAAGTTCCGATTGCCGCTGAGCACCGATGACACCACGAGATTGCCCTTCGTCACCGCCTCCGTGATCGGCTCCGGCAGCGGCCCGCTGTTGCCGATGCAGGTCGCGCAGCCGTAGCCCACGACGTGGAAACCAAGCTTCTCCAGGTATGGCAGCAGGTCGGCCTCGGCCAGGTAGTCCGTGACCACCCGCGAGCCGGGAGCCAAGCTGGTCTTGACCCACGGACGCGAGGTCAGGCCTTTCTCGACCGCTTTCTTCGCCAGCAGGCCGGCGCCGAGCATCACCGAGGGGTTCGAAGTATTCGTGCAACTCGTAATCGAGGCGATGACCACCGCCCCGTGTTGCAGGCTGAACCGCTGGCCGTTCCATTCGATCCTGGGGTTGTGGCCGCCATTTGGTGGAGTGGCCAGGTGACCGCCCTCCGCCTCCCAACTGTTCGGGATGGGTTCCTTTGCTGCGGGCTCTTGCCCATAGACCGTCGCGAGATCCTGTTGCCACTGCTTTCGCATGGCCTTGAGGGGTACCCGATCCTGGGGGCGCCTCGGACCCGCCATGCACGGTTCCACAATGCCGAGGTTCAGTTCCAGTGTGTCGCTGAACAAGGGATCCGGGGTGTCGGCCCCGCGGAAGAGACCCTGTTCTTTGCAGTATCGCTCGACGAGGTCGATCAACTCCGCCGACCGGCCGGTCATGGCCAGATATCGCAGCGTCTGGTCATCGACCGGGAAGAAGCCCATGGTCGCTCCGTACTCGGGTGCCATGTTGGCCAGCGTTGCCCGGTCGGCCAGCGACATCTCGGCCAGACCGGGGCCGAAGAATTCCACAAACTTGCCGACTACGCCTTTGGCTCGCAGCATCTGCGTGACCGTCAGGACCAGGTCGGTGGCCGTTGCCCCCTCGGGCAGTTGGCCGACGAGCTTGAAGCCCACCACTTCGGGTGTCAGCATATAGATGGGCTGGCCGAGCATGACCGCCTCGGCCTCGATCCCCCCGACGCCCCAGCCGACCACACCCAGGCCGTTGATCATCGTGGTATGGCTGTCCGTCCCCACGAGGCTGTCAGGAAAGGCGACCGTGTGACCGCCGTCCTTTCGCGTCAGCACGACCTTGGCCAGGTACTCCAGGTTGACCTGGTGGATAATGCCGGTCGCGGGCGGTACGACGCTGAAGTTGTCGAAGGCCCGCTGCCCCCATTTGAGAAAGGCGTATCGTTCGCGGTTGCGCCCGAATTCCGTCTCCTGATTGATTCGCAGAGCCTCCGGGCTGCCAAAGGCGTCCACCTGAAGCGAGTGGTCGATGATCAGGTCGCACGGAACCTGCGGGTTGATCCGCCTCGGGTCGCCTCCCAGCCGTTTCATGGCCGCCCGCATGGCCGCAAGGTCCACCAGGGCCGGCACGCCGGTAAAGTCCTGAAGGATGACCCGCCCAGGCTTGAACGGCAGTTCAATCTCGGCTGGCCTGACCGCCTCCCACGCCGCCAGGCGAGTCACGTCCTCGGTCATCACCTGGAAACCGTCCACGTTCCGCAGGAGACTCTCCAGCAGGACCCTGATCGAGAAGGGCAGGCGATCGATCGCCCCCAGCCCCACCTCGGCCAGCTTTGCAAGACTGTGGTAGCAGACTATGCCCGCCCGGGTCTCGAGCGTCAGCTTGGCGCCAAACAGATCGTTCTTGGATACGGTCATCAGTTCCTCCGGTCAGCCCCCGTTGTTGTCTATCACGCGAGGCGGCTCTATGCATCAGGTCCGCAGGATTGCCACAATCATCAGTACGTAAAGAAGATAGCGTTTCTTGTGGCCTCTTGCCACAACCACCGTGCCCGCCCACGCGAGGCGCGAGAATGGCGCAGTGAGACGGAATACCGTCAGGTAGTGCCGGTTAGAAAAAAACCGAATAGTTGTACTTGCCCGCAACAAAATCTGCCGGCATCTTTCTAATAGTAAGGAATCGAACAAAGGTGTTCGGTTCCGGGCATCTGTAAAGTCCATGAGGCCAGGCCGTGTCTGGCAGGTGGGCGCCGAACGGCGCGGAAAGACACGACTGGTCACACACTTGACGCAGGCGTTTGGGAGGCGGTCCTGCGTCACCCGGCTGCGGGAACGGTTCACGGGTAAGTGGCGGCAGACCGGGGTGCTGCCGCTGCGGCGCGAACCGGCCCGCAGCCGATGGAAATACCTCTTATAGAACTCCAAACTTCTGCCAAGAACTATCGTTTGACCTCGCTTCGAGAATCCTGCTCGGGGCGGCGCAAGTTATCGGACATTCAAATCAGATTCCGGCGATTTCATCACATTTTCTTTCATTTGTTGCGCGGACGCAACGGCAATACTGCCGCGCGGGCTGCCCTGTTCGGATCAGACTGCTAATGCGGTCGACTGGGGCGAAACCGCCCGCGGCCACCCGCAGAGTTTGTCTCAAGTGAAACGTTACGCACTGTTCTCGAAAGCGATGAATTGCCGACTATGAACAGACCCGGCCCCGGTCTCAGGCCCAGGCCTGTAGTCCGGAGCTGGACGTTGAAAGGGGCGGTCAGGAAGGCCCCCTGGTGTCCGGAAGGCTCAGGATGAGCGAAGTCCCGCTTCAGAACACTCTGGCTCGTCAACTGTCCACGCGGTGGCAGGTCCCGCTGCTGCTTGTCTCACTTGCGTTGCTGGCCGTCGGCATCTGGCGTCTTCGGCCTGGTCCTCAGGTCCCCACTTTCGAGCAACTGCTCGGCGACGTGACCGCTCTGACTCGATCGGGGCTGTACCCCGAGGCAAGCAAGTACGCCGAGGAGCTTCTGGCTGCCCCGGAGCGAACACCGGATCAACGGCGGCGCCTGCATCGGGCGATTGCCGAGATTATCTTTCTCTACGAGCAGGGCAATATCGTTCACGGCAGGGGCAACTGCGAGCGGATCATCAACCACAGCACCCTGTCGGTCATCGAGGGGGAGTCCTTTGATGCCGAGATGCATCGCATGCGGGCCATGGCCTTCGAGTGGCTTCAACAGCCTCAGGGTGCGCTGACTGAATACCGGCAGGCCGTTGAAAAGGGCGTCGCGGACGCCTGGGACATCCGCAAACGCATCGTCGAGATCCGGCGATCGGAGTCCTCGCTGAGCGAGGATGAGCTCCACAAACTGTTCGACGAGTTCCTGACGGGCGAGAAAGTCAGCCAGGAGCTCCAGTTCTGGGCGGCCCTGGAGAAGGTCGAGCTTTACGGGCGGCAAGGGGATCATGCCACGGCCGAACGATTCCTGGCCGACAACGCGGCGCGTTTTCGCGGTTCGGCATACGCCGGGCAACTCGATTACCTGCAGGCTCTGGCCTGGTACCACCTCGGGCGCGCGGATGATGCCGAACGACTGCTCCGGTCGCTCCGAGATCGTCTCTCCTGGGCCGACCCGACATACATCTCGGCGGGCTGGCTCCTGGGCAAGATCCTCCAGGCTCAGGAAGCGCCGGAGTTCGCCCTCTCTTTCTATGACGACGTGGTGGAGAAGGCCACTCCCGGGCCTTATCGCACGGCCGCCATCCTGGGGCGGGCCGAGGTTCTGGCCGGACTCGAACGCTTCAAGGAGTCCGTCGAGGCCTACTCGGATGCGATCCAGAAGACGATGAACAACCCCTACGGTTCGGTCGTCGATCTCCGGGACATTCGTGAGTCAGCGACCGCTCGCTACCGGGAACTGCTGCCGAAGAAGCGCCTGGTGGAAGCCATGTCTTACCTTCGCATCGGCGCCAGGCTCGTGCCGCCCACGGACAGCGACACGCAGGCGGTGTATGCGGAATGGGCAGCGGACCTTGCCATGATGCTGGGGGAGTCGGCTCTGTCCGACAGTGAGGCGGCCGATCGAACCGACGATCACCGCCGCATCATCCGGGAGTACCTGGAAGAGGCGGGCCGCGAGTATCTGCGCCTGGCAAAGCTCGTGCCGTTGGACGAGTCCCGGTATTCCCAGGCCACATGGCGAGCTGCGGATGCGTTCGACCGCGCAGGCAACGTGCGCCAGGCCGCTGCGGTGCTCGACCGGTTCATCAACGAGCGCCCGCACAGCAACCGGGTGCCCGAGGCGCTCTGGCGGCTCGGACAGATGTACCAGGCCGTGGGCGATTACGACCGCGCCATCGCCCGTTATCAGGAGAACCTCGCCCGGTTCTCCGGGACGCCCGCGTCTCTGTCATCGATTGTCCCGCTGGCCGACTGCTTCGTCGAGAAAAACGACCTGGACAAGGCCGAGCAGACCCTGCTGCGGGTGGTGGCGTACAAGTCCGACGAATCCATTCGCACGATCATGCCCGAGGCCCGCGAATATCGCGAGGCCCTGTTTCGCCTCGGGGATTTGTACATACGCCGTCAGAAGTACGAGGAAGCGATCGCGCGATTCCAGGAGACGCTGGAGCGCTACCCGAACGACCCGCGAAGCAGCCGGGCCATGTTCATGCTCGCCGAGTCGTACCGCCGGAGCGCCGCGCGGTTGTACGATGACTACATCGATCCCAAGAACCTGCCATACAAGGACCACCTGCGGGCGACGTACGTCGATCGCCTCAAGCGGGCCCGTCGCCTCTACGAGGAGTTGGTCGAGCGGTTCCGGGCCGGCGGAGTTTCCTCGCCGGGCGGACTGGAGCGGACGTACGCAAAGCTCAGCCATTTCTATCAGGCTGACGCCGTGCATGACCTTTCGAAGGTGGCTGACCCGACGGACCAGCGGCCCTTTATTGACTCGCTCGAGCTCTACGATCGCGCCGCGTGGCTGTACCAGGATGACCCGGCGGCCCTGTCCGCCTACATCCAGATGATCAACTGCTATATCCGGCTGGGAAAAATCGAAAAGGCGAGGATGACGCTCCAGCGGGCTCGCTGGGCACTAAAGGGCATCAGCGATGAGGCGTTCGCCGGCTACGCTCCGGAGGAGGACCGTGCGTACTGGACGGCCTACCTGGACTGGCTCGAAAAGACGCCGACGTTCACCATCACCATGGCGGGGGGTGGCTGACATCGATGGGGATGCTTAAGGGAACCGGAAAGGATGCCACATGAGTACCGCGCAGGCCGAAACCAGAATGACACCGAGTCAGGAGAACGATCTGCTGGCCGTGCTGATGGAGCAGTGCGCTTTGTGCCGCGAACTCACCGGGCTGGGCGAGCGGCAGCGACTGCTGATCGCCACCAACCAGGCCGAGGAGCTGCTCCAGGTGCTGGGGCAGCGCCAGGGGATCATCGAGCGGCTCGGGGCGCTGTCGCAGCGCATACGGCCGTATCAGCAGAACTGGCCGCAGGTGCGATCGGCGCTCGGCCAGGAGACAAGGCAGCGGGTTGACGAAATGGTGTCAGAGGTCAACTCCCATCTGGCGAACGTCATGGAGGGCGACAGGGCTGATGCGGAGCTCCTGGCCAGCCGCCGCCAGGCGACGGGCGAGGACGTGACGCGGCTGAAAGCCACCCGGCTTGCGGGCGCCGCCTATGCGGCCAGTCAGCAGGGTTCGAATGTCTCGCATGTGGAGTGGACGGACGAATGAGCGTGACGGTGCCGGAAATGACCGAGCGGGAGCGCGAGCTGGGAGCCATCATTGCCGCCTACAGCGACGTGACGGAACAGCTCAAGCAAGCGCATGACAGGTTGGGCGAGGAGGTGCGTCACCTGCGGGAGGAGCTGGCCCGCAAGAACGCGGAACTGCGACGGCGCGAGCGCCTGGCAGCCCTGGGCGAGATGGCGGCCGGCGTGGCCCATGAGATCCGTAATCCCCTCAGCGGTATTCGGTTGTTTGCGTCGCTGCTGGGTAAGGACTTGCGGGGCCGGCCGGCGGAATTCCGCATGGTGGAGAAGATCAGCAAGTACGTCGGAGTGCTTGAGCAGATCGTTTCGGACATCCTTCACTTCGGGCGGCCGACGAAGTCGAACCCCGCCGAAGTGAAACTCGGAACGCTGGTCCGCGAGGCTGTCGAGCTGGCCTCCGGCCGGGTGCGCGATGGTGTCACGTTCGAGGTGGATCCGGGAGTCGACGCCATCGAGCTGATCTCGGACGCCGCCCTGCTTCAGAGAGCGATGATCAACCTGCTGGTCAACGCGGCGGAGGCGACGCTGAACCGGTACGACAGGGCCGGCGGTGGCGCTGTCAGCGTGTGCGCGGACCGCAACACCGCGGACCGGGTTGCCATCCGGATCGAGGACAACGGTCCCGGAATCCCTTCCGCGCTGATGGACCGTATCTTCAACCCGTTCTTCACGACCAAAGACGACGGCACCGGACTGGGTCTGGCGATCGTGCACCAGATTGCCGAGACGCTGGGCGGGAGTATCCGGGCCGCTAACCGAACAGGCGGCGGAGCGGTGTTCACGCTCCTGATCCCCGTGGGCCAGGAGGAGACGCTTGCCGGTTCTGTTGAGGGAATGATGGGTCAATCCAGGGAGGAGGTTGTCTAATGGGGCGAGTCTGCGTGGTGGACGATAAGGAGATGCTCCGCGAGTCGATCGCGGAGACCCTGACGCGTGATGATCACATGGTTACGACGTTCGGCGATCCGATCGAGGCGCTGGAGGCGATCAAGACCGGTTCGTTCGACTGCGTTGTTACCGACCTGAAAATGCCAGGCATGGACGGCGTGACGCTGCTCCGCGAAATGCGGGCCGCCGAGTGCGACTGCTCGGTGATCGTCATGACCGCCTTCGGCACGATCGAATCGGCGGTCGAGGCGATGAAGCTGGGGGCCCTCGACTACATCCAGAAGCCCTTCGAGGCCGATCAGATTTCGCTGCTGGTCGACCGGGCCATCCAGCATGCCCGTCTGCGGTCGGAGAACGAAGCCCTCAAGCGTTCGCTCTCCGACGGCGACAGCCGCGAGATGGTCGGCGACTCGCCGGTCATGCGGTCGCTCCGCGATACGATTGCACGGATCGCCCCGAGCAACAACACGGTGCTCATCCAGGGCGAGTCCGGCACGGGCAAGGAACTGGTTGCCCGGCGGCTGCACGCCAGCTCCAGCCGCGCCAGCCGTCCGATGCTGTGCCTGAACTGCGCGGCACTCTCGGGCAACCTGCTCGAGAGCGAGCTGTTCGGCCACGAGCGCGGCGCATTCACCGGCGCCGATCGCGTCCGCAAAGGCCGTTTTGAGCTGGCCGACGGCGGAACGCTTCTTCTGGACGAGGTCAGCGAGATCCCGATGCCGCTGCAGGCCAAGCTGCTGCGCGTGCTCCAGGAACGCCAGTTCGAGCGCGTCGGCAGCAGCGCGACGCGCAGTATCGACGTGCGGTTGATCGCCACGACCAACCGCAGTCTGTCCGACTGGGTGGCTCGCAAGCGGTTTCGAGAGGACCTGTACTTCCGGCTGAGTGTTCTGCCGGTGTCCATCCCGCCGCTGCGCGAACGACGCGAGGACATTCCGGAACTCGTGGGCTATTTCCTCGCGCGGGCGGCTTCTCGTGCCGGCCGGCCGGTGCTGCGGGTCGCGGATGCGGCGATGAGGCTGCTGTGCGAATACGACTGGCCGGGGAACGTCCGCGAGCTCGAGAACCTCTGCGAGCGGGCCTCGGTGCTGGTCGTGGATGGCGTGCTGACCGAGCACATCGTCACGCCCTGGCTGAACGGCATTCAGCGAGCCGAGTCGTTCGCCTCGAAGCTGCGTCACGGGCACATCATCGAGGACATGGAACGGCAGTTGATCGAGAAAACGCTGCGGGAGCATGCCGGGCATCGGGCCAAGACCGCCGAAGCGCTGGGCATTGGCGTGCGCACCTTGAGCCTCAAGCTCAAACAGTGGCGGGAGCAGGAGGAAGCCAAACGCTCTCTCCAGGCCGCCCAGGCGTCCGGCTTGATGATGGCCGGCACGCGGTGAGAACGGGTCTGGAGGACCAGAGATGAAACCGGCCGGCAAACATGACGGAACGAGGGACAGGGCGGCAGGAAATGCGCTTCGAGCGCAAGAACTGCGCCTTGGGTCCTGTAAATTACCTGTTTTCACACCGCCAGGCCGGTTTGGCCCCAATGGTATCGGATTTGCTGACTGCTCGTGTGGGATCGCGTGGAGCCTCCGCGAGGGCGAGTGACTCCGCGCATGTGACAGGGATGCGACATGCTCTTTGTTAGCCTGGTCAACAGCGGGCCGGCTCCGGTCCTGGAGCGGATGCTGGCCTTCACCGAGGCTCGGCACCGGATGCTGGTGGAGAACATCGCCAACATCGATACGCCGACCTACAGAGTCAAACAGCTCGACGCCAGGAGATTCCAGGAGGCGTTGCGCGACGCGGTTGATCGCCGGAGTTCCAGCATCGAGCCGCTGGCGGTTCGAGGGACCCGGCAGTTTCAGCAGAACTCGACCGGCCAACTGGAGGTGACGCCGACCGAGGAGCCGCCGGAGAACATGCTCTTCCACGACCAGACGAACATGCGGGTTGAACGGCAGATGGCGATGCTGGCCGAGAACACGATGCTGCACCAGATCGCCGCCGAGCGGCTCAAGGGCCGTTACGACGAAATGCTGTCCGCGATTCGAGGGAGGGTGTCGTGACAGGCTGCATGAGAACGACAGGCTGTTCCCGACGGGGCGGCGTGCTCAGGCCGGCCGGAGGCTGGCGCCGGAATGAAGACCGTGGTGTGTCGTTTCAAGGGTACGAGATGAGGTGGCCGGATGTTCGGATCGCTTGATGTGAGCACGTCGGCGCTGGTGGCCCAGCGGATCCGGCTTGACACGATTGCCGGTAACATCGCCGGTGCCCAGACGACACGGCGCGACGACGGCCGGCCGGGACCCTACCTGCGGCGAATTGCCGTTTTCGAGGTCGGCGACGGCCGTGGCGGTCCCGGTGTCCACGTGAGCAGGATCGCGGAGGACCCGGCGGTCGAGAAGATCTATCAGCCAGAGCACCCCGATGCGATCCAGTCCGGGCCGCTCAAGGGTTACGTGAACTATCCGAAGATCGATCTGCCCACGGAGATGGTTAACGCGATGCTGGCCTCGCGGGCTTACGAGGCCAACATCACGGCCATGGACGCGACCAAGAACATGATCGCGGCCAGCCTGCGGATATTGGCCTGAAAGGATGAGACAACGGAGATCGCCGTTTCGGTAGAAAGGCAGCCAGATGCCCGACCCACTCAGGATTAACGGACTTGGCCCCGGCCAACAGCTCGGAGCCGCCGGTAAGACGGCCGCCGCCGGCGCCGCCGGCCAGACCACGGGCCCGTCGTTCAAACAGGTCCTTCTCGACAGCCTCGAGCAGGTGAACCGCCTGCAGCAGGAGGCGAACGACGGAGTGGAGAAGCTCATGACCGGCCAGACCGACAACCTGGCCGAGGTGTTCGGCGCCGTCCGGAAGTCGGAAGTGGCGTTCAGTATGCTGATGGAGATGCGGAACAAGCTCATCGACGCATGGCAGGAGATCCAGCAGATGCGCGTGTGAGCCCGGCTTATGAGCCGGTGGAGATCCTCGCGGTTGTGGGAATTGTGCCCCGGACAGGCAGGGAGGCCTTCGGACGCCGGGCGCGACATGGAGGCTGACGGGAATGGAATTCCTGAGAAAGCTGATACTACAGACCAAGGTCCATCTCCAGGGATTGACCGTTTCTCAACGGCTGGCCATCGGATCATGCGTGATCCTGATCGCCGTGGCTCTGTTCGCGCTGGTGAAGTGGGCGGCGGTACCGGCGATGTCGACGTTGCTGGACCAACCGACCACGGCGGAGGAGATGAGCCGGATCCAGCAGTACCTCGATACCACCGGCGTTAAGTACCAGGTGGTCGCGAACGTGATCCAGGTGCCGACGGAAATGCGGTCCAGGATTCTCGCCCAGTTGACCCAACAGCAACTGCTTCCCAGCGACATCAGCATCGGTTTCGCCAAGCTCGTTGGCGAGGCCAGCAATCCGTGGCTCTCGCAGCAGGAACAGGATCGCCGGTGGAACCTGGCCAGGAGCAACGAGCTGGCCCGCGTGCTGCGCGAGTTCAACGGCGTGCGCGACGCGCGGGTGTTCATCGAATCGACCACCCGCCGCCAGATCGGCCAGCCGAACGTCCAGCCGACGGCCAGCGTCTACCTGAAACTCTCCGACGGCGCCTCCTTGAACGAGGAGATGGTCCGGGCCATCGCGGGCTTTGTCAGCTCCGCCGTCTCCAACCTCAGCATTCACAACGTGACGGTCGCCGACGCGACCACCGGTCGGGCACGGAGCGTGCCCCGGACCGACGACGGACTGGTCTCCAGCGAATTCGAGTATCGTCAGAAGCAGGAAGAATACTTTGCGAAGAAGGTCCAGGACCTCCTGGCCGCCATTCCGGTCCTGGTGAAAGTGCACTGCGAGCTGGACTCCGAGGCCCGCCAGGAGACCAAGATGGTCTTCGGCAAGCCCGCTCTCTCGGAGGAACGGACCGAGAGCGAAACCGAAACCAGTTCCCCGGTGACAGGCGAGCCCGGCGTGGTGCCGAACACCAACGTCTCGGTGACCGGCGCCGCCCCGGTCACCAACCACGAGAAATCGACGAGCGAGACCAGGTACAAGTCGGAAACGGACAAGACGGTGACCGAGACCTCAAAGCCCAGGTACACCATCAAGAGCATCGCGGCCTCGGTCAACATTCCCAAAAGCTACCTGGTCGGCGTCTTCAAACTGGCGAAGGAGCCGACGGACCAGGAACTGGACACGATGAGCACCGGCCTGCGGGACAAGATCCGAAAGCAGGTCATGACCGTCCTGGACATTCCCGCCGGACAGGAGGATCGCGTCAGCGTGGACTGGTTCCCCGACACGGGCGCGATCGCTCTTGCCCAGCTCACCGATGGAGGGGCCGGCGAGAATGTTGCGGGGATGGTCTACAGGTATTGGGACAAGGCGGGAATGGGAGTTCTCGCCGTGCTCGGGCTGGTCATGATGCTGATGATGGTCCGCAAGGTGGGTGAGGGCCCGGTCCTGCCGGGCGAGGAGGCGCCGGTGGCGATGCGCAAGCGAGGTCTGCCGATCGCGGAGGTGGAGGAGGAAGTGCCGGTGAGCGAGGCCAGGGAGACAGAGCCGCTGCTCGTCGGCAAGGAAGTGGACGAGGAAACGCTGCGATCCCAGCAGATCATCCAGCAGGTCAGCGAGCTGATCAAGGCGGATCCGGCGTCGTCGGCGAGCATTCTACAGCGGTGGATTGACGAGGCGAACGCGTAAGCCGTGAGCAAGAAGGCCAAATCGCAGCAGCAGCAGGCGGAAACGGAAAAGGGACTCAGCGGGCTCCGCAGAGTCGCCGCTTTTCTGTTGGCTGTCGGTCCGGAGGCGGCAGGCACTATCCTGCGCCAGATGGACCGCGAGGTGGTCGAGGACGTCACCCGCGAGGTGGCCTCTCTCGGGATGGTACCGACCGGCCAGCAGAAGGAGATCGTCGAGGAGTTCTACAACGTCGCGCTGGCCAAGCAGTACGCCAACGAGGGCGGCCTGGTTTACGCCCGGGCCCTCCTCGAGCGGGCCCTGTCCAAGGATGAAGCCGCCCGCGTGATGCAGCAGATCGAGCACCAGGTGCACCAGCAGCCGTTCAGCTTCCTGCAGAAAGCCGAGAGCGAGAACCTGCTGACCTTCATGCAGGACGAACACCCGCAGACCATCGCGCTGATCCTCGCCCACCTGCCGAGCAGCAAGGGCAGCGAGATTCTCTCCGGCCTGCCGCCGGCCAAGCAGATCGAGGTCGTGACCCGGGTGGCCAACATGGAGCAGACCAACCCCGAGGTCATTCGCGAGGTCGAGAAGGGGCTCGAGCAGCGGTTGTCAGGCGTCATGACGCAGCAGTTCCAGAAGGTCGGCGGCGTCGAGGCGGTGGCCGAGATGCTCAACCTCTCGGACCGGGCAACGGAGAAGGGCATTCTCGAGACACTCGAGGCCGAGGACCCCGAGCTGGTCGAGCAGATCCGCCGCCTGATGTTCGTGTTCGAGGACATCCTGCTGGTCAATGACAAGGGCATCCAGTCGCTGCTCAAGGAGATCGACAACGATGAGCTGGCCCTGGCCCTCAAGACCGCCAGCGACGAGATGAAGGACAAGATTTTCAACAACATGTCGGAACGGGCCGCCCAACTGATCAAGGAAGACATGGAGTACATGGGCCCGGTCCGGCTGAGCGACGTCGAGGCCGCGCAGCAGCGGATCGTGGACGTCGTGCGGCGCCTCGAGGACGCGGGCGAGATCATCATCTCCGGCCGCGGAGGCGAGTCCGACGTGGTGGTGTGACCGGGAGCGTTTGAGGAGACATCGGCATGGCCCGCAGGTCGATGGTCATCAAAGCGGTCGAAGCGTTGCCCCTGGAGGGGGCCACGCTCAAGCCGTTTCATTTCAGCGATATGCTGGGTGAGGTCAAGCAGGCGATCATCGACGCACGGGCGCAGTCGGCGAGGATCGTCGCGCAAGCGAATGCCCAGGAGGACCTCATCCGGCGCGCCGCCTGGGATCAGGGTTACCAGGCAGGCTTCGCCGAGGGGATGGCCAAAGGACGGGAGCAGGGCCGCGCCGAGGCGTTCGAGGCGGCAAGAAAGGAGTTTGCCGCCACTCAGAGCAGCCTGATCGCCTCGTGCGAGCAGATGATCGCTCAGATCAACGACAAGAGGATTGCCTGGGAGGCGGCGGCTCGACAGGACCTGGTGGACCTGGCGATGGCCATTGCCCGCCGCGTGGTTCGCCACGTGAGCGATCGTGATCGCCAGGTTGTGCTGGCCAACATCGAGGAGGCGGTTCGCCTGGCCGGGAAGCGGTCCGAGGTGACGATCATAGTCAATCCCGGCGACGCCGAGGCCGCCAGGGTTTTTGCCAGGTCGCTCGCCGACCGCCGCGCCGAGTGTCGCCAGGTGCAGGTGATCGAATCGACCGAGGTTTCTCCCGGCGGCTGCCGGATCGACTGGGGCAGCGGCGCGGTCGATGCCGCGATCGAGACGCAGCTCGATCGCATTGCCGCCGAGCTGGGTGTTCGCGAGTCTGAGCAGTCCGACAAAACCGCAGCGAGTCAGGAAGAGGCTCCATGAGCGCGTTTGCGAAAGAGATCGAGATGGTCGACCGTATGGTCACTCCCTCGTTGGTCGGGCGGGTGGTGGATGTGACCGGTCTGACCATCACGGTCTCGGGCTTGCCGGCGCCGATCGGCGCGATGTGTCGCGTCCGGCGGCACGACGCGAGCATCGTGGATGCCCAGGTGGTCGGTTTCCGCAACGATGACACGATCGTAATGCCGCTCCAGGACACCCTCGGCGTTGCCAGGGGCAACCAGGTGGTCGCCTGGCCGGGCGAGGCCAGGGTCGCAGTCTGCCAGGAACTGGTCGGGCGCGTCATCGACGGCATGGGACGCGTGATCGACGGCGGCCCACCGGTGTACTGCGACACCTACTACCCGGTGTACCGCCCGGCTCCGCCGGCTTTGGATCGGCCGAGAATCTCCCACCCCCTGTCCACTGGAATCCGCTCGATGGACGGGATGCTGACTGCCGGGCGCGGGCAGCGCCTCGGGCTGTTTGCCGGCACCGGCGTGGGCAAGAGCGTGCTTCTGGGCATGATCGCCCGGTACACCGACGCCGACGTCACCGTGCTGGCGCTGGTCGGCGAACGCGGACGCGAGGTCAATGAGTTTCTCGAAAACGATCTGGGAGCCGAGGGTCGGCGCAAGACGGTTCTGGTCCTGAGCACCTCCGACGAGTCGCCGGTGCTTCGCGTCCGGGCCGGGTTCGTGGCCACCGCGGTGGCCGAGTACTTCAGGGATTGCGGCAAGAACGTTCTGCTGCTCATGGACTCGATCACCCGCATCGCGATGGCCCAGCGCCAGATCGGCCTGGCCGCCGGTGAGCCGCCCGCAACCAGGGGCTACACCCCGAGCGCGTTCGCACTGCTGCCGCAGTTGCTGGAGCGCGCGGGCCAGACGGACAGGGGCAGCATCACCGGTTTCTACACCGTGCTCGTCGAGGCGGACGACATCAACGACCCCGTGGGCGACGCGGTGCGCGGCGTCCTCGACGGCCACGTCTGGCTGTCGCGAGCGCTGGCCAACAAGTCCCACTATCCCGCGGTCAGTGTTCCCGAGAGCATCAGCCGGGTCATGAGCTCGATCGTCGACCCGCAGCATCTGGCCGCGAGCCGCACGATCATGAAGACCCTCGCCGTCTGGAACGAGATCGAGGACCTGGTCAACATCGGCGCGTATGCCTCGGGTTCGAACCCGGAGTTCGACGCCGTGATCCAGACCCGGCCGGCGGTGCTGACGTTTCTCCAGCAGGCGATCGGGCAGCGAGTGAGTTTCGCCGAGGCCCGCCAGCAGGTGATCGCGCTGGCTCAACAGATCGAGGAGACGACGCGGAGGTTGTCGAGGGAGGGCAATCGGGGCCGTGTGGCCCCGGCTGCTTGAGACGCAGAGGTAGACGATGGCCAGGCAGTTCAGATTCCGGTTTGCGACCATGCTCAAGATTCGCCAGCAGCGCGAGGACGAGCACAAGCGGGTGGTCGCCGAACGCCTGCGCCAGATCGGCCGGACGCGGGACCATCGCGGCGCCCTGCAACAGCAGATCCAGGATGAGGTCGCCGCCATCCGCGACAGCCAGGCGTGCGGATCGATCGATATTCAGCAGGTGATGCGCCATCGGCACTGGCTCGGGCATCTGCACAAAGGCGTCCTCGAGGCGGAAGCGAGGCTGCGCTTCCTGGAGGCCCGGCTGGCCCAGGAACGGGCTGTCCTGGCCGAGGCTGTCAAGCAGAGGAAGATTCTGGAGAAGCTTAAGGAGCACCAGTGGCAGCGCCATCTCAGGGAGGAGAACGTCCGCGAGACGAAAGAGAGCGACGAGCTGGCGACGGTTCGATACGTGTTCGATCGCGGGGTGGAAGCGGAGGCGCTGCGGATGTGAGAACGGAAGCCGGGCAGGTGCGCCCGGCGAGGATGAGGATGTGAACGGTCGATGCTGAAGCGTTTTTATCATCTCCTGGCTCTGCTGGCGATGATCAATCTCTTCGCCGTGGCGGGATTGGTCGCCTACCTCTTCGGCAGTGGGCGTCTCAATGCCGAGCGGGTCGACCAGATCGCCATAGTTCTTCGCGGCGAGTTCCCGGCGAGCCAGCCGGCGGTCGCATCCACCCGGCCGGCCGACGCGGAGGACAAACCCCAGCGAGCCGGGCTGGAGATCGCCGACCGCCGGGACGAACAGGAGCTTCTAAAGCTGGTCCGGAGCCGCCGCGAACGCGAACGGCAGGACCGCGACGTGCTCGACCAGCGGATCCAGCTCGAGACCCGGCAGCTTCTCGAAAAGCTCGAGAAGAAGGAGAAAGAGCTTCAGCAGCAGAAACAGGTGCTCTCGACCGAGGGTGAGCAGGCCGGCTTCGAGAAAGAGCTCAGCGCGCTGTCGAAGATCGAGCCGAAGCTGGCCCTGCAACTGATGAAATCGCAGATGAAGGAAGCGGATGCCGTACGGCTCATCATGAAGATGGACGAGAACCGCGTCAAGGCGATCATCAACGCCTGCAAGACGGAAGACGACAAGGCCTGGATCGGGAGGATCCTGACCCAGATTGGCAACTACGGAAATACGACGGCGACCGGCGTGGATGGTTCCGGCGCCCCTCCATCCCCTGGAGGATGACATGCCCACCGTGGAATGGGCGCAGACTCCGACCGTTTCGCGTCCTGCTCCATTGCTCCGGGATAGGCCGGAGGAGTCAGGCGACCTGTTCGCGGCCTTGTTCGACTCCGCGCGCCGATCGATCGGCGAGCGCGTTGAGCGAACGGTCCGCGAACAGCAACGCACGGACGCAGGCAGATCGGCGGGGCCGGCGACGGCTGAGCGGCCGTCGACAGACGACCGGACAAAGGCAAACAGGTCGGGCAGAGTCGAGGAAACCGGCGAGAGCCCCCATGCGACAAGGCCGCACGCCTCGACAGAGGAGGCTGGGTTCGCCGAGGCCAACAGGCCTTCGAGTTCCGAGGCGGGCACGGAACCGCATCCGCGAGCCGAATCCGACGATGCCGACGATCCGAAGCGGCCCAAGGGCCAGGATCAGTCGGCTGATGCCGGGGAGTCGTCGCAGACCACTCCGCCAGCGGATTCACGACAGCCCGGCGAACTGGTCGGCGAGTCCGACCACCACTTGCAGACGGCTTCGGCAGATGACGCCGTCAGGATGGTCGAGCAGATGAACGAGACACCCGAGCCCTCACAGATGCGGCGGCTCCTCCTGCCTGAGGTCATGGCGGGGCAGTCGGAGCCGGCAGCGGGCGCGACCGCACCTGCGAGCACAGACGGACTTACGATGAAGATGCTCTCGGCTTCGGGCCAGCCCGCGATGGGTGAGGCCGGGGCAACGGCCGCTCCGGTCACGACCACCGCGCCCGGATCAGGCGACTCGGTCCCGACGGGAAACGCCGCACGGAGCCAGCCGGCCGCGGCGAATCGCAGCCTGGCTGACATGCCGCCGCTTCGGATCTGGTCGGCTTTCACAGAACTGATCCTGAACAGCGAGAAGGGTCTTGAGGTGCGCCTGGCTGAAGTCATGGCCTCGGTAGTGGGAAAACCGGCCTCGCCGTCCGCTGCGACTCCGGAGCAGGAGGCTGCGGGGAGTATCGCTGGCGGTCGTCCGGCCGCTGGTCAGGCCGCCACGGCCGTGTTGTCCGCTGCCTTGGAGGGTCAGAAGGGCTTCTCCGAGCATCAGGGAGAGATGTCGAATCAGGACCGGAGCCTGGGCGGTGACGGTGCCCGCGGCTCCTCTGCTGAAGGCGGTCGAGCGGCCGCGACCGGGATTCAGCAGAACGGCGTCCCGGATGAATTAAGGGGCCTGTTGGAGGCGGCAGGACGCGTGCGCGAACGCATCGCATCGCCGGATGCACAACCGGAAGCGGGTTTCACCGGTCGCGGCCTGGCCGGCAAGGGTGTCAACCTGAGCGAGGCCCGCGCGATGAACGGATTGGCCGAGGTGGTTCGAGCGAACAGCCTCGGCCGAAACTCCTCGATCCTGCTGCGGCTCGATCCGCCCGAACTCGGCCAGTTGCGCATCGACGTGCGGATGCAGGGGCAGGAACTGACTCTGCGGCTTCAGGTGGACACCTTGGCGGGTCACGACGCGCTGAGAAGTCGCCTGCAGGAGCTGCGCAGCTCTCTCGAACAGCATGGCTTCAAGCTGAACCAGGTGGAGGTCGAGCTGCGCGTGCCCCAACCCTCAACCGCCGAGCCGCACCAGGACCGGTCAACGCAGCAGCAGGCTCAGTGGGATGGCCAGACAGGGCGCGGGCCCGGTTGGCAGGAACAGGCTCAGGGAGGAGGAGACACCCCCGCCGAGTCAAGGTTTTCGCAGGATAACTCCGCGTTCTCCGGAGAGAACGCTTCAATCGGGGAAGAGCACGACGAGGCCGGTCGCCCGGCGGAGACAGGCGTCGACCTGGTCGTCTGACGAATCAGTGGGGGATCCGCTCCATCGGAGGATGGGGCGGATCGATCCGCCCGGCGCAGTGCACGCCGGGCCAGATGTGAGGACACAACCATGCAGATAACGGCAACACCGACCACCACCGCTGCGTCCAACGCGACAAGCAGCCAGACACTCTCGGGGATCAACGGCAGCGACTTCATGAAAATCCTGATCAAGCAGCTTGAGTGCCAGGATCCCTTCGAACCTATGACCAATCAGGAGATGATGGCCCAGATGTCCACCATCCGGCAGTTGGAGATGAACACCCAACTTGCCGAGGGCCTCCAGCGGATCACCGAACAGGAGCGATTCAGTTCGGCCGCCGGCTTGATCGGCAAGCAGGTCAAGGGATCTGTCTCCGACAGCGAGGGCAACGAGTATGAGCTGGCCGGAGTGGTTACCGGCATCGAATTCACCAAGACCGGCGACGTGCTGCTGCGACTCGACAGCGGACTGAGGATGCCGCTGACCGGGCTGAGCGAGGTCGTCGATCCGCAGGCCGCCGCTGAATCGTGACGGCATGAACGGTCTTGAGAATCCTGGGAGACGAGTGCGAGAGGAGAGAGCCGAGAGACGAAGGAATTTGGGTATCTCGGTCAAACACACCGAGACATGAAAGAGGAGACGGGCAATGGGATTGACCAGTGCAATGTACACGGGCCTTTCGGGGCTCAACGCCAACCAGTTCAGGATCGATACGATCGGCAACAACATCGCCAACGTGAACACCACGGCGTTCAAGAGCAGCCGTGCGTCCTTCCAGAACCAGTTTTCGGTGATGCTGTCGGGCGGGTCCGCGCCCAGCGATACCTCCGGCGGCGCCAACCCCTCGCAGGTCGGCATGGGGGCCGCGCTGGGCTCGATCCAGCGAAACCAGCAATCAGGAGCGCTGGAGACCACCGGCGTGCCCACGGATATGGCTATCGAGGGCAGCGGCTTCTTCATCGTGCGGACGCCCGAACTGCGCCAGGCCTACACCCGCGACGGCATGTTCGCGCTGGATGCGTCCAACACCCTGGTGACGACCGACGGGTTCCCCGTACAGGGCTATCTGGCCGATGCCGACTTCAACATCGATCGTTCACAACTGCAGGATATCAGCATCCCGCTCGGCACCCTGACCATCGCCCGGGCCACGTCGCAGGCCTCTTTTGACGGCAACCTGAACGCCAACGGGACGACGGGCACGCAGGCCACCATCCTGAACTCACAGGTGCTGGAATCAGCTCCCGGCGTCCCCGCGACTGCTGCCACGCTGCTGACCGATCTGCGCGATCCTGCATCCGTTGTCCCGCCGGCAGTGCCGCTTCCGTTATTCGCGGACGGGGACGTGATTACCCTCCAGGATGTCCGCAAGGGCGGGCGGCAGATCTCGGAAACGACTTTCACGGTCGATGCCGCCAGCACCCTGGGTGATTTCCTGACCTTCCTCTCCAACGAGATCGGCATCAACTCGGATCCATCGCTGTCCAACACGCCGGGCATCACCGTGGCCAGTGGGCTGGGCACACCGCCTGACGGAACGATCATCATCGAAGGGAACGTCGGCACCGAGAACGCGATCAATATAGGCCAGGTGGGTATCCGCAGTTCCGGCACCAACGTGAACCCGTTCTTGTTCACCGAAACCCAGGCCGCCAATGGCGAAAGCGTCTACACCAGCTTCCTGGTCTTTGACTCGCTTGGCACACCCATGCAGGTCAACGTGACGGCCGTTCTCGAAGAGAAGACCAACGGTGGCACCCTGTGGCGGTTCTACGCCGAAAGTCCCGAGGACACCGATACGACGCCGGTGCTGGGTACAACCGGCACCATCCAGTTTGACAACAACGGCCGGCTGCTGGACGTCAGCAACAACATCATTCAGATCGACCGGACCAACAGCGGAGCGTCCACCCCGGTCAACTTCACGCTCGATTTCAGCAACCTCACGGGTCTGACCACAGACACGTCAACTATGGTCATGACCCTCCAGGACGGCTTCGAGGCCGGCACCCTGACCAGTTTCAACACTGGCGAGGATGGAGTCATCAACGGCGTTTTCACCAACGGCCTGACCCGGCCGCTCGGCCAGATCGCCTTGGCCACGTTTATCAACCCTGAGGGCCTGATCGCCCGGACCAATAACCTGTACTACGTGGGCTCCAATTCCGGCCAGCCGTTGGTTACCCCCCCCTCGACCATGGGAGCGGGGCGGATACAGGGAGCGACCCTGGAACTGAGTAATGTGGATTTGACGCGCGAATTTATCGGACTAGTGACCGCCTCGACCGGCTTTTCCGCCTCCGGGCGGGTCATCAATACGTCGAACCAACTGCTCAATGAATTGCTGTCGATAGCCCGATAAGAAGAGGTACGGGATGCTGCTGCGCGGGCCCTGACGGCGCTGGGCCGGCCGGCTCGGCGCACGGCCACATGAACGGGGACGCCAGAAGTTGATCACGCTGACCCGGCTGAATGGGACGCGGTTCGTCATCAACGCGGAGTTGATCCGCACGATCGAGGAACGGCCGGATACCACGATTGTCCTGATCAACGGCGAAACGTTCATTGTCCGCGAGAGGCTGGACGACGTGGTGGCCAAGGCCGTCGAATACGGGCGGATGGTCCGGGTGTTCCGGCCCTGAGGTCTGGCGACCGGCCTCGGGCGGCCTTGGGATGGGGGCGGGCAGGTTAACTGCTCGACCCGCATGACCGATGGAAGAGATGAAATACGCGGCCGTGGCCATCGTCCGATAAACTGCGCGCCTTGCCGGGCCTGCCCGCCGTGGCGGGCGGGAGGTGGTCATGGTTGATCGCTCGACAATGATCGGGCTGATCCTGACTGTCGCGCTGCTGGCCGGGGTCATGGTCATCGGAACCGGGCTCTCGGTACATGTGTTCTGGCAGGCCTCGTCGCTGGTCTTGGTTTTGGGCGGCGCGGTGCTGACCACGGTGATGTCTTCCCCGGAAGCACGGCTGCAGCAGGTCCGGGGGATGCTCCGCAGCGCCTTTTATGTGCAGACGCGGCCCGTGGAAGATGTGATTGTCACCCTGGTGGCGCTGGCCGAGATTGCCCGCCGTCAGGGCTTGCTGGCGTTGGATCGTCCGGTGGCGGGCCTGCGGGATGGCTTCATCAAGCGGGCCATCCACATGGCCATCGATGGGTACGAACCGGGCAGCATTCGCGCCACTCTGCAGGCGGAGCTGGAAAGCATCGACCTGCGGCATCGTGAGAACTGGAGCATGTTGGAGTCGGTCGGCCGAAGCGCCCCGACTTTCGGCATGATGGGTACGCTGATCGGCCTCGTAGTCATGCTGGGCAAGATGGATGATCCCAGCAAGATTGGTCCGGGCATGGCGGTGGCGCTGCTGACCACGCTGTATGGCCTGGTCATCGCGAATGTGTTCTGCCTGCCGCTGGCCCGCAAGCTCTCGCACCGAAACAGCGAGGAACTGCTGGCCAAGACGGTGGCGGTGGAGGGCGTGTTGGCTATCCAGGCGGGGGAGCACCCTCGGGTACTCGCCCATCGGCTGGAAGCCTACTTGCCGCCCGGGCGACGGAGCCTGCGTATGTCAGGCTTGACCGCTCCCCGCGAGACCGATTGGATGCCTGACCGCAAGCCGGCGGGATCTGCCGCGGCGGCCGTGCGGGCCAGAAAGTCGTCGACGGAAGCGGCGGCTGATCGATCGGGCCCTGTCCCTGGCGGCAGGACGGTTTCACCGATGCCGCCCGCGACGGCAGGGGTATCGCCGCTCAGGAGCGGTCACAAGAACCGCCGGGATCTTGTTGAGGCAGTCTGACAATGCGGCTGTTCTGGGTGAAAAAGCAGGATGCCGAGGCAGCGGACTCGTCCTGGACGCTGCCTTTCAGCGACATGATGTCGCTGCTCCTGGCAGTGTTCGTGATGATCGCTGCGATGAGCGAACTCCGCAGAGATGCCCGCTTCACGCGTGTCAGCTCGGCGGTACGAAGCAGCTTCGGCTTCGGCACGGACGACGCGCCGGGGAATCGGACTGACTCATCGGGCAGAAGCTCACTGGCCGAAACCCTCGAACGGGCCGGCCTGATGAATCGAAGCGGCGGGAGCCTGGAAGGCCCAGCGGACCCGGAGCTGTCGGCCGTCTGCGAAGTGACCACGGGCAAGGACCAGGTCGCAATAGAAATCGCCGGCGGAGCGGCATTTGAGCCATTTGGGGCACAACTGCTGCCCCAGGCCCGAAACGCGGTCGCCCGGATCGCCGCATTCCTCGCGGAGGGACAGGCCCGCCTCGAGGTTCGGGGATACGGCGGAGACGGGTCGCTGCCCCGGCACTCGCCTTTTCGCGACACGCTCGATCTGTCCTATGCCCGAGCGCGGGCGGTGGCGGATCTGCTGGTTGCATCGGGTGTTCCTCGCTTGCGGGTGTACGTCACCGCTTGCGGCGAGCATCAGACCACGATGCCATCGGGCCCGGACACGAGTCCGGCCGCGAGCCGAAGAGTGGAAATCATCGTGCACACCGGCACGCCGGCCGTGCGCGTTCCCATAATCGCCGAGAAAGAACAGGCGGAGAATGGCTGAGCAGGCAGAGGTTCAAGCAGCGACCGAGGGGCAGGTCAGGTCGCCGGGCCGCAAGAGGAACCTGGCGTTTCTGGGGGTCTTCCTCGGTGTCATGATCGCCGAGGGTGTCGGCGTGGCCCTGGTGGTGAGGCATTTCTCAGGGGGGCCTGCCACGGCGGAGGCCCACGCGACATCGGGCCTCGACCCCAACGAGGGAGAGAAGAAGCCGGAAGACGTGGAAGTCGAAATCGCAAACTTCCGAGCCCAGAACAGTCGGGCCCGGCAGGTCATGATGTATGACGTGAGCGTGGCGGTCTCGGTCAGCAGCGAGAAAGAGGCCGACCTTAAGGCCCAGCTTGAAAGGAAGAAGGCCGCCATTCGGGATCGCTTTATCAGCACGATCCGCGCGGCGGACCCGCAGGTGCTGGCCGAACCGGATTGCGAGACTCTCCGTCAGCAGTTTCATCAGATCCTGGCGGAGATCCTGGGCGCTGAGGATCTCGTAAAGAAGGTGTATATACCACAGTTCACCACTTTTCGCGCGGAGTGATCGGTCGGTGTTGAGCCGGTCGCAGGCCAGGATGGCCCGGTACGGTGTCAGAACGGAGTGACAGCGACTATGGCGGACAATCCAAATGACGGGCTGCTGAGCCAGGATGATATCAACGCCGCGCTGGCGGCAGCCGGCCTGGAGTCAGAAATGGTGAATCCGGCAACGCCGACACCTGCACCGGCGGCGGCAACTCCCGCTGCCGCAGCGGAATCGCGTGTGGATTCGGCCGGTCGGCCGTTCGATGAGGTGGCTGCTGCCATGGCCGAGGCGATTGCCGCTGAACAGGCGACCGTCAATACGTCGGCCCCTGTCCCACCCTCCGCTCCTGCAGCTCCGCCGGCTCCGTCCGCAAGCACTAGATCCTTCGATATCCCCGAGCTGCCGCCCGGCACGCTGCCGTCGGCAGCCGCTCACAGCCTCGATCTGCTGCGAGATGTCGATCTGAACGTCAAGATCGAGCTTGGACGCAGCAAGATGCTCGTGGAAGACGTCCTGCGGCTGGGAGAAGGCTCCGTGGTCGAGCTGGACAAGCTGGCCGGTGACCCGGTGGATGTGCTGGTCAACGACCGCTTGATCGCCCGAGGTGAGGTCCTCGTGCTCAACGACAACTTCTGCGTTCGTATCAACGACATTATTTCGCGGGACGTCGGTCAGGAGGAGGTGGCCTGAGCGAATCCGCCCGCGGCAGCGCGGGATTCGGGGTGGTGATCGGTCTGAGACAGGATGTCCGTGTGGACCAGGAGGGTCCGTTCCATGATCAGTCTTCTCTGCAGGCGGCGTGTTCTTCTCTTTTGCCTGGTGATAATGCCGGCGAGTCGGCTTGCCGCCGAACAGGTTCATCCTTCCATTGATGCGCGGCGAAGCCTGCAGATCCCTCCGCAGGATATCCTAAACCTTTCCACAGTTGAAACCAGGCCGTCGGTTCCTGAGGCACCGGCTCTGCCGGACGAGCCCACCACCCGGCCGACAGATCTGGCAGTCCCCGCCGACCGTGGTCCCCTGGCCGTCGAACGCGCTGGATTCAGCAACGGGCCGGCCGTGCCGCGGCCGGAGGTTCCCGGCAGCGAATCACGGCCGTTGAACAGAACCGCTGATCCCGAACGCCGGGCCCTGGCCGTGCGGGCAAGCGAGCTGAAGGATGTCAGCCGGACTCAGCGAGGCGGCAATCCGTGGTCGGCCAGGGACCTTTGGCCGCTCCTTTCGGTGCTTGCACTCATCCTGGTGCTCGCCTGGGTGGTCAAGCGGTCGATGCGCGGCCGCCGCGTGCTGGCAGGCTCGGGGGCGATTGAGGTGCTCTCCCGCACTGCACTGTCGAGCAAGCAGAGCCTGGTACTGGTCAGGATGGGCCGACGCCTGCTGCTGCTCGGTGTCACCGGTGACGAGATGAACACGCTTTGCGTGGTGGAAGACCCTGACCAGGTGGCAATGCTGGTCGGTGAGGCCGCCAGCGGCCGGTCAGGCTCCATGACGCAGGCGTTTGCCCGAACGTTCGTCGACGAGAGCCGGGCCTATGAACCAGACCTGATGGAGGAGGAAGAGGAGAATGCGGATGCCCGCGAGCCGGTGCGCAGCCTGCTCGACAAGATTCGGCATCTGTCCTCCAGACGGAATGTGGCGTGACGCGGGATGCTGACGGCCCGCGGTGCCATGCGGCATCGCCGGCCGGCCTTCCGGCGGCGTCAGCCCGAATGCGCGGCGGAGTTCGCGAAATGACCAGGCAAGGACGCTTGTTGTGCGGGATGGTGACCGTGCTGGTCGTGCTGCTGTCGTCGGCGGCCCGCGCGCAGTCCGTGCCGCTCATCGTTCCGCCTGAATCGGCCCAGCCGACCCAGATCGACAACCCGCTCCAGATCCCGGATGTCACTCGCGTCCTGCCCGCGGCCACCACCCGGGAAGGCATGAGCACCACGCTTCAAATCCTCATCATCATGACGGTGCTTAGCCTGGCACCGGCCATCCTGGCGATGACCACGTGCTTCACCCGGATCATGATCGTTCTGGCCCTGCTCCGCCAGGCCGTAGGTACTCAACAGCTTCCACCCGGCCAGGTTCTCGTCGGGCTCTCGCTGTTCATGACCTTCTTCATCATGGCTCCGACCTATTCGCGGATCTACAACGAGGCGGTCGTCCCGTGGCTGGATCAGCGGCCGGGCATGACCCAGGGCGAGGCTTTGAGGATCGCCGAGGGCCATATGCGCGAGTTCATGTTCAACCAGATCGAGCGGGTCAAAAACGAAGAGGACATTTACTTGTTCCTGGAGTACTCCTCGGACGAGAGCATTCCGCTCGACCGGGAGCTTACCCGCGCGGATGTGCCGACGGTGGCACTGGTCCCGGCCTTCATCCTCAGCGAGCTGAAGACCGCGTTCGTGATGGGTTTCAGGGTGTACCTGCCGTTCCTGGTGATCGATATGGTGGTCGCCACCGTGCTCATTTCGATGGGCATGCTGATGCTGCCGCCGGTGATGGTCTCACTGCCGTTCAAGCTGTTGTTGTTCGTGTTGGCCGACGGGTGGCACCTGGTGGTGACCTCATTGTTGATGAGTTTCTCATGAGAGGCCGGCGGCAAAGCCGCGGGAACTGACCATGGACATCGGCGAGGCGCTGGATCTGGGCCGCGATGCCCTGATCATGACCCTGATCATTTCCGGTCCCGTCATGGGGATCGGGCTGCTTGTGGGTCTGGTCATATCGCTGGTCCAGTCGGTGACCCAGCTCCACGAACAGACGCTGACGTTCGTTCCGAAAATCGTGGCCATGGTCGGTGTTGCTCTGGTGCTCGTGCCCTGGCTGACCGACCACCTGCTGGAGTATGCCGTCCAGTTGCTGGGAGTGCCGCCGTTCTGAGAATGTGTATGAGGAGCACAACTCTTTCTTATGGGATCGCAGGCCCAAGCCGGCCGGTGGCCGGCGCCGGCATGTTTCCTGGCGCGGCCGACGTGGCGGTGCCCCGATTGCATCTGGGGTTGGACATGCCACCCGGGTTGGCGGGGGCTTCTTGTGTATGCCCTGAGGCGACAATTGGCGAGGCGTTTTGATGCCGCTGCGGTTATTCGGATTCTATGCTCTGCTGCCGGCCTTCATTCTGGTGCTGTGCCGGATCGGCGGCCTCATGTTGACCGCGCCTGTGTTCAGCAGCGCCGCCCTGCCGAAGCGGGTGCGGGTGTTCCTGGCGGTGGCTGTCTCGATGGCCGTCTTCCCGATGACCGTCCCGTACCTTCCGACGCAGGTGAGTCTGGCCGGGGCGTGTGCCGGTCTGCTGGGCGAACTGGCGATCGGGGTACTGCTGGGTCTGTCGCTGCAACTGGTCTTCATGGGTGTCGAACTGGCGGCGGAAACGGTCGGTCAGATGTCAGGCATGCGCCTGGGCGAGGTGTTCAACCCCATGCTGGAATCCTCGGCCGGGCCCCTTGGCGGACTGTATACCCTGGTGGCCATGATGGCCTTCATTGCTGTTCGTGGCGACCACTCACTCGTTCGGGCGCTCCTGGACAGCTTCCGGACCCTCCCGCCGCTGGGCTTCACGCCGACGGAAGGTCTGTTGGCCCTGGTTGTGAACATGCTCGACCTCTCATTCATGCTGGCCATCCGAATTGGCGGGCCGATGGTGCTGGCCCTGATGCTGTCGTTCGTGACGCTCGGTTTTCTCTCGCGCACCCTGCCGCAGTTGCACCTGCTGAGCGTTGGTTTCCCCATGAAGGCGGCGATTGGCCTGGGTGTCGCCGCCTTGACGTTTGTCTCGATGGAGAGCCTGCTGGTGGAAGGGTTCGGAGAAGCGTTTGACGCGATCCGCGCCGGGCTCGGAATGGGCCCGGCGGCCTGATCGCCATACGCAATCGAGGACGTCCGCCTGAGGGCGGACGAATGGTATGCCCGATTCCGCACAAGAAAGGACCGAAGCTCCGACGCCGCGTCGCCGCGAGGAGGCGCGGAAGGGGGGGCAGATTGCCAGGAGCAACGACCTGACGTCCGCCGTCGTTCTCCTCGGTGCGCTGCTGACGCTCGACTGGTTCGGGCGGCGGCTGTCCGGCAACCTGCTCATCGCCATGCGGGTGTGCCTGGAGGACGACGAGCCGAACCTCACCGACCCTGATCAGGTTCTTCCGCTTTTGCTCAAGGTGTTCCGTCTGCTGGCGGGCATGGTGGGACCGTTTCTTCTGGCGGTGATGCTCCTGGCTCTGGTGGCCTCTTTTCTGCAGATCGGCTACCTGATTTCGTTTCAGCCCCTCAAGCCATCGCTCAGCAGGCTCAACCCCTTGAGCGGCATTAAGCGGCTGTTCAACGCCCGTTCGTTTGTCCAGTTGCTGATGGGCATCGCCAAGATGTCCCTAGTGGGACTGGTCGCTTACGCAACCCTCAAGAGCCGTGTCGATGTATTCGCCACGGCATCGCATCTGCCGGCCCTGTCGCTCATGGGCATAAGCAGCGAATTATTCTTCACCGTTACCATCCGGCTGGCGATGGTGCTCATCGTTCTCGGGATCATTGACTACATCTACCAGCGATACAGGCTGGAGAAGGATTTGAAAATGACCAAGGAGGAGGTCAAAGACGAGTACAAGAGAATGGAGGGAGACCCGAAGCTCAAGAGCCGCCGGCGACAGGTGCAGATGGAGCTGGCCCTCCAGAGGATCCGCGCGTCGGTTCCGAAGGCGGACGTGGTGATCACCAATCCGACGGAACTGGCGGTCGCGATCCGCTATGACGCCGACGCCATGAACGCCCCGAGGGTCGTGGCCAAGGGGGCCGACTACTTGGCGAAACGAATCCGGGAGATCGCCATCGAGTACGGCATCCCCATCGTGGAGCGCAAGCCGCTGGCCCAGGCTTTGTATCGAATGGTGGAGGTGGGGCAGGAGATCCCGGCCCAGCTCTACAAGGCCGTCGCCGAGATCCTGGCGTACGTTTACGAGCTGACCGGGAAGAACCATGCGAACCAGGTTGCCGCAGGCGCGGCCCTGAACTGAGCGCGTGTATGAGAAGCTGTCGGGTAGCCCGTGAGGCATGGCCAAGTACGCCGCCATGTCCACCGCTGAACGCTGAAGGCTGATAGCTGAGCGCTTTTATGGCTGACATCGTCATCCTGAATTCGAAACCCATCCGGCTGGTCCAGCAGCACCGAGGTCTGCTTGTCCCAATCGGCGCTACCTTGCTCATCTTTGTTCTGCTCGTTCCGCTGCCGACGATGCTGCTGGACCTGCTGCTGGCCTTCAACATCACCTTGTCGGCCATCGTGTTCCTCACGATTCTCTATATTCAGCGTCCGCTGGAGTTCTCATCGTTCCCCTCGCTGCTGCTGGCTCTGACGATGGTGCGGCTGACGCTGAATACGGCCACCACCCGCTTGATTCTCACCCACGGCAACGAGGGAACCGCGGCAGCCGGCCACGTGGTGCAGGCATTCAGCGGCTTTGTCGCCGCCGGCAACCTGGCGGTTGGAATCATCATCTTTACCATCCTGGCGGTGATCCAGTTTGTGGTCATCACCAAGGGCGCGACCCGCATCGCCGAAGTGGCCGCCCGCTTCACGCTGGATGGCATGCCGGGCAAACAGATGGCCATCGACGCCGACCTGAACGCCGGCCTCATCGATGAGGCGGAGGCCAAGCGTCGCCGGTCGGAGGTGACGGCGGAAGCTGATTTCTACGGTGCGATGGACGGTGCCTCCAAGTTCGTCCGGGGCGATGCCGTGGCCGGGATTGTCATCACCTTCGTCAATATCCTGGGCGGCCTCTATGTGGGCATGGTCAACCACGGGATGCCGCTGATGGAGTGCCTCGAGGTCTTCACCCGGCTCAGCATCGGCGACGGTCTGGTGGCCGCCATTCCGGCGTTCATCACCTCGGTGGCGGCCGGCATGCTGGTCACCCGCAGCAACGCCAAGGCCAACATGGGCGAGGAACTGCTGGGGCAGTTGACCTCACGGCCGATCGCCCTGACGCTGGCCGCGGTGTTTCTGGGTTTCCTGGCGATGACCCCTCTGCCGAAATCTCCGCTGCTGCTCCTGGGGGTGGGATGCGGCGGTCTCGCCTTCCTCCTCAACAAAACAAGGACGATGGCCGCCGCCGAGGCTGCCGCCAAGGCCAAGGCCGAGACCAGAAAGCCTGACAGGGTCGAGTCTCTTCTGGCCGTCGATCCCATGGAACTGGAAGTGGGCCTGGGCCTGATCCGCCTCGTGGACCGCAAGCAGGGCGGAGACCTCCTTGACCGGATCACCAACATCCGCCGGCAGGTCGCCACCGAGATGGGCATCGTCGTGCCCCCGATCCGCGTGCGGGATCATCTCAAGCTCGAGCCAAACCAGTACACGGTTAAGATTCGGGGAGTCGAGGTGGCACGGGGCGAGATCATGCCTGGCTACTACCTGGCGATCGACAACGGCATGGTCAGCGCACCCATGATCGGGACCCGGACGACCGAACCGGCCTTCGGTTTGCCGGCCTTGTGGATCACCGAGGAGCAGCGGGTCGATGCCGAACAGCGAAACTACACCGTCGTGCCCTGCTCCAGCGTTCTGGCCACTCACCTGACTGAGATCGTCAAACGGCATTGCGACGAGCTGCTCACCCGCGAGCAGACCTACCAGTTGCTCGAGACGCTGAAGGAGAAATCACCCAAGGCGGTTGAGGAAGTGGTGCCCAACGTCATCAAGATTGGCGAGTTGCAGCGCGTCCTCCAGAACCTGCTTCGCGAACGCGTCCCGATCCGCGACCTGGAGACCATTCTGGAAACGATGGGCGACTGGGCCCCGCGGACCAAGGACACGGACATCCTTACGGAGTACGCTCGTAACGCACTCGCAAGAACGATTTGCCAACTGTACAAAGATAAGGACAATGTCGTTCATGTGGTGACACTGGATCCGAAGATCGAGGATCTGGTCAACGCGCATCTGGAGCGAACGGACCGCGGGACATTCCTGGGCCTGCCGCCCGAGACGCAGAATCGTCTGGTGAAGGCGATTCAGACCCGAGTCGAGCAATCGATGAGTGGTGCGGCGGGTGCGACGATTGCCGTGCTCTGTTCGCCGCAGATTCGCATGTGGATCCGGCGATTGATCGAACCGGCCATGCCGCATGTTCCGGTACTGGCCTTCAACGAGATCGTGCGTGGAATCGAAGTACGGTCCTTGGGATTGGTGGTGCTGACGGATGGAAATGCAGACGTTCCAGGGTAGTTCGATGGCCGAGGCCCTCGAGAAGGTAAAACGGAATCTGGGCTCGGATGCTGTTATCCTCCATACCAGAACCCTGCGTAGAGGGGGAGTGCTGGGGGTCGGGGCCCGGACCATCGTGGAGATAACGGCCAGCCGCGATGTAAATGCCTTGCATCCGGCCGAGCGACGTGCTATTATCGGACGTCGGACAGGGCGAGGAGTTGGCTCTCGAACTGCTCAGGTTGACGCCGGACGACCGGCGATCCGGATGCCTCAGGCGGAAGGAGCCCCTGTGAGCTCGTCTGGTGGTGCCAATCCGGCCGCCGCCCCCGACCTTGCTGCTTTCAGTACCGCCCTGCGCGGCGAGATGGGCGAGTTGCGGGCCATGGTTCGCCAACTGCTCGATCGACCGGCCGCCGCACTTCCCGATTCGCCCGCTCAAGACCTGCCCGGCGAGCTGCGAGAGTATTACATAGGTCTCATTCAGAATCAGGTGGCGGAGGAAATCGCGCGCGAGGTGATTGCCGAAGCCCGCACGAGACTGTCCGAGCGTCGCGACTGCATTGATCGCGGCACCGACGGCAGCCGGTCACCCGATGCCGGCGATGAACTCGAAGCCCTGATCCCACAGGTCATGATCGAGACCGTCGAGCGAATGATTCCGCCGGCCGCCCCCCTTGAACTGTCGCCATCCGGTGGAACCAGATACGTGGCTCTCGTCGGGCCGACCGGGGTGGGCAAGACGACGACGATCGCCAAGCTGGCGGCCCACTTCAAGCTCCGCGAGGGTCTCCAGGTTGGCCTCATCACCATCGATACCTACCGGATCGCGGCCGTCGAGCAGATCCGCGCGTATGCCGACATTCTGAGCATCCCCCTCGAAGTGGTGATGACCCCAGACGGCATCGAAGCCGCGCTGGCCAACCTGTCCGACTGCGACCTGGTGCTGATCGATACCTCCGGTCGCAGCCAGCGGGATGCTCGCAGACTCGACGATCTCAAGGCGTTTCTCGACGCGGTTCGCACCACTGGCTGCTCGCCCGAGCCGTCGGCGGGCGCTCCGCTCGAAGTCCATCTGGTCCTGTCTTGTACGGCCCATCCGTCCCAGGTGCTGGAAGTGGCGGAGAGGTTCTCCGCCCTCGAGATCGATCGCGTGGTGTTCACCAAGCTCGACGAAGCGATCGGCCTGGGCGTGATTCTGAACGTCATCCGCCGGCTCAACCTGCGGTTGTCCTATCTGACGACCGGTCAGGATGTGCCGGACGATATCGAGATCGGTCATTGCCGTCGGATCGCGGAACTGATTCTCGCACGGCCTGGGCACCATGACAGCCCGGCCGGGGCAGTTTCGGCGGCTCGACCGGTGATCGATCACGTTGCCTGAGCTGTTGCCTTGATCGGTTGCAGCTCTTTGTGAAATCGTCTGGAGTCGCGCATGTTCGGTCGCGGTGGTCACGACAGCCGGGTAGACCAGGCTCATCAACTGCGTCAGTTGATGAGCTCGACCCGTGCCGTCGAGACCTTCAAGCGGGCTCATGTGATCGCGGTGACCAGCGGCAAGGGCGGGGTCGGCAAGACTCTGCTGGCGGTGAATCTTTCAATCGCCCTGGCCGCTCGTGGTCACCGGGTGATTCTGTTCGACATGGACATGGGCTTGGCCAACGCCGACATCGTGCTGGGTGTTGAAGCGACCTGCACCTGGCGCGACCTTCTGGCCGGGAGACGCTCGCTGGAGGAGGTGACGATTCAGGGGCCGGGCGGAATCGCCGTAGTACCGGGTGCTTCGGGCGTCGCACAGATGGCCAATCTGTCCGAGTTCGAGCGGCATCAGCTCATCGCCGCGGCTCAACAGGCGGGCGACACGCACGATGTGGTGGTTTTCGATTGCGGAGCAGGTATTTCCCATAATGTGGTGTCGCTGGCATTGGGTGCCGACGCCATCGTAGTGGTGACCACTCCCGAGCCCCCTGCGATCACCGATGGCTACGCCATGGTCAAGGCTTTCTCCCAGGAACAGGGCAGGGGCCCGGGCCGGCCTGCGACTATCGGGCTGGTCGTGAATCTGGCCGACAGCCGTCGCGAGGGGTGCGATACCTACGAGCGCCTGGCCAGGGTGGCCGCTCGGTTCCTGCACGTCCCGGTGACTGACTACGGCTATATTCTCCGCGACGAGCATGTCCCGGCGGCCGTGCGACAGCGCTGCCCCGTGATCCTGCGGTATCCTCGCTGCTCGGCCAGCGCGTGCCTGATGGTCCTTGCCGGCCGTGTCTCGCGTGAGCTGGGGCGGCCGGAAGATCATCGCGGCCTGTTTTATCGGGTTATGAACATGTTTGTTTGATATAGGCCTGAGGCTCGGGGACGGCGCGCCGTCCACAGAGCGGTTTTGTGCTAAACCCCTCGTGTGGCTTTGCCGTTACTTCTCCCTGGACCTCGGTAACAGGGAAGTTACGAGATGGTGAGGCTTTGTGGAGCTGCGTTGGGGTCACTGGCGTTCAGTGTCACCATTCTTCTGGGGTTGCTCAACGGTAGTCCGGCGGAAGTGGTTCTGCTCCGCGCGCTCCAGGCAATGGTGGCTTTCTGCCTGCTCGGCATGTGTGCGGGGTGGGTAGCTTACCGTGTGCTGGACGAGCATGCTCTTCGCCGACACCGTGAGCTGTTCGCTCCCGAGGTCCACGAGGAGCAGCGAGCCGAGGGCAGCTCCGCCGGCTCCGACAACAAGGGGAAGCCGCCGCCGGCAGGAGGCAGACAGGGGGGTGCCGAGCCTCGCCAGGTTCCTGCCGCCCGGTGAGAATTGACCGTACGGGAGGTTGTGGATGGTCGAAGCGGACGTGGATATTCAACAACTCTGGGTACAGTACAAGAGGACGGGAGACAGGCAGCTTCGAAACACCCTGATGGAAATCTACCTGCCGCTGGTCAAGTACACCGCTGACCGCATCTCTGCCAAGTTGCCGAACGAAGTCGATGTCGATGATCTCATCTCCGCCGGGACCTTCGGCCTGATCGATGCCATCGACGCCTTCGATCTGCAGAGGGGGGTGAAGTTCGAGACTTACTGCTCACCGCGAATCCGGGGGGCCATCCTGGACGAGCTGCGGACCATGGACTGGGTACCCCGCCTGGTCCGGAGCCGGGCTCATAAGCTGGAGTCCGCGACCAAGGTCCTCCGTGCCGAGCTCGGTCGACTGCCCTCCGAAGATGAGGTCGCCGAGCGGCTGGGCATGAACAGGCCCGAGTTCGACAAGATGATGAGCGACGCCAACACCGTCATCTTCATCTCCCTGTCACGCAGCTACGTCGATCACGAGTCCGATCGGGAGCTCCAGGAAGTCGACATTCTGGAGGATCGACGGGCGTGCGACCCCTCTGAGGGCCTGTCCGAACGGAACCTTCGCGACACGGTCATGAACGCCCTCACCGAGATTGAGCGCCTGATCCTCATGCTCTACTACCACGAAGAGATGACCATGAAGGAGATCGGCGTGACCTTGGATCTCTCCGAAAGCCGGGTGAGCCAGATGCACTCGAGCATCCTGGCCCGGCTGCGCGGCCAGCTTCAGAGCAGGGGGCTGATCCAGGTCCGCGTCTGATGGGCCGACGCCCGGCCTTGCCACCTCGAAGCCCTCCCGCGCCGACGGCCGGGTCGCAGGCCGGCCCCTCCACCTCCTGCTCCTGTCTCATCTCCGGACGCCCGCCCGCGCTATCTCCTGTCTGTCAAGAAGCTTCCGACCACCGTCCGATATAATGCCAAAGGGAACCCTGGTTGCGAGGGGGCCGACGCCGGTGGAGGACGATACCCATGACCGCGATGCCTCCCAACGTGGTGGGATCGGTGTTGCAGAGCCATATGGCCCAACACCAGGTCTCGGCCACTCGCGAAACCGAGGAATCCCAGCGGGACAACGCCAGCCGCAGGCAGGCCTCGGCTGTCGATGAACGCGATACCACTGTCGGAACCACCGACACGGATACCCAGATCCACTCGGACGCGGAGGGTACCGGCAGCCAGGGGCGGGCCTTCAGCTCGCCGGAGGAGGAAGCTGAGCCAGACGCGGATGAATCGAACTCCCCTCAAGGGGATGAGGGCCGAAATCTCGATCTGACAGCTTGAGATCCGGCTGAATCCCCGCTTTCCCACCGGGGCAGAGCCGCAATACGAGATGTCGGCGTTAGCCGGCTTCAGGCACGGATACTTATGGCCCATCGCACGTGCATTCGATACCAGGCGCCGCTGAGTGGCCGGACGGTGCGCCGTCGACCGACCGCCCGGAGTCTCCGGCCGGTGCCGCGCTGGGCGGCGATGGCGTTCCCCGTGCTGCTGACAGGTCTGGCCGGCTGCCCCCAGGAAGGCAGCTCCATCACCAATCTGCCGAACCCGATCTACATCCCTCGAGAGATGCCCCGTCCGGCTCCGCCTCCCCCCGCGCCGCCTCCCCCGCCGAAATCGATAACCAACAGGACCATCGTCATCGACCCGGGCCACGGCGGAAAAGACCCCGGAGCCCTGCCCAAGTACCGCGGCCAGATGCGTGAAAAGGACATCAACCTGAGCATCGCTTCGCAGGTCAGCGACCAGTTGAAGGCGAGGGGAGCCCGTGTGATCTTGACCCGTGGCGGCGACAGGTTTCTGGAACTGGACGATCGCGCCAGGATGGCTGACCGCTACCGTGCCGATCTGTTCGTTTCAATCCATGCCGATTCCCATCCGAAGCGGTATATCTCGGGAACGGGTATCCACATTTATACCCGGCCCAGCCTCACGACCATGCGAATCGCTCAATGTATGGCCGCGTCGTTCCGCCGAAACGGGATCTCCTGTCGGGGGATCTTCCGCAGCAACTTCCACGTGCTCCGTGAGCACAACCGGCCGGGCCTCCTGATCGAGTGCGGCTACCTTACCAACGCGTATGATGCCCAGCGGCTGAACGATTCCGCCTACCGTTCCAGGCTCGCTGTCGCCATCGCCGAAGGAGTCGCCGACCACTTCGCGAAGTAAAAGCCTCCCGAAAGGGTCACATGGCTGCCCAGCGGCAGAAGCCCTCCCCGGGGCCGTGGCCAAGGCCCGGCCCACCGCGGCGCCGCCCCGTCTCTTGCCGGCACGCCTTCGTTCTCGCAGGTGCGCACACTTCCAGCTATGACGCTGGCGGCCCGCCGGTTCAGGCCGATCACAGGGACGCCAGCACATCGGCAGCTTGGCCGATAGCCATCTCGTCGGCGGTGGGGGCCTTGCCGTTGCGGATCATGTCGAGGAAGCAGTCGAAGAAGTACGTGACGTCGTGCGGCCCGGGCTGGCCGTCGGAACACGGGTCTTCGGCGGTCAACGCTGGACGCCCAGCCAGGGGCGCGCATGCCCCCGCAAAGCTCCTGCCGTGGCACGTGGTGTGATTCGGGGGGCTACAACGTCACGTATCTGACATAAGCTCTGCCTGTTTGGGTATCCCAGAGAAGATCAACCTGCTCTTGCGTCCCTTCGTTCTCCCACCTGAAGTGCGTTGGTATCTTCATGGGCGCGACGTTTCGCCAGGCGGAGCCGCCTTGGTCAGGAAAAGAACCGAACACTCGCCGCCAAACGGCATCCCAGTCCCGTTCTTGCGGGTAGTCCTCCGTCGTCTCGCGGATTCGCCGGAACCCGCGATGGGCCATGATCTGGTCGACGGTGGCACGGTCGGCGGTGAAATGCAGAAGCTGAGTAGTATCCACTAACCTGAAGTTGCAGTCGACCGACAGATTCTGGACCCCGGCGGGCGAGGGCATGCCAAACGCGATCTTGAAAGCTTTTTCTCCGCTCATATGGAAAAGTGAGCCGAACAGAGCGACTGCCGCCACGATAGCCGCAATCTGCGCCGTACGCGACCAAGACTGGGTGCGGGCAAGCCTGCGCCGGACCAGCGAGTCGAACAGCAGAATCAGCAGGGCGGACATCCAGATGCTGTGGAACGTGGTGGAACACCAATCCTTGGATAGAACGGCCACGGCTACGGCTGTGCATGATGATCCAATGAGCACGAGTACAAGGCGAGGTATCGGCCGTGGCGAAGCCGACGCGGCTTGTTGAGATTGTGAGGACTGCGGCTTGTCAGGGGCGTCGGTCATGGGTTCTTTGCGGAGGATGATACCGCAGAAGGGGGGCGCGGACAATGAGGTAGTGGTGTCGGGCCATTTGTTCCGCCTCACAACGCCGTTCAGGTTGTCGCGGCGGGCAGTGCCGGCTTCGCTTGAGGATCAACGCAAATCGTTCAAGCGTCGATTCGCCTGAGTTCTTCACGGACTTGATTCTTCACAAGTCGCCCCAGATTGAACCCTCGATGGCGTAGTCTGGGGCAACGCTCACACCGCCTTGCCTTCCAGCCGGGCCTGGGCGACGGCCATTTCTTCGGCGGTGGGGGCCTTGCCGCTGCGGATCATGTCGATGAAGCAGTCGAACAGGTACGTTGCGTCGTGCGGGCCGGGGCTGGCCTCGGGGTGGTACTGCACCGAGAAGATCGGCAGGTCCTTGTGCGAGAAACCCTCCAGCGTCTTGTCGTTGAGGTTCTCGTGGGTCGGCACGCCGCCGGCCCTGACCAGCGAATCCGTCTCGACAGCAAAACCATGGTTTTGGCTGGTAATCTCCACCCGACGCGTGGCCAGGTTCATCACCGGCTGGTTGCCGCCGCGATGGCCGAACTTGAGCTTGTAGGTCTTTGCTCCGAGGGCCAGGCTCAGCAACTGGTGGCCCAGGCAGATGCCGAAGACCGGCACCTTGCCGATGAGCCCCTTGAGGCTGCTGATCGCGTAACCGATCGGTTCGGGGTCGCCGGGGCCGTTGCTGACGAAAACGCCGTCGGGCTTGTGTTCGAGGATGGCCTCAGCCGGCGTATTCGGCGGTACGACGGTCACTTCACAGCCGGTCTCGACCAGATTGCGCAGGATGCTCCGCTTCATGCCGCAGTCCATGGCCACGATGCGATACTGCCCGGCCTTGAAGCGATGGGCCATGGAAAACGGGCTCTCGAAGCCCTTCGACCATTCGAACGGCTGCGTCGGTGCGACGCGCTTGACCATGTCCTGGCCCACCAAGCCGGGCCACTGTCGAGCCCGCTCGACCAGTGCGGCGTCATCCCGAATCTCGGTCGAAATCGATCCCCGCAGCGCCCCTTGGATCCGCAGTTTGCGGGTGATCGCCCGCGTGTCCACGCCCTCGATGGCCACGACGCCATGCTTGCGGAGCCATTCTTCAAGGGAGCCGCCGGCGCGGAAATTGCTGTGCCGGCGGGCCAGCTCCTTGATCACGAAACCCTCGACCTGGGGACCGCGAGACTCGACATCCTCCTCGGTGATGCCGTAGTTACCGATCAGCGGGTAGGTCATGGTGACGATCTGGCCGCAGTACGACGGATCGGTGAGGATCTCCTGGTACCCGGCCATCGAGGTGTTGAAGCACACCTCGCCGTCATGCGTGCCGTCTGCACCGAAGGCCTCACCGGTGAAGACCGTTCCGTCCTCCAGGGCCAGTTTACATGGGCGTTTGGGCATCCAGAACTCCCTAAGTCACGGCGGGTCAGTTGCTTGCGGCCACCAGGGCGCGATACGGCCTCCGCCGCAGCCAGGGGATTCTAGCAGGTCGGCAGCATTCTTTGAAGACCGCGAGCCGGCAGGCTGGCATCCCGGGGTGCGTGCAGAAAGGGTGGCCAAGCCTCGGCTTGCCGGGGCGCCGACACGTCTCCTAAGTCTTTTGGGGGAACCAGCATAAGCAAAACTCCGATTTCGTGCCGCGCAAAATAGAACATAAATACCTGAACACAAGGGACTTACAAGTATTGACTTCTTGGCCGGCTTGGGTTCGTTTGGCGCAACGAGCTTTCAGCGATCAACCATCAACCGGATAGGGCCGGAGACGGCTGGCGCCGATAATACCCTGCCGACTGAGGACTCAACACTTCCTCTCTCTTTGGTTCTCAAAGATCCGGGGACAGCGGGCGTTATGCCGCCAGGTGCGGGCAGAGTATCTCCGCTGGTCCCGTTGAGAGGATAACACGGCATGGTGCCCCGGAAGAAAGACTGAAGGCGGAACGCGGAATGAAGAATCATGGCAAGGCAGCAGGCAGACAGAAGGCGTGGTCCGCAGATTGACGCAGATTCCGCAGATTCTGAGTAAACGGAGAACGAAGCGCGCAGCTGTTGGCTTTTAGCTCTTGGCTGGTTGCGGCGGGTCGAGGGAGACTGGAGGCTCGGGACGGGAGGGATCGACGCAAGGGTCTGACCACGGATGGACACGCTTGCCTCGCCGCAGGCGGGCCTGCCGGCCTTACCTGCCCCAGCGGCCGGTCACCACCAAACCCTGAGGAGCCTGCACGTGTCAAAGATCGTTCAAAAAAACTCAACTACCCCCTTGACGTTCTATAGCGGGTCTTTTCCGTCCCCTTTTCCGTCCCCCTTTTACGATTGACACCTTTTACCATCCATCGGACAACCGCACTCCGGGCACACTGGTCCAGGCGACCCGCGCAAATCGTATCCACAATTGGGGCACGGCGGCTCACCCTCCCGTGGCGGGTTGCGAAACCACACGTATCGGAGTAACGCGGACGCCACGAGCAGCACAAATCCGCGCCACATCAACCCCCAACGCGTCAGCGTATGCCATGGAAGAGTCGACTGATCCTGCGCAAGCATGCCGTACTCCTCACGTGGCATCCCAACCACGACAGTTGTGAGACTGACATGGTCTCTGTCCGTGAGGATCAGAACATACTTCCCCGGCTCAGGCAGTGCAGACCTATCGCCCAGGTCAACTTCGCGCACCAGGTCCCCATAGACGCTAGGATCATACATGGCTGCTGTCCAATCCCATGTCCGGCGCACCAGCAGACGAGGTTCGGAGGTCACAATAGCCTTGGGAATGAGTCTAAGCGTTCCTATGATCAGACTGGCTGCACCCAGACACATCGCCAAGTTGAGGAGCCAACGCATATCAGCCTTCTGTTCTACTGCTGTTTGTGCTTGCAGATCCGCCTACAGCGGACTAACCCGATCTTGCCCGGCCGGAAAGCGGGACAGGTGCGTTTGTGTTGCCCACTTGGATACCTTCCCTGCCATGTATCTCTCTTCGCCGAGCCCGGCTCTGCCGATCGCTTTGACCACGGCCAGCGCTCCACCGGGCGAGTAAACACTCCATCCACCGCAGGATAGGCAAGCCACACAGTATACAGCCTACTTCCGCAGGCGTGGGGCATGCAACCTCGGCCACGGCCGTGTCGATGGCCGCCGGAGGGGGAACCATTTTCGCAGGCTGAGGTGATCAAGGGGGCACCGGCCTCAGCAGAAGAGGTCCGCGAGCGCGGACCCTACCCGGCTTGAACCCTCAAGGGCCGACGAGGGCGTCGGCCTCACTGAACCCTGAACCCCCACCCTCGCTCCCGCCATCATTGCGGCTGCGAGATGGTCAGCCCCTCAAAAAGACCGGTCCCGACCCGGATCATGGTCGCCCCTTCCTCGATGGCCACCTCAAAGTCGTTGGTCATCCCCATGGACAGCTCGCGGAACTCAAGCTTGACCACCCCCTCACCCTTCATGTCCTCGAAGATCTCGCGCAGGCGGCGGAAAGACGGGCGCGCTTCCTCAGGGTTTTCCACCAGTGGGGCCATGGTCATCAGCCCGACGATGCTCAGGCCCGGCATGTCGACAATCTGCTCGGCCAGGTAGGCGGCGGCCCCGACGGCGATGCCATACTTGCTTTTCTCGCCGGAAACGTTGATCTCGATCAGGCAGGGGATAACCCGGCCGGCTTTCACCGCCTCCTCGCTGATTTCCTCGGCCAGGCGCAGGCTGTCCAGTGAATGGATCATGTCCACCCAGGGCACCAGTGGGCGGACCTTGTTCCGCTGGACATGGCCGATCATGTGCCACCGCGGGTTGGGTGGGCAGGTCTCCGGGTCGAGTGTCCGGCGGCGGCTCAGGTGTTCGTTGATCATGCCGGCGCGTTTGATCAGGTCCGGAACGCGGCGCTCACCGAAATCGAGCATGCCCAGCTCGATAGCCGCCCGGATGATGTCCACCTCCACCATCTTGGTGACGGCCACGAGACGGACGTTCTGTGGGTCCCGACCGCTCCGCTGGCACGCAGCCTGGATCCGGTCGCGGATTCGTTTGTAGTTGTCCGAGAGCTTGCGTTTCATGTCGCGTTATCGTGGCAGGCCGTATGACCTTTATTATACCCTCCGAGGGTCCCATCTAGTGAGGCGGTTGATCCGGCCGGCTGCGCCGAGCATGATAGTCGGGATGTTGAAGATTGACGATGTGCTCTTGCCGCCACCCGGCATCGGCGGGGTGATCGACTTCCGGGCGATGTTCGGCGATGACCGCCCGATCGAAATGGAGATCGGAACCGGCAAAGGGGGCTTCCTCCTCAATCGGGCTCGCGCCCTGCCGGACAGGGGCTTTCTGGGCATCGAATGGGCCAACAAGATCTGCCGATATGCGGCCGACCGGATGGTTCGATGGGGGGTGACGAATGTTCGTCTGATGCGTGCGGACGCAAAGCATCTGGTCACGCACCACCTGCGGTCGGAGTGCCTCACAATCCTGCACATCTATCATCCGGACCCCTGGCCCAAGAAGCGGCACCATAAGCGGCGACTGATCCAGCCCGACTTCATCGCCGCGGCCGCGAATGCCCTCGTGCCCGACGGCCGAATCGCCATCCAGACCGACCATGCCGACTACTTCGAGCAGATCCGCCAAATGCTTGCCGGCGAGCCGCGTCTGGTCGAGGTGCCTTTCGATGTGCCTGAGGCCGGCGTGCAGGAAGGTCGCGTTTCGACCAATTATGAAATCAAGTACCTTCGCGAGGGGCGCGAGATCTATCAACTCGCGGTGATGAAGAAAGTCGGATAGCGACCTGGCGAGGCGAAGACCGCCGCCTGGCAACCTCTTCACTTCGGCTCCGGCCGTGTGACATACAGGGCGATGATCTTGTCGTCATCGAAGAACATGCGGACGTTTCGGTCCTGGCAGGCGTAGTAGCCGTAGCCCACTCGGCCATCGATGTTCCGATAGAGAATTCGGTTCTTGAATCCGCACTTCTCGCCGGTGACAGTCTCAGTCGGTGGGCCAAGAACCTTCAGAGCGTCCTCCAGAGACGACCGGAGCTTCAGCTCGCCATCAAAGACGTAACCCAGCCCCGGCCGCTCGAACCTCAACTCGCCTATGCGGCTGCTGTACATGGCTACACGGAAGCCTGCGGGATAGAACATGATGTAGCGCTGCGGCAGTTGCTCGCGCTTGAACTCCTCGCTGCCCCACAGGTATTGCCCGGGCTCGCCAAAGAGCTTGATCACGTCGTCAACCGTCGCCTCGTTGATGTTCAGCTTCGCGACCTTGGCCTGTAAGTCGCGGGCGAACTCCTGATCGCTGGGCAGCCTGGACCATCCTCCCTCGACGCCGCTCGTCTCAGAGGAAGTCTTCTTGAGCACGTAGTATTGCGGCTTGCGGTGCATGATGCTGTAGTCACCACTTTTCCATTCGAAGAACATGTAGGGCGTGCCGTTCATTTCCTTGACGGCGTACTTCGAGGCCGTCCGGTCTCCGGAATGGAAGATCATGCCCCTGGTCCAGGTCCACCAGGGCCGGAAGGTCCTGCCATTTGGCAGGATGATCAATTCCTTCAGGAAGAGGTCACCCTTCCACTTGGGTTTGCCAGGGTTGAAGTCCTTCATCTCGCTAACGAAGTCGACACTTTCCCACTTCCCGCGGACTTGCGGATCATCCACGAACGGATAGTCGATCTTGTCAATGATTCTTCCGGTCCTGTCGATCCGGCTGTCGGGACCCAGTTCGGCTTTGGGTCCCATCCTGTCGGTGGCATAAAGCTCCGATGGATTGTTGAACTTGGGAGAGTCCGCGGGGAGTCTCTTAAGGACGTACAGCATGGGCTTTCGATGGCGGATCGTGTAGTCCCCGCTCTTCCACTCGAGGAACATATGCGGCGTCCCGTCGACGGTCTTGATGACGTACCTCGATGCGGTCTTGTCGCCCTCGTGCAGCAGGAGGCCCTTGGTCCAGCCTTTCCATGCGAAGCTGGCCCGGCCGCCTTCGTAGAACACGAGTCCTTTCAGAAAGAGCCTCCCCGACGGCGTCTGCGGCTTGTTCGGGTTGAAATCCTCAATGGTCCTGACGAAATCCACGCTCTCCCACTTTCCGATTACTTCCGGGTCGTTCACGAACGGATAATCGATCTTGTCGACGATTCGTCCGTTGGCGTCGATGTGGCTCGTCCCGGGGAGGACGGCCTTTTCGCCGGATTCGGGTGAGCCTGTCTTGAAGACAACAAGCTGAGTCATCTTCTTGTCCTTGTCGAACCAGTACAGGATACCTCGCGGTCCGTCGATGAACTTGTAAGCGTTGACGGTTTCGGCAAGTCCGATGAGAAGGGCGCGAGGGTGCCGCCGGTACAGGACGCGGTCGTCGCCGAAAGCGCAAGTGTCGGTCTGCTCGCGATCGGCGTCCACCGTCTTCTGGGGACCGCCATGCCTGGCAACGACATCGTCGAGCGGGTCGCCCAACCTGGTCCCGTCCGGAAGTCCGCCTTTGAAACCGGTGTCGAAACGGATCTCGATGACGCGATCTGAACCCTTGTCCAGCAGAAAGTCGATGTTGAATCGATCGCGATAGTTGAGCCATCGCACGTTGCCGGTGTCCTCAGTCTTGGGCGGCTGGCCGAAGGCTGCCTCGATCTTCCCGCTGCTGTCGCCCACGCGGATGACATCGATGCCCTCGCCCGGGATAATGACATATTCCTTGTCAGGCGAGAATGAGGCTGTCGTCGATCCCGGGCGAGAGTCGCTCCGAGCGTTGGTCAGAGCGGTGCAGCCGAGGATTCCGAGCAGGATGATGGCCGACAACTGTGAACTGCGGTGAGCACCGTTGAATGTGCTGATCATGGTGATTCTCCTTGTGAGCCCGTTTGCACCTTCAAGGATGCCGGCAACACCTGGTCGCCAGGGGGAGCGGCCAAACCGCTCGGCCAGCTTGATGAGCGTCTCCGCGTAGGCGCGGCTTTCATCTGGTCGAAGGTGCGAAAGAACGAGGGCATCGCACGCGATCTCCCGATCATCACGCATGCGGCGAAAGGCCAGCCAGACCAGCGGGTTGAACCAGTGCAGGATCTGCACAGCCGCTGCCAGGAAACCGACAGCGGTGTCGAATCGCTTGAGATGGGCCATCTCGTGCAGGAGAACGTGCCGCAATTGGTCCCCGGAGAGGATTTCAACGAGTCCTCTCGGCATGAGCAGACATGGCCGCATCAGGCCGTACAGCGAAGGCATCGTAACCGCGTCAGTCTCGACCAGCCGAGGGGGCGACTTTAGCCCCATCTCGCGGCTGCATTCCCCCAGGACCCGCAAGGCTGCCGCATGGGTGACCGCGGGCGCAGTTCGCACCCTTCTCCAGAAGCTCGCGTTGGCGAGAGCCGTCCAGCCGGCCAGAGCTGCTGCGGCAGTGAGCCACAACCATTCAGCCAGCCTGCGAGTTGAAGGCAGCCGGCTTGCGGCCACCGGTGAGAGCATCGCAGCCTCGTTGTCACTCGCGGCCGTTGGCTCGAACTGCGAGATGGACGGCGCTGCTCGAAACGGTTCAGAGGGCAACGGTGTCGCAGCGACCGGGGCAGGTTTCGCGACAACCGGGGCCGTGGTCTCCTGGGGTGCGGCAGTCTCGGCAAAGCCCGGAATCCAGTTGAACAGGCTGAAGCGGCTCGCTGGAGCCCACGGCAGCGCGAGCCGAACCGCGAGAATGAGCCACAAGGCGCAATGCCAGCGTGCCTCCATGCGGCGCCGCAGCACGGTCTGCAGGACAAGGATCAGCAGGACGAGGATCACCGCCTGGAAGGTCGTCCCGGCAAGCCAGTCAAACAGTGATGACAGGTGCGCCTGTGCGTTTACCATGGCTACGCCTCGTTCTTCTCGTCGAGAATCCGCTTGAGTTCAGCGATTTCCCGGTCTGACAGTTGCGTGTCCTCAAGGAATGCGGCCAGCATCGGCATCAGGGCTCCGCCGTAAACACGCCGCAAGAACGAGCGGCTTTCGGCCTTGACGCATTGGCGCTCTTCGACCAGCGGATAGTACAGATAAGAGCGCCCGGTCGGCTTGTAGCCGAGGGCCTTCTTGCGAACCAGACGAGTTAGCAGCGTACGGATGGTCTTGTCGCTCCAGTCGCACGTTCCGGCAAGGGCGTCGATGACCTCATTGGCGGTCGCGGGCGACTTCGCCCACATGACCTTCATCACCTGCCATTCGGATTCGGATATGCGGGGCAGACGCTTCATCGGCGAGCCTCCATTGCTTACACCTGTAATCCAAGTGTACTACATGTGTAATCCAAAGTCAAACGGGTTTTCAGGAATTCTGGTTCGGAGTCGAGCATCTTCGTTAAGCCCTTGCTGTTTCGAGAGCTGCAACCTGGCATCTCGACGGGGCCTGCCCCTGTTCGGAATCTCGCGAGCACCCGGCCAAGGAGCGGTGCCGGATGCTACCCGTAGAACAGATGCGCCGCCGCCGCGTTTGTATGATCCGGAGGGATGCCCTGCGTCGACCGTGAAAAACGAGGCCCCCACAGCCGTTCCGGCACACACAGGAGAAACGGTGCGACCCATAAGAGCGGAGAAAATCGAAAGCGGACCGGAGGCGCCGGATTTCGGGCGCTGGTATAATAACGCAACATCGCCCGTCGGCGTAGCCGGGCGAACTCCACATGGTAAATATCGGTTGGCGATGCTCTGGCCGCCCAATCCGGACGGGTTCGTTGGGGGGCAGGTGGGATCGAAAGCGCGATGTTGAAGGAGGCGTTATGAGAAGGTCATGCAAAACAGGGGTGGTATTCTGTCTGCTTGGGCTGAGCGTATTCCTTTTTGGCCAGAGCGGAGGGTCCTGCGCGCCACAGCCTACGAGCCAGACGAATCTGACGATAAACATCGCCGGTCAGGGAAGTGTCACACTCCAGCCGCCAGGTGTGACGTATGCCACGACGGAGACACCGAAGACCCTGGCCTACAATTCTGGAGACGAGATTACCGTCACCGCGGTGGCGGACGATGGGTGGTCGTTCGACCACTGGGAGCAAGACCTCACCGGCAGCACCAACCCTGAAACACTGATCGCGGACGGCAGCATGCAGGTCACCGCGGTATTCTTGTCCGACGGGACCGGCTGCCCCGACGGCGACAGCGACGGTGACGGTGCCTGTGATGATGAGGACAACTGCCCGGATACCTACAACTTCGACCAGGCCGACAGCGACGCCGACGGTCTGGGTGATGCGTGTGACAACTGTCCGGGCGTGTCTAACCCCAGTCAGAGCGACAGCGATGGAGACGGTACAGGCGACCCCTGTGACGACAACTATCAGGCAACCGGAACCTGCGGCGACTGGGAGGGAACCCTCCGCCTCAACTGGCGCACCCAGGGGGCCTGGACCAGAACGTCAACCAGTGATTCGGGCGATTGGAGTGAATTGTCCAAGACTCTCCAGATGTCCCGCACGCTGGACCTCACACTGATCATGATGGACGGGGTCCCTAACATCAGCCGGGAGATGCTTGGCTATCCGAGCGGCATCAGCATTCCCATCGGCGTTCGAGGTGCCTACGAGTTCCACCAGGACATCTACGAGCAGGTCATTGACCACTTTCCACCTTCGCAGGACAAGCCAAACGGCTGCCATCTCACTTTCGAAACGCAAAACACCATCGACCATAGCTTTGCTGTGACAAGGGCCGATCTGGGGCCGATAGAGCGAGTCGACGGCTACTGGATGGATGAGCCCAACATGGCTTCGTTCCCAGTCATCATTCACGTCGACGTGTATCGGCAGCTCTGGATGACGGGGACAAGTACGACCAGTCTCACCGAGGACACCTGCGACGGAGACTCATGGGTAGAAACCGGTGAATGCGGGCACTTCTTCGATTCTGATACCTTTGCCGATCTTCAAGGAACCTACTACAAGGACCCCGAAGGCTGGGACCGCATTGAAGCCTCCTCCAGCGAGACCAGGACTTATGACTGGGATGCCCCCGCCCTCTCTCCGGTTCAAGACACGATCGAATGGACGCTGATCCTGACGCGCACGCCCGGCCAGAGCGACGCGGATCAGGACATGGTCTGCGACGGCACGGACAATTGCCGATACGAGCCGAATCCCGACCAGACCGACAGCGATAACGACGGGATCGGAGACGCGTGCGCCCTGGCACCACTGTAGGGCTGCCCACGCATTCCGACATCCGCCCTGCAGCGCACGGCATCGGATATCCCCCGATCCCTGTTGCCCCACGCGAGATCCATGCGGGCTGCGCCGCTGCGCTCGTTTGCGCGATCGCCTCTCGATGCCAGATGCGGCACAAATCCTCTCGAAAAGCATAACTCTTTGCGGAGAGGCATGTTAAGGCCTGCTCCCGGCAGGAGCCGGCCGGCTTCGGGGCCGAAATACGGTTTTACCAGTTGACAATCTACGGTTTATGCAGTAGACTTGTTCCTGGAGTGTCGTCTCCGAAGGAGGATCGCATGCCAAGACCCCGATCCGAGCATCCCACACCCGGCGAACTGGAGGTCCTGCAGATCATCTGGCGGCAGGGCCCTTGCACCGTCCGCCAGGTGCTCGAAGAACTGAACCGGACCCGCCCGCGGGCCTATACCTCGGTGATGAGCCTGCTGAACGTGATGACGGACAAGAAGCTGCTGCGTCGCAAGCCGGACGGGCGGGCTTTTCTGTACAGCGCCCGCGTCGAGGAGCAACCCACGCTTCGCGAGATGGTAGGAGATCTTGTGGAGCGTGCTTTCGGCGGGTCGGCCGAGCTTCTGGTGGCTCGCGCGCTCGAGCAGACCGATTTGTCTCCGCAACAACTCGATGAAATCAGCCGCATGATCGACGAGTACCGCTCTAAGAAGGAGAGTCAGCCATGATCGAGTCGCTACTGAGCAGCCGGCCGTCGTGGGTGCAGTTGGGACTGGTGCTGGCTCACTTTCTGTGGCAGGGGGCGGCGATCGCGGTGGTCCTGGCAGCGGTGCTGTGGCTGCTGCGGCAGAGATCGCCGAACGCGCGGTACGGGGTGTGCGCCTTGGCCATGCTGACCATGGCCGTTTCTCCGATTCTCACGCTTTGGTATGTGCGTGCGCACCCGCTGCCGATCCTGGCAGAGACAAGGCCGACAACGTCCTTCCTGCCTGTGTCGCCATCTGACGAATTGGGGACAGAAGGCGACGAAGCGGAGGACATCTCCGAGGCCGTCATGAGTGCGGTCACACCGGCCATTGGCGAGCAGGGCACTCTCGACGGCGATGGCGGCGTCAAGGCTATCCAGGATCTAGGCGAATCGGCACTGCCTGTGACGAGTGATTCGACCGTGCGGCGGTCGTGGATGGCCCTCGGGCTGGAGCTTATCACCCTCGCATGGTGCGTCGGCGTCGTGGCACTTTCCTCGCGACTGCTCGTCGGCTGGTGGCGACTGCGTCGGCATTGCCGGCAGGAGACCGAGGCTCTGCCCGAAGCGACCGAGGGCATCGTGCGCCGGCTCAGCCGGCGCCTGGGACTGGCCAGCCCCGCCCGGGTGTTGACCTCGCAGGTGTGGAAAGAGCCCATCGCCTTCGGCCTGCTGCGGCCGGTGGTTCTGCTGCCGATCTCGGTGCTGACCCAGTGCCCGGCGGAACTTATCGAGGCGATGATCGCCCATGAGTTGGCTCACATCCGCCGCCATGACTTGTGGGTCAACATGCTCCAGCGGGTCGTCGAGACGCTGCTGTTCTATCACCCGGCCGTCTGGTGGGTCTCGGGTCGCATGCGGCTGGAGCGCGAATTGTGCTGCGACGATCTGGCGATCGGGGCCACCGGTCGTCGGGCGGACTACGCGACCGCACTGATGGAGTTGTGCCGCATGAGTCCGGGCCTGGTTACACCGGCCATGGCCGCGGGCATCTTCGGCCCCAAGCTCTCGCTGCTGACCCGCGTGCAGCGGATCTTGCAGGTATCGGCCCGGGGGCGTGAGTCGAATCGCGGGCGATTCTGGCTGGCCGGCCCGCTGAGCATCCTGCTGGCCGGGGCATTCGTCCTCGTTGCCGGCCTTCGGGCGGCAGCTCCTCAGGGTACGCCCGCGACGCAACCGGCTGAGGCAACAGACGCCCCAGCCTTCACCGCGACGTTGCCGGGTGGCATCACCGTCGAGCTCATCGGCGTCGCCAGCAACAAGAGAGGCAGGAACGAGGCCACCTGGTGGAAGCCGGACGGTACGCCCCTCGACGCTGCGCCCTATCGCAACCCAGGGACTTACTCCAACGAGGCGTTTCCCTACGAGTTCGCAGTGAAGGTGAGCGGCGCGGATGACTTCGACCTTCTTGCGGCGGCTCCCCCGGGTAAGAACGCCAGCGCACCTAATGGGCCTCGGGGAGGGCTACATGTGCCTGGCTTGCGCAGCGTGGTTGTGTCGAGATTCGGCCATGACGAAACCGAGACGACCATCAGCCTGGGACTGGCTGCCGGCCCCTGGCAAGAGGTCGAGACATGGCTCGACTATCCCTGGGCCCACGCTGATCCTCAAACGGTCGCGATCGGAAGTGCCTCAGGGACGATCGCTCCGTGGCCGCGAACCGAAGGCAGTGCGATCCGGGCCGACATCTCACATACGTATACAGACGTATCTACCCGCCTGATCGCCTTCGATCGCAAGGGTAACACTCTGGTCGGGGCGGGCGGCCTCAAGACTCCAGGGCGAGGGATCGTCAGGCAGGTCTACAGGTTTGACCCGCTGGCAATGGAGGACCTCAAAGGTTTCGAGTTTCAGCAACGCCCATATGACACTTGGATCACCTTCAAGAACGTATCGCTCAAGCCGGGCCATCATAGTCAGGTGCAGGTTGAGACAATGCGCGGCTCTGAAAAGGGTCCGCCCTTCGATGCTCCCGCCGCCACACGGCCGGCCGACGCCGCACAACGTCCCGAGGAGAAGAAGACTTATACTTTCAACTGGGACCGGCAGCCGCTCTCCAAGGTTCTGACCGAACTGCAGGAGCAGACCGGCCTGAGCATTTCGGGCATAGAGGAGCTCGGCGACTCCGTCAGCAAGGTGACGGTCAATTTCGCGAGTGTGCGCCCGGTCGGTTTCGATGAGGCGCTGTTGCTGGTCAACCACCTGATCCAGGACAAGGGGCCGGGATATTGGATCCTCCGTCGCGATCAATGCCTGGAGATCCGCGATGTGGTGAACTGGTTCCGCCGAATTCCTCCCGCTCAGATGTTTGCCACCGAGGAGGCCTATCGGAAGGCCGATCTGCCGAAATGGGAGGTGGCCTCGGTGGTGTATCAGCCCCGTCACGCATCGGCCAAGTCGCTGGCGGATCGGGCCATGGATGAAGTGCCTGATAACACCGCACGGGCCGTGCCGACGCCCGACGGCAACCGGATCGAGCTGAAAGGCATTGTTGAATACATCGATCAGCAACTGGAGATCATCAGGAAGTGGGATGTGCCACAGGATGATGCCGCCACGGTCCTCAGGCTGGGCAAGGCCGCCGACGCTGCGGGACAGGCTTACTCCTTCTACGGGGGCCCGATCGCGACCCCTGGGGACGACCTGGCCACGTTATACCAGTCCCTGCTTTCCCGTTCCGAGAGGCCGCCGACCGTTCCGGTTCACGCAAGAACCGACGGCGTGATTATCGAGGTCAAAGTGAAGAACGGCCAGACGGTCAAGAAGGATGATCTGCTGGCCCGATTCGACGACGAGGAGATCAAGATCGACCTGGCCGCCGCGGAGATCCGCCTGCAGGACAGTGTGTCGAATCACAAACGGTTGCTGGAACTGGATGCTCGGGTGGGACCTCGAAGGACGATGGTGTCAGCCGAGGAACGTGAGAAGGCGGAGTCGGCCGTGCGGCTCGCCGAACTCGACGTGCAGCGATGCAGGCTCCGATTGAATCGCACCCAGATCAAGAGTCCGGCAGACGGGGCGGTCGTTGGCAGGGGGGCTCCTGAAAACGATGTGTCGCTGCTGATGAATCAACAGGTCAAGGCCGGCGAACTGCTGATGTACATCCAGCCCGCCGAACAAGCCGGCTCCGCGCGCACAACTGTTCCGAAGAGCCGCTTGGGAGCAGCACCCAAGTCGGAGCTTTCCACACGGCCGGCGGACGTCGTACGCCTCGCCCAGTTGGTGGGGCACGACTGGCCGTTCCCACTGATCGCACGGGATGGCCGAGTGCTGGCACTGGAGGAGGCAATCAAGGAAGCGGAGGCCATGTTAGATGAACTGCGATCATCGAGGGCTCCGGGGATCGATCTCCAGACTATCACGGCGATCCAGGAGATGATTGACAGGATGCGCAAGCTCTCGGCTCAGTCTGCCAAGGGGAAGAGGGTCTACGCCCAGGGTGATGGCGTCATTGCCGAAGTCAAAGTCCAGGACGGCCAGATGGTCAAGAAGGGCGAGCTGCTCGTGCAGTTGGATGCGGCGGAAACCGACCTAGAACTGGAGGCGGCCAAGGTCAGGCTGCGTCAATCCATGGAGTCTGAGCGTCTGGCGAAGCTTAGGGATCGTAGCGGTGTCGGCGAAGGCGAGTACGACAAAGCGGTTGCGGACAGGAACCTCGCCGAGATCGAAATCCGGCGGCTGGGACTCCGCTTATCTCGGACACAGATCACGAGCCCGGCCGATGGCAAGGTTCGGGCCGTGGAAGGCAGCGTCTCTGATCTGGTCGGCAAGCGTGTGACGGCGGGTGATCTTATGCTGTACGTCGAGGCTGTCGACTCCGTGTCGCAGGCCGATACGAGGCCATCCCGATAGGAGGCAAGACGGGCGTCTGCAGTCCTCTTCGGGGGCGAACGGATGCGGCCAGCGGCCCCGTTGTTCTGCCCCGGCAGGGGCAGCAGACCATAGCCAGGGGTGAAGCGAAGCGAAACCCCTGGTTGCCAAAGCCGCGAAAACCAACCCGCCCCCGAACGGGGGCGGAGGAATCCTCCGCTCCTGCCGGAGCGGTTCTTGTGTCGCGATGACCTCTGCCAGGGGCATCGCTTCGCTCTGCCCCTGGCTACGGGCCGTGGCTCCTCCGGAGCCGTCTGGCACGGTGGGCCGCTACGGGCAAACCGAAAACGCCGCAGACTGCGTGTCGGGTTCACTTGATCAGCCGAACATCCGCCCAGTCGGCCTGGTCGCCGATGTCGAGGTCCTCGCCGTACTCCACGACAAGCTGAATCTGGCGGGTTCCTTCGATCGTTGCCAGCAGCGAGCGTGGAGTATCGTTGCCCGTGACCGGTCCGCCGTTGAACACCTCTTTCCCGTCGGCCAGGACTCGGAAAACGACGTTGCCTTGGCTGCCCACGGCTTCGTCGATCCCGATGGTCGCGGCCAGTTGGCGAAAGCCCTTCGGCACGTCATACGTGAGCACTGAGCGCGAATGCACGCCGATGCCCTGGTCGAACGGTTGGCCGCCGATGCGCATCGGCCGGTTGGAAACGGCACGATTGACTCGATAGGGCCATTGAGTCAGGCCAAGGGGCTCAAACTCGTACTTGGCCGGTGCCAGGTCGCTCAGGAACAGCACGCGGTCGGATCGGAAACGGATCTCGCTGAACTGGGCGACGGGCAGGTCCAGCGCGGTGCCTGAGGTCAACTGAAGACGCAGCGAATCGGTCGCGACGGCGGTGATTCTTCCCGCCCAGACCGAACCGTCGTGCAAGCTGCACGCGGCGGGGGGCAGCTTGGGCGCCGATGGGTCCGCTGCCATGACCACCGCAAAGGTATCCTGCGCTCTGAAGGGGATGGTTCGGTCGCGCCACCGGAATGAGCCGCCGTCGGCCCGCAGCGACTCCAAGGCTCCCTTGAGCAAGGTGGGGCGGTCGTTCCGCATGATGATGAGGCGGTCCTGGTCGGCCTTGCGATCAGCCAGGGCCTGCTCGAAGACCTCCTGGCTGGCCGCGCTCGACTGCTGCGGAAAACGGATCGCCGCCAGCAGCGACAAGGGCACGGTGATGCTCTTGCTCCAGCGCGTCTCCATGACGATCTGACGCTGGCCGCCGGACAGCAGACGAGCGGGAGTGCGGCTTCCGTCCTTGAGGTGCACCAACAGCGGCAGCGGCTCAGATGCCGGAGCAGTCGTCGCGGCCGGCCACTTCAGTGACAGCAGTTCGTCCAGGCGAAGCACCTTCGCGGCGCCGCCGGCGTCGACGCGGATTTCACCTTCCTTGCCCGGCCCGGCCCACCGGCCTTCGATTGTCTGCCCGTCGAGGGTGACAGCCCGGACGGACGCCGAAGAGGGAGAGGTCACTGTCAGCAGTGCGACCAGGAACAAAGTCATTCAATTGCTCCAGCTTGCGCAATCACTGGCAGAACAGATCAAGAAGGCCGGGACAGTCCGCCCTACCCCGCTCATTTTCAGGGTTCGCTCCCCCACCGCTGAAGCGATGGGCCACCCGTCCCAACGAGATGATCGCTCTGCCCGGTCCCCAACTCGCAATTCTCAATTCCTCATTCTCAATTCCCCAACGTTGCCTGGCACAACGTTGGGCTCATTCTTCCTTGGCCAGTTGCTTGTAGTACTGTTCGACGAGCTGCCGGTATTGGCTGGGGAAGTCCTTGCCGAGCGATTGCAGGATCTTCTCTCGTTCCTCCGGCCGCATGTTGCCCCAGGCCTCTCCCGGTCGCGCCACCCCGGCCGGGCGCAACTCGCCTTCTCCGCCCGGCCCCGGCGAAACGGTTGACTGCCTGGCGGGCGAACTCGGCTTGCGGGCAGCCCCGACCATCGTCTTTTTGCATAGCCGGCATCCCTTGCCCCCGCAGGCCTTGCACTGGCTCTGTTGCTGCTGCTGCTCCTGCTGCTCGGCCTGCTCGATCAGGCGGTCGAGCAACGCCACGGCCTCAAGCTGCGCCTTCTGGGTGGTCGAGTCCGGCTTGCCGGCGCCGAGGCGCTGACCCGCCTGGGACATCAGATCGGAGACGGCCCGGAGCGTCTCCGAGGGGCGAGAGGCAGGCGACGCGGGACGCGTGGCGGGGGTGTCGGCTGATGCCGAGCACAGACACAGAATGAAGGTGAGAAGGCTGAAGGCTGAAGGCTGAAGGATGAGTAGCGGACGCCTTGGCCGGGGAGAACACGGTCCTCTCTTGTCTCCGTTTCTGTCATTCATCGTTCTCATTTTTCTGCATCCATTTCTCGTGTATCTGACCGGCCAGGTCGGCCAGATCATTCTGTTGTTTCGTCAGCCGCTGCAGCTCATCCTGTTGATCGGTCTGTCCCGTCGCCTTCTTCTCAATTGACTCGTTAATCACCGCCGTCCGCTGGTTGACCGCCTTCTGGCAGTTCCTCAGCAGCTTCAGTTCGGCCGAAGGCGGCACCAGCGGCGGATTGCCACTCTGGCCGTCGCTTGAGTCGCCGCCCTCAGCCTGCGGAGGCGGGCTTTCGGCTGATTGCTTCAACGAGTCGACCAGTTGTTCAAGCGTTTCGGCGATCCCAGTCTGCACCCGCTGCGTCAGCGTGCCGGTATCCTTCTTCTGGAGCCTTTCGGCGACGCGTTCCATGTCATCGCGGACCTGCCCGATCACCCGGGGGAAGACCAGCGTGGTGCCGTCGTTCTTAAGCAGTCGCAGCAACTCGCTGTTCTGGTCGGCAAGCTCCATCTGGTCGCGCCCGAGCCCGGTGAGTGCCAGTTCGTCCGCATGCGACCACGCATGGCGGCCTTTCTTGTCGAGCGACTGCGTGTCCTGGTTGATCTTCAGTTGCTTGTCGAGCATCGCCTGCAGGAGGGTCTGGAGCTGCCGGATGGACTGCTCTCGCTGTTCCTGCTTCAGTTGCTCGATGGCCTTTTCCAGGATCTCGAGCGTCCGCTTCAGTTCTTCCGCGGCCTGCTGCTGGCTCTCGCGGCCCTGCTCGGTCTTCTGCTGTTCGAGTTCCCCGGCGGCGTTGTTCATGTGCCGACTGCTGTGCTGCACGTTCTCGATTCCCGGCGCGGGCGGTTGGGCAGGCTGAGTCTCGGACTTGTTGCCGGACATCTTCTCGGCAAGCTGCGCGGTCTGTCCGGCAAGCTGCCGCTGTGCGGCGGCCGCCTGCGAGATGGCCTCGAGCTTCTGCTGGGCCGCCAGCAGCCGGGCAACCTCCTTCTGGAAAGCCTCCAACCGGGCGATCTCCTCCTGCCGTTGCCGGCTGCTGTCAGGGTCCTCCAGGAGCAGCTTGAGCACGTTTTCCAGGTCGCGGACGATCTCGATCTGCTTGTCGGATGCCCGTGCGAGATCCTCGTCGCTCAGCAGGCGGATGGTCTGGTCCATGTTGCGGCGGATGAGCAGCTCGCGGGCTTTCCTGAGAGCCGCCTCCAGCCGCGCCGCCTGCTCCGGCTCTTTGGATGAGAGCTGCTCGATCAGCCTGAACATGCGGTCCTCGAGCTGCGACATGCGGTCGCGCACGATCTGCTGCTTGATGGCCAGGGGCCTGGCGCCGTCATCGGCCGGTGCGGTCTGGCCGCTTGTAGGAGGGCTCTCCGAGCCCGATTTTGGGTCGCGGTCGGAGACCGCTCCTACTGCGGTCGAGGCGGCGGCCGAGACCAGGCATGCCAGCAGGGCCAGGGCGATCTGCAATGACGAATGACGAAATCCGAATGTCGAAAGAAGTCCGAATGACGAAACCCGAATGCGGACGTGGGGTGCGGGCTTCGCCCATTTCGTCCCGCCGCGGTGGGTCTTCGACTCTCCACGGCGAGTCTGCGACATTCGGATTTCGTCATTCTTTCGACATTCGGGCTTCAGCATTCGTCATTTCCTATTTGGACGGCCCCGATGCCGGTGTGGTTCCAAGAATATCGTGCTCCAGCGCGTTTTCCGTCTCCTTGCCGACGTTCTTCTGCATATTGAGAACGTCGCGCAGGAGAATGACGGCCTCCTCGAGTCTTTCCCATTCTAGCATGCGAGCCAGGATATTGTTCATCTCCTCGCGAATCGATGCCTGGGCCTCGCGTGCCTCCTGTATCAGACGGTCGCCATCGTCGGCCGCCAGCTTTTCGATGGTGTCCGCCGCCTCCGGCATCCGCTGGCGCGTCAACTCACGGAGCGGCTGGGCCACGCCCCGGCCCAGGCGTTCCTCAACGGCCGGACTCGAAAGGCCGTTGATCCGCATCTCGGAGAGCACCTGCTCAAACTGCCGGGTGATCGCCGCGACCTGGCCGGTCTGATCGCGCTGCCGGCGGGCCAGTTGCCGGAGACGCTGGCTCCGTTGCGGTCGTTCGGCCTCCGTGTCAGTGATCTCAGCGGCGGAGAGGAGCTCCGAGTAGAGGTCCTCCTGCCGCCGGAGGTACCGCTCGAAATCCTGCCGCTGCTCTCGCTGCCGGCGATTCAACTCGGCAGCCAGCTCCTCGCGGCTGACGATGCGGAACACGACCGGAGGCGACTTACCCACGTTCGGCCCTGACACGGTGTCGAAATCGGTCGCCTCCGCCCACAGAGTCAGGCGGTCTCCTTCGCTCAGCTTGTGCTCGGCGACAGACCAGTCAGTTGATCGACCAAATGCCGTGCCGCCGGGCTCGAACCCCTCCAACGGCTCGGTTACAGACTTGCCGCCGGCTTTCGCCGAAGTGAAGACGATGCCGGCCATCGCCAGCCCGTACGCGTCGCTGAATTCCACTTCGATCGGCAGAACGGCCTGCGCGGTGATCATCTCGCCCGCGCCAACAATCTTCATATTCGCCGTCGGGGCCGGGTCGGCAGTGATATGCACGATGAATCTCGTGGGAGTAACCCGGGGGCTGATGTTGGACAGGCCGGCCGTACTGGTCAACTCGAAGTGGTAGGCCGCGGAGGCCGCGGGGCGGTCCACGGCGGCGAATTCGCGGTCGCTGACACGTTCAGCCGGGCCGAGCGCCGTTTGCCGGCCATCCATCTCGCTCACGAGCATGGCCGTGGCGATCGGCTGATCCGCGGTGACCCGCAGACGGATCTCACTGCCCTTGAGGGCTTCGGCGACGATTTGACCTTCTTTCAAGTCGTATGGTTCGAGCTTGGTGTAGGTCGGAGGCGTGATGCCGATGCGTGCGGTCGTGATGGCCGGCCGATCGATCACTTCGATCACAAACGGCGGCGTTTGAGCATCGCCGCCGACGATCTGGCAGGATAAAGACTCGCCCAGCCGCTCGAAGGTGTGAGTGAACCTCACCGGCCGGCCGCGAACCTCGGGCATCTGGGCCTGGCCGCGGAGCCCGCTGGCGCCGCGAAACTGAACGTAAGCCTGACGAGGCGGCTCGAATCCCGGATCCACGATAGCCGAGACGGTCGCATCGTCGCCGCGCGGCACGATCAGCTTGCCGCCCTTCAAACCCTCCACCGTGAGGTGATTCCTCACCGGCCAATCGACGTTGCGGAACATCACATTTCGCTCGAACCACAGCCCCATCGTCGTTGGAGCCAGTATTAGCAGCACCGCGATGGCTGCGAGGCTGACCACGCCGGCGCCCGCGTGCCGGGCAGCCCGCCGGTGGTTCAGCACATCGCTGAAACGCAGGCCCGAGGCGACCTCCTCGGCTTGCTCAATAACCTTGTCCACGAGGGTCGTCGAAACGCGTCTCGGCAGGGTGACACCCGCCGGGACGAACTCGGTTGCACTGACCAGTCGGCCATTAAGTTGCGGATGATGACGCTCGATCAGAGCCGCCAGGTCGTCCTGGCTGATCTTCGACATCATCGGGCGGAGGAGATGCCGCCACGCCACCCAGCCGATGACCACCGCCGCCACAAGTCCCTGGACCAGTCGCATGCTCCGATCCAGTCGCAGCGTGTGGTCGATGCCGAGGGTGATCAAAACCGCGGCCAGCAGCACCGGGCCGATTACCGCCAGCGAGTCGGCGAGCACATAGGCGCGGATTCGCCGCTCGAGGGCCCGCAGCCTTGGCAGCGTGCTCCTCTCAAATCGCGGCCTCACCGACTCACCGAGGTTTCTCGCCATCGACTTACCCGTGCTCACAATAACCGGGCCGCCTTCCGAACGGCCCACTCGACGCTCAAAAGCGCGACCAGCAAAGCCAGCGTCCACCATCGGTCCCAGAGCGGTATCGGTGGACCGGTCACCACCATGCTGACCGAGCGGCTGGGGATCAGCGACGCCAACCGGTCAATCTCATCAATGTGCAGGTATCGCCCGCCGGCCGAGTTGGCCGCCAGGTTTTCCAGCGACTGCCGATCGAGCGGCGTCTGACGGAACTCCAGATCCGGCCGTCCGACCCGAAGCTCACCGAGGATGGTCGTCGCCGGCGCGCTGCCTTCGGCGGGCAGATCGATGCGCAGTTGGTGCAGGCCGATTACGGTCGGCGTGACTTCGCCACGATACCATCCGGGGCGGTCAGGCTGGGCCTTCAGGATGACCTTCTCGGCCGGCCCTCCCTCGGCGCGCACGCTCAATTCGACCGAGTCCCGACTGAGCGGCACAAACGCGGCATCGAGCAATCGAGCCTCGACGGTGACCGCCTCACCAACGGCGCATTGCTCCGACTTGGGCTGGATCAGGCCGCGTTTTTGGCCGCCGAGCAGCTTGCCTTCAACCAGATGGCGGATGAGCATGATCCAGAAGCGGTTGAAGTACTGATCGCCCACGCGGCGCCACCTCCACGTGTCGCCCCAGGCCATGAACGCGCTGCGGCCGGCCCCCACGAACTGTGTGGCCAGCAGAACGTGCTGCCCGTACGTGTTCCGCATCTGCGGGTTGGAGTGTCGCAGGAGCACCGTGGCGACGGGCTTCTCTCGACTTACCGGGTAGTGCCAGTACACGCCCGGCAGCCGGGCCCACGTCTGGGCGTTCTCCTCCGGTCGATCGGCCAGACTCAGCACCGGGTGCCCGCCGGCCTGCGGCGCGACCGCCATGGGCCAGGCAGTCTGCTGGAAGTAACCCTCCTCGTTAATGATCAGGTCTGCCTGTCCGGGATCGATGACCACCGGCAGCAGATCGAGCAGCGGCCGCGCCGACGGCTCGTGAACCAGCCGCGAGGTGTTCTTCCGCCCGGCCACGAACAGCAGACCCGTCCCGGCCTGGCCAACCAGCGTCTCAAGCGTCTTATTCCATTCAAGGTCGAGATCGGCCGGCCGCGGGTCCATCAGGATGATGCAATCGTAGACCGCGAGCTCCTCGCGGGTGCGGGGCAGGTGATCGATGATCGTATTGCCGTCGCGAACGGCCTCCTCGTCGGCGGTCTGCAGCCAGCAGCTCACGTCGACGGTCGCGTCGCGGATCAGGAGCCGCGAGAGATACCGGTACTCCCAGCCCGGCGAACCCGCGACGAGGAGCACGCGCATCTTGTTCTCCAGTGCCCGGACGCTCGTCTCCCGCCGGTTGTCCTCGCTGATGCTCTCACCTTCGACGGGTCGGATTTGCACGGACAGCCGTGTCTGGGCTGCTCGGGCGAGTTGATGGGTGAACGTGAGCGGCTCGACGCGGCCATCGGCGCCGACGGTGATTGTCCGCGAGGCGATGACGGTCGGTTGCGGTGCGTCCGGAGGGCTTTCGAGCAGTTCGACCGTCAGAGGCTGATCAGACAAGCCTTCTGCGGTAACGCGGGCGGTGATCTTGAAAGGATCGTTGACAAACACGCTGGGCGGCGCTTCCATCGCGGTGACAGTGGCGTTTCTCGGCGGCGCGGGGTCGCCGATACCCACGGTGTGAATCGCAACCCGCCTGGCCCTGGCGAAGCCGGCGACGGCATCGATCGGTTCGCCCTGGTTGAATTGGCCGTCGGACAGGACGACGACAGCCGAGACCGGCCGGCCGCCCTGCGATTCGATCACCTGCCGGACGGCCGCGCCGATGTCAGTAACGGGCGCCGAAGCCTGGGCGACGACCGCAAGCGAATCGTCGGCCGGCTGACTCGCCGCCGAATATCGGCGAGTGAGTTCCACCCGGTCGCCGAACTCGTAGATCAGCAGCGGGTTGTTCTGCGACAGCTCGCGAACCACGCGGTTCTTGTCCCGGACGAGGGCAGCGCGGGCAATCTCGGCGCGACTCAGCGATTCGGGCTTGTCGCCCTGTTGTCGCGCAAGAACGTGAGCGACCCGCTTTCGCTGGTCTTCATCCGGGTAGCGATCCCGAAGCGACATGCTGGCCGAACCGTCCACCAGCAGCAGTGTGGGCGACTCGATTTCGCGGCGGATATAGGTGGCGATCACCGGTTGTAGCCAGATGAGCGCCAACACAACCAGCACCAGGCATCGCACAAGGCCCAGGAAGGCCCGCGTTCTCGCGGAGGCCCCTGCCCGCTGTTCGCGCCGGTAGAGGTGCAGCGCTGCAAACAACAGCAGACCCAGCAGGACCAGCGCGGCGACGGCGTGCCAGCCCTGCGGCAGCCCGGCAAACTCCAGCCGCCTTTCCAGGGTCTCGGTCGCGATGTCCTGCACGCCCATCAAGATCGGTCACCTCGCCACAGTGTGGACCATTGCCGGTTCGCGCCGAACCACCACGCCAGTGTCTGCTCGGCCATCAGTACGAGCACCAGCAGGATCGCAAGAGCCGGCCAGAGCTCCTTTCTCGCGCTGGCGGCCGAGGCCTGCTTCAGATCCTCCCCGCGGATGTATTCCGATGGCCATTCCGCGGCAGCCTGCCGCAGTTCATCCGGTCGCATGCGGCGCAGATCGCTTTCGGTGCTGTCCACGTTCACCGCCGCCTGTTCGATCGTGTGCCCGCCGGACTCGTCGGTCAGTTCAATCTGGTAGATGCCGGGGCGTTCGGTCTGCATCCAGCGAACGAGCATTTCGCTGCCGCCCGAAGCCCGCTGTGCCTGCACCGTGGCCGCCGGTTCCTCGGGATACGCCGGTGTGCGAACGACGGCGGTCGGCTGGTGACGGCCGGGGTCGATCCGCAGGTCGAGAGGATGGCCGACCAGGTGAACGTCGGTGTGAAGCGGGCGCCGGGCAAGGTACTGGGCCATCTCCATCATCAGAACGACGAACACGGGATGATCCGGCAGATTGTTCCACTCCTTGTCCGCCGTGGTGGTGATCAGCCAGACGTGTCCCGCCTGGAAATCCTTCTGTACGATCAGCGGGCTTTTGTCAGTATCGTCGAGTTGCAGAAGAGTGGTCACGGCTGCAGCGGTGTTGGTCGTGGCCGGAAGGCTTGCGATGGCCGCCTGGGTGGCTACCGGAAAATGAGCCCACACCAGAGCCCCCTCGAAAACGGTCGCCGGCAGATTGCGAAACGGCCGCATCGCGGGGTGGTTGGTGTTCATCGCCCCGATGCGAAGGCCCGGGCTGTCGTTCGGCACGGCCACGGGCTCGCTGAGCTTTGCCGGCAGCAGGCCGGCCCCGTTGCGGAACAGGCTGCGGTTGTAGGCTTCCGTGTCCACCTGCTCACCGGTGAAAACCGCCAGTCCGCCCCCGGCCGCGACGTAGGATTCCAGTCGCGTCGCGGTGCTTTCGCTGATGCGGGAGTTGTTGACCAGCACGACGAGATGGAAGCCGTCGAGATCGGCCTGGTCGAGTTCATCCTCACCAATGATGCTGACCTCGTTACCGCTGAACTGCGGGCCTTGCGGTCGAAGAGCGACCGAGAGCAGAAACGCCTCGTCCTGGTACGGGTCCGGCGAAGGTTCGCCGTTGACGATCAGGATGCGAATTGCCTTGGCGACGGGCACGACCTGGAAACGGTTGTTGTCGATCGGCAGATTGTCGGCCTGCAACTCAACGGTCAGCGCCGCGGAGCCCGGCTGCGGAAAGGTGGCCTCTATCGGCACTTCCACTGTATGGCCGGGCGGGATTGCGGGGACGGCGACCGAGGGTTGGCCGGCCTGACCGAGGTAGACGTGCAGCGATGCCGCCCGCGACTCGGTGTCGGCGAAATTGCCTACCCGGGTCACCAGGCGGGCGCCAATGCCCGCGACGGCCTGAGCCTGGCGAGTCTCGATGTTCGTGACCGCGAGATTCGCGGTCGATTCGGAACTGACGTCGACCAGCAGTATTCGCAGCGAGCGACCGGTCCGCTCGTAGCCGGTCAAAGGAGCCAGAGGGCCGGCGCTTTGCTGGGCCGTTTTATCCGATCCGTTGGTCAGCCAGTCGATCCGCTGGAAATCGCTGACCAGGTAGACGCGAGCATCCGTTGCCCGGCTGGCATCGAGCAATTCGCGGACTGCACTGAAGGCTTGTGGCAGGTCGCCACGGCAGCTTGACGGTGTCCGGTTGCGCCAGGTCTGGTGAAAGGCGGCCAGATCGAGCCGGCTCAGGCGGCTTTCGGCGACCACGGGCCGGTCGGGATGCGATGCAACCAGGATGGTCAGACTATCCTCGGGCGACTCCTCGCGCAGCCATGCGACCAACCGTTCGACGGCCGTCAGACCGTGATCGAAAACAGTGACATCCTGATCGGCTGTCTCGCGGCCGGCGTCGCGCAGCCCCATACTGTAAGAGTCGTCGAGCAGGATAACGTACTCAGTGCCGCCGCGCGAGCCGAGCACCGCGGCGAGGGTCTGCGGGCGGACAAAAATGCGAGCCAGCATCATCCCGATCAGCAGCATCGCCAGGCACCGAAGAGCCAGCAGGATCAGCTCCTCGATCCGGATCCGACGGCGATTTTGGCGGTTGGCTTCGAGCAGGAACTGGGTGGCCGCCCAGCGAACGCGACGAAACCGTCGCCGACTGATGAGATGGATGATGATGGGAATGGCAGCGCACACCGCCCCGGCATAAAGCATCGCCGGCGTGATCATCGCCGCCAGAATGGGACCGCTCATGTTCATCTATTCCAATCCCGCTTCGCGGCGCGCCCTAACGACCAGTCAAACCCGAATGTCGAAATCCGAATGACGAATGAAACCCGAATGACGAAATCCAGAGGGATCAAGCAAGCTCGGGCCGCAACCGTTTCGTCATTCGGTTTTCGTCATTCTTTCGACATTCTGGTTTCGACATTCGTCATTCCGCAGTCGTCAGTTCGCTCCCCCGCCGCTGAAGCGACGGGCCAACCGAACACTCGCACCTCACTCTCGTCTCTCCCAGTGAAGCCTGAACCCCGAACCCTCAAGGGCCGACGAGGGCGTCGGCCCTACCTCGCTGTCTGGTGCATCCTCGCCGCCAGGAACGCGGTCAGCGCCCCGTCGAGCGGCTCGCGCGTCGATATCAGTCGATAGTCAATGCGGTGGTTGACGCAGGCCGTTCGAATGCGGCTCACGAAATCCTGCACGATCCGCAGGTACGCCGCCCGTAGCGACTGCGGGTCGGCCAGCAGTTGCACCTCGGGCGCTTCGAGCCCTTCGAACAGCGTATTGTTCTCGAACGGGAACGTCAGTTCATCGTGATCCAGGACGTGAAGCACGATCAGGTCCTGGCGCCCGCGACGAAGCTGCTGCAGGCCGCTCACAATGTCGTCCGCGTCAGCCAGCAGATCGCTGATCAGGACGATCAAGCCGCGATGCCGAAGCTGGTCGGCCAGCCGCGACGGCAACATCTTCACGTCGGTCGTGTGGTCCGGCTTCTGCCGCTCGATCAATTCGATGATCGACTGCACTTGCGCCGGGCTCGACGCCGCCGGCACCTGGTCGCGGATGGCGTGATCAAACAGCACCAGCCCGCAGGAGTCCTGCTGGTGGAGCAGCAGATAGGCCAGCGACGCCGCGAGGGTGCAGGCGTAGTCGAACTTGGTCATCCGCGCCCCCCCCATTCCCCCCCTTAACAAGGGGGGGCCAGGGGGGGGTACGTGCTCGGAATACGCCATCGACTTCGAGCAGTCCAGCAGAATGTGCGCCCGGAGATTCGTCTCCTCTTCGTATTGCTTGATGTACAGTCGATCGCCTCGTGCATAGAGCCGCCAGTCGATGTGCCGGATGTCATCGCCGGGGACGTACTCGCGATGAGCGGCGAACTCCACGCTGTACCCGTGGTACGGGCTGCGGTGCATGCCGGAAATGAAGCCCTCGACGACCATCCGGGCCCGCAGTTCGAGCCGGGAGATCTTCGCCAGGACCTCAGGATTCAAGTACTTTGCGTAGTCTGGCATCTTGCGTAATCGCGGACTGGTTGGGGTCGATCCGGTTCAACAACTCGTCGATGATGCGGTCGGTGGTGTAGCCTTCGGCCTCGGCGGCGTAGCTGGTCACGATCCGGTGCCGCAGGATCGGGTGAGCGACGGCCCGGACGTCCTCGGCCGATACGTGATAGCGGCCGTGGAGAATGGCCCTGGCTCGCGAGGCCGCGGTCATGAACTGAACCGCGCGTGGCCCCGCGCCCCAGCGGACCATTCGTCGAACCACCTCCGGCGCCGAGGGCTCGTTCGGTCGAGTGGCCCGTGCCAGGTCCAACGCGTGGGCAATCACGCGCTTGGCGGCCGGGACCCGCTGCACGATCCGTTGAAGCTCCAGCACCTCGCCGGCCTCCAGCACGGGCTTGATTGACTGGATCGCATCGCTGATATCGCTCATGGTCAGTTCAGCGATCCGCAGTTCCTCTTCATAGCTGGGATAGCCGACGAAGACCTTGAACATGAAGCGATCCTGCTGGGCCTCGGGCAGCGGATAGGTGCCCTCCTGCTCGATCGGGTTCTGCGTGGCCAGCACGAAGAACGGCGGATCGAGCGGATGCCGCGTCCCGCCGGCCGTGACCTGGCGCTCCTGCATGGCCTCCAGCAGCGCGGCTTGCGTCTTGGGCGGAGTCCGGTTGATCTCGTCGGCCAGCACCACGTTGGCGAACACCGGGCCCCGCAGAAAGCGGAACGATCGCGTGCCCGTGGCCCGCTCTTCCTGGATAACCTCGGTTCCGGTGATGTCCGAGGGCATCAGGTCGGGTGTGAACTGGATTCGCGAGAATGACAGGCTCAGCGACCGGGCCGACGTCGAGATCATCAGCGTCTTGGCCAGACCGGGCACACCCTCGATGATGCAGTGCCCGCCGGCGAACAGGCAGGTGAGCAGTTGCTCGATCACCTGGTCCTGTCCGACGATGACCTTGGACAGACCTTCGCGAATCCGGTCGTGGGCCTCGCGAAGCCGATTGACGGCGGCCAGATCGTCCGTGGCCGGCGCCGGCGACGAAATCTGTTCTGGTTCACTCATACGAACACTTCCGTTCTATACTCCGCCTCTTGAAAACGGTTTCTCGCGTTTCATCACGGGGACACCCCCCGCGGTTCGTTGAGATCGCGGCCACAAGCCGCTCCTGCAAAACCATCGCGGTCGGAGACCGCTCCTACGGGCTCATCGCTGCAGGATCGGCAGGTAACCGTAGGGGATCTGCAGGATGAACGTTGCGATGGCCGTACCATAGACTCTTCCGACGCCGTCGCCTTCCCACGAGCCGTCGGACGCCTGCTGCGAAATCAACCAGTCTCTCATGGTCGGGAAGTACCATTCCCAGTTCTTCTTGCCGCTGAGCCACATGATCTGGGACATGTACAAATGGGCGTAGTAGTAGTGCCCCCAGACCCCGGAGCCCCGGCCCTCCCCGTTGCCGACGCGCTCCTTGCAGTACTCCAGGGCCTTGACCGCCAGCGGGTAGTCATATCGCCCGGCGTTGTACCAGCAGGCCACGGCCGCGGCGGTGATCGGCGGGCGGCTGCCGCCCTGGCGGTCGGCTCGGTACGAAATGCCCCCGTCTGGGAGAGCAGAAAGATCGAGATACTTCATCGCTCCGTCGATGACCTCCTTGGGCACGGTAATGCCGGCGTTGCGGCATGCACGCAGCCCCTGGAGTTGGGTGACCGTCACCGAGCCCTCGTCGCCGGATGAGTCGGGCGTGTAGATCCATCCGCCCAGCCGGCTCTGGCTGCGGGCGGTCAGCTCAACAGCCTTGCGCAGCGCGGCTGCGATGCGCTCCTGCTTGTCATTGTCTTCCTCCATGCCGTAAAGCTCGCCGAGGAAGAGCATCGCATAGCCATGGCCGTGCATCGGTCGACCAGCCTCCTCGTCACGTGCGAACAGCCCGTTCGTCCGCGCGGAGGTGATCAGGAAGTTCGCGGCCCTGCTGACGTTGGGCGCATACTTACCCTGGGTGGCGGTATTGCCGTTCGAGAGCATCGCCAGCCCTGCCAGCGCCGTCATGGCTACCGGGTATTGGCCCCAGGTTCCCCCGTGGCGCCAGGCGCCGTCCCGGCTCTGAGTGCAGGCAAGGTATTCGAGCCCGCGGTCGATCGCAGTTTGCGTCTCGGGCGTTACCAGCGGCGGCAGGCGGGGCGGCAATTCGGCGCCAACCGGGAGCGCCAACACCACCGCAAGCAGCGGGGCAACGACACAACCCGGCACGATGAGCCGCGCTTCAGTGCTCTTAGGCCGCTGACGGTTCATTTGCCACCCTTCTCCGCCGTCGCCCCCGGCGCGGAGGCATTCATGCCAAATCGTATCGTGTACGGTCCGGCACGAACGACGATTTCACCCGGCAATGCCAGCACGTCCAGTACCGGGGCGCTTCGGGTGCCTTCCGGCAGCGGGGTCGCCAGCGGCTGCCCGATGCTTCTTCCCGTTGACTTGTCCACAACGGTCAACTCAATCATGGGTGCTGATCGGGACCTGTCCATCCTGGCAATGTTGACCTCTTGAGCCTTGGACGCTCCCGAATCGGCGGCGGTTTCCGGAAAACGCCGCACGACGGCAGCCAGTGGGATGGCGTTCGACGACGCCCGCAGAATGTCGCCCGTCAGGTACGTTCCCGGGGCGACATTGTCCCGCTGCCACAGGATTCTACCATCTTCCGCTCGTACGGCCGCAAGACAGTAGGTCCAGGGCTGGAATTCCTGTGGTCGCGTTGCCGTTATGCGGGGGCGACTCTGGTAACCGATCAGGTACAAGACGCCGTCGATCAGCGCCCCGTCGATCGCGCCCTCCGGGCAGGGCGGCAGCATCGGCTGCCGGCGACTCCTGCCGGTCGACGCCTCATGGAGCTGGAGCTTGCCGCCTTGATCGGAGACGGCGACCAGATCCGGCGCGGGCTTGAAGATTTGCGAGAGCTGCTCAGGCAGCGTCGCCCGCCATCGCTCCGACCCCGGCGCGATCACCTCGAAGGCCGCGACCTCATTGTTCGACACCGGACCACAGATCACGTCGTCGAACAGCAGCAGATTGATCGTGCCCGCCAGACCCTTAGGCTGACTGAACTTGCACTGGCCGATGTGCCCGCCGTCAGCCAGCCGAAAAAGGTCGACCTTCTGCAAGCTCCTGTCCGCGGCCACGACGTATTGGCCGCGGGCCCGGACGATCCGCCACTGCCGCTGGGGCATGACCCGGTTCCACAGAATCCGGTTTCCGTCGGATGCCCGGGCCACCTCCAACCGATTACTGCCATCGAGGGTAATCAGGTGGCCGTCGTGAACCCAGACCCAGAGGTCCGACGCGACCGTCTCAGGTGCATAGGGGGCCTCGAAGGGTCGTGACCACAAACGCCGGCCGGTGAGCAGGCCCACCGCATGGAGCCCGAATGAGCTGTTGAGGATTAAGGTCTGGCCGTCAACTGGGCCGGAGGCCACGGGTCCGACCCAGGCGTTGGAGGTGTCCTGGCCAAGCGTCAGGATGTTGGGAGCGGTTCTGAGTGCGGCGGTCTCGGCTGCGACATCGATGGCCGCTTGGCCCGGCAGCTTGAGGTCTGCCTGCCACAGGTTCGTCTGGTCTTCACTCCGCCGGGCCGCTACCCGCTTGTTCTCCACCAGCCAGACCATGGTCGCCCTGGTCGCTTCGTTGCCCTCGTTGCGCGTGATCAACGGCCAGGCGTTCTCACCGGCCGTCTTCCGCACAGCCCGCGCCCCTGCCAGCCTGAAGGGTGTCATCCACGCCTTGCGTTGCTCGAGCATCTTCCTGTCCAACCTCTGCCGCAGCTCCTTCGCGATGCCGGCGGCCGTCGTCTTGCCAAGCGCTTCTCCGTCCTTTCGGGCGGACGACTCCAGCGGATCAAGCAGTATCTCCGACGGCAGCTCGACGCCTGCCCATTCCCGCTCGAGGCGGTCCAGCAACTCCAGTGCGGAAACGGGCAGATGAAGCTCTGCAGGCAGCAGGAAGATCGATGCCAGCCTGGCGGCGGCTTCAGCCTGCTGAGCCGGCGGTTGGGCATGCGACAGGACCTCCCGCAGCAGGCTCTCGGCCCGCTCGAACTGAAGGTCTTCGATCGACCATGCGGCCAGCCGCATTTTCGCTTCGTGCGATGCCTCGCCTGCCGCATCGCTCTCGGAAAGCCACAGCAGGCCCTCGGTGTCGCGCTTGCTGACGGCCTCGGACAGGAACCGTCGGCTGTGCATCAGCAGGGTGTCCCTCTCGCCGGCAGACAGTCTCGATGCGGCCTCGGCCATTCGCCGGTTGGCCAGCAGGCGGGCACGCTGGCTGAAACCTTGCTCGAGGCTGACCATTTCATCGCCGGCCGCCGAGAGCGCTAAAGAGAGGTACTGCCGGCATGCTTTCATGGGCTCGGCGTGTCGCACAAAGTGATCACCCAGAGCCAGTGCCGTCTCGATCCGGTCCTCGGGCGACTCGGCGACCGCCCGTGCCTGTTCGAGGCAAGCCACGGCTTTTTCGGCGGTTGTACGCTCGTCGGACGCGACGGCCAGCAGAGAGCGGACTCGCAGGTGAGCGACCTGCTCATACCTTCGCAAATCCTCCGCCTTCAGGTTCTCAGGCAGCTTCTCCAGCGCCGCCAGTGCCGCGGCCGGCTCGTTTCGAAGCAGCTCGAGCCAGGCCAGCCGGATCGCCTTTGACGGGTTGGCTGGGTCCGATTGACAGCGGGCCACGGCCTGGCGATAGCCGTTGACCAGGTCGGGGTATCGACGGATTTCGCTGAGACCGATGCTGTACAGAGCCCCTTCCCACGCAAACAGGCCTGCAACCAGCGGCCCATTCGTTTGCGTGAGAGGCACCGGCTCGCCGCTCATGGCATAGAATGCAACCAGTCCGTCAGCACCGGGCAGATAAATCCGATCGCCGGCGATCACTCCTCGCCCGGTCGGCTGCGGACATGGCTTGGCCCAGACCGGCTTGCCGGTCATCGCGTCGATCATCTGGACCTCGTTGCCGGCCGCCCACACGTGGGTGCCGTCCGTGCCGAGGAGTCGGGTGACGCCGGCGCGGCTGATCTCCCAGCGAGACTCGCCGGTCGCACGGTCAATGCAGAACACGTTCTTGGAGTCGAGTGGGGCGCACACCAGCATGTCGCCGACGGCCACCGCTGCTTCTGTCGTCCACGAGAAGTCAACAGACTCGGCCCGCGGATAACGCGCGGCCCAGAGCACGCATCGGCTCGCGACGTCAACCGCGACGACGAGCCCTTGCCCGGTGGTCACGAACGCGACATCGTCCGCGACGGTCAGACGCAGCGAAGAGAAGGGAGCAACCGGGCCCATCGGCTCCATCCCGCACACGTAGACATGCCAGCGATGCTTCCCGTTACTCGGATCGAGAGCCGCAAGGTACAGGTCGTTGTTGACCTGGCAGGGGGCAAGCAGGATGTCAACGACCGGAATCGGCGCCGCCAGAAACTGACATACGGTTTCCTCGGCCGGGGCCGTTGTGACACCCGTCAGGCCTGTCGTATCGCTCTGCCAGAGCAGCGAGCCGTCCCGGATCGCGTATGCCGTCACGCGGTTCGGCCATGCCCGGACCGAACCCATGCCGCCCATCCTCAGGATGAGACCCTGCTCGGTTGTCTGAAGACCGGGGAGCAGTGGAAAGGCCGAGGTGGGGTAGGTGATCGTCAGAGCCTTGTCGCCTGCTATGGTCACGTCCGCGTTGGCCGATGTGGCGGCGGCGAGCACCACCTCCAACGATCTCGTGTTCGACGACATGCCCAGATTGCCGTATTGCGTCAGAACCCGCTCGTCGTTGGCCGTCTCGACCGGATCGGCCGGCGGTTCGCTGGTCCAGATCCTGGTGAGACTGTCCGGATCGAGGGCAATCAGCCCCCGCACCGCCTTGGTGATCAGCACGTTACCGTCCGTCACCATGATCCGGCCGGGAACAAAGCTCATCTTGACGGCCAGCTCTTCGGCTGCGGTGAATCCCTCCCGCGGTTCAGCGAGGGGCAGCGTGTATGTCATGCAATGCTGTTCGAGAAGACTCGGATCCACCCCCGGCAGCCGGCCGTTGCGGGACACATTTCCCAGGACCATCGGCCAGGTGATGGTTGTCTCGGCGGGCTGTGCGGTCTGCCGCCGGCTGATGAACTGGCGGATGCGCTGCACCCTCTCCTGCGGGATCAACGCGCCACCCTGCGCTCCCATGGCCCGCGAGAGCATTTCCTCCGCGCGCCCGTATTGCCCCATGGCCGCAAAACACTCGCTCAGTCGGCAGGGAATCAGCCATCCGGGCAGGTCTGAATCGGGGTAAACCAGCCGCACCGTGCGGAGCAGCGTGCTCGCTTCCGAGAAACGCCCTTCGTCCATCAGCCACTCGGCCAGCATGACCGCCGCCTCATCGCCCGAACTGGTCAGCAGCAGGCGGTCCACAACCGTTCGCAGCATGACCGGGTCATGCTGGTCGCGGGCTTTCTCGAGAAGCGCCGCCGCTTCGCCGTCGTTAAGCGTGCGGTACGCTTGTAGCCCCGCGGCCGGCAACGCGGCGATCTGCCGATGGGCCTGCATCCGGGCTGACTCGTACCGGTGGTCGTTCACCTTAAGGACATGCTCGCCGCCGAGATCCACGATCCGCTGGAGAGAATCGATCGCCAGTTTCCAGTCTGAGCGTTGGATGCCCTCCTTGGCCCGGGCGATCAGCGACTCGGCTTCCTGTGACGGCTGGAGTATCGCCCCGGTGCTCGCGGGGCCGGCTGATGCCGGCCGGCCGGGTGCTACGATCCTGATCCGCTGCGCGGAGGATCCGTCCAGCGGCAGGATTGCGACCAAGGCCGCAATCACCGCAAAAAGACGCTGCCGGTGATGGGCTGTTGTCGTCACCTCGGGTTGGCTCCCTCCTTGGTGGAACGCGGCCTGCCATGCTCGCGTTGCCCTCGATGCAAGCCGCCCGTTCCGCCGCCTTTTCAGGAAAAACCGACCCTTCCCCGTCGGGTCCAGCTCATGATACCCCGCTGCCGGCCCCCCCGCCAACCGCCGCTTAGCGGACCTTGCCTGCGGCCGGACCCGCGCACGGCGGTCAATCCACCAACAGATCGCCTCGTTATAGGGCCGCCTCAAGGCGGGCGCCCATTACGTATACTTGACGCACAGGATTGACTCATGCCCGCGACTGAAAGCAATCTTGCCCTGCTTTCTGGTCGATGAACCGTCGTGAGTGGTGTCTCGCCGGGTTGGTTGTGGTCCGTAGCGAAGCGGGAAGGAGCCGAAATGATGAGGTCGATGATGATGATCTGGAAAATGGCAAAACTCATGGGTTGTGCTGTGGCGGGTCTTGGGATTGCGGTGATCTTCGGCTGCTGCGCCGACGGATCGCCGTGCGTGGACGGATCGCCACACGATCAGATGAATTCGCCGCCCCAGGGGACGGCACCGACGAGCGGTCGCCTGCAGGAAAACTACGTCGCGATGACCGACAACGCGCTGCTGATGGATGCATCGATGTCGCCGGTCCATTTTGTCCCGCGAACAGCCGAGCTGAACTCCCTTGGGGTGCGACGGCTCACGCGGATTTCCGAGATTCTCAAGATCTATGGCGGTGCGGTCTACTACGACGGCACGGACCCCGAACGCGATCTCCGCAAGGACCGCGTCGAGAAAATCCGGTCGTTCCTGGTGTCCTGCGGATTGGACGCCAGCCGCTTTAAGACCGAGCAGGGCTTTGCCGGCGGCGCCGGTATGGACGCGGAGGAGGCCATCTCCATTCGCAACGCCAGTCGCGGCTCCGGCGACACTCTGATTTACATGGAAGGCGGTCCTCCTTCGTGGACCGGCGGCCACCAGAGTAGTGCAGGCGAAGGTGGCAAGGGCAGCGCTGGTAGCGGTGGCGGCGCCCCCGGTTCCGGCGGGTCGAAGTAACGGCGAGTTCGAACGGTAACCTCTATAGGGCACGAGCCGGCGCGGGGCGCTGACCTCGGGCCGGCTCGTGCGACAGCTTCAAGAAAAGCAGGGCGGGAGCGTTGCGGATGATCATCAACAAGAAGCTCGGTCTGGTAACCCGGTACCTGGTGTTCGCGGGCACGCTGCTGATCGGATGCAGTTCACCTGATGCCGCGAAACAGAAACTCGTGCGCGAGGCGAAGAACCCCTCACAGATGCCCTCGTGGGAGGCCACGAAACAGAGCGAAGTCGCCATGCCGGACATCTCGGCGGAAACATTCCTGGCCGCCGGCCGCCTGCATGAGACACAGGGGCGCTGGACTCGCGCGGCGGCGCAGTACCGCATGGCCGTCCAGGTGAAGCCCGACAATGTCGAGGCCCACAATCGGCTCGGTGTCGTGCTCTGTCAGATGCGGCAGTTCACGGAAGCCGACGCCGAATTGGCCAAGGCCATCAAGCTCGCGCCCGACCAGGCCCATCTGTACAACAACCTGGGTTTCAGCTACCTGGCCCAGTCTCGCTGGACGGACGCCGAGCAGCAGTTCAACAAGGCCATCAAGCTCAGGCCGACTTTTGCCCGGGCGCACATAAATCTCGGCATGGTGCTCGCCCAGCAGGGCAAGTATGACCAGGCCATGCAGCACTTCCAGACCATCGTGCCACTCGAGGATGCCTGGTTCAACATCGGCCTGATGTACCAGTCGAAGTCCCGGCCGGCCGACGCGGCCAGGGCGTTCAAGACCGCGCTGGCGCTCAATCCCGCCCTGGTGGCCGCGCAGCAATGCCTCGACAAGCTGCCTCCGGAGGTGGTCGGCCAGTCCGAGCCTTTCACGGACGTGACCGCTTTAGCGCTGGGCCCCGCGCCGTCGCAGCAGACACCGCCGGCCGGCGCGCCGACCGAGGCCGTCGTCAGCAGCAGCCGGCCGTCGGACGCCGAACAGACCGCACCAGTGCCCTCGCTGAACGAGAGCATTCGCACCGCCGAGGCCGATGAGTCGTCCGCCTTCGAGCCGGGCCGGCCCATCCCCGGATCCCCGGAGGTGGCTGAGGCTCCCTCTCAGCCGGAGCCCTGGAGCGAACAAGAGCACTCGATTGCCGGGACCATTGAGAACGAGATAACCGCCGAGGCGACCGCGCAGATGCCCGCGGTATCACAAGGCCGGCAGGACGAGCCCGAAGAGCCGCGGTGGCTTGACCCCGAGTATCTGGCCTTCATCATGAGTGCCCAGCCGCACGAAGGGAATACGCCGCCGCCGGATACGCTGACGTTGAGTCCGTCCACCCAACCCCAGGACGAGGCATCGCAATGGTCCATCGATCCGGAGGCCCTGGCCCTGATGCCTGAGGAGACGCCCTTCATAACCGAGAGCTCGACCAGCCAGCCGTCCTTCATGCCAACTGAACCCGGAATCAACGCACAGATGCAGGGTTTCTCTCTCGCGTGGAAGTCCCCGATCGATCCGTTCCCTGGTTCGCTGGCCGACGAGCAGGAGATTGTACTGGGGGCCAAGCCGCCGATGCCGCCGCAGGCTCGCAGAGTGGGCGTGCAGGCGACACAGCCGAGCACTGACACGCCGACGCCGGAAGAGCTGCGACTGGTGATCCAGGCCCTGCTGGAGATCAGTGATGCGGAGTCGTCTTCGCAGATGCCCAAGCCCTTTGCCCTGCCGGCATCGCGTCCGGCCGAGGCCGCGCCTGGCTCGCAGCCTTCCGCCGGTGCAACCACGAAGCCCAGCCAGGTCAGCATGAGTATCGAGGTCGACCAGGAACAACCGGCCGCAGGGCATCGGCCCCTGTATGACGACCTGGAAGGAATCTTCGCTCCAGGTGAGACCTTCGGCCCTGGCGACTCCGAAGAATAAGACCGGAGTTAACGCGCCGGACCCGCCGTCCGGCCGACAGCCGGTCCTTCCCATTGGCCGTCCTTCCGGAAGGACGTGCTTTCTGGACCGGTCGATCCTCTTGTCCCTTCTTCCTGTCCGCTCCACGTATCCGGCTTCGCCGAGCGTGTGCGTGTTCGCTCGCTGGCGGATCACACGCGGTCTGCGGCGATCAGATCAGCGTCGCTGCGTCGCAGGGCAAACCGATATCCCCGTTGCCGGTCGTTCTGCAGGAGGCAGGGGTTGTACCCGTTTGCGATCAGGGCCTTGCGGAGCCTGAGAACCGCCTCCCGTACGGCGTGCTGGTTGACTTCCTTGTCGGTCTTCTTGCTGAGCAACCGTGCCACCTCAGACGGCGTTTTGAAACCCACGAGCCCGTCGCTGCTGTTTCCGGAATCCACGCACAATACGCGCAACAGGTTAACAAGCACGGGTGACAGGCTCATTTCAGTTCCGCCGTCGATTCTGACCTTGGTATGCCCCGTCGGCAGCGGGCTGAAATCCACCCTGGCAACGCCGATTTTCGCGAGGCTGCGAAGGATCTGGCGCTCTTCTGCGTCGCCCCTTCTGCGCCGCCTGCAGTTGCGTTTTGGAGCAGACGCCCAGGAATCGTCATGCTGAACAGCAACGGGCTCGTCCAGCCCGAGGAGAATTGTGTGGAGACCGTCGCCGATGTCCGACACTTCGTTCTCCACCCTGTAGACTCTATTGGCGAGATCCCTGATGGCCTTTTCGATCTCGTGTTGCCCCATTCTTCTCCTCCCTCCCCGAGGCATCGCGCCCTCGACGCGAGCCACAACTGTCTTGCACCCCGTACACTCCGCCATCGGGTCTTCCTACATTACCTAATTTCTCTAATATACCACACCTGTCAACCCCTGCGTCACTGCCCGTTGTTGATACGCTGCGGTTTCCTTCCCTCTGATCATTTCGCAGCGATCATAACTACTTATCCTGTAATACCTTGTGATTGTACGAAGTCATGAGATAACTGCTCATGTTCTGTTCGGAGTTTCTCTTTGCAGTCCGGCCCAGTCGCCACATCCGGAACTCCGACCCGCATCCACACAAGCGTCCCATATTCGGCCCTGCCATCCGAAACATACGATTCATCTGAGTCCTTGGGCAAAAAGACCATTCCATCGACTGACATAGGCCGGGGTGGCAGCATCAGAAAACGAGAGGAAAAACAGGACACGCACCAGCGTAGAGTCCGGGACGATATCCCCGTCGTTCGGGCAGGGATTCATCATCCGTCTCGGCGTCCGGTCTCCGGCGGCTCCGTCCATCTCGTTTGACTGGTCACAAGCCGCTCTTTATTCTTCCTTCTCGCTTGGCCCGGACCGCGCCGGTGGGTACGGTCTATCGAAGTCGTTCAGGGCCATACGGACCGGAACGGGCCTTCCTGACTGCCGCGACCGTGAAGGAGGCGTGCTTGTCTTCCAGTCAGACGACCTCGACGCTGGCCAGCCGGCTGGACAAGCTTTACGAGTTCGAACGTGAGCCGGTCACGCCGGACAAGCTGCACGACGGGCGGTACTTTGCCGGGCTGTTTGCCGGTGAGCACGTGGCGGCCACCGAGTTTGTCATCGGAGCCTCGTTCGTTCAGTGGGGGGCCAGCGCTCGCAACCTGATCCTTGGTCTGCTGCTGGGCAACCTGCTGGCCGTGCTGAGCTGGGCCTTCATCTGCGCGCCCATCGCCGTGCGGACCCGGCTTACGCTTTACTGGTACGCCCGCCGCATCATCGGGCCGGGGCTGACCCTGGTCTATAACTTCGTCAACGCGATGCTCTACTGTGCCCTGGCGGCGGCAATGATCGGCGTCTCGGCCTCCGCGGTCATCCTGGGCCTCTCGCGCCTCGGCTTGGAGATCAGGCACCCCGCGCTGACCGATGTCTGTCCGAACAGCGTGGGATGGGTGGCCGTCGTGCTGATCGTCGGGGCAGTGACCACGGTTCTGGCTATAGCTGGCTTCAAGAAGCTCAGTTTGTTCGCCGGCGTGTGTTCGCCGTGGATGTTCCTGATTTTCATTGCCGGTGCCCTGGCCACCCTGCCGCGCCTGGGCGAAGTTCACGGCCTAGCCGACCTCTGGCGGATCGCCGAGACGAAGATCTGGCTCGAGGTGCCCCAGCCCGGCACCGAGCGTCTCGGCTTCTGGCACATCACCTTCTTTGCGTGGTTCTGCAACCTGGCCATGCACGTCGGTCTGTCCGACATGGCCATCTTTCGCTACGCCCGGCGTTGGACCTACGGCTTCTACTCGGCATTTGGCATGTACCTGGGCCACTATCTGGCCTGGATCTGCGCGGGCGTGATGGGGGCCGCGGTGAGCGAAGGGCTGAATCCCGGACAGATGGCCGATCTGGCGGCCGGCCTGCCGGGCGTCCTGGCCGTGCTGCTGGCCGGGTGGACGACCGCCAACCCGACCATCTACCGGGCGGGGCTGGCCTTGCAGGTCGTCACGCCCAACTGGCCGCGATGGATCATCACCCTGGTTGCCGGGGCCGTGACCACCATCGTCGGCCTGTTCCCCGTAATCTTCATGCGACTGCTCGATTTCGTGGCCCTGTATGGCCTCAGCCTGATGCCCATCGGGGCGGTGATCTTCACCGAGCACTGGCTGTTCCCGACACTGGGGCTGCGGCAGTACTGGGCGGACACGAAACGGGCCTTCGTGAATCTTCCGGCGCTGGCCGTGTGGGCGGTTGTGGTTTTTATCTGCTTCCCGTGGGAACGCTTCTTCGTCCACGAGGTCAACGGAGGGGTAGAACCGGTGTTCCGCTCGCTGATGGCGGTGCTGGGTGTGGACCTCTTTTTCCGTTGGCTGCCGGGGTGGTTCCTCGCGGTCATTCTGTACGTTCTTCTCTGCCACCTGGTGCCTGGCGCGCGAAGAAACGCAGGCGAACCGGCTGAAGTCAGGCCTCAGGCGCGCGCGGAGTCGGCACAAGCATCCGCGAGGAAGGGCGAGCGGCCGTTACCGCCGATCGCGTGGATCGGCGGGGCGGTGGCGGTACTCTCGCTGATGGCCTGCCTGTCTCTGCCGCTGATGGTGTTCCTCGGCGGCACGGATCCGGGGGCGTATGAGCGGAACATGGCCTCGTACAAGACAGGCCTGATGGTCGCGACGGTTGCGTATTTTGTCGGCGGGATCATCTGGACGAGTCAGCGTGAGAAGGCTCGCAGGCCGGCGGAATGATCTGGCGGAGCGTCGAGGTCCCTGCCGCCGGCCCAAGCGGCGGCATTCACGGTGCCGGGTTCTCGATCCACTGGTTGTAACACCGCGTACACAGGCAGATGACCAGCCGGCGGTAGACCTGGTCCATCGCTTCCTGTTCCGACAGCGCATCGAGCTGCTCGGCCAGCCGCTCGATCTCCGTTCGCAGGTCGCGTTTCAGATCTTCATCGGTGATCTCAGGGGGTGTCGGGTCGGCGAAGGCCTCGATACGGACAACGTAGAACTCCGCACGGCCGGGGTGAACCTCGACGCCGCAGCGGTGGCACAGAAGTGATTGGTCAGCAGCCATACTCAACTATAGACCAGCCGGCGCACTCGCGGGCATGGTTGACGCCGCCTCATCTGCCCAGCGGAACTCCGCGATGACCAGGCCGTGGTCGGAACCGGTGTTGGTCACGACGCTGCCTTCCCCGACAGACAGCTCCTTCGAGCAGAAGATGTAATCGATCCGCACTCGTACGGGGCCAAGTTGCGAGTCGAAGTGCCACGTGGGCGGCCCGCCGGCGTCATCAGTCCCGTCGGTCGATGCAGGCTTGAACGCGTCCCTGAAACCCTCCTTTTCGAGCAGACGCGGAGCTGACGAACCCGGTATGCTGTTCAGGTCGCCTGCAAGGATCGTTGGCAGTGCAGGATCGAGGTTCTGCAGGATGCGCTTGACTTCTGCCTCGTGGGCTTTGTCCAGGGCCTTGAACGCCTGGAGATACTGCGCCGGCCGGGCGTTGGATGGCGGCAGCAGAGGTTTCAAATGCACGTTGACCAGTTGCAGCCGCCGGTCGCCGATCACGGTCTGCGCGATGACCGTGCCGAACAGGCCGTGTTTCGGGGCCACGAAGCGAGGCTTCTCGATGGGATTTCGGGACAGGATGCCGAACCGGTCGGTGGGGATTCGGCCGCTGCCTCCTTTGAAGAACATGTGCGGATAGGAGTCCTTCAGCTCCTTGTGCAGGCGTTGCTCGAACTTGCGGGTGGTCTCCTGAAGAAACACGACATCCGCCTTCGATTCGCGAATGGCTTCAACGGCCAGTTGGGGCGATCGGTTGTCGAAGTAGACGTTGAGCGTGGCGACAGTGATGTGCCAGGAATCTTGCTCCGCAGGCTCGCTGGCCGGAGCAGATGCGGGCATAGTCGTGGCCAGGGCAGCAAGCCGAGGCTGCTCTGCCTCTCCCACCTCTATCGCCAGCAACAGGATCGCTGCCAGGATCATTCTGTCCTCTCTGCGATAGCTCGTTCTTGTAGGTGGCGTCTCTGACGCCGATTGCCAACTCCAGGCCTCCAGAGTCGTGGCTTTAAGCCGCGAGGCGGGCAAAGCCCGCCCTACCTCGCTCAACCGGCGGGATGGACCCGCCGGCTCGTCAAGATCGCGGTCAGAGACCGCTCCTACTTTGCCTTGCTCTTGGCCTTCGTGGCCGCGTTCAGGTCGATGCCCAGTTCGTCGAGCTGCCTGGGATCGACCTCGCTTGGGCACTCGGTGAGCGGGCAGAAGGCCTTCTGCGTCTTCGGAAACGCGATCACCTCCCGGATGCTTGATAGCCCCGCCAGCAGCATCGCCATGCGGTCGAGCCCCAGGGCCAAGCCGCCGTGGGGCGGGGCCCCGTATTGCAGGGCGGTCAGCAGATGCGTGAACTTAAGCATTGCCTCCTCGTCGCTGAGGCCGAGCATGCGGAAGATCCGGCTCTGCACGCTGCGATCGTGGATACGGATCGACCCGCTGCCCAGCTCAACGCCGTTGAGCACGATGTCGTAGCACTTGGCCCGCACCGCTCCCGGGTCGCTCTCCAGGATCGGCAGGTCCTCGTCGTGCGGCATGGTGAACGGATGGTGCATGAATACCCACCGCTTCTCATCCTCTGACCATTCGAACGCGGGCATGTCGATGATCCAGAGGAACTCCCACCGGTCCTTGGGGATCATGTTGCGGCGCTCGGCCAGGGTGGTCCGTAGCCAGTTGAGGTACTTGCACACGTCGGTGAACCTGCCGGCCGCAAAGAAGATCATATCGCCAGTGCCGGCCCCGGCCGCCTGGATCATCTCGCTGCCCAGGTCACCGGGGAAGAACTTGGCCGCGCCCGTCTGGACTTCGAGCTTGCCGGCCGCACCGGTCACCACCTTGCACAGCGGCAGACCGCCCGCTCCGATGCCCTGGATCTCGGCGGTCAGCCCGTCGCTCTCCTTGCGGGTCATCTCGGCGCCGCCGGGCAGGCAGATCGCCTTGACCACGCCGCCCCTGGCGATGGCATCGGTGAACACCTTGAATTCCGTCTTCTTCGCGACCTCGCTGACGTCGACCAGCTTCATCCTGTAGCGAAGATCGGGCTTGTCGCTGCCATAGTCGCGCATGGCGTCGTCATATCGCATCCGCCGGAACGGCGTGGGCACATCCACGCCGATCACCTGCTTCCAGACGTAGGCCAGCGATCGCTCGACGACATCCAGCACGTTGTCCACGTCCACGAAGGCCATTTCCAGGTCCACCTGGGTGAACTCAGGCTGGCGGTCGGCCCGCAGGTCCTCGTCGCGGAAGCAGCGGGCGATCTGCATGTAGCGGTCGAAACCGCTGATCATCAGAATCTGCTTGAAAAGCTGCGGCGACTGGGGCAGAGCGTAGAACTGACCCGGCCAGACGCGCGAGGGCACGAGATAGTCACGGGCTCCCTCCGGCGTCGACTTGGTCAGGATCGGCGTCTCGATGTCCAGGAAGCCCTCCCTGTAGTAAAACTCGCGGAAGGCTTGCGTGACCTTGTGCCGGGTGATGATGCCCTTCTGCATCGGCCCGCGGCGCAGGTCGAGAAACCGGTACTTCAGGCGCAGGTCCTCGTTGGCCTCAACGTGATCGGCGACCTCGAACGGCGGGGTAAGCGACTTGCTGAGCAATTGCACCTCGTGAACGCTCACCTCGATCTCGCCGGTGGGCAGCTTGGGGTTGACGTTCTCGCCGCGGCTGATGACCTCGCCGCGGACGGCGATGACGTCCTCTTTGCGCAGGGTTCGGGCCAGCTTGGTTGCGTCGGGGTCGGTATCCACGTTGAATCGGCACTGCGTCAGCCCCCCACGGTCGCGCAGATCGATGAACACCAGGTTGTCGCCGTGATCGCGGTAGTTGTTGACCCAGCCGGCCAGGATGACTTGTTTGCCGACGTCGCCGGCACGCAAGGTGCCGCAGTCACATGTCCGCTTGTTGTATGCAATTGCCACAGAGCTTCTCCTCTTGCTGCTATATCGGGGCCGGACGGGGCATGCCATGCGCACCGGCGCCCGCAATGAACCTCAACCAGAATCGGGCAGTTTACGGATTCACAAGCTGCCGGGCCACTGGCCGGCAGCGAAGTCAGGCGGCCGGCCGGTCGGCCGACGCCGTTGGGGCAGGTTCACAGGCAGTTGAAGCGGCAACCGACAGCCCCGCACGAGCGCGCGGCCATTCGGTCGCCGATGATCCTCCGTATTGGTGAAAGAGGCGTACCCATGATCACGGTATCGTACCACGGCAGCCACCCTTGTATCAATACCAGTCCATCGAATCTAAGGCACTGTCAGAAAAAGACTTACGTTAACGGGGCTGAGTTCTGTGCCAGCGACGGGTGATTGCAGAAGCTCGTGCCGGTGGCCGGTGGGCGTTTCTGTCCCTCGGCGAGTCGTGACCGTGTGCCGTGTGCCAATGCTCTGCGAGCAGTGCCGCTCATCACACATGTTCGTGGAGCGGCACACGGATACGCTTGCTTTGAAGCCCCCCTGGGGGCATAATACCAAGTTCCGCCTCGGGCCGGGTTTTGGGCCTGCCCCGGGGGCGGCACAGGATGGCGAGATTCGACCGCGACCGGCGATACCGGTCGACGGAAAGCTGTGCGTTTGTTCGAGTTGGCGAGGTAGCGCTCAATATGGCTTTTAAGAAGTGGACGGCTTCGGCCCGGCAGCTCCGGCCGGATCCGCGGTTCAACAGCAAGCTGGTCAGCAAGTTCGTCAATTGCCTGATGTACGATGGCAAGAAGAGCGTGGCGACGCGCGTGTTTTTTGACGCGATGGACATGATCGCCAAGCGGGTCAAGGACCACAGCCCCGTCGAGGTGTTCGAGACGGCCCTCAATAACGTGAAACCCAGCATCGAGGTCCGCAGCAAGCGCGTCGGCGGCTCGAACTACCAGGTTCCCCGCCCCGTCAACCGCAAGCGTCAGCAGTCGCTGGCCATCCGCTGGATACTCGAGGCGACCCGTGGCCGCAAGGGCAAACCGACCGCCGAGGGCCTGGCGGCCGAGCTGATCGATGCCTTCAAGGGCGAGGGTACGGCCATCACCACACGCGAAAACGTGCACCGCATGGCCGAGGCCAACAAGGCGTTCTCGCACTTCGCCTGGTGAGGCGGACAAATTGCCGTCCGAGGTTGACACTGAATTTCGCCGGCCGGGAGACGGATGTTTCCCGGCCGTTCTTTTGCGCCCGCTGGTAGGAGCGGCTTGTAGCCGCGATTGCCGTAGGAGCGGTTTCTAACCGCGATCTTGACGAGCCGAGGGGTTTATCCCCTCGGTTTTGACCGAACACCGGCAGGATGAACCTGCCGGCTCGTCAAGAAGATGCAAGGTGTCATTTGCGGTCTTGACCGGATTTGGGCCCGGCTGCGGTTTTCCATAAAATGGCGACCATGAAAGAATCCGTCCAAGAGAGATTGACCCGAACAACGGATTGTGAGATCCGGTTCGACAATCTGACGCGTCTGCTCTATGCGTGTGATGCTTCTATTTACCAGATCATGCCGATGGGAGTGGCCTTTCCGCGAACCGCGGCCCAGGCGGCGAGCCTGATTCGGGCGGCGGCCGAGGCGGAGGTGACGGTCATACCGCGCGGGGCGGGCACGGGCCTGGCCGGCGCGACCGTCGGCGAAGGGCTGGTCGTGGATTTCTCGCGATACAACCGGCGCATCAGCGAGTTCGACCGCGACAAGGGCAGCATCAGGGTCGATCCGGGCGTGGTGCTCGATCAGCTCAACGCATACCTTAAGCCGCATGGTTTGTGGTTCGGACCCGACGTGGCCACCAGTGCCCGCGCAACGCTGGGCGGCATGATCGGCAACAACTCCTCGGGCGCGCACGCCCCGGTCTACGGAACCACCGACGACCACGTTCTCGGTCTCGACGTCGTCCTGGCCGACGGCACCACCGCCACGATCGGCATGAGTGGCGACGGCCTGCCCGAGCACCGGGCGGCTGTCGACCGGATCATCGATCGATGCGCCCGGCAGATCGAGGAACGCTTCCCGCCGGTGTTGTGCAAGCGATGGCCGGGCTACGGTCTCGATCGCTACCTTCGCGACAGAGGCAACCTGACGCACCTGGTCAGCGCCAGTGAAGGCACGCTGGCTCTGATCACCTCGGCGGTGCTCAAGGTCGTGCCCATCCCCGGTCGCAAGCGGATGGGGCTGATCTTCTTCGACTCGGTCGAGGAGGCCCTGGCCGCCACCGTCGAGTTGGTCGATCTCAAGCCCGCGGCCATCGAGCACATCGACCGGCTCCTGTTCGACCAGACCAAGGGACAACTGGCCTTCAGGGCCGCCCGAGCGCTCCTACGACTGGACGAAGACCCCTGCGAGGCCATCCTCTTCGTCGAGTTCTTTGGCGAGGACGCCGACAAGCTCAGCGAACTGGAGAAGCGCAAGCTCGGCCGGCGTATCCTGATCTGCAAGGACGCATCCGAGCAGGAACTCGCCATCTCGGTCCGCAAGCAGGGGTTGTCCTTGCTCGGGGCCTGCAAGGGGCCGGCCAAGCCCATCCCGGGCATCGAGGACGCGTGCGTGGTACCGGCGAGGCTGCCGGACTATGTGCGCGGAATGAAGGCCATCTTCGACAGACTCGGTCTGCAGGGTTCCTTCTACGGCCACGCCGCCTCGGGGCTGCTGCACATCCGGGCGAAGATCGATCTGCACAAGGCCGAAGACATCGCCAAGTATCGGCAGGTGGCCCAGGATGTGTCCGACCTCGTGCAAGAGTTCGGCGGGTCGCTGGCCGGCGAGCACGGCGTGGGCTTCGCGCGCGCCGAGTACATGCCCGACCACCTCGGGCCGGAACTGACCGAGGCTACGCGCGAGATCAAGCGATTGTTTGACCCGCGCGGCCTGCTTAACCCCGGAAAGGTCCTCCCGGACGGCGTTCACAGGATCGACACGCACCTGCGCTACGGGGCGGGGCATCAAATCGAATTGCCGTTTGAGCCGGTGTTCGGCTTCATCGAGCGAGACGAGTCGTTTGTCGGCAATCTCGAGCAGTGCAACGGTGTCGGCCTGTGCCGCAAGGATGCCCCGACCATGTGTCCAACGTTCCTGGCCACCGGCGACGAGCTGATGGTCACCCGCGGGCGGGCGAACATCATCCGGGCGGCCCTGGAACATCGTACGGAAAACGGCGACCCGCTCGACTCGCCGGAGCTGGATGCGGCGCTGGGCAACTGCCTCTCGTGCAAGGCGTGCAAGACCGAATGCCCGGCCAACGTGGACCTCGCCCTGCTCAAGGCGGAGATGAACCACGCTCGCCACGAGCGCGATGGTATTCCCCTGGTTGATCGCCTGATCTCGAACGCCGAACTGCTCGGCCGTCTCAACGCCGGGCTGCTCGCTCCGATCACCAACACGATCCTGAGAATGCGGCTCACGCGATGGCTGATGGAGAAAACGCTCGGCTTTGCCGCCGACCGCACCATGCCGCCGTACACCAGGCGGCGGTTCGACAAGTGGTTCGCCCGGCGCACCGACGTCCGCAAGGGCGTTCGCGGCAGGGTTATCCTGTGGGACGACTGCTGGGTGCGTTACAACGAGCCGAACATCGGGCAGGCTGCGGTCAAGGTGCTGGAGGCCGCCGCGTTCGACGTGATTCTGGCCGACGGGCGCAAGTGCTGCGGTCGGCCGGCTTGCAGCCGCGGCGTGCTGAACCAGGTGCGCAACCTGGCCAATCACAACGTCGATCTGTTCCTTACTCAGGGCGGCAGCGAGCCGATCATCTTCCTCGAGCCGTCGTGCTACACCATGTTCGTCGACGAGTACCGGCAGTTGAAGATCCCCGGCGCCGACCAGGTGGCGGCGCGGTGCGTGCTGTTCGAGCAGTTCATATTCGAGCTCCTGCAGCGCAAGCCGGGCGCGGTGACCTTCAGGCAGGGCGATCTCAAGATCGGCATCCACGGCCATTGTCACGCCAAGGCCCTGACCGACGTGAGCATCATGCCGAAGCTGGCCGAGAAGATCCCGGGAGCTGCGGCGAGGCTGCTCGACACCGGCTGCTGCGGCATGGCCGGGGCGTTCGGCATGCTCAAGAGCAAACAGGAGCTCTCGCACAAGGTCGCCCAGAACCTGCTCGACAAAATCAACGCCATGGATCCGGGCGCGATCCTGGTCGCCTCGGGCACCAGTTGCCGCCACCAGATCAACCATTTCACCGATCGCCATCCGCTGCACATGGCCGAGCTGCTGGCAAGCGCGATCTGACCGAACCGGCTTTTCAGATCTTGCGGCATGGCCTGCAGGCCGGCACAATGGTCGCGTGTTTCCATGCCTTGGAGGAGGTCGCCAATGCGAGGTTCGTTTGTATTCTGTGTTTCTGTTCGTTGCGTCAACTTATTGATTGCGTGCTGCTTGTTGCTTGGAATCCTGGTTTCACCCACAGCGGCGGCGGACGAAAGCCCGTTGTGGAGCATCGCCTGGATCAGCGACACGCAGACTCCGGCATGCGAGTGGATCACCGCGTTGTGCGCGAAGGTGAAGGCCGATCGGCCGAGCATGGTCATTCATACGGGCGACGTGCGGTTCGAGTGGGCCAACGAGTGCGCATGGAAGGATGTGCTCAACCTGCTGCGCATCTCGTCGCCGCCCATCGAGTTTCATCTCGCCCCCGGCAATCACGATCTGACCAACGAGATCCTCAAGAACCATCTTCGTGAGGCCGCGACGCGCGGGCTCTACCTGCTGGATACCGGTGCGAAGGCCCAGGGCCACGGCTACTATCACGATCGGGTCACGGCGGACATCTCCGGCCCCGCGTGGCCGGTCTGGAACCCGGAGGTGGCCGTTCATCCGGCCTGGCAGCCGGGTGCCCCCAAGGCCTCCTACCGCTACGTCTTCAAACGCGGCGGCATCCGCTTCATCGTGTGCGACTGTTACTACTCCGACGAGCAGCGCGACTGGGTCCGCAGCGTCATCACTCGGACAGATGACAGCTCCGTCACGATCATCCTTCAGCACAAGCATGAGGTGGACCCGCTGGCCAAATACGTGGAAGGCCTCGACGGCAGGCACAACGTCAAGCTCATGCTTTCCGGCGACCACCACAATTACTGCTACGAACAGCGTCATGGGGTGACCTTCATCACCTCGGCGGGCATGGCCGAGGGCTCGAATCGGGATTCCGACGCGTTCACGCTGCGGGTGTACAAGGATCGTCTCGAGCTTGACCGGTATCTGCTGCCCAAGGGCAAGCCGGTCACGGCGATCGAAGGCCCGACGACGGTGTGGGAGTGCCAGGGCCGTTTCTCGGAGTATCGCCGGCCGGAGCACCCCGCGGCGGGCTCATCCACCCAAGCGTCGCCGGCCCTGGGCACGGCGGTCGTTCCGACGCCCACACTGGCTCCCAACCTGCTCTTCAATGGCAACTTCGACAATCACATCTGGTACGAGCGCTATCGCGGCTGGTCGCCCAGCGGCTGGTACCAATGGTTCACCTGCGGCGGGCACGCCCCCGAACACGCGGTGGGCAAGGACGTCCCGCACTCCGGCAAGGAATACGTCCGCATCCACATGTGGGCCCATGCCTGGCGAGGCGGCGTGCTCCAGAATGTCCGCAACGTCGAACCCTGCCACTGGTACCGCCTGACAGCCTACGGCTGGTTCGCCAAAACGGTCGACAACCCCGATCCCAAGATCCGCATCGGCCTGGATCCGCTTGGCAAGCTCCGCGAGCAGTATGGCGTGAACGTGACCAGCCATCCCGCACCCGCGTACAACGAGTGCGTCGGAGACGATCCCAAGACGGCCGGTCCCGACTGGCCGGACATTCCCGAAAGCACCGTCTGGTCGGCCACCCACGATTATGATACGTGGGGTTTGTTCGAGGTCATGGCCGAGGCGAGGTCCGACGTCGTCACTGCGATCCTCTATTGCGACCCTCGTCAGCGGACCGCCAATGAGCCTATCTACGAGATGAACTGGGACACTGTGGCTCTGCGGGAAGTGCCCTGGCCCAAGCGGCGACTTGTGCCGGCGAATGCCGAACTGCCCGTCGAAGGACGCATCAAGAGCATGCTCCTGACCATCCAGCGGGAACTGCGCACCGCCCAGTTGACCTGGGACACGCCGGTGCCCTGCGGGGCGTCGCAGGTGCTGTATCGGTTCCTGGATTCGGAGGAGGTCAATCATCTGCCGGACGGAGGCTCGCCCAAAACGATCCGCGAGGCAGAATTCCCCTTTAAAACACCGATCGTCTACGAACGGTCAGAGAAGTTTCATGGGATGGAGATTGGTCCGTTGACAATACCGGATGAGTCCGAGGAACTGCAGGTCGTCGCCCTCTCGCGGGCGGTCATCGACGGCGAATGCCGCACGCTGTGCTCGCCGCCGGCGAGGTTCAAGTTGCGTTAAGGTACTTTGAGATGTGGGTTCATTGTTGGAGTACAGAGAGATGAGACTACCTTTCGTTTTTCTGAAGGGGCGCTTCGCCCGAGATCTGGGTCGACAGATTGCCTTGGCGATTCTTGCTGCATTCGTCCTGGTGGGAATGATTGGCTGCACTCCTCCGGCGACTCGTTTCATCATCATCTCGGATCTGCACCTCGCCCCGGGCGCGTTCGATCAACTGGAAGCGATGACCGATCATGTGATCGGACTGCGGCCGGCGTTCGCCGTGGTGCTGGGAGACATTGGTAACGACGAGGTGCCGGGCATCAGCGAGAAGGAGATTGACGTCATCCGTGTTTGCTTCAACCGCATGACGGCGGCCGGCATCGAAATATACCCCGTGATGGGCAACCACGATGTTCACTACCGCGTTCAGGACATCAAGGTGAACTGGTTTCTGGCCCAGACGCCGCTGCCGCTCAACCGCTTGTTTGACGCGTCGGCCGCGTCGCCGGCGTACCAGGCCTTCCAGGCCCGCGGCCCGTACGATTACTCCTTCAACCGTGGTGGGATCCACTTTGCGGTCATCGACTCGAACATCGCCCCGCCCAAGCCTGACTGGCCCGCCGAGCGCCTGCAGCGGGAGCGGCCGCGCTGGGAGGCCCATCTGCAATGGATGAAGGACGACCTCTGCCGGCATGCCAACAACCCGCGGCGACTGCCGACACTCGTGTTTCTGCATGGCCCCGAGTATTTGACGGGCGATCGGCGAATGGATTCGCGACCGCTTGGCCGTGTTCTCGAAGAGTGCCGCGACCAGCAGACGGTTAGGGCCGCTTTCGGCGGCCACTGGCACACCGGGGCCAACTTGTCCACGGCGTGGGAACCCGCCATCCGCGTCTACGCCACCCAGGCTTCCGTGCATCCGGCGACCCGGCCGGTGCAGTTCATCGTAGCCGAGATTGGCCCCGAGGGCCTGACGCTGGAGCCTCGCGACTCACTGACTGGCCAACCGAGCACCGGACCGGTGAAGTACCATGCCATTCCGGGGCGATTCACGGATCTGAAACGATGACAAGGGTTCAGGGTTCGGGGTTCAGCGTAGGAGCGGCTTGCAGCCGCGATCATTGAGGTCGCGGTTACAAACCGCTCCTACAGAGGGTTTCTCTACCTCAGCTTCTGCAACAGCCACACGATATTCTTCGCCAGGTCATCCAGCGTGGTCATGGCTTCCTGATCGTTGAAGATCTCTCCTTCGGCACGCCCCTGGCCGACGTTCCAGTAACTGCTGCCGGGGATCACCATGCCGTTGATCAGGAACCACATGTTGAGCTCCGCGAAGGTGAACAACTGTCCCGCCCGCCGGGCAGGCACGACGGCCGCACCGATCTTGCGAGCCAGAAACTGGTCGGTGACGCGGCTGACAAAACCGACCCGGTCCATGTAGGCCTTCATCTGCCCGGTCAGCGACCCGAAGTAGACCGGCGAGCCGAGCAGGATCACGTCCGCGGCCCGCGAGCGTTCAATCAGCCCGTTGCAGGCGTCGTCGTGCCCGTGGCACCGGCCGTCCTTCACCTCGGTGCAGATCATGCAGGCCCGGCACGGGGCGACGCCCAGCGCGTCGAGATTGGCCTCGTCGATCTGGCAACCCGCCTGACTCAGGTGACCGCAGACGCGCTGAAGCATGATCTGGGTGTTGCCCTTGGCTCGAGGACTGCCGTTGACGCTCAAGACTCGCATAGTGTCCTCCCTGTCAGACGATTCCCCGAATGAGCCGCCGGTCATACGCCGCAATAATGTCGCTTCGGCTGACGGTCCCGACGATCTTCTGCGGATCATCCTCGTCAATGACCACCAGCTCGTCGCTCTGGGCGGCAACCATACGGCCGATGGCGGTCAAAAGCGAGTCTGCACGCGTCAGTGTTGTCGCGGGAGCCGCCAGGTCCTGGGCAATAACGATCGCTTCGAAACCCGGCTCGCGGATCACCCGGCGGATGTCCCGGGTATCGATCGCCCCGGCCAGCCGGCCCTCAGCGTCCACGACTGGCAGGCAGGTTTGCGTGCTCCGGGCAAACCGGGCCATCACGTCGCGAAAACTCCCATCCTGCGGGACCACGGCCAGGTGACCGTCCCGTTTTTCGGCCAGCGCCTGACCCACCGTGAGAGTTCGCAGAACCGCCGTAGCCATGTTGGCCATCTGGCTGGGGGCCTCCAGATGTGAGGGCAGTTGCTTCTGGTACAGGTTGAATCGCCGGCAGAGCACGTAGGCCAGAATGCAGACCAGCATCGAGGGTACCAGCAGGTTGTAGTTGCCGGTCATCTCGCTGATCATGATGATCGTCGAAATCGGCGTGTTTGCTGCTGCAGCGAAGAAGCCCGCCATGCCGACCAGGGCGAAGGCCCCTGGTTGCACCGCGTCCCCGAAGAGACGCTGGCAGAACATTCCCGTCGCCCCTCCCAAGGCTCCGCCGATCACCACCGCTGGGCCAAACACGCCGCCGCTGCCGCCCGAGCCCACCGTCAAAGCCGTGGTGGCGATCTTCGCCAGCGCGATAGTGGCCAGGAGGCACATGGCGATGGTGGCCGGCTTTACATCCTCGGGAAACAGGGCTGCGAACCAGCTCCACGATGCCAGCATGTCGACGCCCGCACCAGGGGGTGTTGCCTCGGCGTTGAAGATCGATTGCACCACCCCGTATCCCGTCCCCAGGGCGTTGGGCAGGAAGAAACCGATCACTCCCACCAGCAGGCCGCCGATTGCCGGCTTGATGTGGTTAGGCACGCGCAGGCCATGAAGGACGTACTTGCGGATGCCGTAGAAGGCCGTGACGTAGAGCGCAGCCCCGCCGGCGCAAACAATTGCCAGGATGATGAACGGCAGCAGCACGGCCACGTGGTCGAACTGATAATCGGGCGTAAGGAACAATGGGTGGAAGCCGAACACCGCCCCGAACACCGCATAAGCCACGATCGACGCGATGAATGTCGGCACCAGGACCTCGTGTTCGATGTCCAGTTCCCTGTACATCACCTCGGCCGCGAAGATCGCCCCGGCCAGCGGGGCGTGGAAGATTGCCCCGATCCCGGCCCCCATGCCGGCGGCCATGAGCGTCCGCCGCTCGTGCGGAGGCAGCCGCAATAGCCGCGCGAGCGTCGAGCCGAACCCTGAGCCGATCTGGGCGATCGGCCCCTCGCGCCCGGCCGAGCCGCCCGAGCCAATCGTGATCGCCGACGTGATCATCTTGATCAGCGGAACACGCGATCGGACCGCTCCGGCTTTGAAGTGGTAGGCTTCAATTGCCGCGTCCGTGCCGTGCCCTTCAGCCTCCGGGGCGAGTGTGAACACGATGACGCCGCTGATCAGGCCGCCGACGGCCGGCAGGATCAGCAACACCCATCGGTGCAGCGGCGGCGAGGTGGCCGTGGACGTCTGGAAAAGAGGTCCTTCATGGGCGGCGAACGTCAAACGATAGCCGGCCAGGTAGTCCATGCACACGAAGTCGGCGAGTTTGAGCAGGTAATAGAACGCGACCGCACCCAACCCGGCCACCAGGCCCACCAGCACGCACAAGGCCAGGAGCCGAACGATGTCGCGGTGCTCGCGGCCGAGCGGCATCTTCAGTTGTCTGAGAATAGCCATGGGTCTCCTTGCTGCGGGCGACTCGATGCGTCATCCTGTGCAGAGTCGGTCCCTTCGCGGCCGCGTATGAACTCAACGCTCATGCTCGGCCTGGGGGGGGCACGTGTTCCTCCGCTTGCGGACAACGTCACTGATCGCGTCGTGAAGAAACGGGTGGGTCAAGCCCGTCCCTGCTAAAGACCTCTCCGGATCGATTAGAGATTCATAATACCGGGCCTGCTGCCGGAGGCGCTTTCGGTCCTTACTGTCCGGGTTCATCAAACCGGCAAGGCATCGATGGCCCTCTGCGATGACCTGAACCAGTTCACAGGTCCGCCGCTCCGCCCGAGCGGCGAGGAGAACGCACTTCCTGATCACGGGCTTAATCGCTGCTCTTGCTTTCCGCCAATCGGCCGGTAGTCCCCCGAAAGCCAATACCATGTTCTCGAATACGCCCATCTGTCGATCCATGTTCAGGAGCATGAGTCTGGCCCGCTTGATTGACACTTGTGGGTCGCGGTATCGCACCTCGGGACACGGCAACTCCAGCAAGGCCTTCATTCTCTGGATGGCCAGGGCAGCCCGGCCCTTGATGACCGGAGGCCTGAGCCCTTCCGGAACGTAGTTCATGGTCACCCAACCTGAGCCATCGCAGAAGTCGCATCTCTCGACACACATTCCGATGCATCGTTCGCACGGCATTCCGCCGCTGTTGTGGCCACGGCCGCTGCATATCTCACAGTCAACCCGGCCCTTCCTGCAGTAGAAACAGGGGAAATGCACAAATGCCTCCACCAGTCTCGTCGCAAGCGCCTTGCCGATCATCGACACTAACCAGGTGGTCGTTCGCTCGCTCTTGGGTGTGATCCCGGCCGAGGTGATCTGCATAAACTCGCGAACTGCCTCCTCGGAACGGTTTCGTTCGAGGGCCGTCACAACTCCGCGCATCGCACGGCGGACGTGTCCCTCGGGATACGGCGACGATGTCTCATCTTGCGCCATGTACGCCTCTCGCTGGGTTCATGGTCCAGTCTCCTGACAGTCTCGCACGACAGCGGCCGGATCGTCAAACGAATTCCCAACGAATTCTGGGAAATCCTCATGAGTCGTCTTTCGTTGTGTCCGGCGCGACCTGCTTGCCGCACGAGCCGCCGGGCTTCTGCAACCTCCGCTCCAAGGTCCGGATGCCCGCGCTGAGCAGGACCGCGATGCCCGCCGCCGGGACGGCGCCGAGGAGCGTCAGCCTCGGGTCGTTCCTCGCAAGCCCTCGGCTGATGAAGTCTCCCAGGCCACCGGCGCCGATGTACGTCGACAGGGTCGCGATTCCGACGGTCCAGACGGCAGCCGTGCGAACGCCTGCAATAATGAAGGGCAAGGCTAACGGCAATTCCACGATTCGCAAGCGCTGGGCGGATGACATGCCGATCCCGTCCGCCGCCTCCAGGATTCCGGGAGCAATGCCGTTCAGGCCGGTGTAAGTGTTCAGGACGATCGGCAGCAAAGCGTACAGCACGAGTGCAGTGACCGCCGGTGCGGCCCCGAGCACGCCGTACAGGGCAAAGAGGAATGCCAGCATGGCCAGACTGGGAACGGTCTGCGTGACTTCGGTAAGCGTGAGAACTGCCGGGGCAAGCCCGCGGACCCGCTGAATCAGCATTCCCGCCGGGATGCCCGTTGCGATGGCAACCAGGAGCGCCGCGCCCGTGAGCCACAGGTGCTCCAGGATCTTGCGCCGGAGCTCGTATCGCCGGCTGGCCAGGAACGACCAGTACCCTCCAGTTGAGGATGATGGCGACCCGGTTCTGGCTCGCGGCCCGACCAGTGCCCTCGAGTGTCGGCTCTCGATCCATGCCCGAGCAACGTCGCTGGGCCGCTTTCGTTCACCATCCACGGCGAGGTTCATGCGGCGCATCGCAGTGTCGTCGATCGTCTTGATCAGCGATACCAGTGCGTCGGCCACCTCCGGGTGCCGGCGGAGCAGGTCCGCCCGCACGACCGGTGCGGCCTCATACGGCGGAAAGAACGACTTGTCGTCTTTCAGAACACGCAGTCCGTGGGCCGCGAGCCGGCCGTCCGTCGCGAACGCGCAGATGACATCAACCTGCCCGTTCGCCAAGGCGCTATACATCAGGCCCGGATCCAGTTCCACGACCTGGCCGAACTGGAATCCGTAGGTCGCTGACAGACCCGGATAGCCGTCCGGCCGTTCAACGAACTCGCTCGTGAATCCGGCTCTGAGGGAGCGGGAGGCGTCTTTGAGGTCGCTGATCCTTTCCCACCGCCTTGCGGCGGCGTCCGCCCCGGGAACTGCCATCACGTAGGTGTTGTTGAAGCCCAAAGGAGGCAGCCACGACAGGTCGAACTGCTCCCGGTAGGCCTTGGCAACCGTTCGAAACACGACCTCGCTGTGTGGCGCGGAGTCCATTTTGAGGATGTCGACGAGCGCGGTGCCGGTGTACTCGACGTAGATGTCAATCTCGGCCGATACCAGGGCTGAATGGCACAGGCCGGTACCACCCAGGTCAAAAAGGCGTTTGACGTGAAGGTCAGTGTGATCTTCGATGAGCTGGGCCACGAGTTCACCCAGGATGTGCTGCTCGGTGAAGGCCTTCGCGCCGACCCGAACCACATCAGGCTGCCCTGCCTGCACGGAGGCGGCGCCGAGGGCCAACGCCATCGCCACGGGTGCGAGCCGGCGACTCATGGCGAGCACCTCCGCAAGAGGTCGCATTGCTGAGCCGCACGGTGGAAAAGATCGGCCACGAACGGCGTGCCCGGCCGGGTCAGCAACTCCTCTGCGGTTCCGACCTGTTCAAGAAGGCCTCGGTGCATGACGGCGATGCGATCCGCCAGGGTCAGAGCTTCGAAAATATCATGGGTTACGAAAACGACGGTCTTGCCGAGCGAGCGTTTCAGCCGCAGAACCCCCTGCTGAAGTGCTTCACGCGACAACGTGTCCAGGGCCCCAAACGGCTCATCCATGAGCATGTACTGTGGGTCGGCGGCCAGGGCCCGGGCAATGCCAACGCGCTGCTGCTGTCCGCCGGAGAGTTGCCTTGGGAACCGGTCCGCATAGGTCGCCGGGGCCAGACCGACGAGTTCAAGCACGCTGGCCGCGCGCGCCGCCCGACGCTCTTTGGGCCAACCGAGCAGCCGTGGAACCATCTCCACGTTCTGCTGAACCCTCAGGTGCGGAAACAGGCCAATCCCCTGGAAGACGTAGCCGATGGACCGACGGACCGAGAGGATACTGTTTCTCCCAACGCGCTGGCCGTTCACCTGAATCGAGCCGCTTGAGGGTCCAACGAGGCCGTTGATCATCTTGAGAGTCGTCGTCTTCCCGCATCCCGAAGAGCCCAGCAGCACGAGAGTCTCCCCCCGGCGGATTTCCAGAGACAAATCCGCCACCGCGAAGCTCCGGCCGCCGTCAAAGGTCTTACTGACGTGGTCGATGATAATCATATCCCTTTCCGGGCCCGACGAGTATTTCGTACGCACATCACATCGCCTGTTCAGTTGGTGCGTTTACATAGTATTCGCAATATTGCCCGTTTGTCGATAGGCAAGACGTGATCGACCACAAAGGCTTTCCAAACAAAGAGTTACGGTCAACTCTAAAGGAGAAGTGCCCGGCGCCTCCAGCTTGGTTGGCTGGCAATTGACGGAATACGATTACTGTGCTAAATATTAGCAGGCAAAATAAGAGGGTCTAGCCCATGCGGTCAACGGTGCAACTGGAGTCAACCACTCGGCAACAGATACTTGTGGCCCTTCGCCGCATTATTCGAGCGGTGGACCTCTACTCGCGACGGCTGGTCGAAGAGTACGGCCTGACCGGACCGCAGCTCGCGGCATTGCAGGAAATCGCCCGGGCCGGGAACGCTTCTCCAAGCGACTTGGCCCGTGAGCTCCAGGTCAGCCAGCCCACGATCAGCGGCATCCTGGATCGCCTGGAGAAGCGGAAGCTTGTTCACAGGGCTCGCGACGAGGATGACCGCCGCAGCGTCGAGGTCTTCATCACGGATGCGGGAAAGGAAATGCTGGCGGATGCTCCGCCCTTGCTTCAAGAGCGTTTCTGCCAGGAGTTTGCCAGGCTCCAGGATTGGGAGCAGAGCATGCTGCTGGCGAACCTGCAACGCATCGCCGCGATGATGAACGCCGAGAACCTGGATGCGGCCCCTCATCTGGTGAGTGGCGCTGACCGTCTGTGAGAGGCACGCAGACCCGCGGGCCGGCCGGGTGGCTCGCGCGGTGGTTACGTTAATTCTATTCTACTCTTGGAAAGGGAGGCCGATATGAAGGACGAAAGAATGGCCGGCTTGTCCATTGCCGCGCCGACGCCGGACCACGAGAGTATAAAAGTATTAAGAAATGGTATAAACTATCTACACCAGAAATCGCGGACGAGAATGGCCCGCGGCGCGGCCTCGTCGCCCAAGGTCCTGTTCCCCGACAGAAACCCGGCGGTCAGCCAGGATCAGGAGTGGTGTCTGATCGCGAAGGACGGTTGCTGGCAGCGAGTCCGGTTCCACGACTACGCCCAGGTCTACCGTATCCCCGGCCTGTACGAGGAGTTGTTCTGCAACCAACTCAAGTGCATGTCGCCCTTCGTGGTATGCCGTCAATTGGAGATGGACCTGCTGGCGGCGGGTACGATGCCTTCCGAACTGCGTGTTCTCGACCTCGGGGCCGGAAACGGAATGGTCGGCGAGGAACTCCGCCAGGCAGGAGCCGGAGTCGTCGTCGGGGCGGACATTCTGCCGGAGGCTGCACAGGCCGCCGAACGGGATCGCCCTGGCGTATACAGCGAATACTACGTTCTGGATCTCGCGAAGCCGACCGATGACCAGCGGGCTCGGTTGGCGGAGTATCACTTCAACTGCCTGACCTGCGTCGCTGCGCTGGGCTTCGGCGACATCCCCCCCGAGGCGTTTGTCGCCGCGTTCAACCTGATCGAGGAGAATGGCTGGATCGCGTTCAATATCAAGGAGGAATTCGTCACCAACCCGCAGCGATCGCGCTTTGCCAGGTTGATCGAGACGATGGTCGCCGAGGGAGCTCTGTCTGTCCTGTCGAGGCGCCGATACCGGCACCGATTCTCCAAGGCCGGCGAGGCCCTGTACTATATGGCCTTCGTGGGACGCAAGACCGCGGGACGCCGACATCCGTGATCGGCCGCCGCCAAACGCTGCCTGGGTGCGAGCCTATCCACGCAGGCTTCCCCTTTACGAAGGCTTGAAATCGGGCCTGCGCCTGACTATGCTCACGGTACACAATTGCCAAGGGTTCGGGTCGCGCGTGCACCCGGAGGCATTCACGGATGGTCGGGCCGCCATTCGACGGCTGGCGCTCGGTTTCCGTGTCTCCGAAGCGCGACCGGCGTCTTCGATCTGCGCGAGTCGCTCTGCAATCCAACCGGAAACCGGATCGCACGAAGGAAGGCCTGACCGCATCTGATCATTTCCGACGAGACGGCAATCGCCGTCCCGCGAAACCAAGCCCGTGCGCCGACCGTCCAATGCGGACCGTCGCACTGCGAAGGCTGTCTTGCGGACGTTGCTGCTGTCTTCCTCCTTCGTGACGTGCCCAACAGCGCCGCACGCGAAAGGCCCGTTCGTGCAGGACAAAACAAAAGCCCCCGATCAGGGCAGGACTGCCAGGGCCGGCGGGGCAGGCATGCTGCTCTGTCGCCTGATGTGGATGTTCATCGGCCCGCTGAGCCTCGGGATCATCATCTACCAGACGATCTCGCAGCGGGATGGGTGGTTCGTCTCCAGGGACATCGTGTTTGCCATAGCGCTTGCGTTGACCATCGGTGCCCGCTGGCTCGAAATCCGCCGCGGCGCCGGCGAAACCGCAACCGGTGAACCGGCAACCATGGAGCACTTCAAGCGTTACGTAGCGGTCCTGTTCCCCGTGGCGGCGGTTCTCGGGGTGGCCGCAAAGATCGTCGGAAACCATGTGCTGCGCTGAAGAGAGGAACACGCCATGACACTGGCAGGCTGGATACTGATGACCGTCTCGATCGGCACCGTGCTGACCCTGCTCGTCTTCTGCTACTACCGCGTCCTGTTCACGCCCAGGGTCGAAAACCGCATGCATGCCCCCCTGGATATTGATACGCACGACTCCGAGGAGTGAGCTGGTGTCGGGACACCGCGGCCGAAACAGCGAGCGATCGTTTCTGACCTGTGGAAATCCCGATGGAACTGACCTGTATCGCCGTCTTGAGCTGCCGCCGTTCGGCTGGATCGTTCCTTTCGCGGCATTGCTCCTGTGCGTCGCAATCCTGCCGCTGATTCCGTGAACCGCTCACTGGTGGGAGCACAACCGAAACAGACTCCTCGTCGGCCTGTCCATACTCACCACCCCGCGCGGCCTGCGGCAAGCCAACCGCTTCAACTTCAAGGCAATCGCGGAAGTGGCCTGCCCGTTCATCGGCATCTTCATCACCGTGCAGGTGCAGCCCTCGCGATCGTTTGGTTCATGGGCCGGCGTCAGACGGCCAGGCATGTGCCCGGAGATACGGCGGCGGGTCCAGCCGGATTACGAAATCGGCGTTTGCCGCCGTCTGGCGTGCGGCTTGGATGTTCAGCAAATCGTTGGCCTGGAGCTTCGTCAAAGCCTGTTCGGGTGACGCGCCGCCGCGAATGTGCCGCCGAATGATCCGCTCGCGGGCTTCCTCCGAGCTTGTCTCCAGGAACAGTCTCGGCTTGAGCAGTCGTGAGACCCGGTCCCACGGCGGCGTGGTGCCGAGAAGGAAGTTGCCCTCGATGACGACGATCTGCGTCTGCGGTGAAATCGAGATGGCGTCGGGAACCGGATCATGAATTCGCCGGTCGTAAGCCGGCAGAGTGACGCAGCGGTGCATCATTCGGAGCGACTCGATTGCCGCGGCCATCGCCGGAACGTCGAAAGATTGCGGGCCACCCTTCCGGCTCCGCAAGAGGATGCGTTGCCCGCTCTCGTCGCACACGGTTCGTTGATCGAGAACGACATTCGGATAATGCCAGCCGTCCATGCCCACAGCCACGAGCCGGCCGGACGCGCAGACTCGGCCGGCCATCCGCTCCAGCGCCACCGCGAACGTGGACTTGCCGCTGCCCGGTATGCCCCCCAGCCCCGCCAGAACCCGTCGATCGTCGGCTGCACAATCCGCCAGCAGGGCCAGCAATGGAAGGTACACGCGGTCGAGCTGCTCGCGGGTTATCGTGACCTCGATGTCGTACCCCGCCACCTCCATGGTCGTTGTGCCGACAAGGTCCTCAACCTTGTCCGCCCACTCCGGTGGGTAGGCAAAAGCGTTCTGAGACTGGTCGGAGAGCATGCCGGGATCCGGATCAGACATTCAGGGTTACCGCTTTGTTGCGCGCGGAACCATGTCGCCTCACGATCGGTCCGACCACGGTCCTGCAGAAATGATCGACCTGCTGCCGAGCCAGTCCCACGAAACGCCGGGCGTCAAGAGCGCTCTTGAAGTCGACGTTGACGAAAGCCGGGTCTTCCCGCAGGCGTTGGATCAGATCGTTCTGGCGGCCGTGCATCTTGACCTCCATCGCGGCGTTCTGCGAGTGCCGGCGGATGATCTCGTGCAGTTCCTGCCGGTCACCGGCGGCTGCCCGCCCGGCCTTCGCACTGCGCCCGCCTGCGGTCGCGGCCATCAGGATCTCCTCGGTGGCCATGAAGGGCAGTTCAGCCTCCACATGTGCCTGGATGACCTTCGGGTAAACGACTAATCCACGCGACACATCGGTCACCAATCGCAGGATACCGTCGGTCGCCAGGAACCCCTCCGGCGTGGTCAAACGCTTGTTGGATGAGTCATCGAGGGTTCGTTCGAACCATTGTTCCGCGGCCGTCTGGAACGGCGAGCCGAGGATCGAGATCACGTAGCGGGCCAGGCCGGTCATGCGTTCGCATCGCATCGGGTTGCGCTTGTAGGCCATGGCGGATGAGCCGACCTGCGATTTCTCAAAGGGCTCCTCGATCTCCTTCATCCCCGCCAGCAGCCGGATATCGTTGGCGAACTTGTGAGCGCTCGCCGCGATACCGGCGAGCGCCGCCGCCACCTGAGCGTCGATCTTTCGCGAATAAGTCTGGCCGGTAACCGGCTCGACCGCCTTGAAGCCCAGTTTGCGGGTGACCATGCGTTCGAGACGGGCCACTTTCGCGGCCTTGCCGTCGAAGAGCGACAGGAAACTCGCCTGCGTGCCGGTCGCCCCGCGAATCCCGCGGAACCGCAGCCCGGCGATTCGATTTTCCATTTCCTCGAAATCCCGCACGAACTCGTAGGCCCACAGGCACGCCCGGCGGCCGACGGTGGTGAGCTGCGCGGGCTGGCAGTGCGTAAAGCCCAGGCAGGGCAGGTCGCGCCACTTGCGAGCGAACTGGCCGAGGGCGTCCACGACGTTGACCAGCCAGTCGCGGATCAGCACCATCGCGTCACGCATGATGATTAGGTCGGCGTTGTCCACGACGTCCATGCTGGTCATCCCGAGGTGCAGGATGCCCCGGGCCTTCGGCGCGACGTCGCCCCAGGCGTGCAGGTGGGCCATGACGTCGTGGCGGAGTCGCTTCTCGTGCCTGGCCGCCCCGTCCCAGTCGATGTCCTCCATTGTCCGACGCAGGTCGTCGAGTTGTTGCTTGGAGATGGGCAGGCCGAGTTCCGCCTGGGCCTCGGCCACCGTCAGCCAGATCCGCCGCCAGGTGAGGATCCGTTGGCGCGGGCTGAACAGCCGGCACATCTCCGGCGAGGCGTTGCGTGAAACCAGCGGGTTCTCGTAAGTGTCCTTGTCGTTCATGGGTAATTCTTTCGATTGCGTTGCCTGTCCTTGTCAGCGGATTGGCGATTCAGTGAAAATCGCGCGACGAGAGTGTAGTCCAGGCCGGGTCTGCCCGTCAAAGCCGCAGAAAGGTACGCCTCAGCGGAAGGTTTTCCGAGGGTGGCATGGCCAAGTCCCGGCCTGCCGGGGCGCCGCCATGTCTTGGGACAGGACTATTCCCGCCAAGGACACGGCTGCGCAATTACTATCGAGGAACTGATTGCGCGTCCCGGCGTGGATCAGCGGTCCCGCAACCGGTGGCAGAGACGCCGAGCATACTCACTCGTTCGCGCATGTCGGATCGCCCGGCACGTCCGGGCCGCTCATGCACCCGGCAAAGAGGGCGAAGTCATTCACGTCGACGTCACTGTCTGCGTCGAAGAGTGCTTTCTCGCACGCCGGGTCGTCCTGCGCCACGGTGTTGCCGGAATAGCATGCCTGGAACGCGCCGAAATCGGCCTGGTCCACGTCCTGATCGCCGTCGAAGTCGCCCGGAATCAGCGGTGGCCCGATGAGCGTGAGGGCGGCCTCGCTCGAGGTTGCCGAGCCGCATCCTCCGGTCACCGCGCACCGGTAGTTGGCTGCGTCGCTGGCGTCGCAGTTCGAGACGGTCAACGTAGCTGTGGTTACGCCCGAATAGTGACCGCCGTCAATCAGGGCCACGCCGTTCTTCTGCCAGAGATATGACAACACCCCATCGCCCGTGGCGGCGACGGTGAAAACGGCCGTTCCGGCCGGCGGCACTTCCTGCGGTTGCGGATGCTGGGTGACCGACGTGGCCGTCCTGACGGTCAGAGCCGCCGAATTCGAGGTGACGCTGCCCCCGCCGTTGCCCACGATGCAGCGGTAGTTGCCCGCGTCGCCGCTGTCGATACCGGTAATCGTCAGGGTTGCCGTCGTGACGCCTGAAAAGTGCCCGCCGTTGCTCAGGTCCGTGCTGTTCCGCTGCCACTGGTAGGTCAGCGTCCCAAGCCCGCTCGCGTTCACGGTCATCGTGGCCGTCTCGCCAGGGCAAACGGTCTTCGGCTGCGGGTGTTGCGTGATCGTCGGTGGTAGCGACACTCCGCGGTACTCCCACTTGACCGCATCGGCGTACATGCTTCCGCTGGTGTCGATGCTCGTGTTATTGACGTCCACGCTGCCGCTGCTGGTACCGGCGCTGAACTGGTAGGTTCCCAGGGACAGCCATACGTTCGCCGTCGCAGTCTGGTCGACATTGACGTTGGTGGTGCCGCCGGCGTGCGTGACTATGTGCTGAATCGGTGTGCGGCGATTCGAGCCCGCTCCCCACGTTGCGAACACCTCGTAGGCCCCGTCGGCCGGAAGGTCGGCACTGAATATCGCGTGCTTCTCGCCCGCAAGCGAGCGATACGTGCTGCCGTAACGTGATCCGATGCCGCCGGTGCTCCCCGCGGCCGTGCTCTTGGCGCCGCTGTCGGCCCACACGCCCGTCTCGGCGTATTTACCATGATTCTGCCCGTTCGGGCGGCTCTCGACAATGAAAACGTTGGGCGTCACCGTCAGTGAAGCGGGGTTTGATGACACACTGCCGTGCGAGTTGGTGACCACACACTGGTAACTGCCCTGGTCCGCGGTGGTGGCCCCGGCGATCTGGAGCGACGCGGCCATCGCCCCCGAAATCCTCCCGCCGTTGGTCACGTCAACCCCGTCTTTCCTCCATTGATACGACATCGGCTGTTGTCCGCTGGCCTCGACCGAGAACACCACCGTCGCACCTTCCGATACCGTCTGGCTGGCAGGGTGCTGAGTGATAAACGGCATATCGGGCACGTTGCCCACCGTGATCTGCTCGCTGTGGGTGACGCCGAACCACGTGAACCCGTCGCGGACCATGCGCCAGTCGGTCGTGTATGTGCCCTCGATGGTCGGGGCGGTCAGGTTGAAGGTGAATGTGTAGGTCTGGCCGGGGTTCACTTCTCCGGAGATGGCCACGCGGGTCTGCGAGGTAAACGGATCGCTGTCGCCGACCGCCCCGAGGCGGATGGCCTTTGCCTCCGTCCAGAGAACGCCGCGGTTGCGGAGCGTAATACTCACGCTGTAAACCTGACCCGGCTGCATGACCGAGGGAATCGTGTCGCTGACGTACTCGTCCGAGTAGAAACCGTAGGTCGGCGTGACGCCGAAATAATCGCAGATCCCCTTGTAGGCCCCCCACATGGTCGCCGAGCGGAAGAAGTTGTCCCGCAGATACAGACCGTCCCGATCGCACGAATCATGAAAGGCCAGCTCGATCAGCACCGCCGCGCGATTCGGGATGCGCGTTTCCGCAAAATCACCATCGGCATCGAGTGCTCCCCGGTCTCGCCAGGTCGAATCGACATACTTTGTGCGGATCACATCTACGATCGAGCTGTTGATGTCCTGGGCGAGCGCCTGGCTGATAGCGCCCCAGGTGGCGTGCTCGGTGCTGTTGTCGTAGTAGGTGCAGGTACCGTTCGGGCATGTGCTGCCGTAGCAGTTGCCCGACAGGCCGTTGGTGTGCATCGCGACGTGGATGTCGGTGTTGTCATAGTCCGACGCCACCGGACGGGAGCGGATGGTGTCGGAATCCTCGTCGTCGCCGGAACCCAGATTGCAGTCTCCGCTGCTGCTGGCGTAGACCCAGCAGGGATAACCGATCTGTTTGAGCCAGTACGAGCCCGACATGTACCACCACGGATTGCCGGTGCTGTGGTTGCCGTAATTCTTGTCCAGACACCGATAGAGCTTCGTCGTGGCCCCGTCCTGAAGCAGGTATGTGTTCAGGTAGATGGTCAGATCGACGTTGTGATGGTCCTCGCGGCTCAGCGGCGCACAGTAAACCGGGCGATCGTACAGCCAGCCGGTGCCGCCCCACCTCAGCCCATGTCCCGGCGAGAGCGAGATTCTGCGGCCGGACAGGGCGGTGCCGGCCGCGATTTGCGGCTCCGGCGGCGGACCCGCGATGATCACCTCCGGACCGGGCTGCACCGGGGCTGATTCCGGCAAAAAATCCGACAAACGCACCCTGCCGGTGGTCAGCCTCACCGAGCCGTCCAGGCCACGTGTCCAGAGAGTTGCCCTGACCTGCTCGAAAATGGCTTCCAGGCGGGCGTCGTCCATCCCCAGGGCCAGAACGCCATCCGAGAAGTCGACCGCCACAAGCGCGTCGTCGACCTCGACGGAGACAAGCGTGGTTCCGGCGGGTATCGCGGAAAAGATCCCGGCGGCCTGCTCCTCCGCTGTCGGACCGTCGATCAGGGCCGCCAGGACCGCGTTCAGACCGTCGACGCCGCCCGGCATCGGCCGCTGCACCGTTCTCAGCCCGTCGACGTCGCGGAAGAAGACGTTGACAACCTCGGAGTCCTCTGCCGTCGCTGGCGTACCCAGTGCCGTTGCGACCAGAGCCGCCAGAACCGCTCCTCTCCTCATCACTGACCTCCCACCTTGCGGGTGTATCCCGCTGAGCTGTCAAGGCATGCGTTGAAATGTCGAAGACCGCTCCTTCAGCCCCCCGACCGTCGCGAGAACGGTCTGTCCTCCTTGATCTGATCAGTCCAGTCTATCGTTTCTCAGGCCCTCCTGCCAGAAGAAAACTGGGCAGACCGGCACCCAGGGGTGTATCCCCGAAAGGGTGGCATAGCCAAGCCCCGCCTTGCCGGGGCGCGTGACATATTCGGCGGGGAGACACTATGGTTCTTTCAGAATCGCGACCGTGAGGGAGCGGCCCCCCTGTGACGTGACCGCTCTGCGGTCTGGCCCACTCGCTTGCGGTCGCCACGTCGACCAGGCTCGGGGTTTCGAAAGAGCCGCCTGTAGTGTAGGCACCGGGCAGAAAGGGCTCCCATCCGTGGTCCCAGTCATGCGAACGCGATCACCGCTTCTTGAGCGTCAGCCCGATGTCCGACCCGCCCAGGCTGACAAAGAGGGTCTCGAGGTTGGGGTCGGTGGTAATCGCCTTGACGTAACGCGGGTCGGCCTGGCGAGCGCTCATGTTATGGGCCACGACCAGGCCGCCGGGGCGAACCAGCGGCAACAGCTTGTTGAGCCGCCTTCTGCAAAGGGAGAACCGGTCAGGCTCAAGAGACCCCTTCCGATGGACGACACCTGACGCCCCTTCAGGCCACCGTCACTCATCGCCAGAAGTCCAGCGAGCCCTCATCCATGTGTAGCGACGCCGGTGTCGGGTCGGTCTCCTCGAGCATGTACTCCCGCTGGTAGAGGGGGCCGGGACCATCCGCCCCGTAAAAAACACGAACCTGCTTCTTGTCAAAATCAGAGAAGCCCGTTTCAACCTTGTCTCCAACGTAGGCCATCCGAACGACGGTATCACCTTTCCACGTCAAGCGATAGCGATACTGCCGGAAACCGGGGTTTCCGATGCTCACCTCTTCGTCGCGGACAGGTAAGGGATAGGTGACCTCCAGCTTCTCGCCCGCCTGACGCGGCCCGAGGTCCAGGTAGTTACCCGACACGACGGTCTTCGCTTCGCCGGTGCTGGAAGAGGCTTTGATCTCCTCCGGGTCAACGAATTCGGGAACACGGATGCGAACCTTGCACGACTCCTTCAGGTCGACGGTGAGCACGCCCTTGAACGGCTGGCGGCATCGGATCTCGGCCTGCGGGAGCAGCTTGTCGATGTGCAGGTGGACCGACAGGGTGCCGTTTTCAAACCGGGAGCAGTTTTTCCACACGATGAAAAATGCGTGCGTGCCCGATCCGCCGCAGCAATTCTGAAAGGCCCGGTCCTTGCCCCGCAACTCGGGCCCGCCCCAATGCAGTTCCTCGCGAGCGGCCAGGATGTGCGTGGGCGAGGTCCAGCCCGCGTACCCGCCCACCATCCGCGCCCCCACGTCCCGCCAGGTGAACTGTGCCGTATCCGGCTTGTCTCCCGGCCTCAGCCATGAGACATCGCGAACCTGGCTCTCGACCAACTGGTTCCGGACCATCCGCTCGACGTCGCCCCAGTACTCGGGATGCCCGTTGTTCGCCAGCGTCACCGCCAGTCCCAGGAAGTCCATCAGGGCGCACGTCTCGCATGACACGACGTCGCCTTTTCGCCCGATGACCTCGGGCAGGAAGCCGAAACGCGTCCCCTCGGAGCGCACGTAACGGTAGATGGCGTCGACGCGGCTGTAGATCACCGGATCCTTTGCATAGAGTGCGTAGTCGGCGGCCCCGACCAGCGTTCTCAGGTTGCCGTGCATGTGCCCGCCGTGGCGAAAAGTGTTGTCGGGGCTGAACAGAGAACTCTCATCGAACACGTTTTTCACGAGTTTTCCCGCTTGTTCGAGTGCGGGCCGGTAACCCGCCTGGCGGACGAAGGTCATGAGGCTCTTGATCATGAACCCGCACAGCCAGTGGTTCGGCTGGTAGACGCTCGGCAGGTGATCGATCATCTTGCAGATCGCATCGCGAAGAGCGGGGTCCTTGTTGTCCGCGTAGGCGGTCAGCAGGGCATAGAGGGTGAGACACTGATCGCCGAGGTCGGCCACCGGTTCGGAGAACGACGTCTTGGGACGTTTCAGCAACCCGGTCTCGGGATCCAGGCATGAGAGCACCTTCTTGTACCAGAGTTTCTCGTTGCGGGTTTCACGGCCGGTCATGTGCCGGGCCATGATGGCCGCCTGCAATTGCCGGCTCATCACGTCGCCGAAGTCCGGCCAGTCGTGAGCCGCCTCTGCCGGGTCGGTCCAGAAGATGTTGAAATACGGCAAACCGTCCCGGTCCGCCATGTTGTCCAGGTAGTTGTAGGATCTGAGAACATAGGTTTCGAGGGCGAAGGTCTGGTGGGCTGGCTCCGCCACCGGTCTTGAATCCTCGGCAGGAGCGGCTGCGGCCGCTCTCAGTGTAGCTGCGAGCACTGCTGCGAGAGCGGATGTACATTTCATGACTTTCACCCCTGGTTTCACGGTGTGCATGCCTTGCTGTGACGAAGGCTATCCGCCCGCAGGTTGCCAGGCAACCGGCTCCGGGAAGGTCAAACGTGATCCGGAGGTTGCTTCGTGGCGAACTGGACTGCGAGAAGGCTTCGCGCGCCCGGCGCAACCGTTGTGGCGGGGGCATGCCTGGCTGCTGCCTTCGGCTCTGGGCGTTGTGCGATCTGTCCTGTCCGATCATAATCGCCGAACGGCATTCTGAGGCACGCTCGGCGCGACACCGGTCGAGCAGCACAGACCGCAAGCGGGCAAAAAGCAGAGGCATCGGTTCCGGCCTTGACGTAGAATACTCGAAGCACGTGCAGCAACCCGAACTACGGAGGACTGGTCCGTGGACCTCATCAAGGTAGACGACTTCCTGGAATGGGCTCGCCAACAAGGCGTCGGGCTGGACACCAGATATGCTCCCCCTCAGTGCCTGATCTTCACTCACGGGAGGGGGGACAGCCGGTTCTGGGGCACGGGCAAGACACCCCGTGAAAGACTGTACACCATCGCCAGTCTGATGCAGGCCTTGGATCCCTGGGAGAGAGCCTGGGTCTGGAAGAGAGATCCGGTATGGTCGTTTCTCCTGGAAGATGATCTGCAGGAGTCCAGATACGTCTGGTCAATTCAGCACGTATGGGCGAGTATTGTTCACGGCCTGGGCATCCCACAGGACTTCGAGGGTGCCATCCGTTTCGGCTGGACCGAGTTCCATGCCCTGGCGACCCTGTTGTTTACGCAGGTACTTTTCGCCGGGAACGTGACGGACGATCTGTTCGTTGTCCCCGACCACGCCCGGCAGATCATCATGATCAGCCACCACGACGTTGTTCATGTTGACTTCGCCGACGAATCGCGCGTCGCCAGCTTTGTGGATGACCTTGCAAAAAACGACGTTCGACTCCCGGACCATCCTCCGGATTGGACCTTCAAGATCCCGCACTGGATGAAGAAGCAGGAATCGCCTGTTACGAATGAAGGGTGTTCTTGACCAATCGCTTTCGCTCTCAGACGCTTCTGACCTTGAGGTCGGCTTTCCTCAAGATCGGGGATGAAGCCGGCGTTTTTCACGCCAGCTTCTTTTTAATCCAGTCGCTTGCCAGGGCCAGGGCCTGGGGGATGCCCTCGGCCTTGCTGCCGCCGGCCTGGGCGAGGTTGGGCTTGCCGCCGCCACGGCCGTCGATGGCCGGGACGATCGCCTGGATCAGCTCGCCGGCCTTGAGCCCCTTCTTGACCAGATCGTCGGTCATAGCCGCGATCAGCATCGGCTTGCCTTCGGTGCAGACCGCCAGGCAGACCACGGCCGACTGAGCTTCCGTTCGCAGCCAGTCGGCGGCCTGGCGGACCTGCTCGATCGGCACCTCGGGAAGCTCGCCGACGATGACCGCGCTGCCGCCGATCCGTTCGGCCTTGTCGAGCAGCTCCTGGCGAACGCTCTTGACGTCCGCCGCCGCTCCCTTGGCCAGTTGCCGGCGGAGCTTCTTGATCTCTTCCTGCAGGCCGCTGATCCGGTCGGGCAACTGGTCGTATCCGGCCTTCAGCAGGTTGGACACCTCGCGTGCGGTCCGTTCGAGTTGCTGGACGGCCTCCACCGCCCGCGGGCCGCTGACGGCCGTGATCCGGCGGACGCCCTTGGCGATACCCTCCTCGCTGATGATCTTGAAGAAGCCGATCTCGCCGGTGCGAGACAGATGCGTGCCGCCGCAGAATTCCATCGAGAAGCCGTCGCCGATGGTGAGTACACGCACTTCGTCGCCGTACTTGTCGCCGAAGAAGGCCCGCACGCCGGGCAGCTTCTTCGCCTCCTCGATCGGCAATACGCGCGTGCTCACCGGCAGGTCGGCATACACTTTCTCGTTCACCAGCCGTTCGACCTCGGCCAGCTCATCAAATGTGACCGGTGCATTGTGATCGAAGTCGAACCGCAGCCGGTCAGGATCGACCACTGAGCCGTGCTGCTTGACACCCTCGCCGAGCACCTGGCGGAGGGCCCAGTGCAGCAGGTGCGTTGCGGTGTGGTTCTTGCGGGTCAGGTCGCGGGCGGCGTCAACTTCCAAGTGAGCTGCCTGGCCGGCCTCGATCCGGCCGTCGCCAACCGTACCGATGTGGAGGATGCCGTCGCCCAGCCGTTCGGTCGCCGAGACATCAAAGACCCCGCTGCCAGTAGTGATCGTGCCGGCGTCGCCGACTTGCCCGCCTTGCTCGGCGTAGAAGCAGGTCTCATCGAGCACCACGGCCACCTCGCCGTCCTCCGGCGTCAGTGAGCCCGACCGCACCAGCGTGTTACCCTTCACCCAGCCGATGATCCGGGCATCACACTCGCGGCCTTCGTACTTCGGGGCGTCGTCAGTCACCGGCAATTCGCCCTCGATGGCGATGGCCACGTGCTTCTTGGCCCCGGCCCGGGCCCGCTCCTTGGCCTCGGCCATCAGCCGCGCAAAGCCGGCCTCGTCGACCTTCATCCCGCGCTCGGTGGCCATCTGCACGGTCAGGTCGATGGGGAATCCGTATGTGTCATACAGCTTGAACGCGTTCTCGGCCGAAATGCTCTTGCCGCCGGCCGCCGCTTCCTCGAACAGAGCGATGCCCCGATCGAGCGTCCGGCCGAAGCTGGCTTCCTCGTCGCGGATCAGCTCGGCCACCTTGTCGGGCCGCTCTTTCAGCTCGGGGAACACGTGCCCCATCGTCTCCACGATCGTCGGCACCAGCTTGTAGATGAACGGCTCATGCTGGCCGAGTTGCTGTCTTCCGAAGCGGGCGGCGCGACGCAGCAGCCGTCGCAGCACGTACCCGCGCCCCTCGTTGCTGGGCTTGGCCCCGTCGGTGATCGAGAAGGTCAGCATCCGCACGTGATCGGCGATCACCCGGATGGCGATGTCGCTGTTCGAATCGAGCCTGGCGGCGTATTCGTGCCCGCTCAGTTCGCAGATCCTCGCAATCAGCGGTGCGAACACGTCGGTGTCGTAGTTGCTCTTCTTGCCCTGCAAAACGGCCACGATCCGCTCGAAGCCCATACCGGTGTCCACGTGCTTGGCCGGCAGCGGCGTCAGCTTGCCCGACTCGTCCCGGTTGAACTGGATGAACACCAGGTTCCAGATCTCCATGACCTTGGGGTCGCCGGCGTTGACCAGCCTGGCTCCCGATCCGTCGGGTGTCAGGTCGATGTGGATCTCGCTGCACGGGCCGCAGGGGCCGGATGCTCCCATTTCCCAGAAGTTGTCCTTGTGGCCGAAGCGCTGCACGTGTGTCGGGTCGATGTCGGTGACCTCGGTCCAGAGCCGGGCGGCCTCGTCGTCGGTTTCCAGCCCTTCCTCGGGAGCGCCGCCGAACACCGTGGCGTACAGCCGCTCCTTGGGCAGGCCCCACACGCCGGTGAGCAATTCCCAGGCCCAACTGATGGCCTCGCGCTTGAAGTAGTCGCCCAGCGACCAGTTGCCGAGCATCTCGAAGAAGGTGTGGTGATACGTGTCCCGGCCGACCTCCTCGAGGTCGTTATGCTTGCCGGAGACGCGGATGCACTTCTGGGTGTCGACCGCCCGCTTGAAAGGCCGGCTGCCAGTGCCCAGGAAGACGTCCTTGAACTGGTTCATGCCTGCGTTGGCGAACATGAGCGTGGGGTCGTCGATCGGCACGACCGGCGAGGACGGCACGGCCGTGTGCCCCTTGCTCTCGAAGAAGGCGATGAAATCCTGTCGAATCTGGTCCGACGTCTTGAAACCCATGGACGTTCCCTGCTCCGGAAAAAGGTCCTCGCTCACCCGCCAACGGCCGGGACAACGCCTGCCCAGGCCCGGCGAAAGCCGCCCGAAACACCGGGCGGCACATTCTAGCCGATCCCCACGGGCCGGGGGAATGGCCTGCCGGCGACCGGGCAAAGAACGTGTGCATCCGAGGAAGAGTGACACGCGAAAGAGGGTGGTAAAGCAGAGAGGGGGGCAAGCGAGAAGGGGTGGCATGGCCAAGCCCCGGCCTGCCGGGGGCGCCGCCATGTTGTCTTCTCAACGGCGTTACCTGTGAAAACGGCCGGCGGGGTCGCCGGCCGTTTGAGTTCTGCCGAATTCTCGGGAGTCTGTGCAGTCTGCCTGCGGTTCAGGCCCGCCGCATCACGGCGGAGGCGAGCCGAACGGGTTGCTGAAATCGCCCTCGAGCGCCGGGGCCGCCGGAGCGGGTTCCGGGGCGGGGGGAACCTCCGGAGTCGCCTCGCCCACCGGGTCGGGTTGCGACTCGTTCGACTGCATCTCGCCGGCCGGCTCGCTCCCAGACGACTCCTGCTCAGCCTTCGCGGCCTCCTGCGCCTCCTTCACGAGCTGATCGAGCGGCTTGGCGTTCAGGAAAATGTCCGCCACGTCGGCATCAGCCGGGGAACGTTTCTTGATCCCCTCGAACGTCTCCTTGGCATGCGGACGGTCGGCGATGAAATGCTGGACGAATCCCAGCACCAGCCAGCCATCAATATCCTCCTTGTTCTCATTCACATGACGGACCAGGTTGGACACGTGCCGATCGAAGTCTGACATCTTCCCATACCGATCACGCAGATCGAACAACGAGTTCACCACATCAGGAATCTTGCGAATCGCCCGACGGATGGCGGTTGCGGAGTTCGCGTAATCACCGGTCGCAAAACGCGCCACCGCGTAGGCCAGCAGCGCATCAATGTTGTCCGGCACGGCCATCGACACCCTCATGAAGTTCTGAGCGGCCTTCTCATAGTCGCCGTTGCTGAACAGCTCGACGCCTTCCTTCATCAGTTGGTCCATCTCTTCGGTGGACAGCCCCTGTCCCTGAGTTGTGCTGGACGCGGGCAACTCGGCCGGCGCCGGAGGCTGGGTCTGCTGCTGAACCGGCGGCTGCTGAGCGCTTTCCACAGGCTGTTGCTGCGGCTGAGCCTGCTGCACCTGGCCCGGAGGAACGGTTGCATAAGCGCCCGGCGTCTCGACTTCCACGCCCGGGGCGGGCTGGCCTTCGTAGGCGACCGCGCCCGGCACGACTACCGGCTGCGGTGCGACTACATAACTCGGGACCACCACGGTTTCATACACCGGCCAGGTGTAGACCGGATACGCCGGATACGCCGGGTAATAATACGGATAGTAGTACGGGTCGTAGCTGCAGAAGCCGAAGCCCATCCAGAAGCTCGAGTGAGAGTGGATGTGGCACGAATGACGCGGCCGGTGACAGCCGCAGTAGTCCCACCTCTGGCCGCCGAAGAAGTGGCGGTCACCGCCGTAATGATCACCTCGGTGACGGTTCACGCTCACGTTCAGCCTGCTGGAGCGATCGGAGTTCACGAAATACCCATTATCACCGCCACGCTTGATCGAGACCGGCGAACGCCCCAGCGACCTCCCATCGAAGAACGTTGAACGTCCACCGGACGAGCCGGTGGAGAAGCTGCTGCCGGACCTGGGCGTGCGCGAGTCGGACGGAACCCTGGTGTTGCCGCCGGATGACGGCGGTTGGAGCACTGAGATGCTCCCGTTGGAGCCCTTGGTGCCCGATTGCGCCGAGGACGACCCCGTCCTGCCGGCCGGAGGCGTCTGGCCGGTCGGCGTCTTGCGACCGAGCGAAGGCCCCATGAACGTCGGACGATCGGATCCGGACGAGGAGCCCGATCGGCCCGATGGCGTAGGATTCACAGTGGAACCGCTCTTGTTCGATCCGCTGGGCAGCGGCACCCTCACATTGCCGGTCTGGCCTGCACGGGGTGAGGAGGGACTATTCAAGCCGGATCCGGACGGTCCCGGCGTGACCGGTGTCTGTCTGCCGAACAAAGGCCGCGAAATCGGTGTCTGAGACGACCCCGAACCAGATCCTGTCGCCGCCGGAGGACCCACAGTCGCACCTGACCTTGGGAGGGACAGCGAGGACCCGCCAGAATTAGTCGACGCCCCGGTTCTCGGTGAGCCCGAGACGGCTGGCTTTGGTGTCGACGGAGCACGAGTGCCGGACGGCGGATTGACCGTGTAACTCCGGGAACCCGACGGCGCCGGACGCACCGATGGTGTGGCGCTGGATGTCGACGGCCTTGGAGCCGCGATGCTGGGTCGCGAAAACGAGCTTTGGCTGCGGGATGGCAGACTGAAGCTCGAGCGCGAACTGCCGGAGCTGCTTCGAGGCGCAGAGCTGAAACTCGGACGCCCTGAGTAAGATCTCGACGACCCTACCGAGCGACCGGACGAGCCGGAATAACCGCGCCTGGAACCGCTTCGCTCCGCAAATGCTGTCGTTGCAGCTGCCAGGACCACGCTTACCAGTCCACAAACAACTGTCCTGAATAATCTTGCGCCAGTTCTTGTAGACATGATTTCAAACCCCCTGACCGCCTGCCAAGTGCGTTCTGTCATGGCCGTATGGCGATTGTTCACCTCGTATAGTCAAACCCTCATCGATCCTTCCGGCGACCGGGTTCACATGTCCATTATCGGACGTAAATCGGTCCAAACCAGGTCCGGCCGCTCGGTGCCGATATCGCTGATCCGACCTTCTCGGCGGACCCATGCCGCCCTGAGGCCGGCCGCGTGAGCCCCGCCCACATCGCTGTGGACCGAGTCTCCAATATGGATGACACACTCTGGACGCCAACCGGTAAGTCGAAGTGCGGTTTCGAAGATGCCCCGGTCGGGTTTATAACTGCGTGCCATCTCCGAGGTGACCACGAATTCGAAGCTTAAGTTATTTAACGCCAATGCTTTATGGATCTGAATATCGTCTGCGTTGCTGACCAGGCAGATGGGCAGTTTTCGCTTGGCCATGACTTCGCGGACTTCTTCGCATAGCGGTGGGGCGGCCAGATACTCCTGGAGTATGGCCACGGCCTGCTCGACGTCGACCTGCCCGATCACCGGCTCAAGGGTCTCGATGAGGGTGTCCCGCTCGATGTCCACCAGCTTGCGGAAACCTAGCCCGTCCGGCGACTCGATCGCCTGAAAATAGGCCCGACCCCAGCGCAAGGCCAGTTCCTCAGCGGCCATCGGCAGCGCATGGGTGTCGATCACGGCCTGGCAGGCCGATTCCACCGCCTGCCGGTCGCCGCCCACGACCGTGCCGTAGAAGTCCAGGAATAGTCCTTGCAGTTCTGCCATCGGCCGCCACTCATCTTCCCGGTGGGCAATTATAACGGTAAACGGCTGAAGTGACTGCGCGCCGGCGCGATCAGCAAGGCCATCAAGATGATAGCCGCTCGATGACCAGGCAGGACTGATCATCGGTGGGTTGCAGGCTGCCCTCCGCACCGTCCAGATGGTGAGCCAGAGCTTCGAGGAATTCTTGGGCGGGAAGGCGACTGGCCTCGACGAACACCTGGCCGAAATGAGTCTGCCCGTCGGACTCGCGGCTTGACAGGATGATGTTCTCGAGGCCGTCGCTGTAGATAAAGAGCTTGTCACCGGGTGCCATCACCAGGCTGACGCTCGGGAACTCCCCATCCGGAAAGACACCAAGGAGCCCGCCTGACGTCTCCACCTCGCGGCTGCACCCGCCCGTGGTCACGTGGATCGGATGCGGATGGCCCGCGCGTGCGAACGTCACCTCGTGCGTGCCGACATCGATGCAACCGTAGCACGCAGTCACGAACTGGCAGTTCGGCAACTGCTGGGCGGCGAGGTCCGAGTTGAGCGACGTCAGGATGTCGCTGGGCGAGGCCAGAACGCACTGGTTGTCGCGAACACGCCGGCCGACGATGGCTTCCTTGATAAACATGGTCAGAAGGCCCGCGGCCACGCCGTGCCCCATCGCGTCGGCCAGGAAGAAGCCGATGCGACGTTCATCAAACTGCCGAATGTCGTAAATATCGCCCGATACCCAGGTGGCGGGGCGGTACATCGCGGCAAAGCGAATATCCGCCACTTCCGGGAACGACTTGGGCAGGAAATCCCGCTGCAGTCGCCCCGCAAGCCTCAATTCCTGATCCACCTCGAGCAGGTTTTCATTGACCCGCCGGCCCAGCCGCTGCATGGCCGTCATCTGTTCACCCATGCGGCGGAGATGCGGCTTGATATGTCGCAGGGCCGACAGCCAGCCCAGCAAGCCCTCCGCCGAGACGCCGGCGGGCACGCGAATGAACACCTCGCCGCACCCAGGAACAACTCCGCAGGCACCTGGGCCGAAAACGACGCCCAGCAGATGATGCGAGACGAGGGCATCGGCCAGCAGGAACGCGGCCCGATCAACCATCTGGCGCGAGTTGGCCTCATCCTGCTGGACGAGGACAACCACCTCCACGCTCGCCAGGAGCGTCGGGTCGCGGGCTTCCTGCAGCGAACCGACGAAAACGACGTCCGCTTTGCCCGATGTGACCAGGCTCGCGAGAGCCGATGGAAGACTGTCCGAGGCGCCGGCAATCAGCAGGCGCAACGGTTTGACCGCCGGTGCGACAGGTTGTGTCGATAACTGCGACAGGCCCGGCTGCTCCCGAAGTGACCGACCCGGCCGGCTGGCGATGCGCGAGACGCGCGCGCAGCCTCCGGCAACTCTTCCAGCTTCAGATTCGACTCAACGGGACGCGCCCTTGAGGACCTGGCCCGGGATTTGGACCTTGTCTCCCACCTTGACGCCGAGGTGGGCGAGTAATCCGGCCTTTACCTCGAGGGCCATGAGCGCCGGCTGCCCCGAGGGATACACGCGGGTCTCCAGGGGGGCCATGGTGTGGATGCTGACGATCTCTCCGTCCGTGCGGATATAGGCGATGTCGAGCGGAGTGATCGTGTTGTGCATCCAGAACGACAGCGGTCGTTCGAAGGGGAAAACGAAGAGCATGCCCCGGTGGATGTCCGATAACTTGCTGTCGATCTTCTCTTGAAACGAAGCCAGCTCCTCTTCCGTGACCTGCATGAGACCGAGTTGCTGCTCCTTGCTGTTTCTCGCCACCCAGACCTCAAACTGATGCGTACCGATGGAGATCCGCTTCTTTTCCATTTTGCTCAGGTTGTTGCGATTGGCTGGTGTCCCCGTGGGTGCGCCGAGATCGCTGCCCCCGTCACATCCACCCAGAGCGAACGACAGAACGAGACAGCAGGTGACGACTCTCCGTCGCGAACCGCCGGCATGCAAGTATCTTAACCGATTTGCAGCCACGGACGGCGTTTCCTCCGCTTAAGCTGTTGATTCGGGCATCACCCTCGTCTAGCCTGCTTCGCCCAACGGCAGCGATCGGTTGTCCCGAGTCGGGAGTCAGTATAGACCTGCGTCCCGGGCACCGCAAACTGCCGATACAGTCACGATATCGCGGCCGTCAGCACGGGAGCTGTATCTCGGCCGGGTAAGGGTGCCAGTCACACGGAGGACGGCGCATGGGTCCAGAGGTGTTGAAGTACGGCCGCGCTAAGGCCTGTTTGCCGGTGATGGTGTTGGCTCTCCTGTTTCACCCCGCCGCGATCTTCGGTCAGCAAACCCAACCGGCTATCGCAGCCACTGAACCGGCGGTCGTGGTCGCCCCGACCGATTCGCAGCCCGTTTTACCTGAGCCGATTGTCGACTCAGCACCATCGGTGGCCCCGGCGCCCTCCACGGCGACGGCTCCCCCGGCCACTACGCCTGCAGAGCAGCCCCCGCCTGCCACGGCACCTGACAAGGAGCACAAGGCCGATGCTGCTCACGAACTGGCGACCGGGCATGAGACAGGACACCAGTCCGCCGGGCACGCAGCCCCCTCGCTGCTGGCGGTTATCCCGTTCGTGGCTTTGCTGCTGTGCATTGCACTCCTGCCGTTGATTCACAGCGTCGAGCACTGGTGGCACCACAACCGCAACAAGTTCATCATTGCGGCAGCCCTTGCGCTCGTAACACTCGTCTACTACCTGCTACGGGGTACCGGATTCGGCCACGGCGAGCACGCGGCCGCGCCGGGCATCTCGACAGTTCTGAAGGTGCTGGAGCACGCAGTGCTCGGCGACTATGTTCCGTTTATCGTCCTGCTGTTCAGCCTGTACACGATCAGCGGGGGCATTCAGTTGCGGGGCGACCTGCGGGCCCGCCCGGCCGTGAACACGGCTTTCCTCGGGCTGGGGGCCGTCCTGGCGAGCATCATTGGGACCACGGGGGCGTCGATGCTGCTGATCCGGCCGTTGCTGCAGACCAACCACGAGCGCAAGCACGTTCGCCACACGGTTATCTTTTTCATCTTTTTGGTGAGCAACATCGGCGGCAGCTTGCTCCCGACCGGCGACCCGCCTCTCTTCCTGGGCTACCTGCGCGGCGTGCCATTCCTGTGGACGCTGAACCTGTGGAAGGAGTGGCTCTTCACATGCTGCGCCCTGCTGGTGGTCTACTGGATCTGGGACACCATCGCCTACCGCGAGGAGACTGAGGAAGACCGCTGGAAAGATCGGGCCCATATTGAGCCGCTGCGGGTTGCCGGCAGCCTGAACTTCGTCTGGCTGATCGGAGTGGTCGTGGCGGTGGGGCTGCTGGTGCCCGACAAGCCGCTGTTTGGGACGTCCTTCGTCGTTCCCAACTACCTGCGCGAAGGGGTGCTCCTGGGTCTTGTGCTCATCGGCTGGATCACCAGTTCTTCTGCGGTCCGCAAGGCCAACAGCTTCGACTTCACTGCTATCACCGAAGTGGCCGTCCTGTTCATCGGCATCTTCATCACCATGCAGGTTCCCATCGAGATCCTCAAGGCCGAAGGTCCGAAGCTGGGCCTGACTCAACCCTGGCAGTTTTTCTGGGCCACGGGCATTCTGTCGAGTTTCCTGGACAACGCTCCAACCTACGTCGTGTACTTCGAGACGGCTAACTCGCTGACCACCGCCGCCGGACCGGGGATCATCCAGTTGATGGACGGGAACTTCATGCGCGAGTCGCTGCTGGTCGGGATCTCGCTCGGGGCGGTGTTCATGGGCGCCAACACCTACATCGGCAACGGCCCGAACTTCATGGTCAAGAGCATCGCCGAGCAGTCGGGCGTAAAGATGCCCAGCTTCTTCGGCTACATGCTCTACAGCATCGGAATCCTGATCCCAATGTTCCTGCTGATCATGGTGATTTTCCTGATGTAGGAGCCGCCGGAATCGATTCCGGCAGCGTGAGAGTGGCTGGTTTGGTCTTGTCAGGGTTCAGCGCAACCAGCCCGCGGTCGAACAGCCGGTAGAATACACCGTTCTGCTCCTGCTCGGGGCCCAGCGGCGGCCCCAGGCGGATCTGATACAGGATCGCCGTCTCCGGGTCCGACAACGGCCGGCCGCCGTTCCACACGAAGCCGGCCAGCCGCGCCGACGCGTAACAGAAAAACGCATCCTCGCGCACGCCATAGCCGGTGTGACCCAGGTAGCTCAGGGCCTGGATCTGCTTGCCGGCCTTGATGAAGGGCTGGAGTTTCACTCCCTGGTCGATGGAAACCGCCTGGCCCCTGTTCGGCGCCCGGCCGGGCTCATTGTTTTTGCTGGACCCGCTGGGGCTGCAGAAGCTGCGGGGCGGTGTCGTCAACAGTGGCCAGTCCGGTGGCGAACTGGAGATCGTTCATGGTTCGTTCCGTCTCCAGCATGCTGTCGGCAACCTGATCCACCTGGCCGGAGATGAAATCAGGCTCCTGCCGGTTGACGGCCAGCTCACTCAATGAGCGGATCTTGTTTTCCAGCCGGTCAATCTCCAACTGGATCAGTTCATAGTTGGAGCGGGCCTTCTGGTAGTTGCCCAGCCGGTCGCGGCAGGTCTCCAGGTTGTCCTGGAGAGTCCGGGTGAACTTCTGCCGCTGGGCTTCGTCGGTCAATCTCGAGGCCTTGTCCAGCCGGACCTGGATGTTGTCGATGTCCTGCTGGATCTGAGCCTCACTGGTCCTCTGGAAGAACTGCTCGAGCGAGTACTGGGTGTACAGGAGCCGGAGGAAGATCCAAAGTAGCCGGTCCAGGCCGGCCAGTTGCGACTCCTCCAGGACCGACGAGGTGACCGCTCGCGTGGGGTCCTTGATGGCCAGGGCGATCTGACGCAAATCGAGGCAGCGGGCCCGCAAGGCCTCGAAGCGCTGCAGGGCCTTCGGCGGGAGGCTCTGCATGATGGAAGCAATGGTGCGTTCGGCATTGACCGAACCCTGCTGGCGAAGGGCCTTCGCATCCCGTGCGTCGACGTAGGCCTGGAACTTCGGGTGGGTGCCCAACAGGCCCAGATAGCCGACCTCGACCGCCAGCACCAGCGGGGCCCAGATGTCCGCCCGGCCGCTGAGCACAGAAAAGCCCATGGCACCTGCCAGGATCAGCAGGTTCCAGCGATTGAGGAACGCCGTCTTGAGGTATCTGCCAAAACGCACCGGACGACCTCTAATCTCGCCCTTCTTCCAGTTCGCTGATCAGGTCACGAATATAGGCGACCGTTTCCTGAAACTTCGGCTCTCGCTGCATCTGCTTGGACGGGCGATCGGCCGGCTGGACCACCAGTTCCCGCAGAATGGTACCCGGCGAGTTGCTCATGATGTAAACACGATCCCCGAGATAAACCGCCTCCTCGATTGAGTGGGTGACGAACAGGACGGTCGCCTGGACCTCCCTCCACAAGGCGACCAGCAAGTCCTGCATGTTCATCCGGGTTTGCGGATCGAGGGCCCCGAACGGCTCATCCATCAGGATGATCCGCGGTTTGAGGATCAGAGTCCGGGCGATGGCCACACGCTGCCGCATGCCTCCGGAGAGCTCGTGCGGGTACTTGTTGGCATCCGTCTTCACTTTCAGGCCGACCCGCTCGATCCAGTGCCTGCCCAGCTCGTCACGCTCCTTGCGCGGTATGTGTTGGCATTCCAGGCCGAAAGTGACGTTCTCGAGCACCGTGCGGTGGTCGAAACTGGTGTAATCCTGGAAGACCATCCCGCGGTCGGCCCCGGGGCCCGTCACCGGTTCGCCAAGCACGAGCACCTGGCCCTCGGTGGGCGGATGCTGCGGTTCGAGGCCGGCGACGAGCCGGAGAATCGTGCTCTTGCCGCAGCCGCTGGGGCCCAGGATGCAGACGAATTCGCCCTTGTTGACCAGATCCTCGATCACGAACGTGACATCCCGAATGGCCGTGTAGCTGTTGGCCTGCCCGGCGTTGTAGGTCTTGGTGACCTTGGTGAACTGAACCACCGGCGGCCGGGCAAGCTGCGCCGGCTTGCGGATCTCGGGCAGTACCTTACCGACGCCCACCGGCTGGGCGAGCTGGCTGGAATCGGCGGCGGCAGTGGCGTCGGTCTTGCTCATGTCTTGTTATCCGGAGTCGAGGCCGGCTCGTGGGCGTTGATCGCGGCTCTGGCAGCCGGCCTGCGGAATATGTTCACGAAATCGTCCCACGCGTGCAACACCGACCGCAGACCGCGGTTGAGAATCCCGTAGCTGCCGTACCGGTGCGGGAACAGCTCACACTGGGCCCAGAAAAGGACCCGGTCGATGGCCATCGCCACCAGCGGGATGATCATGAGCACGAGCAGGATGTGCTCCCGGGGGCCCCGCCGCTGCGACATGATGATGATGTCGCCCAGCCCGCCGGATTCTCCGCCGAACTTGACCAGCTCGGCCAGCATGATGTAACCGAAGGCCAGGCCGAAGAGCAGTCTCAGCGAGTTGAAAATGCTCGGCATGGCCAGCGGGACCAGCACCTTGAAAATAACCTGCCAGCGCCGCGCCCCAAGAGTGTAGGCGGTGTCGATATAACGGCTGTCCACGTCCGTGACCGCACGGGCGGAGTCGGAGAGAATGAACGCCACGCAGGCGATGAAGATGAACATGATCTTCTGCTCTTCGCCGATGCCGAACAGCGAGAAGGTCAGCGGGATCAGAGCGGCCACGGGAATATTGCGGCCGAAGATCGACAGCGGCGACAGGAACGCGTTAAACCAGGAGAAGCACCCCCCCAGGATGCCCACCGGCACGCCGATCAGGGTGGCCAGACCAAAGCCCAGGGCGACCCGCCGCAGGCTGGCCCCGATGTTGCGGGTCAGGGCCCGGTCGAACCACAGGGACGGAAACGTGGCAAACGTCTCGGCGGGGCTGGGCAGGACCGCCGGACCCAGGATCCGCTGCTCCGCCTCGCCGCGGGTCACAAACCACCACAGGCCGAGGCACAAGACCACACACGCGATGCCGAAAAGCATCCTCTGCCAGAACGGGATCGTGCCGCGAAGGACGAAAAGCCTTCGCATGGGGCACGTTCGGGCTTCACTCGGCCCCGCGGGCGCGGCCGGAGGCGGCGTTTCACCCCCGCTTGCGGCCGAGGGCGGTTTCGGTTGATCCGTCATGGCTGTCCGTCCGTTCTCGACACTCAAACACCGGTGTCCCTCACCACCTTGTCATCGGGGCGGGGGACACCATGATCATCGAGCATTTCGCGGTTCGTCGAAGGTCCCGCGGCCGCACCGATTCGCGCCGCCGATCACGTTCGCTCCGCCGGGAAGATCTTGACTTCCACACGCCGGTTCTTGGCATGGTTGTCCGGATCGTTGGGATCCGCCGGCTTGTCCCAACCCATGCCCTCGACCGCAAATTGGTTGGGGTCGAGCTTGTACTTCTGCACCAGGGCTTCCTTCACCGCGTTGGCTCGGTGCAACGAGAGTTCCTTGACCAGGTTCGGCGTCACCTGCCCGCGCATCGAGCCGTCGGTGTGGCCCTGAATGATGATCCGAGCGGCCCCGAACTGGCCGGCCAGCTTGGCGATGTCCTCGAGCACAAAATCGACTTGGGGATCGTAGAGCTGTTCGACGTCCTTGCCTTCAACCTTCTTGGTCACCTTCTTGTGCAGGTCCCAACTGTTGGGGAAAAAGTGGATGAAGACCGTGTTGGTCAGGATCTCGTCCTCGGCCTTGATTTCGCCCGCGCTGGCGGGAGTGAACTGCACCTGGTACTCGTCCTTCTGAGAGGCATACTTGGCTTCCTTGCCGAGTTTCTCGATGATCGAGAAGTCCATGACCTGGTCGAACGATACCGGCTGGTGGGTGATGGCCCCGATGCGCCGGTAGAGGTAGTACGCCTGCCGCCAGACCCGCTCGAAGTTGGCCGGGTTGTTCTGGTTGAGGAAGAACTGGTAGTTTTCCGCCCAGTTCGTGCTGTGGGCGTCCCCGAGCATGCCCAGGGTGTCGCTGGCGGGAATGTTGTAACCGGCAGCCATCAGTTCGGCGACTTTCTTCTTGTTGGCTTCGTCCTTCAAGTCCACCATGGCGTCGAAGATGCCGCGCACCAGGTTCTCCATGATCCCCGGGTTGTCCTTGGCGAAGTCGGCTCGGGCAAACCACACATCCGCGATCAGTTTGTTGGCCGTCGCGGTAGTGACCAGCATCCGGTTGCCTTTGACCTTTTCGAGGTTGTAGATGTCCGGAGCCCAGGAAACGGCCCCGGCGATGTCCTTCTGGGCGTTGAACGCGGCCGCCGCCTGGAAGGCATCCGGGGTGTAAATCATGTTCACCTCGGACGGCTGAAGACCGCCGGAGACCAGCATGTTCAGCGCGAAGTACTGGGAGGGCGAGTTCTGAGCCAAAACCAGCTTCTTGCCCCGCAGATCGGCCACCGTCTTGATGTAGTCGCGCACGACAATACCGTCGCCGCCGTTGGACCAGTCCACCTGCTGGTAAACCCGCGGCATGACCCGGCTGTCCCGGGGCTTGCCCGAGGCGTCGACAAAGCCCTGCATGAACAACGGCACCATGTCGAGCGTGGCCCAGCCGATGTGAACATCACCGGCGGCATACGAGTCACGCATGGCCACCGGGTCATCGATCAGAACCAGTTCCAGCTTGAAATCCTTGCCGTCGGGCGTCTTCCAGACCTTGCCTGGCTTGAAGCCGTTGTTGGCATAGATAATCGGCGCCCAGCCGGCCCACACGTTCAGCGCGAAGCGGACGGTGCTGTCCACCAGCGGCTTGTAGGCCGACGTTCCCTTTACCTCGGGGAGCCGCTCGATCGACTTGAAGGCGTACTCCTTCACCGTGGTTACCCCGGTCGGGTTGCTGGCGTCCTCGACCGGCGCGGCCAGCGGCTCGATCGGTCCGCCGCCCGGCTTCTGCTCCTCCGGTGCCAGAAGATCGCTGCGATAGATCGCGAATACCACCAGGCCTATGACGATAATGCCCAGCACGATATAGAAGGGTGCTCTCGGTTGCCCAGCCATGGTCTTGCCTCCATTCTGTGTCGTCACCGGCCACCCGGCCCGGACGAACCTGACGATTGATACCTTGCGTCATCATCCCTCGGCAGTGATAGGATCACCACCGTCGGTCTCGCGGTCAATAGAGGCCGTGGCGTCATTCTCGCTCAGCGGGCATGGCCTCGGCCAGAATCCGTTTCTCGTAAATGTCCGAGAGCCGAGCCTGAAGCTGGGCCCCGTCGGCGGCCTCCACGGTGTATCCGTTCACCCCGCTGAGAAAACCGAACTTGTCGGCCGAGGTGTCAAACGCAACGAAGTGCATCTCGACTTCGCCGTGTGTCTGGGCGAAAAGCTGCCGCGAGACGCGGTCCGGGGGCGGCCCTACCGTGTTTTCTCCGTCGGTGATGCACACCAGGTACTTGCGCACGCAGCCGGACTTGTACAGGGCCTTGAAAGCCTCGGCGACGGCCTCGCCGATGGCCGTGCCACCGCCTGGGTCGGGGATGGCGTTCACTGCCTGCCGTGACTTGGCGAGGTCAAACCGCCCCATCGGCAGGACCTGGGAGGCCGAGCTGTTGAAGTTCAGCAGGGCAATCTCCAGGAGGCGATCGGCATGAGTCTTCTCCCATTGCCCGGTATAGTCGATGATCTTGGCCAGGGCGTCGCGGGCGATGAGGTACTTGGGGCGCTGCTGGCCTGACGGGTCACGCACCTTCTCCTTCATGCTCCCGGAGGTGTCGACCAGGATGACCACTGCGGTACAGAGCCGCTGGTCGGCCTCCGGCAAGGGAATCAGATGGGTGGCCACCTCCGCCGGGGGCGAACCGACCGTTGTCGTGGCTCCGCCGCCCGACCCCGGTGCGGGGCTGCGATCACAACCGGATGCCAACAGCCCCAGGCCGACGATCACCCGCCCCGCCCACCGGGCGACACGGCGTCCGCGAATTCCCGTTGAAGTCGTCTTGATCTGCTCAGTGATTTTCATTGGCGGATTCCCTGCTCAGCGCCCGTCAAACCGACCGGACAATTCCTGCGTTCCCCGCCTTTGTAAGGACAGATCGCCCATGAGGCAATGATAAAGCCGGCGTTTTTTTAGAATCGGCCTAGCCCTGGAACGTGGTCTGCGGCCGGCCTTCCTGCATCGAGTGCAGCATCTGCATCAGGTCGTAGGCGGTCAGCTCGCACAGCAGCCGGGTGACCTTCTCGTGCAGGGCATCACTGAGCTGCGGCTCGATTTCCTTCATCAGCCTGGTCAGCCGCGCCTCCTGGGCCTGCATCTCGGATGCCTCGATCCGGCCGTCCGCCATCGCTTCCATGAACGAGGTCAGTTGCCGGGCGTATCGATCGATGAGCGGCTTGTTCGAGCCCGCGTCCAGCCAGCTCGCCCGGACCGTCTTCCTGACGGCAGCCGGTTTTGGCTTGCTCTTCTTGGCGGCCTTATTCTTGACAACGTGTTTCTTTGCCGCCGGTCGGGCCTTCTTTTTACCCGTGGTCTTCTTCTTGGCCATATCCGATTTCTCCGTGTTCAGTCTTTCAGGACGCTTCGAATCGCCATCATACGTTCCTGGAGGTTCACCCGCCCGTTCGGCTGGGTCACCTTGGCACGCCAGTCGGGCGGCAGGAACTCCATCTCGGTGCATTCGAGCACCGCGGCCAGCTCCTGCAACTCTTTCTCCAGGCTCTGGGCGGAAGGAATGAAGGTGTCGATGGCCTGCTCGACGTCGGTTTTCTGCACCTCGTCCCGCCCCGCGGAGACCGCCTGCCGTTTGGCCGCCAGGATGACACTCTCGATATCCGCCCCGCTGAGATGCCGATCGGTTTTCATCGTCGGGAGGGACTCGGGCGACAGGGCGATCTTGTTCTTGCGGGCCATGGCCACGAACATGTCGCGGATCTCGGCCTCGCTCTGGGGGTAGAACATCGGGATATGAACTTCGGCCCGGCCCTGACGCTTGAGGTCGATCGGCAGCAGGTCCGGCCGGCAGGTCAGCAGCATCCACAGAATGCGGCCGCGGTATCGGGTATCACCCATCTGGCTGGCGATCATCGAGAACACCCGGCTGGAGGTCCCCGAGTCGCCCTCGGCCGAGCGGTTGCCCAGCGCGGCGTCGGCCTCGTCGATGATCACCACCACCGGCCCCAGCGACCGCAGCACCGTCAGCACCTGCTCCAGGTTGCCCTCGGTTTCACCCACGTACTTGGAACGGAAGTTACGCAGCTTGAGGCAGGGAATCCCGATCGAGCCCGCGTAACACTCGGCCAGGAAAGTCTTGCCCGTGCCCACCGGGCCGCACAGCAGGTAACCCATCGGGGCCGACTCGAGCTGCCCCCGTGCCACCAGCTCGGCATCAGTCGCGAGCCGCTTCTTGGCCGCCTCCTGCCCGACGACCAGATCCAGCTTGTGCTTCGGCTCCACGAACTCGACCAGCCCCTGACACTGACGCTCGATCATGGCCTTCTTCAGGTCGCGGAAGCGGGCGGCGTCGATCCCTTTGCCGGTGTGCTTGGACTGTGAGAGCACCGTGTTCAGGCTCACCAGGCTCAACCCGCTGGACTGTTCGGCCAGCGACTTGGGCGTGAAATCGTTCGATGCCGGCAGCTTCTCCGTCTCGCAGACCCAGCGGGCGAAGGACTCCCGCGTATCCGCGTCGGGCAGCGGAATCTCGATGGCGGCCACGTGCGGATTGCGGACCAGCCGGTCGTTGACCTCGGTCAGCTTCTCGGCCACCAGGCAGAAGGCCACGTTCACCCGCTTGATGTACGGGTTTTGGGCCCAGCCCAGCAGGCGAATCAGGTTGGTCCCCTGGGCCCGAGCCAGCCCGCCGATGTCCCCGGCGGGGGCCAGGTACTGGGCATAGTCGAGGATGACCCCGATGCTCTTGCGCCGGGCCGCGTCCGATTCGAGCATGTTCCGTTCGATGATCTTGTCCAGGAGCAGCAGGACGTTGTCAGGATCGCGAGGCCAGGAATCGACCTCTCCCCCCAGCCTGGCCCCCATGTACTGCATCATCGCCTGCAGGCGTTTCGGGTCGCTTCCGGCCAGCGGCCGCAGCCCCCGCCCAAGATCGTATTGCAGAACGATGTCCCACGTGCCGAACACCTGCGTCGCCAGGAACTCCGAAAGGTTGACGTACTCATCGCGGCCCTGCGAGGGGCAATGGACCAGATCGTGGACGTTTCCATAGACGACGAACAGGCACGTCGTACCCGAGGAATAGAGGTCGGCCAACTGCCTCGCCCAGCCAGGATACCAGGCCGGCAAGGTTGAGCGATGAGTGAGGAGTGATGAGTCATGGGTCATGGGTGATGAGTCATGAGTCATGGGTAATGAGTCATGAGTGGATGAGCCGGTCTGAGTCATGCCGAATCCCGCCTTCGCTCGACGGAAGATCGAAGCCCTCCGACCAGCCGTCCCACTTCCTCGGCCCTGCCCATAAACAGCCCGAAAGTTGCCTCATCGATACTCATCACTCATTACTCATCACTCATCGCTTGCTTTTCTTTTGCCGGTCCGAGTTCTTTCGCCGTCTCGTCCACCCTGGCCGTCTCCGGCGTAACCAAGCCCATCTGGACCTCGAAGTCGCGCAGGGCCTGGTCGGCCAGGGCCTTCTCCATGGCCTGCTCTCGGTGCACGTCCTCGACGCCCTCGCTCGACAGATCCGCGGCCACCCGGGTCTTGGCCCGGTTCAGGCTGATCTTGTCCTGGATGACCTGCTCGATCTGCCCGAAGTCCGTGCTGACGTCAAAGTCGAACGACTGGGCCAGCTTGGCCATCTCCGCCTCCGCCCGGCTCATCTTCAACTCCGCGTCGTACTTGGCGATCTTCTCCCGGACTTTGGCCAGCTTGCTGCTGGCATGCTTGATCTTGGTCAGATTGTTGCCGTACGCGTCTTCGTGCAGCTTGAGTTGCCCTTCGTTCTCGGCCAGCTCCTGCCGGGCCTTCTGCAGTTCGAAGGCAAAGCGGGCGGCCGTCTCGCGATCCCCCGCCTGCAGGTAGGCCTTGACCTTGGCTTCCAGGCTGGACACGTGTGCCTTGTCGCTGGCCACCTGCCGGGTGACGCGTTCCACCAGGGCCCGGTATTGCTCCAGCCCCTCGCGGCCCTCCTTGAGCTGGTTGACCGCCGAGTCGTACTCGTACTGCATCTGGGCGACGGGGTCCGCGGTCCAGAAGTAATTGGCGAGCTTGTTGAATTGGGCCTTCAGCGCCTGCCAGAGTTTGCCGACGATCATCGCACACCTTGCCTTTCAGCCAGCGAGAATGGATGGAAAACGACTCGAACCCGGCCGCACGCCCTCGGCCTTCCAAGGCCGGGCCTGTGAACCGGTCTTGATCAGATCGTCTATACCGGGCGACAGGAGGGGTGTCAATTATACGATCTGGCCGCCTTTATAAGCCCCGCCGCGTCCCGAAAAGCCCGACGCTTCGGAAATCCACCGCCCTTGGCACTAACGCGTCGGGTGCCTATCGGCCGCCGAGGCGGCGACGACCGTCTCCCCGCACTCCGGACACACCCCGCTCACGTTGCCGGCCAGGTTGTACCCGCACTTCTCGCAGTGCCCGGGCGGAATGCGGCGGCGGTCACGCCACCAGAGGGCGGCAGTGGGGATCGCGATGAGCACGAATGGAATCCACAGCGGCAGGGTGAGGGTCCAATCAGGATAGCGGACAAACCAGAAATCGGGTTTCAGGAGAATCCTTGGAACGCTGAGGAACTCGGGGTAGAAGTTGTCTGGAGCCCAATACGGGCTGCTCACGTCCTCGCCACGGTATTCCAAATGACTTACGTATAAAGCGCCTATCTGAATGATAGCTGAAGAATGATAGCGACGAGAATCGTCGAGCCTTCTCCAGCCAAAAGCCCAACGGAGCGAAACAGCCCAGGCGACCGCAATGAGCAGTGATAGGCTCAGCCCCGTCCATTTGAGTATCTGCCGTTTTCGAGCCAATCGAGCCATTCAACACCGTCCTCAACGGACATTCTCGCTGCCCTCCTCATTGTTGGCGAGGCTCGCCTTGTCGCCGATCTCGTTCGTGACCCTGAACCCCTCGCCGTTGTTTCCGGTGATGATCGCGTGCTTGAGCCCCTTGCTCAGGCGGATGGCAAGCTCAGGGGTGGCGAAGCTGCAGCCCTGGACCTGGAGCCTGCTGCCGTCAGCTTCAACCAGGGCTTTGCCGGTTGACCTTCTTGTCGCCACAGCCGTGATATCGAGAGCCCGTCTGCGGGGATCAGCCGATGGTACGCTGCTGCTCGGGCGGCGGGACTTGGAGACGCATGATCTTGTTCGTGACCACGATGCGCTGCCTGGGGGCTCGCGGGGGCCGCGGCCCACGGCCCGGTGGACGTCCTCTGCGGGGCTGCTCGAACGCCTCGGGGGGGACGCGCTCATCGAGTCGCTTCAGGCAGGCCGCCTGTTCGGTGGGCGACATTTCCAGGAACGCGAGAATCGCGGCCCGAATGGTCCTCGATGCAGAGTGGCCGTGGCGTTTGACATCACGTTCAAACGCATCGAGCACCGTCGGAGGCAGATAAAAGGCTCTCACCATCCCATCCATGGCCGGAATCATCCCGAAGCCGGTCGGCTACTTCCTCTTGCCCTTCACGATCCGCTCCAGGTCCTCGAACATGGCTGCACGAACGTCCGGGCCGCTCTTGAGGAAGCTGGCGATCGCCGCGGCGACGACTTTGTCACGGAAGTACCCCAGCCTGTCGGCTTCGCGGTCAAAGTGTTCCAGGAGCTTGTTGGGCAGGAAGTACGAACGCTTCTCTTTCTCACTCATCGTCTGATTCTCCTTCTGGTGAACGGCATGCCACTGGCTGGGTACACTACCCGCCATGCAGGGGTAAAGCAAGGCGTCGGAATGGCGAATTGTTCTTTGTCCATTCTTTCTCCCGCAGGGCCGGCGAACAGCATGGCCTGGTGCTGTCGTCGTCAGGGGACGATGGGGTTGCGGTCCGGCTGGGGTTGATGGATGGTGGCGGGGACTTGTCCGGGGAAACGGGCGGGGGGCTGGCTGGGACCGGGGGCGGGCTGCCACTGGCCGCCTTGCTGACGCCACCAGCGCGCGAATCGGGCCTCCATGGCCGGCTTCTCTTCCGGGTTGAGGTATTCGAGGGATCGCCGGCCGACGACGACATCCAGGGTCAGGTCCTTACCGGACTGGACGTTCAAGTGGACCGGCGACGCGGGGCTGGCCGCCTGCAGGACCTGGTTCAGGATGGAGGGGCCGTCGAGGTCGGTCAGGAGGGAAATACTATTGGCGGCGACGATGGTGTCGTTGATCTTGATGCCTGCGGTCTCGGCCGCCGATCCGGGGGCGACCTCGACCACGCGGACGCCCAATCGCGAGCCCACCGGAGGGGGCGACAGTCTGAGGCCCAGGGTCGGGGAGGTGTCATTCGGGGTGGGTTGAAGCGTCACGCGCCGGGCGGGCTGCTCGAGTCGCAGGACGCGAAGCCGCACGGTGGTGCCCGGAAGTGTCGCTGCGACCTGTGAGATGAACTTCTGCGTGGAAGGCGAGGCGGGCAACGCCTGATCGTTCAGGCCGAAAATGATGTCCAGGTCGCGGACACCGGCCCGTTCGGCGGGCAACCCCTCCATGACCCCGAGAACGCGGATGCCGTGGCATTTGCGGCCGTTCGCCGGGTCGATGATGTCGGTCAGCGCGGTCGGCCAGAGCCGGATGCCGATGAAGCCGCAGCGGCCTGCTAGTTCCTGCTGGTAGAAGACAGTTTCCATAACGTAACGCAGGCGGTGGCGCGACTCCTCGCTGCCGACCTGGTTGCCGTGGCGACCGGTGCCGTACTTCGCGGCCAGCCTTGGCAGGAACAAGGGATCGAGGTCGCAAAGCCGCTCGGTGGCCCGCTCGCGGGCGGCGAAGCGGGGGTTGTCCAGGTCGGCGATAAGACGGTCGAACTCCCGGTCGTCGACGACGAGGCCGGCCCGGGCGGCGGGCGCAGAGGTCGGACGTGATAGCGGCGCGTCGCCGGCCGTCAGGATCGCGATCAGGACCAGGCTGGGCAGGATCATGAGGCCGTCTCCGGTGGCGGATTATCTCGGCTGCAGCGTCGCGATCACCCGCTCGCCGTTCGCCTGCAGCCAGCCAACCTTACGGCAGATCATCTGCAGGAACCGGAAGCCCTCCATGCGGCCGAACGAGCCGGTCGCGGCAATCGGGGCCACGGCCTCGGCAATGAGGGCCTCGATCATCAGCGACGGCAGCACGCGGATCTGCTCGGGGACGGTCTGGCACTCCAGTTCGTAGCCCATGATGAAGCGGCGGACCCGCTCGCGGTCGAGCTCCGGCGGCCACTCGCGGGGATCCATCGGCCCGCCGATGATCGAAAACTGCAGGGCCCCGTTGGCCAGGTCGGTGATCGGCGGCAGCATGTGCAGCGAGTCGTAATCGATGACCGCCTCAACCCGCCCGTTGAGGAACAGCATGTTGCCGGGGTGCCAGTCGGAGTGGACCGTCTGCGTGTACCACTCGCGGAAGCCGGCCTCGTTGATCTTCTCGGCGGCGGTCTCGTAAGCGTCGTAGAGCAGGTTGACGGTGGTCAGCAACTCCGTCTCGCGGCCGAAGGCGCTGTCATTCTTGCCCACGCTCATGGGGATCGAGCTGAGACACTCGCGAACGATCTCCGTATCGTGGTAGCCGCGCCGCGAAGGCACCCAGTCGCTGTCGTAGCCCCGGACGAGACGGTGAAACATGCCCAGCACCCGGCCGGCGTCGAAGGTCTCGGAGATGAGCCGGTGGTACGGCTCGCCCTGCACGTACTCGAACAGCTCGTAGATGTGCCCGTTGTGGATGACCATCGTGTCCTCGTCCTTGCGCACGGGCACCAGCCTGGGGAGCGGGAAACCCTGGCGGGCGAGGTACTGCTGGACTCCATGGGCGTAGGCGACCTTCAGCGGGTGGTCGCGTCCGTGGCCGCGACGCTTGAGCAGAAACCGCCCCTTGTCGCTAATGATGATCGCCTTCGGGCTGCGCCGCGAGCCCTTGAGCTGACGCTCGACCTGCTGGACGCTGCCCAAGTCGTAGCGCGCCAGAACGGTGGCAAGCTCCTGTGACGTGAAGTCTGCTCGAAACCGGTTGGCCACGGCGACCTTTCTGAAGACAGGACCGATCGAAGGCCGGCCTTCCGGCCGAACGCGATCCTGCCGCAATCCCCCGTGATTCGGACCGATACGTATCCACTGATCTTAACAGGACATAGGGGTAAGTCAAAGGGCTGCGTGGGCGACGACCACCATGCCGTAGCGGTCGGCCAGGGCGATCATCTTGTCGAGATCGATGGCCAGGGTGATGCCGGCCTCGAAGACCAGGGCCTTGCCCCCGTTGCGGTGGAGATTCTCGATGGTGTCGGGGCCGACGGTGGGAACGTCGAAGCGCAAATCCTGATTCGGCTTGGCCGTCTTGATCAGCGTCCATCCGCCGTGCCTGCACAACTGGCCGGCCCGCTCGATCATGCGGTCGGTCCCTTCGATGGCTTCGACGGCGATCACCTCCCGTTCCTTGACCGCAATCGACTGGCCGATGTCCAGGCGGCCCATCTCCCTGGCGATGTGCCAGCCGAACTCGATGTCCTGCCGCAGGACGCTGGTGGGCTGACTCTTCGTGAGGATGCCGGGGGCCGGGAGGTGATCCCGGCAGTATTGCACCGAGTTGGTCAAGGTAATGCCCTCCCGCTGCATGCGATCGGCGGTTGCCCGGAGGAGGGTATCATTGCGCCGATCGGCCACCTCGAAGAACCACAGGCGGATGCTGGTCCAATCGGGGAGGTACTTGAGCATGCGGAACCGGCCGTACATCTCCGATTTCCGAACTGAGCCGGCCATGATGGCCTCGCGCACGGCCGCCCTGCGGAACAACCGGATCCACCGCCCCAGCCTGACGACTCCCGACCAGTAAAACCGATCGGCCTGCCGGCGGAGATCGGGGCTGGCCAGGCCCCTCAGGGCCACGATGACCACGGGGCGGCCGGCCTTGTGCGCCCCCTCGGCCACGAGAAAGGGAAACCGTCCTGCGCCGGCGATGATCCCGAGTGGATTGTCCAGGCGATCACTCATTTCCGCCGACCTGCCCTTGACCGACCGACGGGGGTTGGTCAAGGGCCTGTTTCATCAGGCGATCCAGGTCTTGCCGCAGGCGCTTGATCTCGTTCTTGAGCTGCGGCAATCGCTGCACAATGGCAACCTGCCGCTTGCACTCGTTGATTGGAACAGCCGGCTGGCCCAGCATGGTCAGGCCCGCTTCGACATCGTTGGTCACGCCGGCTTTCGCCCCGATGATCGCGTTGTCGCCGATGCTGATGTGCCCGACAACCCCCGCCTGACCGGCCATGGTCACGTGACGGCCGACGACCACCGAGCCGGCAATGCCCACCTGGGCGACAAAAAGACAATCCTCGCCGATCTTGGTCCCGTGGCCAACCGCGATCAGATTGCTGAACTTGGTGCCACTGCCGATGACCGAACTGCCCAGCGTCGCCCGATCGATGGTGCAGTTGGCGCCGATCTCCACGTCGTCGCCGATAATCACGTTGCCGATCTGGGGGATCTTGACCCACTTCTCCTTGATCGGAGCGTACCCCAGGCCGTCTTCTCCGATGATGGAACCCGCGTGGATGGTGACCCTGTTGCCAAGGATACAGTCTTCATAGATGACGACGTTGGGCATGAGCACGACGTCATCACCGATGCGGCAGTTACGGGCGACGTAGACCCCCGGATAGATGATCGCATTCCGGCCGATCCGGACGTTCTCGTCGATATGTGAGCCGGGGGCGAGGTTTGCGTTCTCTCCAATGACGGTTTTCGGGTGGACAAAGGCCTGCGGCGAGCGGCCCCACTGGGGGTGCCGGCGATAACCGTGAAGGCGGACGATGGCTGCGGTGACGGCCGCGTACGGGTCGGCGGCGCGGAGCAGATTCATCTTGCGCGGGGCATGGACGTCCGGACGGACCAGTACAGCGGACGCACGCGTGGTAGACAGCTCTTTCTCGTACCTGGGGTTGGATAGAAAGCTGAGCTGCCCTTCCCGGGCATCCTCCAGCGTGGCCACTGAGGAAACGACAACCGAGCCGTCGCCATCCACGTCGCAGGGGATTTGATGGGAGGCGAAAAACTCAGTTAGTTGCGCAAGTGTCAGGCCCATTCGGTCCCTACCATCCGGCGACTCCCCGTCGGTCGTCCGGGTCGTTTATAATAGAAAGCAGCGGCCCGGAGTGTCAATTGTTCGGGGTGCGGTGCTGCCGCACGTGTATCACGAGAAGGGTGGCATGGCCAAGTCCGCCGCGGCGGACGCCGCCAGGTCGTTCGACGGCGGCGGGCCGGGCGAACACCGTTGTGTGCCACTGCTGTGTCAGCAGTGATCAGGCTCGCAGAGCAGCGGCATGCGAGGCGGCACCACGCGATTGTCTGGACAGGATGGGTTTGCGGAATGGTCAACCAGGAAGTATCGGATCTTCTCGACGAAATCGCGGATCTGCTGGACCTGACCGGCGCGGACCCCTTCCGCGTCAACTCGTATCGCAAGGCGGCCCGCTCCATCGGCGACCTGACCGAGGACATCGCCGATCTGGCCAATCGCGGCGAACTGCAGAAGGTCCCGGGCGTCGGCAAGGGCACGGCGGAGCGCATCCTGCAGTACCTCCAGACCGGCAGGATGGCCATTCACCAGGAATTGCTGTCATCTGTACCAAAAGGGCTTCCCGAACTGCTGAACGTGCCCGGGCTGGGGCCCAAGAAGGTGCAGGCCTTGCACCGCGAACTGGGCATCACGGGTATGGCCGACCTGGAGGCCGCCATCTCCGACGGGCGCATCGAGAAGTTGCCGGGCTTCGGCAAAAAGAGCGTCGAAAGGATCGCCGAGGGGCTGGAGTTCCTCAAACGGTCGGCCGGGCGGACACCGCTGGGAGTCGCGCTGCCCGTGGCCGAGCACCTTCGCGATGCGGTCGGCGGCTTTCAGGGCGTCAAGCGGGTGGAAATCGCCGGATCCACCCGGCGAGGGTGTGAAACGGTGGGCGACCTCGATCTGCTGTGCATCGCGGATAACGGCGAGCGGGTGGTCAAGGCGTTCACCGGGCTGCCCGAAGTCACCGGGGTGCTGGCAGGCGGTCAGACGAAAGGCTCGGTGCTGGTGGCCGGGCCGGTCAAGGGCGAAATCCAGGTCGATCTGCGCGTGGTCCCCGAGGGGTCGTTCGGGGCCGCGCTTCAGTACTTCACCGGCTCAAAACAGCACAACGTCCGGCTCCGCGAACTGGCGGTCAAGAAAGGCTGGAAGCTCAACGAGTACGGCCTCTTCGATGGCGACCAGATGATCGCCGGGCGCGACGAGGAAAGCATCTACGAGAAACTCGGGCTCAAGCCGGTCCCGCCCGAGCTGCGCGAGGATCGCGGTGAGATCGAGTGCAAGGGCAAACTGCCCCCGCTCGTGGTTCTGGACGACATCAAGGCCGACCTGCACGTACACTCGACCGCCAGCGACGGGCGGAGCACGATCGAGGAGATGGCCGAAGCCGCGAAAGCCCGCGGTTACAGCTACCTGGCCATCTGTGACCACTCGAAGAGCTCGGTGATCGCCAATGGACTCAACGAGGAGCGTCTGGTGCGGCACATCGAGGACATCCGGGCGGCCGGCAAGCGGATGAAAGGCTTCACGCTGCTGGCGGGCATCGAATGCGACATCCTGGCCAACGGTAAGCTGGATTTCTCCGACGACGTCCTCTCCAAGCTCGATTGGGTCATCGCCAGCATCCACTCCGCCCAGCAGCAGGACCGCGCCAGCCTGACGCGGCGTTCGATCGCGGCGATGGAGAACCCCTATGTGTGCGCGCTGGGCCACCCCTCGGGGCGTCTGCTCGGCCGCCGCGAGGCCATGGACCTGGACTGGGAACAGCTTTTTGCCACGGCGAGCCGCACGGGATGTGCGATCGAAATCAACGCTTCCTGGCAGCGGCTCGATCTCAAGGACGTCCACGTGCGGCAGGCGCTGGAGGCGGGGTGCCTGCTGGTCATCAACACCGACGCTCACTCAGGCGAGCAGCTCGACCAGATGGCCCTGGGCGTGCGGACCGCACGTCGCGGATGGGCCGCGGCCGACCGAATCCTCAACACTTGGCCGGTGTCGAAGGTGCGCGATTGGGTCGAGGCCAGACGGAATCGCCGATGATCGAAGACGTTAGTCAGATCGAAGAGGTCTTTGGAACCAGCAAGGCCCTGGTGGCCATGATCCACGTTGGCGCCCTGCCGGGCACGCCTTTTGCCTCGCAGCCGATGTCGGCGATCGTCGAACAGGCCGTCGGCGAGGCCCGCCTGCTGGCCGGGGCCGGCTTCGACGCGATCATGATCGAGAACATGCATGATCGGCCCTATCTGCGGCAGGCGGTCGGGCCCGAGATCGTGTCGGGAATGGCCGCGGTGCTCGGGGCGGTGCGAGCGGCGGTAGACAAGCCGCTGGGCGTGCAGATCCTGGCAGGGGCCAACCGCGAGGCCTTGGCGGTCGCCGCGGCCGGTGACGCTGCCTTCATACGGGCCGAGAATTTCGTCTTCGCCCACGTCGCCGACGAGGGCCTGATGCCCGAGGCCGAGGCAGGTCCACTTTTGCGTTATCGCCGGGAGATCGGGGCCGAGCACATTCGCATCTTCGCCGACGTGAAGAAGAAGCACGCCAGTCATGCCCTGACCGCGGACGTGGACATCGGGCGGGCGGCCCAGGCGGCGGCCTTCTTCGGGGCCGATGCGGTCGTGGTCACAGGCCCGGTCACCGGCGAGGCGGCTTCGATCGACGACGTTCGGGAGGTCAGTGCGGCCGTGCAACTGCCCGTTGCGATCGGCTCGGGGCTTACACCCGATAATCTCCCGGCGTTGTGGGATCTCGCGGACGTTTTCATTGTGGGTTCATTTGTCAAACAGGATGGCCAGTGGCATCGCCCGCCCGATCCGGACCGCGTCGAAGCCTTCCTCAAAGCGGCCGAACCGCTTAGATAGGGTGAATCCCCCTCCCCGGGGCCCGTGGAAGCTGGACGATTCGCAGGTTCGGGGTTGACAACCACGCAGACAATGTTACAGTATTGGCCAACTCAGGAGTCTGCTCATGTCGCGCGTGGGCCAGAAGTCAGCAGAGGGATCGCCCGCTGAGGCGAAACTCAAGCGGCGGCAATCCGTTTCTGTCCCTGCAACTCGCCGAAGCGTCAGGTTGGGTCACCTTGCGGCTTTCGGCATCGGGGCCGCCGTCACGGCCGCCATCTTCATGGTTGTGACCCGAGCCCAACCGGGCCAGCAACCGGCCCCTCCGATCGTCCAGGCCGTACCCACCTCGCACTATGATCTGCTGGCGATGACGCCCGAGCAACTCGCCAAGGCTGATGTGGCTCTCATGAACCTGCTCTGTGCCAGGGGGCTCCCCGGCGCCGACAACCTCGACATTCCTGCTGCTCTCAAGAAACTCGACGAATGGGCCGCGAAGGTCAAATTCGAGACGGAGCGTCACCTCTATCGCGTGACGGATCCCAAGCACGCTGATCATTATGCCCACTCCGAAGCCCGGCTCCGCGCCGAGTTCATCGTGCAATGCCTCCAGGAGGATTGCGGCGTCCGGTACAACCCCGACCGCATCTACGACCCAGACTTTCGCGACTCGCGCGACATGTTTCTTCACGGGATGCTCCCCGGTGCCAACGGTGGTACTTGCGCCTCGATGCCGGTGATGTACGCGGCCATCGGTAGGCGGCTCGGCTACCCGATGAAACTCGCGGCAGCCAAGGAGCATCTCTTCTGCCGCTGGGACGATGGCAAGGAGCGCTTCAACATTGAAGGCGCGAGCAATGGCGGCGTCGATTACCCGCCCGACGAGTACTACCGCACCTGGCCCAAGCCCTTGACCGATGCTGACATGGCCAGCGGCGTATTTCTCACGTCGATGTCGCCGGCGGAGGAGCTGGCTGACTTCCTGCACCATCGTGGCATGTGCCTGCACCAGAACGGCCGGCTGCCGGAAGCCCTAGCAGCGTTCGCCGAGGCCCACCGGCTCCAGCCCCGCGACACCAACACCTTCACAGCGCTGCGGGTGGTCTGCGGAGCCGGCGTCTCACGGCCGATGTCTGCCCGCAACCCCGCGGCTGACGCGTGGCTGCGCGGGCCGCAGCCGCCTGATCCGGACGATCCCACCCCCAAGATACCGATGCCCGGCGCCCAACCGACGTTCGGGATTCCAAGCTTACCGCAACACACCCCCACCGGCAGGATTACACAGGAGAAGCGACGATGAAGAACAGAACGATCACGACCATGCTGGTTGCGGCGACCACATTGCTGGCCCTGGCCGACGCCGCGTCGGCCTATTACAGCCCGCGACTGGGGCGGTTCCTGAGTCGCGACCCGATCAGCGAACCGGGTGCGGTCTTGGTTCACCAAGCGGCAAGACCGGCAATGAGCTTCCTTCCTCGTGACCCGATCGAAGGCAGGCAAGACAAGGACCTCTATCGATACGTAGACAACAGCCCCACGAACTACGTTGATCCACACGGCCTGTGTCCCCTCGCCCAGCCTGGTGAGGTCAAGTGGGGCACCATCGTATTGCAGCCAGGTGGCAGGTACTTCAACACAGTCAACGCGTGGCTGGAGGCTGGAATCGTGGTGAACGGCATGGTCAATGCGCGGTTCTTCAAGAACGCCTGTTGTCCGGCGATTGGTGTGGTTCAGATCGCCCGTGAGAACTACGACAATGGTGGCTTTGGTGGGTGGGTATTGGACAAGGGCGGGTCATCGACACCTCCCTTCTATGCTCACAGTTCACCGCTACCGCCAGCCAGAATCGTCAGTTTTGGTTTCACTGACAATCCTGGATGGAATCCTCCCGGAAGCTACAGCAACAACACGTTTGCCCATGAGTTCACGACCTGCGTAGTCTGTGCCAACAATTCGTCTGGGAAGTGGAAGGTGGGGTGCTCATTAGGCTGCATCAATTGGGGGTACAACTACTCTAAGAACTCTGCACCGCCACCAGATCACATTGTGAACCTGTGGGTGAGAGGTTGTTCACTGGTGTCGGGGCCGCCCGTTCAGAATCCTCTGGGGCCCACCCTAACATGTTCAACGCCTTATACAACACGGTCCGACAGCAATGTGGAAACACTCATCGCCCCGTACCGGTAAGATCTTGTGGTTGCACGCTGAAGGTACTCACCGCAATGATGCGATCCGTCAATGACAATTCTGACGTTCTGGGACATGCGGACATCGCACGCGGAAGCCTTCGCGCCTTGGCCGTATTTTGGATCGTGTCGGCTGTCGCGATCGCGAGCATTCCGCTCATTGAACTCATGTTGCCCCGGGTGTCACCCAAGCGATTCTGGCACGAGGACGTCTACAAAGTTGTCTATCTCCTGCCGATTGCGGTCTGTTGGTGTGTGAGCATCTGGATTGGCGACGCGGCCGGTGTCCGACAACGCATCTGGTCCGGTCTGATCCAAGCAGCGGCTTTAGTGTATCTTACTTACCGTGAGTTCGAAGCCGATGTGACGCGGACGGTGCTCGGGGTTGACAGTCGGAGCCTCACTGTCTTGATCGTTCTCTGGACATCGCTGCTCCTTGTTTACACAGTTGCTTTCGGGGTCATCACACATCAATTGAGGCGAAACAGTTGTCATAGAAGCGTATCGGGTCAACCTACTTGAGCCCAGTTGAACGTGAGATCGTTCCCGGGTGCAGGAATAGGACGAGTTGAAGTGATTTGCCAGGGTTTCAAACCTCATCGCATTTACGAGCCCGATTTCCGAGACTCGCGCGACACGTTTCTTCACGGGATGCTCCCCGGGGCCAACGGCGGCGTCGATTACCCGCCCGACGAGTATTACCGCACCTGGCCGAAGCCGTTGACCGATGCCGACATGGCCACCGGCGTATTTCTCACGCCGATGTCGTCGGCGGAGGAGTTGGCTGGCTTCCTGCTCCATCGCGGCACGTGCCTGCACCAGAACGGCCGGCTGCCGGAAGCCCGAGCAGCGTTTGCCGAGGCCCACCGGCTCCAGCCCCGCGACGCCAACACCTTCACGGCGCTACGGGTGGTCTGCGGAGCCGGCGTCTCACGGCCGATGTCGGCGCACAACCCCGCGGCCGATGCTTGGCTGCGCGGACCGCGGCCGCCTGACCCCGACGATCCCACCCCCAAGATACCAATGCCCGGCGTTCAACCGACCTTCGAGATTCCAAGCTTACCCCAACAGACTCCAACCGGCCGAATTACACAGGAGGCGCGACGATGAAGAACAGAACGATCGTGACGATGTTGCTTGCGGTATCCGCATTGTTGGCCTTGGCCGATGCCGCCTCGGCCTATTACAGCCCGCGATTGGGCCGGTTCCTGAACCGCGATCCCTTGAACGAACAAGGGGCAATGCTCACGCGGACGGGAAGGCAGCCGACCACATTCCTTGCCCGGGACCAACTCGTGCCTGCAGAACAGAACCTATACGCGTTTGTTGGCAACCGCCCGGTGGACCACGTAGATGTTCTGGGGCTTTGGACCAAGAACGGCGTGCTGATGTACCTCTGCCGGACCGATCAGGGTAGACAAGTCGCCGACAACCTGGACCGGCGCGCAAAGGTCTTGAAGTCCGAATTTGTCCGTAGTTACTTCCACACGCGCGCCAGCGTGGCCGACCCGTGGGGTCCTTGGCAGAACGTCGATTGGGGAGGAATGACCATTAACAGGCACGATATACACGTTCCCAAGGACTTCGGCGATGACGAGACTGCGCTCATTCTGACCCATGAGGTGGTACATGTGACTAGCTCCGGGGAATCCGCGGAATTAGAGGAAGAAATCGCAGCCTACGCAGCAGAGACATTGCTCGCACTAATTACGCCCGGGCTTACGCCGAGAAGTGAATTCGTGAGGATTGACGCTGATGGCAGGCAGGTTGTCGACTATGACGCGATAAGGACGATGGTCGTCCCTTGGTATACTGGATGGTACGGACCCAGTCCGTTGAAAGAATACAAGAGCGACGCCGCCGGTCACCGCATAATCGACTACGGAGTAGAAGAAGAGGTTAAGAAGTGGAAATGTGACTGCCCGAAAGAGTTTTACTACTATGACTACGGCTATCCGCCTCGATTTCCACCTCGGGCGTAGGTTGCTAGAGGTATAGAGTATGACAGCTTTTCGCTCGCATCGGAGACCCTGGCGAATCCAGGCTGGTATCGTGCTGCTCTTGTGGATAGCCTGCATGGTGTCCTGCACGACTCAGGTCGTACGCAGCGGGAGTTGCACTACTCACAAGGTTGAGGATACCCTGTTGGACGCTGAATCTGCACGACTTGCCATCCTCCGGTTTCTCGAGGGTCTGCCGAACGATAGTCTGCCCAAGAACACGCTTGATGCGGTCAAGGCTAATCGGCCAAGAACGCTGGCGCCTGGACGAGTTGCCATAGGCCCGTGGGACTGTACTCTTGCTCAACGAACGTTTAGCCTGGTTCTGGACAGGCCGCCGGCTTTCTTCTTGCTCGAAGGGAAGTTCGTTCAGGATGCAACTGGAGTGTGGAACGTAGTCGTGACCAGGACAGCACGAAACTAGATCTTTGACATTGGGAAGAGAAAAGGCGTCACAGGCAGAGTCCCGAGACGTTAAGGCAGTCAGACGATTGTCGCGATGCGTCTTTCGCGGAGTGTCGAGCATGCGGTGCATAAGGAACTATATGGGCTTTTCGGTCATGCCCAGGCTAGTCGCGTTCTGTTGCGTCAGTGCCCTGTCGGCCGGCTGTGATCCGGTGAGAACGACAATGCAGCCCGTCCTCCTTCGCGTGACTGCCTTGGACGCGGGCAACGTTGTGAAGAATGCTGATGTTTCACTGAAGTTCGATTACGGTGGGAACATACCCCCCACGCAGCAGCTAGCAGAAGCCCAGCGACCAACGTATCCGTGGTTTTCCGCTACGACTGGAGAAGATGGTACAGCCGAGGTCCCCGTGAAATGGACGATGCTCGACCGATCCGTTGGCTCTAACCCGCCGGCTTGGCGAGACCAGGTAACGGGTAAGTCTTATCTCGTCAGAGTGAGCAAGAATCAGACCCACGAGGTAAAAAACCTCATCATGAACACCGGCGCATCGGTTCGGGGAGATGTCTTTACGGTCCAAGTTATCGGGATCCAAGAGCCGCGTTACGTCCGGACGGAATGAAGCCCATCGGCATTTATCTTGGCGACCCCGCGAACGAGATTACGCTACCTCCGCCTTACGAACCCCATGCGAGCTGCCGGTCTCAATCATCAGTGTCGCAGATCCGGGTCACCACCGCACCCCAGTATCCGATAGAGGCCCAATAAGGCAGCCGTTACCGTCGTACAGTCGGGTATGGTCGTGGTGCGACACAAATGTCGCAAAAGAATCTACGCAAATCGACCGGTGTCGGCTACAATGTCGCGATGGCAAGGGGCGGCGTGGGCCGGCCCGCAGAGTGTCAAATAGTAGATGTATACGTGGAGAACGTTAATGAGCCGAGTAATTCGTTGGTGTATGGCCGGGATCATGATGGTCGCCTTCGCCGGCTGTGCGGCGACTGACAAGGGAAGCGCGAAGAACGAGCCATGTTGCGGCGCGGCCGCCAAATGCCCTCTTGAAGAGGCCAGCGCTCCGAAGAACGCGGGCGGGGGCTCGAGCTGCCCGAAGGCCGCCGCCGAGGGATCAGGCTGTCACAAGGCCGCGGGCGAGGGCTCGGGCTGCCCGCTGTCCGGCGAGAAGAAGTAGACCGATCGCATTCGCCGGCCACGCTGTGCCGGTGTAAAAAGAGAAACGACGACGCTCCTGTTCGCTTCAGGGGCGGCGTCGTTTCTTTTACGCGACGGCATCGTGGCCGGCCGGTGCCAGCCCATTTCCAGTGGCATGCGGCGAGCATGCCGCCCAGCCGGCGTGGTCAGGTCATCAGCCGGCGTTTCAGGCTATCCAGCTCGTCGCGCAGCGCATGCGGCAGCCGATCGTTGAACTTGTTGAAGAACTCGGCGATATCCGCCGTCTCCCTGAGCCATGCCTCGCGGTCGACGGTCAGCAGCTCCAGCAGGACCTCTTCCGTCAGGTTCAGGCCGGCCAGGTCGATAGAGTCTTTCGTGGGGACGTAGCCGATCGGCGTGGCAGTCGCCTCGGCCTCTCCCCGGCACCGGGCCAGAATCCACTCCAAAACACGGAGGTTCTCTCCGTAGCCGGGCCAGAGGTACTGGCCGTCCACGTCCTGCCGGAACCAGTTCACGTGGAAGATCTTGGGCGGCCGGGTCATCTGTTGGCCCATCTGCAGCCACTGCATGAAGTACTCGGCCATGTTGTAACCGCAGAACGGAAGCATGGCCATCGGGTCCCGCCGGACCTCCCCGAGCTTGCCGTACTGGGCGGCCGTCCGTTCCGACGCCATCGTCGCCCCGATGAACACGCCGTGCTGCCAACTGTAAGACTGGTACACCAGCGGCGCCAGCCGCGCCCGTCGCCCCCCGAAAATGATGGCCGCGATGGGCACGCCGTGGTGGTGCTCCATGCGGTAGGTGTGCGACGGGCACTGCGCCAGCGGTGCAGTGAAGCGGGCATTGGGGTGCGCCGCCGGGACCGGCTTGCCGTCGGCATCGCGCATCTCGGGGGTCCAGGGATCACCCTTCCAGTCAGTGCCCTTGACCGGTGGATTGCCGTCGCCATCCTCCCACCACACGGTCTTGTTCTCAGTCAGCAGCACGTTGGTGAAGATGGTGTTTCGGCGGACGGTGGCCATGGCATTCGGATTGGTCTTGGTGTTGGTTCCGGGAGCCACGCCGAACATGCCCGTCTCGGGATTGATGCCCCACAGAGCCCCGTCGGTATCGATACGCATCCAGGCGATGTCGTCGCCCACGGTCCAGACACGGTAGCCCTTGCGGGTCATGGACTCAGGGGGGATGAGCATGGCGAGATTCGTCTTGCCGCAGGCACTCGGAAAGGCGGCAGCGATGTAATCGATGCGGCCCTGCGGGTCCTCGATGCCCAGGATCAGCATGTGCTCGGCCAGCCAGCCCTCCTTCCGGGCGGCGCAGCTCGCCAGCCGCAAAGCCATGCACTTCTTGCTCAGCAGGACGTTGCCCCCGTAACCCGACCCGACGCTCCAGATGGTGTTGTCCTGCGGGAAGTGCAGGATCAGCCGGCGCTTCTCGTCCAGGTCGGCCTTGCCGTGAAGGCACTTGGTGAATTCGCCGTCCGTGCCCAGCTTGTCCAGAACGGCCTGGCCGCAGCGGACCATGATCAGCATGTTGAGGACCACGTAGATGCTGTCGGTGAGCTCCACGCCGTACTTGGAAAACACCGATCCGACCGGCCCGAGTGAGAACGGGATGACGTACATGGTCCGGCCCTTCATCGAGCCCTTGAAGATCTCGCCGGCGCGGCGATAACCCTCCTCGGGGCTCATCCAGTTGTTGGTGGGGCCGGTGTCCTCCTGCCTGGGCGTGCAGAGGTACGTCAGGTGTTCGGTGCGGGCAACATCGTTCTTGGCCGTGCGATGGAAGTAGCATCCGGGGTACTTCTTCTGGTTGAGCTTGACCAGCTCTCCGCTGGCCACGGCCTCGGCCGTGAGCTGCTCGCGCTGAGCATCGCTGCCGTCGATCCACACGATCTTGTCCGGCTGGCACATGGCGGCCATTTCCTGGACCCAAGCATTCAGTTTCGCATGATTAGTCATCGCCTCACCTCGTTCAGATTGTCTGACGAACCGTTCTCCTTGTCCCTGGCCGGTCGTTCTCTTCTCGCGCGGCTGCCCGTCCGGCCTGACCTGCCGGGCCGTCGCCACTTATCCGGCCGGGGCGTCACAAGCGCGCAGACTCCCGCGGCCGGAATCGACCTTTCTCTTGCCTGATGAACCTGTTGGGGTCCCGGAATCACGCCAGACCGACGTCTCGCACGGCTGGCACAGCGATGGGAAACCGGTCCTGCTCGCCCGCCGGGCCGGTTCATGTCTGCCTCAGGGCGGTCCGAAAGTCCACAGGCAGAAGAGCATAGTACGGCAAGGCCGCGATTCGGGCAAGCGCCCTGGGCCGCGCCCTGCGCAAGGGTCAGGCTATTCACCCTCATTGGGGATCAATCCCCCGAGGGCGAGCCCATCCATCGCCATTCGTTGATCGTGGCCGACTGGTTCGCCGGATCGATCCGCTCGATGACCGCCCGAAGCCGGTTGGCCTTGACGCGGTCGAAGGAGATAGTCGCCGACGGCCGGTCGGACGCGGTCTCGAATCGGTCGAGTAGCTTCCAGTCGTTGGCAGCGCCGTCCCATGCCTCCAGGCGCCCGGCCGCAGGCAGGCCGGTGCGGATTTCCATCCGCGTCATGCTGGCCGAGTTCGGCAAGCGAACCTCCAACCACTGCGGCATGGGCAAACCGGGCAGCGAGACCCAACCGGTGTTGATGTCGCCGTCGAGAGCGTCCACGCCGTCGGTCCAGGAGCTGCTCGCCCGGGTGCGAACGTTGTCCTGGAAGACCTGTGCATTGGAGGCTGCCACCGGGATCAAATCCGAGCCCGGATTCGCATGGCGAACCTCAGGCGAACCGAACGTCAACCGAGTCTGACCGGCGGGCACAGCAAAGGACACGGTGTGACCGTCCCGGCTCGCCTTGATCGGGGCACCTTCGGCGTAGACGTCATCGACCGGTTCACGCAGACCCACCGTCAGACGCACGGGCGACGGGGTTGATACCTGGGCGCACGGCCTGGCTCCAAGTTCAATCGCCATGTCGACGGGCTGACTGGTGCGAATCAGTTCGCGAGCATCCACAGACAACCTCATCCCCGCGAGCATGACTGCACACAACGATCCGTCTGCACCTTCGCACTTCGAGACAGCCGCCAAGCGAGCATCGGACCTGGCCGCGAGGTTGTCCTCCAGGGCCGGCATGCTGTCGGCGACAACCGCGAAACCCGACCGTTCGCGGGGTGGCGGCAGTCTCCAACCGGTACGCGGATTGAGGACCGGCTGCGCGCCGGGTCTGGGGGAACTGGTCTGGCGCGTCTGCGGGCTCTGTGATGGTGCCGCAGACCCTTGGGTGGCCTGATGAGTCTTTGCCAACCTGGCCGGCCATCGGCACACCATGACGAGCATGGCTTGCTCAACGGGTGCACCGGCGTTGAACCGCACGTATTTGCGGGGCAGCGTGCGGTGGTAGCCGTCCTGGATCACGGCCTTCAGATCCGCACCCCCCGCCACCTGGATTCTCACGCTGGACGGACCACGACCAATGGTCAACTCGTCCCGTCCAGTCAGTTCGAACGGGTTCTCGGGATGCAGCACGAGGTCAAAGCGGCGTTGCCCTTTGGCGACGAGATTGTCGTGAACAACAACTGCATCAGGCAGCATCACCACGTCGCGGGTCCAGGATTCCAGTTTGTCGGGATAGGCGGCCTTGAGTTGACCGGAGACGCCGCTGATCAGTCCCGCACCGACAGCTCCGAGCATCTGCCCGTCGGCGCGGGTCTGGTTTTCGTTGTCAACCATGACCACGTTGTGCGCGGCGGTCCAGGCCAGGTGCTTCCCGTAGATGGGACTGTTGTAGTTGGTTGAACCAGAGTCGATGATCGTCGGCCCGCCCGCCCCGAAGAGGTAGAACGTGCCGATGTCATGATGCCCGCGGTTCTGATGGAACTTGATGGCGGCCATGGGGTCGCCGGGGCCCCAGCCTTGTCTCATGATCACCTGGCCGATATCCCGGAAGATGCGCATCGAGCCGTCGCCCAGTGGTGCTTTCTCGGTCAGCGTCTCGTCGCTCCAGAGCAGCATGCGCGGCGTGCTGGGCACCGGGCAAATGCGGCGATAGAGCCAGGCCGCCAAGCCGTCGCCGCGATTCCTCATCAGGCAGGCCAGCAGGTCGCCGTACCAGGCAGTGGTCCCGCCTTCGTCGCCGAAGTCGATCAGGGCGGACTTGATGGCCCCATTCTCCTGCCAGGCCATGATGCTCCAGGCCATGTGATCGAGCAGGTTCTCCGGCACGTGGGTGAACAGGTTCTCGCCGGTGACCCGCCGCAGCGAATTGGCGAAGTCGCACACGTAACGCGTGCCGTAGTTCATGTAGCCGATGCTCTCCTTGTAGCCGCCGTCGCGCCCGAAGTTGGGCTCGGAGGGTCCAATGACCGGGATAGGCTTCGGACGATTCACCGGCCAGGGGTTGTCGACGTACCAATCCCCGCCGCGGTCGTGCAGCCAGGCACGGACCCGGTTGCGGACCAGGCGAGCCCACTGCGGGGCCTCGGGGTGCTCGTCGAGAATGGCCAAAGCCCCCAGGCCGGCGGAAGCCGAGCAGACCATGACCCAGTTGCCAGTGGGCACCTGGTGGCGCGGGATCTGTGACGAGCCGACCGGATCGGCCCAGTCGTGTACCAGCATGCGGATACCCTTTTCGGCCAGGGCGTGGCGAACCGTCTCACGCTGGGTATCGGTCAGGTGCGGATAGAGCAGGTCGTAGCCGACGGCGACGGCCTCGGTCATCATCGCGGTCTCCAGGGCCGATCGCCACGGAGGATCGAAGTGCTTCGGGTTGTCAAAGAGCGGCCCCAGCCAGCGTTCATACACGCAGGCCGTCATGAGCATCTCGACGCCCTTGCGGACGAGACGCTCGTCGCCGGTGATCACGGCCACGAAGGCGACGTTTTCGAGATGCCGGTGATACCAGCCGGCACAGGTGCTGTAGTTGCCGTGCTGGCCTACGCCGCCTTTGGCGTAGGATTCGGTCACCGGCTCCAGTTCCAGGGCACTGTACGCGGCGTTGAGCTGATACTGCCAGCCGCGCCGAAAATGATCGGACCCGGCGATCTTGTCGCGTACCGACTGCACCTCCGAAGGGCTGAGCAACAGGTAAGGATGACTCAGACCGGCTGGCGAAACGACTGCATCAGCGTCCTTGTCCGAAATGAAGAAGGTCCGGTAGTTGGCCGCGGGCGTCGTAAAGCCGCTGTCGTCGCCGCAGAAAGCACGCCAGTAGTATTGACCGTCAGGCAACGGTTCGCCCGCGAGCGGGACCAGCACCACTGGGGTGATGCCGGAGGTGTCGGCCACCCTGAACTCAATCATGGTCAGCGGCCTGCTGAAGTCGGCGTCGCGAGCGAGTTCGACGCGGTATCTCGTGGCCGGGAATCGACCGTTGATGCGAAAAGCGGGGCTGCGTTCGGTGATGGTCTCGTAGTCCGAGGGCCAGATCGGCAGCGGCGGCTGGATTCTCAATTCGATCCCGCCGACGGGAATGTCCCCGGTGGCACACGCACTGTGAACGCGGGCCAGAGAAATAGCGACCGCACACAACAGCGCCAGTGCCGGATGAAGAATTGAGAATCGGCAACGCGCTTGTGACTCAACCATGTCGTGTCTTCCTCGAGACATCTCCCGTGCCTGCCAGGCCGCATCGCCGTGGCGACGGACGGACGAACACTATACCACCTCCGCGGCTATCTGCCGCGCGTCGGTTATCGGGCTCGCCGGCCACCTCAAGCGACCGCTGCCGATCACCGATGACCGGTATGTGCCCAGATCCGTGCAGTCGTTCTGCGCGGAGGCCGCCGCAGCATCGTTTTTATCGACCCCAAGGAGGTAAGGATGTCGCCCAACAGCGCCGTGATGGAGCCACCGGAGCAGACCGCCGCCAACCAGATCACGAACATCTATCAGCCCAGCCCTCCGCAGACGTTGGAGGAGGCCGGCCTGACCAACGAGATGGTCGATGCCCTGGTCTTCAAATACCTGTTGAACGTCGGTTCTGCGGCGGGGGCCAAGATCGCCTCGACGCTGGCTCTGCCCCATCCGCTGGTGGTCGAGCGCCTGACCGATCTGAAGAAACAGCAGCTTCTGGGCTATGTCGGAAACGCCAACATGGGCGACTTCACCTACACGCTCAGCGAAGCCGGCCGCGAACGTGCACGGAGTTTCATGGAAGAGAGCATGTACTTCGGCGCTGCCCCGGTGCCGCTGAGCCAGTACTGCGAGGCGGTCAAGGTCCAGTCGATCACCCACGAGAAACCCGGACCCGAACAGCTTCGCACGGCGTTCTCTGACCTGCTGATCAACGAGAAGATGTTCTCGACGCTCGGTCCGGCGATCAATTCGGGCCGCGGCCTGTTCCTGTACGGCCCGCCCGGCAACGGCAAGACCAGCATCGCCGAGCGGATCACCTACTGCTTCGGCACCGAGATCCTGATCCCGTACGCGATCCACGTCGACGGCTTCATCGTCAGGCTCTTCGACCCGGAAATACACGATAGAGTGCCGACGCCAAAGGCGACGCTGTTCAAGAGCGCGCCGGTCGATGAGCGTTGGGTGAGGATCAAGCGGCCGACCGTCATCGTCGGCGGCGAGTTGACCATGGACCAGCTCGAAATCCGTTGGAACCCGACCACCCGCGTCAGCGAAGCCTCCATGCAGCTCAAGAGCAACTGCGGCACGCTGGTGATCGACGACTTCGGCCGGCAGCGGATGAACCCCTTCGAACTCCTCAACCGCTGGATCGTGCCCCTGGAAAAGCGATTCGACTTCCTGGCCCTGGCCAACGGTGTCAAGATCCAGGTGCCCTTCGACCAGCTCCTCATCTTCTCGACCAACCTCGAGCCGAAGGACCTCGTGGATGACGCGTTCCTGCGACGTATCCCCTACAAGGTACGCGTGGGTAACCCCAGCGAAGAGGAATACCGCACCCTCATGCGCATGATGACCGACGCCGTCGGCATGTCGTACGACGATGCCCTGGTCACCAAGCTGATCCAGAAGCACTACACCGAGGTCGGACGCCCGTTCCGCTGCTGCCAGCCGCGAGACTTGGTGATGCTCTCGAAAAACTACTGCGAATACAACAAGATCCCCGTTCACCTCGACGAGGAGACCCTCGACTACGCCGTCGATGTATACTTCACGGTGATGGAGGGGACGTGATACGCAGCAGGCCCCGGCTCGCAGCGAATGCCTGCGAGCCGAGGCCCGTGAACGATCAACCCATCCGCCGGGATCAGGCCGCCGACACCTGCCGGGTGTGGTCCTGCCTTGCGTAGTTGATGAACAAGCCGACCAGGGCCGCCACCGACAGCGCCAGAATGATCACCGCCACGGACACGGCAACCCACTTGACCGGGATCATCCACGCCAGGCCGGCCAGGGTCAGCCCGCCGACCACCACCGTCACCACCCAGAGGATTCGCGGATGGTGCGTCAGCGGCGTGGCGATCGCCAGCGTGCTGTACGTGCCGCTGAGCGACCCGATCAGCATCGCGAAGGCAAAGCCGTGAATGCCCTCGCCGCCGAACACGTACATCACGAACAGCGTGATCAGCACGGTCAGCGTGGTGAGGATGGTCCGCGACAGCGTCTGGTTGAGCGAGTCGTTGATCAGCCTCGCCGAGACCGTCGCCAGCCGCCCGCGATTCTCGCGGATGCGGTCGAAGATGACGATCGTGTCGTTGATCGAGAAGCCGACGATTGTCAGCATCGCCGCGATGATGTTCAGGTCGATGCGGAAGTCGCGGAGCATCAGGGCTCTGCCGATCGGCGTGTCCCAGATGTAGTGCGCCAGGAAGAGGCCCGCCATGGCCACGGCCACGTCGTGATACAGGGCGATGATGCCCGCCAGACCGAAGGTCAGCGAGCCGAACCGCACCCAGAGGTAGGCCGCGATCGCCACCAGCGACAGCACGACCGCGATGACCGCCTTGATCGCCGCCTCCTTGGCGACCTGTGCGTCAAACTGCGTCACCCGCTGCAGTGACTGACTGGTCCGGAAGGCCTCCTTTGCCAGGTTGACCTCCTTTGCGGCAACGTCACCCAGCCACGCGCTGTTATCCGCGCTGTCGATGTAGCTCAGAACCGGGTCCTTGACCATCACGGCCACGCGGGTGCAGGGGGTCTGTGCGGAAGCGGGGGCTCCGCCGCCCACGGCCGTCAGCCCGATGGCCTTGGCCTCGCGCGACCCGTATTCCTCAAACCCGGGCTGGAGCCGCAGTCGCCGGATCCGCTGTTCCACCTGCTCCGGCGTTTGGGCCGGGTTCAGGCCGTTAAAAACCATCACCAGGCCGCCGTGGAAATCAACCATGTCGGCGCCCGGCCTGACGTTCCGCTGGACCAGCGGAGCCTGCGAACTGTCGCCGATGATGTCCGACAGCACCACGGTCTCCCGGGTGGCCCCTTCGGGCGTCTTGACCTCCCGCTTGATCGGGTAGATCCCGTCGGGGGCCTCGGCGCTGGTCTCGAGCTGCGCGTCGACCGACGGGGTGACCTCGAGGATGTCGCCCATCGAGGCCAACAACGCTTCGGCCACGAGCGTCTTAGCGGGCTCGGTGGTGGTGATCTCGTATGCCTCCTGGCCCTCCGCGGCGCCCGTGAACTCGATGGTCTGTGCGCGGGCGGACCGCAGCGTTTCGGCGGCCCCGCGCGCATAGACCGCGGCCTGCTTGACCCTGGCCTGGACGGCGGCCAGGTCGAGCGGCGGCCGGGCTTCCTCGTCCTCCCTGGTCTTCATCGGGACCCGCACCTCGACGATGACGCCATTGCCGTCCTCCGCCTGCGTGATGCCGTTGCGGACGAGTTCGTCCTCCAGCGTCGGGGTGAGCAGAGCCTCCAACTGGGAATCGCTCAGTTTCTCACCGGTGGTCACCCGGAAACGATGCTCACCCGCTTCCGTCACGGTCACGCCTTCGATGATGTCTGCGGCGTGCTTCAGCCAGCCCACCGCCGTCGCGGGGGCCTTGTCGCCCGCGCCGTCCGAGACGAACGACAGGATCTTCTCGTCATTCATCTCCTTCTGCTTGTCGGCTTTCACTTCGAGCTGAACGCTCGTGCCGCCGATGAACTCGATATCCATGAAGTCCGAGGGATGGATCTGGAACATACCCAGCAGGCCGACGCAGATGAAAACCGCCGATCCGATCCAGAAGATCTTGTACTTGCTCATCCAGTCGATGTTCGGGGCGCTCATCAGCTTGAACATCGGCAGCGTATTCCTCGCCCGGCACCCGGACACGCCGTACAACCACCTGAAGAGCCACATGGAGGCCAGCAGAGCCAGCGCGGTCCCGCCGAGCCAGCCCAGAAAGACGCCGCCTCCCCAGAAGCTCGAATCGCCCAGGTCCGACCTGTGGAATAGATAGCCGCAGCCCATCAGCAGCCCGCCGGCCAGGGCCACGATCACCCCCCCAAGCCAGGCCCTGCGGGTCTCCTGGCTGTTCAGCGTGTTGGGCACCATGATGTGGAAGTACTGGCGGGTCACGAACAACGCCGTAAACATGCTCGTGGCCAGACCGATGCCCAGGGTCAGACCGAAACCCCTGATCTCCTCGCTGCCGATGACCGCCAGGATCGCCGCCGTGATGATCGTGGTCACGTTCGAGTCGAGAATCGCGCTGAAGGCCTTCTCGTACCCCAGCTTGGCGGCCATCCTGACCGAGATGCCCCGCTGGAGTTCCTCGCGCATGCGCTCGTAGATCAGCACGTTGGCGTCCACCGCCATGCCCAGCGTCAACACCAGGCCGGCGATACCGGGCAGGGTGAACGTCGCCTGGAGGAACGACATGATTCCCAGTGTGATAACCATGTTCAACAGCAGGGCGACGTCGGCGATAGCGCCGTTAAACATGTAGTAGACGACCATGAACACGGCCACGCAGACGAAGGCCACGACGGATGCCTGGAAGCCCATCCGGCGGTTCGTCTCACCCAGCGACGGACCGACGCTGTTCTGCTGCAGCGGAACATCCTTGAGCTTGGCCGGCAGCGAACCCGCCTCGAGCGTCCGTACGATGTAATCCACGTGCTCGGGCGTGAATCGGCCGGTGATCTGCCCGCTGTCATAGATCGTGTCGTTGATGTTCGCCGAGGAAATGGCCTCGTCGTCCAGGACGATGCACAGCGGCCGGTTGATGTTATTCCCGGTCAGTTCGCCGAACTTCTGCGGTCCGTTCCCGGCCAGGCGGAAGTCGATGGCCAGCCGACCGAGCCGGTCGTGCCCCTGGAAGGCCCCGGCCAGCGTCCAACCCGTGTTCCTGAGGAGGCCCATTTCCGGCGTCGCGTGCGAAAGCACATATTTGTTACCGGCGTATTCCTCGATGATGTAGTGGCCCGACGGCCAGTCCTTCGGGTCGTACTTGGAGATCTTGATCCACATGTACTTGTCGCCGGTCTGCACCCGGGGGCCGAATCGCTTGAGATTGGTGATGAACGGCTCGACTTCGAGCTGGAGCTCCGGAGCCTTTGCGTCGAGGATGCTGGGATTGCTCGCCGAACGCGTGGCCAGAATGCGGAACTCGAGCACGCCCGCGCCTCGCAGCAGACGCATCAGATCGGCGGGGTCGTCAAGCGCACCCTTGTACCGGGCCGAAACGTCGTACGCCTGGACCATCTCCTCAATCGGCTTGCGGAGGTCGGGGTGGCTGCTCTTGAGCTGCTCGATGCCTTCGATCCTTGTACGATTCTTCTTGCCCAGAGCCAGGAAGTCCTCGAGCACCCGGACATCGAGATTCGTGGTCAGCAGTTGGGCGATCAGCTCGTTGCGCTTCTTGAACGCGTTGTCGACGCGTTGCGGCAGGGGGAGGTTGGTGTCGTCCCACTTGAGCTCCGGAAGCGGGGGCGACGATTCGACGGCCGCCGGGAGGGTGGCGGCCGGACGGGTCGCGGCGCCTTCCTTCTCGAAGCGCTGCGTCAACTCCCTGTATCTCTGGTCCGCCTGGACCAGATCGTCGAACATGGTACGCCTGGCCTTCACCATGCCGACCATCCGGCCGATCGCGGCATCCCGCTCGGTCGCCGGCAGGGACAACGCCTGCCGGGTCTCCGCCTCGGTGATGTAGGTCGCCGCTAACTGCGTCCGCTTCTCCTCGTAGTTCTGCCGGTTGAGCCGCTGGCTCTCGGGGGCCCGCGGGATCTGGATCTCCAGGCGGTTGCGACCGACCGGCCGCCACACCAGGTTGCGGTTGCCCTGCGGATCGATGCGGTTCTTCAGCACACCCATCACCCGCTCGGCAAGGTCAGGACGCTTGTCCGTGCTGTCGTCGATCTCAAACAGCAGGTTGTGGCCGCCGCCCAGGTCGATGCCCGGCTTGAGCTGCTCGCTCGTGAACGGGTACGTTTGCCACAGCGACATACCCGCGATCAAAACGATCAATCCGACTTTTGACCAAAGGTTCTTTTCACCCATGATGCTTTCCTTGAAATCTCTTTAGGCATCCACTTTGGGATGCATTTGACAGGCGTTTATCCACCAGCGCTATGTTTCAGCAATGAGCCCGACAGTTGCTCGTCAGCGCCGAGTGACGACGATGTCGGGTGAACGCATTCCGACTGTCAACAGTCGGCAAGACGGGATTCAAGCGTCGATGGGCGGCGCGTGTGCGAAACGGCAGATGAGCCGGTGACGTTCGCCCGGGCGGCAGTCCGCCGGTGGCGCCAGTCGAAGGTGGGATACCGACAGGGGGGGCCGACATTCGGGGCGGGCCGTCAGGTCGGCCGAGGGCCGTTGCGGAACGACCACCGGCCGCTCCACCAGCGGACGCTCGGAGACTCCGTGCCATACGTCGGCCTGCGGCGAGATCCGGATGACCTTCTCGTTGTCCTTCTCGGACTTGTCGGGCGTCGCCGGGTCATGGCGCGCCGATTCCGCCGCTTTCTCCTTGCGGGCCTCGCTCTCGACGGGCAGGATCCAGGCCCGAGCCGAGAGCGTGCCCGCCACAAGCGTCAGCACCACCAGCGACCCGAGCCGCAGCCGAGGAAATCCGAAAATGAAACCTTCCGTATCCGCCATGGAACCCCGCATCATAGCGTGCCCGGTGCCGGCTTATCAACTCAGACAGACCGCCTCCCCGTGGCCGGGGGGCGCACCCCAACAAGGGTGGCATGGCCAAGCCCCGGCTTGCCGGGGCGCCGCCATGTCTTCTGACAGGG
>CAZPIO010000002.1:0-89459 GCA_964586235.1 uncultured Planctomycetales bacterium
GCCCTGGCGCTATCGCCAAGGCCATTCTTGCCTCGAAAGTGTTCAACTTGGGCTAGCCCGCCGTCTGGCATGTCGAGCTGAGTGCCGAAATGGTAACTGCTGCTGGTCTGGTTACTCGCGACAACCCAGCCGACGCGGTCATCGTCGAATTGCCCGCTGCCATTGGCCTGGAAATCCATTCTCGCGATCACCCGGTCGTTCACCGACAAATCTGCCCAATTCCAGGGATGGCTGGTCCAGTTGATCTGTGTGGAGTTACTGCCGGTGGTTATGCCCTGTGTACCACCGACGCCACCCGGAGCAGGCACGATCTTGTAGGCGGTGCCGCCGCCGGTATCTGTCCAACCACCCTGTCCACTCAAATCGCTACCGGGGGTATACGATTCGAAGTTGTCAGCAGCTACCCAAGGCTCAACCGCGCTGGCCATCCCCGTCGCCGTCAAACAAACGACGGCTGCTATCAGTAGACTGCGTGCCATTGCCTTCCTCCTCTCACAGTAGGTGTCCAGAACACAGCACGGCGACACTGGCCATGCCGAAAAGCCCTCAAACGCGATTGCGCGGCCCTTGGGCGACCCGTCCAGCCCAGGTGCTGCACGGAACCACTGGTCGCCGAGCATCAGCGACGCCGACGCAGGGCCAAACCACCAAGGGCCAGCAGGACGATCGCGCTCGGCTCGGGCACGCCTTCAATCACGACGTCATCGATCGCCAGGCCGTGATCCAACGTCTGGTCCTCGTTGTAATCGTGCCAGCGGATGTAGAAGGTGGCACCGGGAGCGATCGGCGCGGCCGGAGCGTAGGAACCGCTGATCAGGACACGATTGGCCGCGGCGTTGCCGTCCAGTGCTGCCTGGGGCTGGCCCGGAAGATCCTGCGGCACAATGAAATCGAAGATGCTGGAGGTCATCCTGGCAAAGCCGCTCGTCGGAGAGACGCTGTAATAGACCCGCAGTTTCTCCGGTTTCGTGGAAGCCCCACCAGCCTTTGACTCACCCAAATGCCACTGCTCGCCCGCGTAGCTCAGATTAATACTGGTCAGGGCGTAGCCGAGGTTGTTGGTGACCGCCACTTGGATGACGTGATCGCCATTGGGGGTCCGGGGAATGTTGCCAAGCGCCCGGTCCGCGGCACCGGTGGTCCCATAGTTGTAGCTTTCCCCGTTTGTGGCACCGGTTTTGCTGCCGTTGTCCACAATCAGGGCCTCGGAGACCATCGAGTGCGCGCCGAGCGCGTCGCTCGCGACGCGGTTGGTCACCGGGTTGAGATGCCCGATGGTCCACCCGGCCGGCGGCGCGGTGCCGCCGGGGCCTATGGAGTCGAAGTTCTGGCTGACCAGAACAGCGGCGCTTGCCCCTCCGGTGGAGATCAGAATCATGGCCCCGACCAGACCGCACACATCGCTTCTTCGCATGCGTGCCTCCTTCCTCTCTCTCCTCTGATCCGGTGCAACGTGACGTGATTGACCCGCCCGGTCAAACACACGGAAAGAAGCTCAGTAAATAGCCTAACCGGGCCGCTGCGAAATGCAAGTTATTCTTAGTCGATGATCGGTTTTTCCTTAATTCCTGTCCCGCGGGCCCGGTCGCCAGAGCCGTCTGTCCCGGGCTCCGCCGGGCACTCCCAGACGGGTCAAGGCTGCCCGCCTGCCCAACGGCGATTCCTCGGGGCCCCTGGCAGGTCTCCGAGGAGAATCGCCTTTCCTATGCTGTGCCAAGAGTTTAGAACCGTTGGTTAAGCCAAAGCAGCCAGGGATTCTTCGATCAGGGCGGCGAACTGGTGGACGGTGAACGGTTTGGCGAGGGTGTTGTGGAAGCCCTGATGGAGGAGGCTCTGGCGGTCGGATTCGGTGATGGAAGCGCCGGTGGCAATCACCTGGGTGCCCTGGAGCTCGCCGTGGGCGGTGATGAAACGGGACAGCGCCCGGCCCTCGATGCCGGGCATGTCGATGTCCACCAGGACAAAGGCCGGCTTGAACTGCTCCATCATCGCCCCGGCCTCGAACGCCGACGACGCCCAGGCCGCTTCGTAGTCGAACCGTTCTTCGAGGGTCTGTTCGAGCAGACGGGCAAGTTCGGCATCGTCGTCCGCGATGAGCACGCGCGTTCGGCCGGTATCGAGTTGATTCAGAGGAATACCGTGCGCTTTCATGAAGCGGATGAGCTGCGGCAGCGGGATGCGGCGATCCTTGCTGCCGGGTATGCGATAACCCCGAAGCTGGCCGGTGTCGAACCACTTGGAGACGGTGCGCGGAGCGACGTTGCAGATCCTGGCGACCTCGCCGGTGGTGAGCACATCCTTGGGCTTGTTCATGATTCGATCCCCGCTCGAGCGGAGGCCGGGGCGGCCCTCAGCAGATACTTCGGCCGTTACAGACGTCAGGTTTCGCAAATTCGGCAAATCTGTTGCCAAACGCGCAAACCGCACGGGCCGAGTCCGGCGGGCGGAGCGGACGGCCGGGCAGGTCCGAGAATCTCGCCTTTCTCTGCTGGTTCCGTCAGAGTTGGCTCACCAAAAGGGCTTCGACCTCGGCACGGGCAGGCATCGCTGAGAGAGGGCCCTCTCGCGTGGAGGCCAGGCTTCCGGCGGCGTTGGCAAAGCGAATTGCCTCGCGGAGACTCCAACCCCACGCGCGACCTGCCGCCAAGGCGGCGATGAAGGCGTCAGCGGCGGCGGTGGTATTGACCGGTCGGACGGCAAAGCCGGGGACTGCAAGCTCGCCGTCGGGCGAGAAAACGTAAGCGCCGCGCTCGGCAAGCCGGAGGACGACCGAGCGACAGCCTCGCTTGGTCAGGGCGGCCGCAATCGCCCGAGGGCTCTTGGCCGTCGAAAGTCCTGTGAGCTGATCGGCCACAGCCGCATCGCAGCAGAGCACGTCAGCTCGAAAGAGCGAGGCCGGCAGGACACCCGCGCCGGATGCCTCGGAGATGAGGATGGTCTCAACGCCATTTGCAGCGCAGACGCCGACGGTCCGTTCCAGGGTTACGGTGGGCGTCTGGGCATGCAACAGGCAGACCGCCGCCCGTTGAATCAGATCCTCGGCCGAGGAGACGGCCTCGGGTGTCAGTTCAAGCTCACTCTCTGGGACGGCCGTCAGGTGTGCGCAGTCGACGCCCTCTGCCCTCAGGCCGGCGGTCAGATGACGGCCGAGGTCGTTGTCGCTTACACGGCCGATCATCATCGTCGGCAACCCGAGGCGGGCGGACGCCACGGCACGCCGGGCAACTCGGCAAGCCCCGACGACCGACGAGTCTCCGCCGCAGGCAGCCTGAGCGGCCTGGGGGGCCGAGGACGAGGTGAACCCAGGATCCATATTAAGGCTGCTTATACTGACTATCGGTTTGGTAAACATCGGTTCATGGCTTTCCGAAGGGTCCCCCGATGGCACGTCCAGGCTGCCCGTCTGCGCCTCGACATTGCGACCTCGCAAGAGTTCCGGCTTCGCGGTCAACGCGGGCAAGGTCGGTCAAACCGCGGTTACGATGCACCGCGATGCGGACAGGCGCGCGACAAACGCACACGGCGGCATGGAGCGCTCTGCCCCGCAACCATTGGACCGCCCGCGACTTGACTTGTCCACCGCGATGCAATACTCTGTTCTTTTAACGCTGAACGACCAGATAAGGAACCGCACTCGGCGTGTCATCCCCATCATTGAAACACCACTGTGGCCTGTTTGGAGTTTACGGTCACCCGGACGCCGCGCTGTTGACCTACCTCGGCCTCTACGCGCAGCAGCACCGGGGGCAGGAGGCGGCGGGCATCTGCAGCACGGGGAACGGCGGTCCGATTCTCCGCCACGCCGACCTGGGGCTGGCAACGACTGTTTTCCACAACAAGCGTCTGCTGGATGATCTGCGGAATCCGCACGCCATCGGTCACGTCCGGTATTCGACGACGGGCTCGTGTCACAACATCAACTGCCAGCCGCTGTTGGTAAATTACGCTCGGGGCCAGGTGGCGGTGGCGCACAACGGCAACCTGATCAACGCCGGGCTGTTGCGCAAGGAGCTGGAGGAATACGGGGCGATCTTCAACACGACGAGCGACACGGAAGTGATCCTGCACCTTCTGGCCCGGCCGGCACATATGGACCGACCCAACCTGGTGCCGCACGTGCTGGGGCACCTGCAGGGGGCTTATTCGCTGCTGTTCCTGTTCCCGGACAGGATGGTGGCCGCCCGGGACCCGTTTGGCTTCCGGCCGCTGGTGCTGGGCAGGCTCGAGAACGGGGCCATCGTGGCGGCCAGTGAGACGTGCGCGTTCGACATCGTCGACGCCGAGTTCATCCGCGAGGTGGCGCCGGGCGAAGTGGTGACCGTCTCGGACAAGGGCATGCAAAGCGCCCGGATCTGCCCCGAGGACGCGTTCCGGCCCGCGTACTGCATCTTTGAGCAGATTTACTTCGCGGACCCGGCCAGCAACGTCTTCGGCGAGAACGTTCACAAGGTCAGGCAGGCGATGGGCGCGCAACTGGCCCGAGAGGCACCGGTCAAGGCGGACGCAGTCGTGCCCGTGCCTAACTGCGCCCGCTGCGCGGCCATGGGCTACGCCCGGGAGAGCGGCATCCCGTACGAGCGCGGGTACACGACCAACCACTATGTCGGCCGCTCGTTCATCCTGCCCGAGCAGGTGCAGCGTGACCTGGTGGTGCGGATGAAGCTCAACGTGATCAAGGAGAACGTCCGGGGCCGGCGGCTGGTGGTGGTGGAGGACTCGGTGGTCCGGGGCACGACCACGCGAGGCAAGATCGGGGCGCTTCGCAAGGCCGGAGCGAAGGAGATTCACCTGCGGGTTGCCAGCCCGCCCATTCGGCACCCGTGTTATTTCGGGATCGACTTCCCGACGGAGAAGGAGCTGATCGCCAACCAGCGCACGGTAGACGAGATCCGCGACTACCTGGAAGTCGATTCGCTCCACTACCTCTCGCTCGAAGGGATGCTGGGCTGCGTCAAGCATCCCGGCCGGCACTACTGCACCGCGTGTTTCAGCGGGAGCTATCCGATGCCGGTTGACCAGCAGATCGGCAAATTCGCGCTGGAGCGGTATCAGCTCAAGATGTTCGAGTGAACCCGAAGATCCCGATCGCGAAGGCCGGGGCGACGATTTCCAGCGGGCCAGACAGCCCGCTCATCAAGGCACACGCAATCCCGAGGAATGAAGAGGAGAACGAGGCCGATCCCGGCCATTCCCATCCCGAGATAGCAGGCGTTCTTCCTGTTTTCAGAGACCGGCGAGGGCTGCTTGTCATCGGGCATGGTTACTCTCCGGGTCCTGAGACTGCCAGGAGTCTACCACGCCGCCGGGCTGCGGGCGATTACAGAACGACAGTGTTTCTGGAATCGGCGCGGGGCCGCCGTGCGTCGCGGGTTTTCAGTGCACGCCCTGGTCCGCGAGCCAGCGTTCGGCGTCAATGGCGGCCTTGCAGCCCATGCCGGCGGCGGTAACCGCCTGACGGTAGACGCTGTCGGCCACGTCGCCGGCGGCGAAGACGCCCTCGATGCTGGTTGTCGTGCGATAAGGGTCCTTGAGCTTGACGTAGCCTTTCGCATCGAGTTCGAGTTGCCCCTCGAGAAAAGCGGTGGCGGGCGTGTGCCCGATGGCCAGGAACAGGCCGCCGACGGGCAGATCACTGGTCTCGTCCGTTTGGGTGTCCTTGAGCCTGACCGCGGTGATCATCTTGTCACCCAGGACGTCGATGGGGACCTTGTTCCACAGGATCTCTATCTTGGGGTTATCAAGGGCCCGCTTCTGCATGATCTTGCTGGCCCGCAACTGGTCGCGGCGGTGGATCATGCACACCTTCGATGCGAACTTGGTGAGGTAAGTCGCTTCCTCAACCGCCGAGTCGCCGCCGCCGACGACCGCGAGCACCTTGTCACGGAAGACGGGCAACGCCCCGTCGCAGACTGCGCAGGCACTGACGCCGCCGCCGCTGCGGGCGAGTCGCTGCTCGTTGGGCAGACCGAGCCAGTTGGCGGTTGCGCCGGTGGCGATGATGAGGCTGTGGGCTTCGGTCACGGTGCCATCCTCGCCAAAGACCTTGAAGGGCCGGCTCGAGAGGTCGACCTTTGCGCAGTCATGGTAGGAGTATGAGTGCCCGTCGTCGGGGTTGGAAACGTCGGGATTCTGGCCGTTGTCGGTCTGGATCCGGGCGCCGAAGCGGACGGCCTGCCGCTCCATCAGGGACATCAGCTTCGGACCGGTTACTCCTTCGGGAAAGCCCGGGTAGTTCTCGACTTCGGTGGTGAGCATGAGTTGGCCGCCGGGCAGGATTATTGACGGCGACTGCTTGGGCCTTCCGGCAAAGACCAGGGGTTGAAGATTGGCCCTGGCGGCGTAGATCGCTGCCGTCCAGCCGGCCGGGCCGGATCCGATGATGATGACCTTTTCTGGCATGAGGATCTCTCAAAGGAAACACAAGGGTACTGGCCGCCGGGGCCGGCAAGACCCGCTGCTCGTCTCGAATCGGCGGCCCGGCCGGATTGTAGCGCGGATCGGCACGGGCGTCCATATTGTCAGGCTCCAAGCTGGTACGACCACCAGGCAGCGGCGAGCTTCCGGCCGCCGGGACAACAAACCGTCCTGGCAGCGACAACTATTTCTCCCGGCCCGTCTTGTGTCGTGGGGTGGGTTGTCATTACAGTATGCGTCGACGCGTCTCCTGGGATCGGGCCGTATGAAATGCTGAAGATGCAGATAGCTCTGTTCTTCGCCAACGGGCGGGCATACTTCGCGGGGATCGTGATCGTGATCCTCGCCCTGGTGCTGCTGGCCCGACGGCGGCCAAGACAGAGTCCCAAGCCCTTTCGCCTCATGCTTGCGGGCGGGGCGCTGCTGATCCTGCTTTCCTCGACACCGGTGCCGATCTGGTTCTACTTTCTGTGGCTGGTCACGACGCTGGCGTGGCTGATCCACCAGGCCGATCCGGTCTTGAGGAGGGGGCCCCGGACGGCGCTGTTCGTCTCGTCGCTGCTGTTCTGTGTCGTGGCGGCGGCGATCGAGATTCCCCATCGGCGCATACCGACGCTCGGGTCGGACCCCGCGACGCGGCTCTGTGTGATCGGCGACTCTCTGACCGCGGGGATGAGCTCGGGCGAGAAGACCTGGCCGAAGATGCTGGCCGAGGGCAGCCAAGTGGAGGTCATCGATCTGTCGGAACCGGGTGCCACGGCCGCGACCGCCATCGGTCAGGCCGCGAAGGTACCGCCGGGGCCCGCGGTCATCGTCATCGAGATCGGGGGCAACGATCTTCTGGGAGGGACCTCCACTTCCGACTTTGAGCGCGATCTCCGCCGTCTGCTGGAGGCCTTGCAAGGCACGTCGCGGCGGATCGTCATGTTTGAGCTGCCGCTGCCGCCGTTCTTCAACGGTTATGGGCGCGTGCAGCGGCGTCTGGCCGGCGAGTTTGGAGCCGCCCTTGTTCCCAAGAGCGTCCTGGCCGGGGTGATCGGGTCGGCGAGAACCACTCTGGACGGTCTTCATCTTTCCGAGGCCGGCCACCGGGAGATTGCTGAGACAGTGCGAAAGATCACTGGGATCCCCGCCCCCGCTGCCGCGGCGTCGCCGTAGCAACTGAAGAATTCCCAACGATGAGGCCCGCATGATGAAAGCAGCCCGTCTCACCGCGCCGAACCGGATTGAGTATCTCGATGTGCCGCAGCCGGCGTGCGCCGACGACGAGGTACTCGTACAGGTCAAGTGCGTCGGCATTTGCGGGACGGACGTCGAGATGTACCGCGGGACGATGGCCTATTTCAAGATGGGCTGGACGAAGTACCCGATCACGCTGGGGCACGAGTGGTCGGGTGTCGTGGTTGAGCGCGGGCGGGAGGTGAGCGAGTTCTCGGTCGGCGATCGGGTCACGGGCGACGTGACCATCGGGTGCCACCGCTGCGAGAACTGTCTTCGGGGGCTGTACAACCTGTGCCTCTCGAAGATCGAGGTGGGGCTCTGCCGCGGGAAGGACGGGGCTTACGCGGAGTTCGTGACCATGCCCGCCCGGCACACGTTCAAGGTGCCGGACGAGGTCAGCTTCGAGGAAGCGGCGATGACCGAGCCGGCGGCGACGGTGGTCAAGGCGATTCGCAAGGCCCCGTTCGAGCCGGGTGCGGTGTGCGTGATCCTCGGCGACGGGCCGATCGGGCTGCTGGCGCTTCAGGCGGCTGATGCGTGCGGCGCGGGCAAGCTCGTGCTGACGGGTATGGTGGACTCGAAACTGCAACTCGGCCGTGAGCTGGGGGCTGATATCGTGGTCAACGTCCGGCGGCAGAACCTGCAGGAGATTGTCGACGACTTCACCGGCGGCGTCGGTGCGGACTACGTGATGGAGGCCTCCGGGAGCGTCGAGGCGATGCAACAGGCGGTTGCGGTCACACGGATGGGCGGCACGGTAAGCGTGGTGGGCCTGCCCGAGGTACCCGTGCCGGAGTTCGACATGGGCAACGTGGCGGTTCGAGATTTGAACATCATCACCTCGGTGGCATCGCCCAATTCCTTCCCGCAGACGCTGCGGCTGATGGCCAGGGGGAGGATCCGCACGCGGCCGTTGATTTCGCACGAACTGCCGTTGTCCGAGACGGCCAGGGCCTTCGACATTCAGATCAACCACCCGGTCGAGCGCATCAAGATCATGCTGCGCCCCTGAATGAGAGTTATTATGTTCAAGGTCAGGATCACGGACTATCTCGCGCCGCCGGTCAGGATCGAAGAGGAAGCCCTGGCGGGGTTGGCTACAGTAGAATGCCTCCTTTCACTGGGTCCGGACGATCTCGTCGGGCGGATCGACGATTCCGACGCGGTGATCATCTACCATCAGACCTCGCTGCCCCGGCGGGTGATCGAGGCGCTGGATCACTGCAGGGTGATTGTCCGCGCGGGGGTCGGATTTGACGCCGTGGACATCGAGGCGGCCGGGGAGAAGGGCATCGTGGTGTGCAACGTGCCCGATTACGGAGTCGACGAGGTGGCCGATCATGCGATCGCCCTGATGATGGCGTGCAATCGCGGGCTGATTCTCGCGGATCGGCGGCTTCGGCCGCGGCTGAATCCGTGGGACTACCATTCGGTCGAGCCTGTCTTTCGGCTCAGCGGGGCGACGATGGGCATCGTAGGGTTGGGACGGATCGGCACGGCGACGGCGTTGCGGGCCAAGGCGCTGAAGATGCGGGTACTGGCCTGCGACCCGTACATCCGGCCGGGGATCGACAAGGCGGTCGGTGTCGAGCGCGTCGATCTGGACACTCTGCTTGCGGCCAGCGACGTGGTGTCTTTGCACGTGCCGCTGAACGACGAGACGAGGCACATGATCGACGGGGCGGCGCTGCGGAAGATGAAAACGAGCGCCATTCTGATCAACACCGCGCGGGGAGAAGTGGTCAACGTGGATGATCTGGCGGATGCGCTGGAGTCGCAGTTGATTGCGGCGGCCGGGATCGACGTCCTGCCCACGGAGCCGCCGAGAGAGGACCTGCGGCTGATCCAGTTGTGGCGGCGTACCGAGGAGCCGCTGGTCAACCTGGTGCTGACGGCCCACAGCGCGTTCTATTCCGAGTCGGCGTTCGTGGAGGTACGCACCAAGGCCGCACAGGAGGTCGCCCGCGTGCTTCGTGGAGGCCGTCCGCTCAACTGCGTCAACGCTGAGTACCTGAAGGCCTGAGTGTTGATTGCTGGCGGCCTGTGCAGACGAGCGACAGCCCAGATTGCCCAGAGTGCCCAAGTTTGGCTTCGTTTGGCGCAGCGGGGCCGCGTAGGGTGGAGGGTGGGGAGAGGAGACGCGGGGACGCGGTGACGGGGAAAGGCGCGACAGAAGTTCTCCAGATTAACGATGGGTTCGTTTCGCAGGGCGTGTTCTCGGCCATCAGCGCGCGGCGTTCAGCCAGATGACGGTGGTGGGTTTGTTTCGGTTGTCAAAGATCGCGGGGGCGCGGGCCGCCGGTGGCCGTCGGCTTGGCCTGGGGCTTCGCCGGGCCTGGGCAGAGTATCTCCGCTGGTCCCGTTGCCGGCATAACACGGCAGCCCGCTCGGCAGAAGGCGGCCGCAGCGGAACGGGTGGTGAGCGGGAAGGACGAAGACCGAATGTCGAAGCTCCGCTCGCCACGGTGGGCAGGCTCGGCACGGCGAGCAGGCTCACCACGGTGGGCGGATCTGACCTTCGGCCGACTCTTAGCATTTGGCCGTAGGCGGGTGGAGAGGGGTGTCCACAGATTACGCAGATTTCGCAGATTCTCAGCAAAGGAAGAAGGAAGCTGTTGGCTCTTGGCTCGCCGTGGCGGGCTGAGGGCTGAGAGCTTTGACCGACCGCGGAGTGCCCGAGGACGCTGAGGAACACGCGGAGACGGCGGAGCCCGAAGGGCTACCTACGCAACGCATCGGATGGTAGATGCTACTATTAGCCAGCATCGGAAAATTAGCTACGTCCCCGTTTCGATACTCCGTTTCGATACGATATGGGACAGTCGGCTGCAACCGCTATTCAGGCACCCGACACCGCCTCAGTACCCCGAGCGGGTGGACATCTGAATACGTAGATCGCCCAGCCCAAGGTGTCTCTACCCCACCTCAAATAGATCGATTTCTCCTTGGCCACGCGCTCAAGCAGTTCTGGAAGATCAGCGTCATCTCGGTGGGTGCGCGCGTAGTCCGCCATCGCATACCACTGAAGACCTTCGTATCGGTCCCAGTCGTCCTTGCTGCTCACCAGCGTGTGCACGAGGTCGAGCCCTCGCTGCTGGCCTGCTTCAACGTTTTCCGCGTGGCTTCCGAAGGCATCTCTTGTCAGCCCGAACGCCTGCAAGTACTCGTCCGACGGCTCCCGCAACCAGTACGGCTCGCCCACGATCACCCAGCCGTCGGGCTCGGCCATGCCGACCAGCGCGTCCAGAGTTTTCGCGTGCCCGCCGAAAACCCAGCTCGCCCCAATGCACGAAGCGAGAGTGAGGCTGTTTGGCTTGTCGGGTTTGAAATCAGCGCCATCCATTTGGGTGAAGGTGATTCCTGCCTGTGGCACACGCGCTCTGAGCCTTCGTTCTGCGTCGGCGATGAAGAAGGGCGAGAGGTCCACGCCTACGCCGCGCACTCCGTATGCCTCCGCCAGACGTATCAGGAATTCGCCCTTCCCGCAGGCGATGTCAACCACACGTGCGGCTGTCGGAAGCTGCACCAGGTCCACCAGGCGTGCGAGCTTCTCCTCGCTCGTGGGATTGCACACCACGTGCCTGCGATGAGTGATGTCGTAGAACTTCCACGTATCCATGAATCGATCCCTCGGCTGCCTCGTGCATAGACCGGATAAGCGGACGCAGCTCTCTTCCTTAACTTCTATTATCCACTATAGTACCCTTTCGCCCATGCCTCGACAAGCCCGCGTCGCCCCCGGCGGTCTGGTGGGTCCGTGACCCTTCAGGCGGCCCATTCAGAACCCCGAGCCTGGTCGACGTGGCGACCGCAAGCGAGGGGCCAAGCCGCAAGGCGGGCGCACCACACGGGGGCCGCTCCCTTACAGTCGCGGTTCTGAATGCCATGGTCGGCGAGCGCGGGGGGATGCGGGGAGGTCAGTCCGCGCAGTTGGGGTCGGCCTGGGAGCCAAAGCCGCTGAAGCAGCGTTGGAGGAGGCCGAAGTCTTCGCTGTCGACGTCGCCGTCACGGTCGATGTCGGCGTCGGCGCAGCCGTCGGCCGGCGGGCCGGCGTTCGGGCCGGTTACGCAGTCGAAGAGGTGCTGGAAATCGCTCTGCTCGACGTAGCGGTCGCGGTTGAAGTCGGCGGCGGCGTACGGGGAATCCACCACGTTCAACGAGACGGTCACCGTGGCGGTCGGCGGCGAGGCCGCGGGGGCAGTGATGGTGATCGTTGCCGAATACGAGTCGATTGCGAGATTGGCGGTCTGGTAGCTGATGGTCATGGTGTCGTGCTCGCCGATGGATGAGCCGGCATCGGGACTGACGCTCAGCCAGCCGGCGTTGTCGGCGATGGTGTAGTTGAGAGTGTTGATGCCGCCGTTCCAGACCTCGAAGGTGTCGTTGGGGAGGTTGTCGCGTTCGTAGACCACCCGAGTGAAGGTGTCGGGCGAGCGCTGGATCACCGGTACGCCTTCCCGGATGCCCACCACGCCGGCCGGGTAACGCAGGTCAACCGTCTGCTGGAAGGCGGTGTAAAGATCGTTGGCGCTTCCCGGAGGCTCGCCGTTGTTCTTGTAGTATTCGATGGAATACGAGTTCCATCCTCCGCCGGCCTGCTGATCGGCGTCGTAGACAAACCAGCACAGGCAGCGGATGTTGTGATTGCCCGGCGTCTGGTTCCACGCGTTGAGGTCCGCGAAGCAGTCACGGACAAACTGGGCCATGACGGCCTCCGTCGATACCTTGTTCCATTCGGTGATGTACACCGGCCGGCCTTGAAGGCCCTTGCCGTCGATCAGGTTGAGTTGAGACACGTAGCTGTTGTGGAAGTCGGTCAGCGCGCCGCCGTAGGCGTGCAATGCGATGCCGTCGATCTCGTCGATCGGGATGTTGTCGATCACCTGTCCGAGCCACTGGTTGCCGTCCATCCAGCGCACACCGGCCGCGCCGCCCGGACTAGGAGCAGCGATGAGCACGATATGCGGCCCGCACGGACTGGGCTGGGCGGAATTGTGGATGGCGTTGCGGACGTTGCGGTAGATGACGGCATAATCCGCAGGCGGGATCTGCTCATTGGGCCATGGCTTGCCCTCGAGGGTGACGTTCGGCTCGTTGCCGATGATCCAGATGTGGCTGCCGTGCCTGAGCGTGTTGACCGCGGCGACGACGCTGTTCGGCCAACCGGCGTAGTTCGGGTTGGTCGGCGCAGGAACCGTCTCGCCCCAGTTGTAGTCGATGCGGGTGATGATGGTGACGTTTTTGTTGGCGTAGAGGTCCTGATGGAGCCCGGTGAAGTACGCGGGCTGCCACCATGAATCCGAATGGGTCAGGACGGTTTCGACGCTCCATCCGCCGTAGGTCGGGCAGTCGAGCATGGTCGCCGGCGCGGTGTCGATGGGCTGGCCCTGCGTGTGGCCCCACCAGTGGATGCCGTAGAGATAATCGGAGTCGGCGGCCAGGGACGGGCTCGCGCACAGGGCCAGGAGCGCCGCCGCGGAGAGCAACAGGCGCGGCATGAGACCTGAACGTCGGATGTCAATCGGGCACTGAGCCATAGTTCCTCCGCGATTGCGCCCGAGCGGGCGACCGATCCATTGTACTAGGTCCGACGGGGGTTTCTCCAGATGCTGCCGAAAAAACGGCCCGAATGAGCGGCCGGAAGCCGATGGCCAGTTGACGGATTTCAGCGGTGCAGGAGGGTGGGAGCACGGCTCGCGGAGTTCGCTGCTGCCCACGGGATCTCAGCCGTCCCTACGGGACTATGTGAGACGAGGGCCTCGGTTTCCCAGCGATGAATCGCTGGGCTATTGTCAAATGTCCCTTCGGGACAAGGACTTCGCGAGAGTCGGATCGCGGCAATTGGGACAGCAGGTTCGCTCAGACTTGGGTAGCGGCAGGGTCGCAGAGCAACGGCACACGCGGCATGTGTCCGGAATCGCGAGCCCAGGTTCAAGAAAAACCTGGGCCACAGAGCCTGGGAGCACTGCTCGCAGAGCAGTGGCACACGGGGAGCTCGATCGACAGGCGGCCCCTCTCTATCCCCCCTGCTAAGGGGGTAAGGGAATAGGGGCTGGGCGGGTCTGGGCTTGTTCGACCAGTTCGCGGACGGCGTGCAGGGCTTCGGGATATTTCTTGAACGATTCCCAGTTGTAGACGCAGATGAACCGGCAGCTCTTGAATCGCAGGCCGGCCTCGAATCGCTTGCGCCACTGCTCGGATGTTTCGGCGCCGCGCCACCATTCCGAGGCCGCCCATTGCGTTCGGCCGGCCGCGTCGAGGTCAGCAGAGAGCGAACCGCACTCAGCCGGATCATGACTGTAGAAACTCCAGCCGGGGATGGAGTAGTCGTTCATCGCGGGTTTGAACGAGAGATGCTTGTCCCACGGTTCGTACGTGCAGCCCTGGTGAGTGAACACCAGGTGTCTGGGGATGCCCCGTTTGACTGCCGCCTGGCTGAGCCGTTCGAGATAGCGGTGGACGACCTTCTCGAAATCCTCGATCGTCGGCGTGCCGGAGGTCCGGATCCTTTCGGTGCTGATGGCAGCGTACCCGAGTGTCGGCCGGCCGGACTTCCAGCCCATGGCCCGCTCATGATCGGTGGGGTCTTTGGCCGCGTCCTTCGGCGACTGTTCGAAGATGCGGTTGCCGTCCGGATAGTAATAGGCGTTGACGTTGATCGAGGCCTCCCAGCCGACCTTGAGGCCGCCGAAGAGGTATTTGCGGTCCTTCGGCAGCTCGCGGTACCAGCGGGCGATCAGCGGCACGAGCAGGTCGTAGGCCTTCCAGTGCTCGGCGAGGAATCGCGGCGAAGCGAGGTTTGGGGCGGGCCGGACTCGGACCTGATGGCCCCAGTTGCGCCAGCCGATCCTAACGGCGTGCCAGGGGCCCCAGTCGGTCCATTCGACGTTGGCGCGGTTGGCGGGGTTGAACCCGGGCAGGTTCGGGTCCCACCAGTTCCACAGATCGGAGCGGGACTCCCACCAGTTCTGGCCGTCGAGGGTGATCAGCACGGGCACGTCGGCCGAGCGGGCGGAATTCAGCAGCCGCGTGATGCACTGGGCCAATTGGCTGGGCGGATATTCAAGTATGGAGAAGGGGTAACTCACGCCGACCCGGAGATGGTCGTTGCCGCGCGTGCCGATGAGTCTGGCGATTTCCTCGCAGGAGGCCGGTGTGAAGGTGTTCGGGTCCTTCTCGGTCCACCGCATGGCGTCGGGATGCGTCGGGGACTTGTTGAAGAAGATGTACTGCGGCAGTTCACCCCTTGCGACCGGGTTGAGCGGTTCGCGGCCGAGTTTCATGTCAGCCGCACCGGCGTTGATCACGGGGGCGAAGAGAACAACGACCGCCAGGCAGACGATCCGGCACCAAGTGTGCACACGCATCACGGGGACCCCAATGCAACAAACGCAACTGCGGGGCATTGTAATCGACCTGACCGCGGGTGGAAGGTGATCGCGAGCCCAGATCCAGGAAAAACCTGGGGCAATCGTTCCCAACGCACTGCTCGCAGAGCAGTGGCACACGGGCGGGGGGCGCTTAGGCGGGACTATACGGGGCCGTCGTGATGGAGCATTTCGGTGGCTATCTCGCACCTGCGAGCCTCCTTGGCAGCGTAGAGTGCCACGTCCGCTTCATGGATCAAGGCTTCGGCGGAGGGGGCTCGCGTTGTCCGCAGGCTGGCCACGCCGATGCTCGCGTCGGCGGGCACGTCCGGGAATCTGCGAAGGACTTCTTCTCTGAAGCGTTCGGTGATCCGCTCGACCAGGACAGCGGCCGAGGCCGCCGAAGTCTGGGGGAGCAGGACGATGAACTCATCACCGCCGAATCGGGCGGCCACATCAGAGCCGCGCAGCTCGCCCGCGATCACGTGGGCCATGCTGGCCAGGACCTCGTCGCCGGTGCGGTGGCCGAAGCGGTCGTTTGTTTCCTTGAAGCGGTCCAGGTCGAGCATGAGGCAGGTGAGATCGGCGTCGTATCGCTCGGCGGCGGCGAACTCGTGGGCGATCACCTCGCCGAAATGTCGCCGGTTGTAAAGGCCGGTGAGCGGATCGCGGGCGGCCAGTTCCTCCAGTTCGCGGGTCCGCTGCTGGACACGGTCTTCGAGCTCGGCATTCAGCTCGAGCAGTTCCATGCGCGACTCGGTCAGACGATCGGCCATGGTGTTGAACGACTGGGCCAGGTTGCCGATTTCGTCGTCGGAGTGGATGTGGGCCCGGGCATCGGTCGATCCGCGCGAGATGGCGCAGGCGGTCCGGGCCAGCTCCCTGAGGGGGGCAATGACCCGGCGGCTCAAGAACACACTGCAGGGAATGGCCAGCAGCAGCAGGGCCAGGGCGATGTGCCGGATGCGGGCTCCGACGTGCTCGATTCGCTGGATGGTTGCGGTCACGTCGATGGCCAGGTGCAGGTAGCCCACGATCGGTCTGGCGGACGTGCCGCTGGGCCGGATAGTGGCGGAGGCGAACACCGGCACGCTGACCTGGGCACAGGCCATTTTCGGGTCGTCGGTATAGACCATCTCCGGCACGTTGGTTGATTTGAGATTGAATGACTCGCCGTCTGGGGACAGGACGGACCGCGCGAGGCCGGCTCTGGACTCGCCGGAGACAATCACCTGGCCGCCGGCATCCGCAAACACGACAAACGCCACGGCGTCGGTCTTGATCAAGTCCTGGACGGTTCGGCCCAGGGACTCGCGGTCGCGGGCCCCGACGGCGTCGGCGGTGCTGATGGCCAGCGATTGGGCCCATTCGCGGGTGCGGCCGTATTCGTTGTCGTACAAGACCTGGTTGGTGACCCGGGTGGTGAGGGTCGAGCTGACACCGGTCACAAGCACCAACAGGAGGACGATCAGCAGAAAAGCCTTGAATCGCAGGCTGCGGGCCGCAAGACGCCACCTGGGGGTCGGACCCGAAGCTTCTGTCCCGGCGTCATTTAGGTTCAAGAAAGGTTCGGCCATCTACCGCCTCGGGCTGCATGTCCCCTCCCTTGCCAGGAACGTACGATTCGTTGGCCGGCGTGGGCAAATACCTCTCGCGTTCAATCTCACTTGAACCCCCGGCTCTGAATTCACCGCGAGGCTCCAGTGAGATATCGGGTCTTCGGAAGGGTGTCTGAATATTGGGGTGCTTGGGTGCGGCGAGATCGGCGGCCCGCGGACCTGGCCCTGCCGTCAGGTAAGGACGCCAGCAATCGGCGGCCGGAACGTCCGAGAAAACACGCGTCGACGCTGCCAGGGATAGCGCCTGCCTTTCAGGAGGCCCTTGTCGGTTAATCGAACTGCGCGATGGCAGCGCCGCCCTGCGGCACGCGATAGGACGCCGCGGCGTCGGGGCTCGCCTCGATGACGACGGGGGGGCCATCCTCTGTCCAATCGGGCCGATAGGACTGAACTTGCTGTTTCGCGCCGGTCGGGGTGATCCGCAGGCGCAGCGTGTCCTTGTCCGTACAGTTGAGGAGAATCACCTTGGGCACACGCCGAGGGAGCGGCACGTCTTGCGTCTCTGGGTTCCGGATGTAGACGACGGCCTCGGTTTCGCCGACGAGCATCATGTCGGGGATGCCGTAATCGGCGCCGAACAACCGGAACTCACCCCGGAGCAGCGTGGACATGTGCTGCTTATAGAAGCTCAGCCACGCCGCGGTGAGTTTGCAGTGTTCCTCGGATGCGGTCAGGTAATCGACGGACAAGGCCGGCACACCGTTACAGACCATGGTGGCCAGGAACTTGCCCACGGTGGTCGCATCGGCGTTTTTGGCCAGAACATGGGATCGTTCTTGAGCACGATGCCGTCGGCCCATGCTCGGATGTGGATGCCCGCGATTCGAAGTACCTCGAAGCTTTCGGGAGCATCGGAGGGTTGGACAACGCTGAGCGCCCGCTTGGTGTGCAGGTTCGCATGGAGGACTCGGGCCTCGGTGACGGCCTGGGGGTTGACCGAGCGGAGCCCGTCGCGGATGGCCGCGAGGCAATCGGTGAAGGCCTGGCCCATCGGCTGGTCGAGATGCTTGTGGCCGGCCGTGCAGTGCGGGGGGACCGAGTCGGCGGCGTCGAGCCACATGCCGTCGATGCCGTAGGTGCGGGCCACCCACGCGAAGCGTTCCTTGAGGTAAGTGCGCGTCTCGGGGTACCTGGGGCACAGGCTGTGGTTCTCTCCTTCAACGGTTTGGGCATGCCAGTCGCGGGTTTTCTCGCGATAGGCCTTGCTCTCGCGTCCCTGCCAGAACGGGGCCGACCAGAGTTCGACGCGCAGGCCCATGTCGTGCATCTGCCTGACGGCCGCGGGCAGGTCGGGGAACCGGTCGGGCATGGCCTGGAAATCGCCGAGGATACCCTTTTTGAAGTCGCCGTAGCCGCCATCCGGCCGACAATCCCAGCCGGCGTCGATGAGGATGGTGCCGAAGCCGAGATCCTTGCACTTTCGGGCGATCTTGAGGACGCCCTGCTGGTCGATGTGATCGAGATAGCAGTACCAGGTGCAGAAGACCGGCTCGAGCGCCCAGGCCGGAGGCGGGGACCACTGCCGGGCGTTGAGACGGTCAAACAGGTTCGCATAGGCCCTCGTGGTGTCCCACCAGCCGCCGTCCCTGGTGCTGATGACCAGGCAATCCTCGATCCTGCTGCCGGTCATCGGTATGTCATCCTGGCGGGACAGGCGCAGTACGTAGTTCTGCCCGTCCTGGTCACCGGTCAGGGTGGTACCACGGTCCGGGACGGTCCAACCGACCGCGATCCTGTTCTCGCCCTTGCTGCCGGTCAGGAGGATGAAAGGGGCTTCGCAGTGGGCACTGCCAAGCTCCTTGAAGCCTTGCGGGATCAGGCATCGGTAGATGCGCATATCCGGCCACTTTTTCTGTTCGTGATAGTGGATCAGCGTGTGGGCGATGTGCCTGGTGCTGGGAGCGGTCACGGCGTGGAGCCCGGTCAGCGGAAGCGTCACCTTCGCCTCGTACGAGCGGAGGGTGAGTCTGTCGCCCTTCGTCGGCTGGAGGGTGAAGCGGAGGAGTCGGTATGCCCCTTCCTCAGTCGATCGCAGTGTCAGCGCGTAGCCGTCGGCAAGATAGAGGGCTTCGCCGTCGGATTTCCTGTCCAGCTTCCACTCGACCGACTTGCCGCCGAAGTCGAAGCTGAGGTCCACGCTGGGCAGGCCCTTGAACGGCAGTTCGACTGCCGCACAAGGGTCGGGCACGGCGTACAGAAAACCGATGAGTCCGAAGATCAGGAACAACCTGCCCGCCGTCACCGTCGTTCGATTGGTACACATGAACGTTTGACCTCCTCATCTCTGGTTGCTCCGGTTTGCGTCTCGCTTCACATTCGGCATCCGCCTACGTCAGGATGGAATCGACACATGATACCTGCGAAGGGTGAGAAGCCCAACAAGCTCTTCATCGCGCGGAGGGACTGGAATAACCAGAGCTTTCCGGGCCGCCCCTCTTCGCGAAATCCTGTCCGCATTCGGCCCCAATGAGGGTGGGAATCCTCGACCCGGGAGGCCCCAGAAGTGATTCTGGGGCCAGCGGCCGATCGCGGCTGGAGACCGCTCTTGCATGCAGATCGCGGCTGGACGCCGCTTTACCGGCAGGCTAAACCTGCCGGCTCGTCAAGAATCGCGGTCGGAGACCGCTCCTACCTGAGATCGCGGCTGCAAGCCGCTCCTACTCGTTGTATTTGGCGGTGTAGTTGCGTTTCAGCCAGGTGATATCGTCGTCGATGGTTTTCTTTTCGGCCTGGTAGTTGTCCGGGAAAACCTCCTTTAATCTTGCCGAGAGGCGTTCGACGTGGTCGATGTAGGCCTGGGCAGCCTGTCGGGCATGGGGGGCGGCGGCGATTCGGGCGTACTGGTCGCGGACGGCGTTGAAGCCGGTGTCGCCGCGGCCGTAGATGAGCATTCCGGGGTATGCCTCGACCAAGTCTCGCAGCAGTTCGCGCTGGGGTTTCGTTTCAGCCAGATGCAGGATCGCCTGGCCGACGGACCTGGCGGGGTCGTAGTCGGCCGGGTTCCAGGCGTAGTCGGCACAGGTGAGCATGGGGATGCGGTTGATCTCGTTCTGCGAGCAGAGCGGGTTGCTCATGTAGCCGTCGATGACCTCGCACAGATCGGGGTCTCGGTCGATGACCGGCCCGAGGTGCATGGTGGGCTTGGCATCGTTGACCGGGTAGTTGTCCCAGAGGAACAGGCGGCGCTGGGCGATGCCGCGGAAAGTGTCGGCGGCCTTGCGGGTGATCCGGCCGACGACGGCGTCACCGGTCCAGAAGAGGTAGACGTCCTTGTCGAGCGTCCGGGCGAGCGTTTCGAGATACGGCTTCTGATCCTTGCCGGTTCCGTCGCCCCAGTAGTACGTGGGGCAGAAGATCATCCGGGCCTGGGGGTTTTTGGCACGCAGGCGGCGGAGGATCTCGTTGACGACCTGGGCCTGGCCGGCGGCGTCGATGCCCTGGCTAATGTCGTCGAGCGAAATGTTGAACCACTGGACGCCGAGGCCCTGCATCCATGCGTAGTGCTGCCAGAGGGCGTCGACATCCTCAGGCTTGCCCGAGTTCACGAACCGGGTGCTGCAGAGATTCGGGTTCATGCTGAAACAGAACTGGATGCCCGCGTCCTGACAGGCCTGGGCGACCTTCTCGTAGGCTTTCTTTTTCGGCTCCGACAGTGGTTCCCACCAGCGGTTCACTTTCGGATCGCCCCAGGCATGGTTCTCGACGTCGCACATGCTGGTGTAGCAGTTCATGAGGAAATTCATCTTGTGCTTTTTGAGGACGGGGATTTCGGCGAGATATTGCTGCGGGCGCCACATCCAGCCCTTGGTGCCCCGCCACTTGAATCCCGGCTGCGTGCCCTCGGGCAGCGGTTCGGGCAACGGCCGGAGTTCATCAGGGAGCGTCACGCGGAAATCCTTGCGGAGGTCGCGGCGGATTACGTATTGCTCGGGTCCGACGACGCACTGAGCAACCTGGAACCAGGGCGGCATGCCCACCTTGCCTTCGCGGTCGCGGCATCGGATAGCCAGCGTGTTCTGGCCTGCCTTGAGCGTGCCGGTTGGGATGGCGAACTTGCGGGTCTCAAAGCGGGTCGAGGAGAACTCGTTCTGTCCTTCGAACAGCGGCTTGCCGTTGAGCTCGATCGCGATGGTGCAGCGGCTGGGGGCGTCGTCGTCGCGGGCCTTGAGGTGAAGGTACTGCGGTGCGGCCGGGACGGCGGCCAGCGAGAAACTGACCTGCATCACCGAGTGCCTGCCGGTCGGGGCGGCGTACACGTAGTTGACCTGCTCGCCATCGAAGCTGGAGCCGAACAGGTCTTTCGCCCCGCCTTCGAATTCCGAGCCCGTGAAGTGGGCCAATGCTTCGTTAGCGTGATCCGCCGGGCGCGCGGGCGCGGCGGCGGCTAGCAGGGCCACGATCATCCAGCCGATCCTGTCGATTGTCATCTCATTTCTCCTCGCTCAAGTGAGCATCCGGTTCCGGCCCCGCCGCCGATGAGGCGATGACCGCACTCGACGTCGCGGTCCGCGGTTTTTCGAGAATCCTGGTCAACAGCCACGCCCCCAGAGTCAGGCACAGGATCGCCCCCGCCGAGAAAGTGAGCCAGTCGAGAACAAAGATCGCGTTGGTCGCGAGCACGAGACCCAGACACGCCAGGATACCCAGCACCGAGTCGAACAGCAGTCTGCCCAGGGTGGGCTCACCGGCAACCGCGGCCGCCGCTTGGTCGCGAACCGGCCCCCAGAAGCCCGGCGGCCGGCAGCGCTCGTAGAACCGCTTAAGCGTCTCTTTCGATTCGGGCGGGGTCAGGAGGGTCACTACCAGCAGAACGGCGAAGCTCATCGCAAAGAGCAGGCCCAGTCCCTGCCACATGGGCCGCTTGTCAAAGCCGAGCACGAACCAGACGACGATCGACAGCGGCAGCCCGAGCACGATCGCGGCCAGTTCGCCCCACACGTTGAACCGCCACCAGAAGAAACGAAACCAGGCCAGCGGCAGCAGGAAGATCACCATCGCCGAGTTGATGAACATGAACCAGCTCACCATGTTGTCGACGAAGAAGATGGTGACCGTGGCGGCCAGCATGAACAGCAGGAACGTGGTGATCCGGCTGGTCCAGACCTCTGTCCTGCGGTCCATCTTTGCACGATAGTCCGCTGCTTCCGAGGTGAGGTCCTCCATCGGCGAGGAGTGAGCCTCCTGCGTCTGGCCCCGCGGGTCGCGGACCAGGACCACGGGAAACCCGCGTCGGAATTCGCCTTGCCGCCGAGGCCTGGGCAGCAGGTCGTTGACCACGAAGCTGCCGCCCCAGTTGATCAGCGAACTGAGCGTGGACATGTAGGCCGCGGTCTCGGCGGCAACCAGAAGCCCGACAAGACCGAGCGGCAGTTGGCAGCGTTTGATCAACTCACCCCAGGCATGGGCGGGGTCGCCGATCAGGGTCATGCCCGCGGGGGCTGCCTGAAGTCGAGCTTGCGGATCGCTGGTCCAGAAAAGCGACATGGTGATGATGCCCAGGCCGATGAGCGGCAGGGTCCGGAACGAGAGGGCCAGGAAGGCATTGAACAACTGACCGCCGATCGCGTGACGCTCATTTCTGGCGGACATGAAGCGTTGGGCAGTCATGCCTTCGCCGGCCGTCGGCGACCCGGCAAAGAACCAGCCCTGGAGGACGAGCACGAGGACCGTGAGTCCATCGACCGCCGTGGTGGGCGGCACCTGGTGCAACCCCTCCGGCCGTGCCTGGGCCACGCGCTGGAGGATCTGCTCCCAGCCGCCGTGCTGAGGGATGGCCAGGAAGAAGAACAGCGTGCTGCCGAGGACCATGATCGCAAACTGCACGATATCCGAGTAGACCACGCCCAGGAGGCCGCCGAACATCGTGTAGAGCACGGTGATGCCGCCGAAAATCAGCAGGATCTGCAGAGTGGTCAGCGGGCAAAGGGGGGCGATGGTCTTAGCGAAGAAGCCGGTGATGTAGCTGATGATCAGGACCGCGAAGCCGAAGCAGCAGACGAACGCGTAGATCTTGCGGGCGATGACCGCCGGCCGGCCGCCGTAGCGCAGCGAAATCAGTTCGGCGGTAGTGACGATCCGCATCCGCCGCCAGAGCCTCGCCCAGATGATGGCCACCAGCGGCATCCAGATGATCCAGCTCGCCCACCAGAGCCAGTTGCCGGCCAGTCCGAACACCAGGGCAACCATGAGAAAAGCGCCGTTGCCGGATTGATAGGTGGCGGTGTTGGACAGGCCGATGGCCCACCAGGGGACGTCGCGATTGCCGGTGAAGTAGCCTTCGGCGCCCTGCCTCGATGACCGCCGGGCGAACCAGAGCCCGACGATGAACACCAGAAGGCAGGAACCCGCCACGACCAGCCAATCCGCACGTTCCATGCCGTGTCCCTTGTCCGCAGGATGCGATCGAGTCACGAGACCTGCACGGCGGAAGCGTAGTCGGCCCGAAGGAGTCGTGCAAGGCTACGGCCGTCAAGTTGGCGGCCGTGGGAGGGAGCACAACCGGCGTTGAGGCACACCACCTGCGGGAACTGGGTGGGCGCACTGCTCAATAGAGCAGTGGCACACAGAAGGGGCCTCCCTGCGAGCGAGAGACGCGCCCGCTCCTGTGCTCTTGCTCCAAGCCGCCTGAGCGAGAATACTTACTGGCCTCGGGCCAGAGGACGCGCCGGCCGTCGCCGGTCCTGAACGGAGGCGCTGCAGAATCGATGGAAGAGCAGAGCGGCATGCTGCACCGCGGATTCGGGCTGTCGACCGCCACTTACGTGGTGATCGCCAGCATGGTCGGCGTCGGCATCCTGACCACCTCCGGCTACATCATCAAGGACACCGGCAGCGGGACGGCGATGCTGGTGCTCTGGCTGGTGGGAGGGGTGCTGGCGCTGTGCGGAGCGCTCACGGTTGCGGAACTGGCCGCGGCCATGCCTCATGCGGGCGGTGAGTATGTATTCATCCGTGAGGCGTACGGGCGGGTGTGGGCGTTTCTCTACGGCTGGGTCTCGCTGGTGATCGGCTTTTCGGCGCCGGCGGCCATTATCGCTCACGCCGCGGCAAGATACCTGGTTGTGCCGTGGCTCCCGGTTGAGGACCCGATCACGACGGTCGTGATCCCGTTGCTGGCTGTGCTGTTCGTCATCGTCCTGACGGCGAGTCATCTGCGCGGCCAGGTTCCAGGTTCGCGGGTGCAGAACGGCAGCACGATCCTGAAGATCGTGATACTGCTCATCATCGTGGTCGGCGGTTTTGCTTCGTCCGGCGGGTCGTTCTCGCACCTGACTCCCGACCTCCCGGAGTCGAGCACACCCTGGGGAGCGCTGGCGATTTCACTGGTTTTTGTCATGTACTCATACAGCGGGTGGAACGCCGCGACGTACATCGCCGGCGAAGTCAGGCAGCCGAATCGCACTCTTCCGCGGGCGATGCTGCTGGGTTGCGGATCCGTGGTGATTCTTTACCTCGCGCTCAACGCGGTTTACCTGTACGCCCTGCCGATCGGTGAAGTGTCGGCAATGCCGAGCGAGCAGGTCGAGCCGATCGCGGCCTTGGCCGCCCAACGCCTGTTCGGGCCCTGGGTAGCAGCGCCGCTTTCGGTCGGGCTGGGGCTGGGACTGCTGGCGACGCTGTCCGCTTACATTCTGATCGGTCCCCGCGTCTACTACGCCATGGCCCGCGACGGACTGTTTCCCTCTGCGGCCGGGCGGGTGAACCCGCGGACCGGAGCCCTGACCACCGCGACGCTGATTCAGACGGTCTGCACCCTGGTGCTGCTGCTCTCGAGCACGTTGAGAGAGATCCTGACTTACGTGGGAGTCGGGCTGTCGGTCTCATCGTTTTTTGTGATCCTGGCGGTGTTTGTGTTGCGGGTCCGGCGGCCGGAGATGGTCCGGCCGTTCAGAACGCCAGGGTATCCGGTCGTCCCGCTGGTGTTCCTTGCATGTGTTGCCTGGATGATCGTTTTCGCGTTCGTGAGGGAGCCGGTCTGGTCCGCGATCAGCATCGGGATCATCCTCCTCGGCATTCCGGTCTATTACGCCTGGCAGGCATGGGCGAAGACACGAGTCGCAGGGGAATGAAGGCGGAGAGCATGGCGGCGGCCCGATTTCGTCGAGGCTTGGCCATGCCACTCCCGTTCTCAGGCCACCTCTCGCATTCTCCTCAGCCCTTCTTCTGTTTGAAGGCAACCGGCTTGCGGTCCGGGGTAGTGACGCGGATGCAGAAGGCCCAGTCGTTGATCTGATCGAGCGATTTGACCAGCACGCGGTTGACGCCCGCCTGGAGATGCGCCTCGGCCTTGTCCTGGTCGATCTTGACGCCGCGGGCACCGTCGAACGCGTACACTTTCTTGCCATTGAGCCAGACGACCAGGCTGTCATCGCTGCCGATCTTGAGAATCACATCCTGCCCGGCGTCAACCTCGATCTCGGCGTAGGCGTAGGCGCCGACGTACTCATCGGGGCCGAGCGCACGGTCCATATCCATCACGCCTTCGAGGCCCTGCGTGTGGCACGGCCGCCAACGCAGTTCCTTGTCGCCGATGCGGACCGGCTGGTTGAGGTCGACCTTCTCTTCCGGCGGGTAGGATTCATTCCACATCCGGTTGCCCTGGTTAGGCAGCGGTCCGAGGAGCCACCATTGGGTGATGAAGCCGGCCTCGCGGGCGGGGTCGAGATCGACACCCAGCCGGCGGAGGTGTTCGGCGGCCCTGGCCGTGGTCTGAGGATCGGGATGGATCTTGAGCACCTGTTGGAGCAGGTCGATGGCCTCGGCCTTGCGGGACTCGGGGAGGCCGGCTGCGATGCGGGCCACAACCGGCGCGGCCGTGGCTGCCAGATTTGGCCGCTGCATGAGGGGCACGATCACCGGCAGAAGGTCAGCCGGTGGGGATTCGGCGCAGCGGGCAATTCCGCCGAGGGCCTCCTGCTTCTGATCATCGGTCACTGCCAGCGGCGTGACATCGACGTACAACCGGCCGGCAGCCGCTTTGTCCAGGCCTTCGCCGCGCCTGGCAGCGCGGAGGCAGCCGCTGACGGCGGCCTCGGTCACCTTGGCCGGCCCTTTCTTCGCGACTTCGAGCAGTCGGGGGGCAATCGCAGGGTCGTCCTGGCGGCCGAGACCCTCGATCGCGGCAGCCTGGATGTCGACGTTCGGGCTTGCGGCCTCAGCGGCGAGCAGGGCCGGCACTTCAAGATGCTTGCGACAGCCGATGATACGGAGCAGCGGTGCTTTCTGCGGTTCGGGAGCGTCCTTATAGGCCGCGAGCAGGCGAGGGGTCACAAACTCGCCCTGGAGCTGCCGGATTGCCTTGTCGGCCGTGTCGCGCTCGACGGCGTCGGAGGATCTCAGTCCGGCCAGCAGTGCATCCAGACCACCCTCGGCCCGCAGTGAGCCGATGGCCTGGAAGGCAGCCACTCGCACGGAGCGATCACCGCCGGCGGCGGCCTTAATCAGCGCCGGCAGGACCGACGGATCGCCGCGACGTCCGAGTGCGGCGATCAGCTTCGCACGCGCCTCGGGTGCCGCGGTGTCCGCGGCCTTGGCGATGGCGGCGGTGGCCGCCTGGCCGGGCATCCAGTTGAGAGCGTGTTCGGCGGCGTCGCGAACGGGTCCGGGCGGCCCTGAGAGCAGCTTTGCGAGCACCGGTACACCGAGGTCGATACCCGCGGTTTCGACGGCCTCGATCGCGGCCAGTTGCACCGGTTCGGCCGGGTCGGCGATGGCCTCCACGATTTTGGCGGCGGCCGTCTCGTTCATCCACTGTCCGCGCTGGCCGAGTGATTTGAGGAGATCGGCCTTGAGCTTCCCCTCGGCCTTGGCCATCCGGTCGGCCACCGGGGTGGTCAGGTCCCTGCCCGGCAGCAGCACGCATGCGGCAACGGCGGCGCCGCGGATGCGAGAGCCGTCGCGGTCCAACGCCGCGAGCACGAGATCGAGGGCTTGCCTGGTGCCCAATCGCCCGCAGGCGTGCAGGAGGCGACGCTGTTCGGGCACGGTGAGCGACGATGGGTTTGTCAGATGCTTGAGCGCGACCTCCGCCGCCTGATGGAGGTTGGTATCCATGAGCGCTTCCATGAGGCGAATCAGGGCGGAGGCGGCGCCCGGCTTGCCGTCCTTGAGGGCCGTCGCGATCAACTCGACGGACTGCGGAGCCGGCAACTGGCCGAGGGCATGGAGCACGGCCTGGTAGACAGCGGGATCGGGTGACTCGATCCCGGCGGCCAGGTAGTCAGCGGCCATCGGGTCGTCCCGCAGCCCCAACGATGCGACGACTCCGATCTGGTCGTTGCTCTTTGTGATCTGAAGCGCACCCATGAGGCACTGAGTCGCGCGGCGGGCGGGAATGCGGGCCAGGGCCTGCCTGGCAGTATCGGCCAGATCCGGGTCGTTGATCGCCACGTAGAGTATGTCGATGGCTGCGTTCTGCTCGGCGATGTAGCCCAGCAGCGTGCAGATTCGCTTCTTCGTCTCCTTTGGGTGCGTGGATCTCAGTTCGCGCCTCAGATCGTTTTCGATTTCGGGGGCGCGATCGGTGCCGGCGTATGTCTGGACCATGCGGAACAGAGTCTCCCACGCCATCTTGGTGGCCACGGGACTTGAGGCGGGGTTGTCGAGGATCGCCAGTAACGTCGGCACGGCCGGGGCGCCGACGAGGACCAGTTCTTGAAGAGCCCTGGCCTGGGTCTCGGGATTATCGAGGGCCAGAGCGGCAATGCGGCCGTCATCGGCCGGGAGGCTCTGAGCCATGGCCGGCGGGAAACCCAGGAGTGAAACCACAAACGCCGCGATGATCGGCACTCTCATACGTGTATTGCTCCTGACAGACGAATCGGCGTGCAAGGCACGCCCTGCGTTCTTATGCGTACCACGGCGCGCGGTATGGCCTGTCCAGCCAGCGTTCCAGCGCCGGATCGTCCACGATTTGCTCCCTCTCCGGGTCCCACCGGATCGTGCGGCCGGTGCGAATGGCCATGTTGCCCAGGTGGCAGATAGTCACCGAGCGGCAGCCGATCTCGACGTCGCAGATCGGACGTTTGCGCGTCCGGATGCAGTTGAGGAAATCGCGTTCGTGGCCGACCGCGTCTTCATCCGGCGAGCGATACAGGTGGACGTCGCCCGGTCCGAGCGGCTCGTTGAGGATCGCGCGGTCGCTGGCTTGCAGGTAGCCTCGGCCGACGAGGATCCAGCCGTCGGTGCCCTGGAAATGCAGGCCGTTGCGGCCGTCGCTGACCGTGTGGAGCACGACCCCGTTGGCGTACGTGTGCTTGACCTCGAAGTGAGTGGCGGTATCGAAAAGTCCGCGGGTAGGGAACTCCGCGGAGACGGGCTCGATCTTGACCGGCCCGCTGCCGTCCATCCCCAGGCCCCACTGGGCGATGTCGTTGTGGTGGGCGCCCCAGTCGGTCATCTTTCCGCCTGAATAGTCGTAGAACCATCGGAAAGTGCTGAGACACCGTTTGGGCGTGTAGTCAGCCCACGGTGCCGGCCCAAGCCAGAAGTTCCAATCGAGTCCCGGGGGCGGGGGGGAGTTGGGCTCCCAGTCGCACGCGGGTCCGGCACCGATCACCGCCCTGATCCACTGCACCCTGCCGATCCGCCCGCTGCGGACCAGCTCGCAGGCCAGGCGGAAGTTGCTGCACGAGCGCTGCTGCGTGCCGGTCTGGAAAACGGTTGCGTTGCGGCGGGCGGCATTGACCATCCGGCGGGCTTCGCGGACCGAGTAGGACAGCGGCTTTTCGCAGTAGACGTCCTTGCCCGCCTCGCAGGCGTGGATCGCGGTCAGGGCGTGCCAGTGGTCGGGCGTGGCGATCACAACGGCGTCGACGTCCTTGCGGGCGAGCAGTTCGCGGTAGTCGTTGTGTGCCGGGATCTCCTTGCCGTAGGCCTGGTGGACCATCTTCATTGCTTCATTACGGCTGTCACCGTGTACGTCAGCGACGGCGACCACCTGGACATCCTTGTATCGCAGGAAGTTGCCGAGGTGGCCCCGGCCCATGCCGCCGACGCCGATGAAGCCCACCCCGATGCGGTCGTTGGCTGGTTGCGACGCGGCCTGTCCGCGGGCCTTCGTTGTCAGCATGCAGGGGGCCATGGCGCCGACGGCGATGCCGGCGCTGCTCCTGAGCAGACTTCGGCGGGTGATCAATCGATATCGTCCCATCCGGACACTCCTCGGTATTTGCCTGGCCATCCGGCGGCAGCCTCCCCAGCCGCGCAGATCTCCAAGGTACTCCCCAACGTTGCCCGCTGCAACGCCGTCGCTTAGACTGGCCGCTTGTCGCGGGATTGGCCGGGCAGCGGCCAGAAGGCGAAGTCCTGCCTGTTGGGAGCATCAGTTGTGAACAGAATCATCGTTTCGATATCGTGTATCGGTCTGCTGGCAAGTTGTCCTTGGGCGCTGGCCGAGTTGCCGAAGGTCGTGGGTGAGAGCACGGTCACGTGGCAGGGCAAGAAGTGGCAGTTGATCGACGACGAGGGCGTGTTCGTATTCGAGCCGGCGGGCGGGGCAGGGCGTCAAGTGCTGCCGACGCCGGGACGGCCGGCCGGGGAGATCCTCGAGCGTCGCGGGTGGACGACACCTGTGGCGTGCCGGCTGGTGGACTTCGTCGATTGCACTCAGACGGACCACGGATTCGTCGACGACGGCAAGTCACGGGTGCTGGATCTGCCGGGCGGCAGGTTTCGGGTGACCAGCGCCGCCAAGGGATTCGATCTGACCTGGTTCGCCTACACCCTGCAGACGGCCAACAAGGCGGGGACGCCGCATCTGCTGGTGGCCGAGACACCCAACGACCGCGAACGCTACACGACCGTGTCGCTGACCATTCCGAAGAGTGAGCCGTGGTCGCCGCCCTACACCGGGCAGGAAGCGGTCAAGGTCAACTCGATGGAGATGTCGCAGGAGCCGTTCTGGTATGAGCCGGACGTCGGGCTGGATGTGTACACCGGGCGCGAGCTGCCGATCGACAACAAGCCGTTCACCTTCCAGTACGTCTTTTTCCCCAAGGCCGCCCGGATTCGCGTCGCGGTCAGCTCGAGCGGTTGGGCCAAGCCGAACACACCTGAATCAGGGGGTGCGGTCTCGCGCATCTGGGTTTTCGAGATTCTTGACCCGCTCGCGCAGCGGTTGCCCAAGATCGAGGCCCCGAGCGGCCGGCAGCGGCGGCTCGGCCTCTATGCCACGCACCCGTGGTACTTCCTGGCCCATTACGGCGTGCCCCCGCACACGCCGGAGCAGCGGCGCAAGTCGTTCGAGAACATGTGCGACCTGCTGGCCTTCTGCGGCATGAATCTGATCGAATTCAATGCCATCAACGGCTCGGACCGCGCCGGCCGGGCGTGGTATCCGGGCAGCCACTACAAACAGCTTGGAGCGGATCTGCTGTCGGAGCTGCCGCCGGTGGCCGCGACGCGAGGCATCGACATCGTGCCGGTGGTGACCTCGATCACCGCGCCGGGCAAGGTCGAGGGTAACAAGCCGAATCAGTACGGCTTCTCGGAACTGTCATTCCAGAGGCACGCGAACCCCAAGGCCGACCCCAGGGCTTTCGAGCACCGCCCGCCCGACCCGCTTCGGCCGGAAACGCAGCGATGGCTCATCAGGCACCTGGTCGAGATCGGGCAGCGCTGCAAGTCTCACAGAAACGTGACCGGCATCGGATTCCGCGTCAACGGCAAGATCGGGACGTGCTACATATCCGGCGAGGACAAATCGGGTGGGCAGACCAAGGTCTACAGCGCCGAGATGATGGGGTACTCGACGTGGAATCTCTCGCAGTTTCGAACCGAGTCGAAGCTGACGGTGCCGAACGAGTCAATGGAAGCCTACCAGTGGCTCAAGGCAGACGCAAAACGCTGGGACCGGTGGCTGGAGTTCCGTTGCCGGCGCACGCACGATTTCTGGCTCAAGGCCCGGGACGCGATCCGCAAGATCCGGCCGGACTGGACGCTGTACGTGGTCACCGACCTGCCCTCCGAGGTGACGGCGACCAACGTGGAGTGGCCGGGCAAGGACTCGCCCGACGCCGAGAAGGCCACGCTGGATCTGCTGCGGGCACACGGGTACGACCCGCGAATGTTCAGTAAAGACGAGGGGATACTGGTTCAGCGGGTGATGATGGTGGACATGGAGCGGTTTTTCGGCAAGTGGGGCCCGCCGTGGGGCAGCAATCCCGAGCGATATCGCGACTACCACGAGCAGGAGTTCCTGCCGGACTGGTTCCGCACGCCAGCCGGGTCGGGGACAGAGATCTACCACAATTACTGGGAAGAGCCGTTTCATCCCGTGGGCTGGGAGTTCGGTCCGGACGACCGAGGCACCGGGATGCGGACATCGACGGCCACGGCCAAGGGGCGGGCTTTCTACCGGCCGGCGACCTTCACGCTGCGTGCGGGCGACACTGACACGATCGTGCTCAACGGCTGGCAGCGACCGGTGATGGGGCATGAGCACGACCTGCGGCGGTTCTGCCAGGCGGTGCGGGCACTGCCTATCGGCGAATCGAAGCCGCTGACTGTCTCACCCAAGGACCCGAAGGTCGCCGCGTCGCGGTTCGGCGACCGCATCGCGGTCATCAACGATCGCGACAAGCCGGCGGAGGTGACCGTGACCCTGGATCAGGCGCTGCCGGCCGGCAAGCGGCTGCGCGACGTGGCGACGGGGCGGGTGCTGATCGAGGAACGAGCAGCCCAGCGAGATTCATTCGTTGTCCAGACAGAAGACTACGACATCCGCGCAATGCTGATCGAATAAGAGCACCCAGTGCCTCAGGCCACGGCCATCGCCGGTTGCCGGTTGGGCTGGTAAAAGACTGCGCGACAGTGGTGCTGGGGGACGAACCCTGCGGCGAGGTCGGAGAGCGACTCGGAGGAACCGACGAACAGATAGCCCTCGGGAGTCAGCTCACGGATGAGCCGTTCGAAGAGGCTCTTGCGAACCGCGGGACTGAAGTAGATCGCCACATTGCGGCAGAAGATGATATCGAACGGCCCCAAGTTGGCGAACGGCTCGAGGAGGTTCAGGCGGCGATAGGCGACCATCGCGCGGATCTCGTCCTTGACCTTCCAGGCGTCCGGCTCGCGGACGAAATACTTGTTCAGCCATTCGGGTTTCATCCCCCGCTGGATATCCGTGTCGCGGAACCGGCCGATGCTGGCCTGCTTGATGGCGGCATCGGAGATGTCGGTGGCGGTGATCTGGATGTCCCAGGCGCCGACATCGGGCAGCAACTGTCGCAGGATCATGGCGATGCTGTAAGGCTCCTGGCCGGTGCTGCAGGCCGCCGACCAGATGCGGATGCGTTTGGAGGCCGTCCTGGCCTTGGTGTCAAAGAGTTCGGGGAATACTTTGTGCTGCAGGGCCTCGAACGGCGAAGTATCACGGAAGAACATGGTCTCGTGGGTGGTGATCGCGTCGACGATGCTTGTCTGGACAAGGCGGTTGTTCTCGTACCGGGCCTTGCAGTAGAGCTCGGAGAAGCTCTTGCAGTTGGCGTCCTCCGCCACTTTTGAGAGCCGGCTTTCGATCAGGTAGGCCTTGCTCTCGTCGAGCACGACCCCGCAAAGATCATCCACCAGGCGTGCGAGGACCTTGAACTCATCAGGCGTCACGTGCAAGCAGGCACTCCTTTTCCCACGAAGCGGGTGATCTCGGAAGCGATCCGGTCGAGAGGGGCGATGACGTCGGAGAGGCCCTCCTCCGCGGGGGCCTTGGGCATACCGTAGACCACGCAGGTTGCCTCATCCTGGGTGATGATTGCGGCTCCCTGGCGCTTCATGAGCCGACAGCCGAGGAATCCGTCGCTGCCCATGCCGGTCATGATGACGCCGAGGGCGTTGCGGCCGCAGTGGTTTGCGACGGAGCGAAAAAGGTAGTCGACCGAGGGACGGCAGTTGTTTTCGGGCGGGTCGTCGGTAATGCGCGCGACGAGGGCCCCGTCGCGGCGATCGATTTTCATCTGTCGGCCGCCTGGCGCGACCAGGACCTGGCCGGGCGCGACCGGTTGCCCCTCCTCGGCCTCGCAGACGGCCAGCGAGCAGCGGCGGTCGAGGTCATCAGCGAGCGACTTGGTGAACTTCGGCGGCATGTGCTGAACGATCATCACGGGGGTGGCGAGGTCCGCGGGCAGGCCGGGGAGCATTATGGCCAAGGCCGTCGGCCCGCCGGTAGAGACGCCCATGGCGACGACTTCGGGCTTGCCCGGCGTCGCGGCGACCTTCTGCATGCGCTGGGCGATGCCACTGGACGGCAAGACCGGCTTCGGCGGCGCCGGAGCGGGCCTGTTGAGAATGCCGCGGATTGACCGGCTGCGGGCAAACGCCGCGATTTTGGGGCAGAGGTCGGCCCGGAGAGCCCTGATGCTCTCTTCCATGTTGCCGGTCGAGGGTTTGAGCACGAAGTCGAAGGCCCCGAGCCGGAGGGCGGCGATGGTCTCTTCGGCCCCGCGGGCGGTGAAGGCGCTGAGCATGATCGCGCCGGTCGGACTTTCAGTCGCCTTCAGGTGCCGGAGCACGCCAAGGCCGTCCATCTCGGGCATTTCGAAGTCGAGGGTCAGCAGGTCGGGGCGAAGCTGCTCGATTTTCAGAACCGCGATCCTGCCGTTGGAGGCGGTGCCGACAACCTCGACGCCGGGCACGCTCGCCAGCAGGTCGCTCAAGACCTTGCGATACGTCACGGTGTCGTCGACGATCAGGACTCGGATCGGCTCTTCGCTCACCTGGCTGCTCCGGCAACTCCCGCGGCATAGGCTTCTTTCAGTCGGGTGCTGACCCTGTCGAGGCGGTCGCGACCGCGGTGCACAGCGCGAACGTTCGCATGCCTCACGACCCGTCAGACCTTGAACTGGCTGACCAGGGCCTGGAGCTGCTCGGCCAGCTTGGACAGTTCGTTGCCCGCGGCCTGGGTCTGGGCTGCGCCCTGGGCGGTCTGCCTGGCGGCCTGGTCGACACCGGCGATGTTCTTGGTGATCTCCTTGCTCGCGGTGGCGGACTGGCCCACGCCGCGGGACACCGTTTCGGCGGCGCCTGCGGTCTGACCGACGTTCTGGGCGATCTCCTTGGTGGTAATGCTCTGCTCCTCGACCGCGGAGGCGATGGTCCGCGAGACCTCGTTGACCTTGGTGATCACCTCGCTGATTTCGCCGATGGACTGGACCGCGCCGCCGGTGGAGGCCTGGATACCTTCGATGCGTTTTCGGATATCCTCGGTGGCCTCAGCGGTCTGCTTGGCCAGCTCTTTCACTTCGGTGGCCACGACGGCGAAGCCCTTGCCGGCCTCACCGGCCCGGGCGGCCTCGATGGTGGCGTTCAAGGCCAGCAGGTTGGTCTGCTCGGCGATGTCCTGGATGACTTCGATGACCTTGCCGATCTCGTCGGCGGCGGTCCCGAGCTGGCCGATATTCTGGTTGCTGGTGGCGGCCAGTTGAGCGGCCTTGTCGGCGACGGTGGCGGCCTGCTCGGCGTTGCGGGCGACCTCGCCGATGCTGGCGGTCATCTCTTCGACGGCCGCTGCCACGGTCTTGACGTTGGCGGACATCTGCTCGGTGGAGGCGGCCATGTTGTTCATGTTGGTGGACATCTCCTCGGCGGCAGCGGCCACCGTGGCGGACTGAGTGGTGGTCTCCTCGGCGCCGCCGGCCAGTTGCGTTGCCGTGGCGGACAATTCAGTGGCCGAGCCGGCCAGAGTCTTGGCCGTATGGCCCAGTTCGCCCATCGTCTTGCGGAGGCTGACGCTCATCTCCTGGATGGCCTTGCCCAGGTCGCCGATCTCGTCGCGGCGGCCGAGTATTTCCTGCGGCACGTCCTTGGAGACGTCGCCGCGAGCCACGTCGCCGAGTTGCGTGACCACCGCCTGGACCGGTTTGGTGACGCTGCGAGTGAGGGTCACGGCGATCACGATCGCCAGCACGGCCGCGACGATCGGGACGATGATCATGATCGTGGTGATGCGTGACACGAGGGCCTCGGCTGCCGCTCCCTGCTCCTGATCCTGTTTCTGGAGCCAGGCGATCAGCTTGTCGAGGGCCTGATCCGAGACCTCCATACCCGGCGCGCACTCCTTGTTGAAGACATCGATCGCCTCCTTGCTCTTGCCTGCGAACGCCAGTTCGAGGGTCTGGTTGTTCCCTCCCCGGAGGGCGGCCACGGCCTGTTCGAAGCCGACGAGCAGCCCGGTTTCGGTCTCATTGTTGGAGGTCGTCTTGAGTTGTTCGAGTTTCTTCTTGTACTCCTCTCGGGCCTTGTCGATGTCGGCCTTGTACCGGTCCCTGGTTTTCTGGTCTTCAAGCATGGCGATCTGCGCGGCCTTCATACTGATCATGCGGGCGGCGGTTCCCACCTCGTGGGCGGTGTTCATCCGCTGGGCCTGCGCCCGGGACGCCTCCCCCGCCCTGTTGATTTCTCGAACAGACCAGATCGCCAGTCCGGTCATGCCCGCGAGCATCATCAGGGTAATCGCAAACCCGCCCTGCAAGCGCTTTCCAATCTTGATATTGTTGAGCACAGTACTCCCCCTTTAGATTGACCACGTGTGACATTGCCAAGTTACAGTAGCGACCGGTTACCTGCCCGGGCTCTCGCCGGCCAGGACCGTTTCGACATCGAGGATAACCACCAGTTCCGATTCCAGTTTGTAGACGCCGGTGAAGAACTTGCCGTCGATCCCGTTGACGTTCGAGGGTGGCGGCTCGATGTCGCAGGAATTCGCGCGGGCCACATCGGCGATGCGGTCGACCAGGAGGCCGATGCGTTCGTGGCGCGAGCGTATGATCACGTTGCGCGTGTTGGCGCCGATCACCGTGGGCTGGAGCCCCAGCGTCTTTCGCAGGTCGATGACGGTCACCACCTCGCCGCGCAGGTTCACCACGCCGCGCACGTTGTCCGGCGTGTGCGGCACCGGGGTGACGTTCAACTGGCGGTTGATCTCCTCGGCCTGCTGGATATCGATACCCAGGAGGAGGTCACCCACGTAGAACGTGGTGAATTCCATTTCGGCGGGAGCGGTGGTCCGGTTTTCTGCAGGTGTCCGCATTGTCGCGTTCATCATTGTCTCCGGTTCAACAATCAAACGATCGCCGCCGCCGAGCCGCTGGCCGCGGCCTGGGCGAGCAGCCGACCGACAGCCGCGATCAACTGTTCGCGGTCAAGCTTGATCTGGTATTCATCGATGCCGACCTCGGAGCCCTTCTCCATGTTCTCCTGCCCGGCCAGCGAGGTCACGGCAATGACCGGGATGCGGGCGAAACGAGGATCGTTCTTCGCCCTGCGGGTGAGTTCGTATCCGTCGAGATTGGGCATCTCGATGTCGGTGACAATCAGGTCGAAGGGGGTTTCGGACCGGTCGAGCGTGTTCCAGGCGTCAAGGCCGTCCTCGCAGGCGACCACGACGTAGCCGTGGTCGCTCAGAAAACCCGCGACCTGTTTGCGGAAGAAAGCCGAGTCCTCGGCGAAGAGGATGCGCCTGGTACCGTCCGTCGCGGCGGCCGTCGAAGCGGCTTGCGTGTCGGTAAACCACTCGGGGTGCGCGGTCCGGGCCAGTTCCGACAGGTCGATCAATCGGGTGGTTCTGTCGTCGACCACCAGGGAACCGAGGACGCCCGACTCACGGAAAGTCACGGTGTCGACCTGCGTGCTCACCTCGCGGATGTCCACCAGCGTCGGGGCGATAAGCCCGAACTCCTGCCTGCTGCGCCCGAGGCGGAAGACGATCACATATACCTGGGGCTGCTCGGGCCGCGGCCGGGCCTTGACGTGCTTCTCGAGGCTCAGCAGCGGGAGTGAAGTGCCGCGGTACTGGAGCACCTCCTGTCCGCCGACGCTGTCGATCTGCTCGGAACGGATCCGTTCGATTCGCGAGACCAGGGTCATGGAGACCCCGAACTGTTCGGACGGATCGTTGGTGAAGAGCAGGACCGACTGTGCTTCGGCATCGGCGCGGGCGGCGTCCTCGGATCCGGCCTCGGTCTGCTCGGCGTCGGGTTCGGACAACTGGCATTGCAGCGCGATTCCCACGATGTCCAGGATGAGCGCCACGCGGCCGTCACCCAGGATGGTGGCCCCCGCCAGGCATCGCACGTTCTTCATGTGGCGGCCGAGCGGTTTGACGACGATTTCCTCGGAATCGTGGAGGCCGTCGACAATGATGCCGTACCGCAGATTGCCGTTCTCGACCACGATGATGTTCAGAGCGCCGGCGGAGGTGTTGTCGCGGCGTTCGTCCGCGACGGGCGGATGGTCTCCCGGTGAGTCCGGGTCAATCCGGCCGTCGATGAGGTTCTCGCGACGGTTCCGGCAGAGCTCGTTGGTCACGGGGTCCAGGTACCTCGATTGCAGCCCCATGGCCTTGCTGAGGCGGACGAGGGGCAGCAGGTTACCGCGCAGCCGCAGGACTTCGGCATCCTTGATTCGCTCGATCCGGCCGGCGACCTCGGCGGCCTTGATTCGGACCAGTTCCTTGATATTCACCTGCGGGATGGCAAAGCGGTCGTCGTCACAGCGAACAATCAGCGAGGGGATGATGGCGAGGGTCAGCGGCAGTGTGATCTTGATGGTGGTTCCCTCGTTCATGCGGCTGTCGATCTCGACGGTCCCGCCGAGCTTCTCGATGTTGGTTCGCACGACGTCCATGCCGACGCCTCGACCGCTCACATCGGTCACCTTCTCGGCGGTGGAGAAGCCGGGGGCGAAGATGAACTGCATCACCTCGCGGTCGCCCAGCTCGCGGGCCCGTTCGGGCGTGATCATTCCCTTGGATACGGCCTTTGCCTTGAGCTTCTCGACGTCTATTCCGCCGCCGTCGTCGCTGATGGCGATGTTCACCTTGCCGGCCTGGTGATAGGCCCTCAAGGTGACCATACCGACGGGGGTTTTTCCCCTGGCGGCGCGCGTTTGCGGGCTCTCGATGCCATGGTCCACGGCATTGCGGATCAGGTGAGTCAGCGGATCGCCGATGACTTCGATGATCGACTTATCCAGTTCAACGTCCTTGCCCTCGATGCTCAGGTCGCACTGTTTGCCGAGCTTGCCGCTGAGGTCCCGGACGATCCGGGGGAAGCGGTTGAACAGCGTGCCGATCGGCTGCATTCTCGTCTGCATGATCGCTTCCTGCAGCTCGCTGGTCACCTGGTCGAGGCGGGCGCTGACCGACTCGAGGTTGTGGACGTCGCGGGTGTTGATCATCTGGACGAGCTGGTTGCGCGAGAGCACGAGCTCACCCGCGAGGTTCATCAACTGATCGAGCAGGCCCACGGACACGCGGATGCTGGTTTCGGCGGGCTTCGCGGCCGTTGCCTCGGGAGCAGGGGTTGCGGCGGCGTCCGGAGACGCGACCATCGCAGGCTGTGGTGAAGCCACGGACGTTGCCTGGGGGGCCGCCGGCGGGGCGAGTGTCGCCGGGGCGGAGGCGGGCGCCGCCGATGTCGCCGGGGTTTCCGGCGCGGGAGAACCGGCCACCGAGGGCCCACCCGTCACCGGCGTGGTTACCGGCCTGATGCGGTCGGCGGGCAAGGCGAACTCGGTTGCCAGCATGTCCGCATCGACGACCGTGCCGAGCAGGGCGACGAAATGAACCTTGTCGGGAATGAGGCTGTCGAGGCCTCCCCAGGAGGAATGATCCAGCCGGGTCTCGATCAGCTCGCCGAGGGACAGCAGGTTGTTGATCAGGGACAGCGGCGTCCTGCCGCGGTTCTCGACGTCGGCGATCAAGTCAAACTCGAGGATGAACAACTGGTTACCCAGCCGCTTCTGTGTCTGCAAGGTGTGCTCTGAGACCTGAAACGGCGACGATTCCCTGCCCACCTGAACGCTCCGCTCCATGCTGCGGCACACTTCGGGCGAAGCCTGTCCGGTGATCACCTGCTTGAGCGCGGCGACGTGTTCAGAGACGTCAACCTCCTTGGACTGGGAGACGTTGTTGAGCAGGCCGCGGAGCCGGTCCACGGCCTTGAGCAGCGCGTCGATAACCGGGGCGGTGGGAACCAGTTCGCGAGATCGAACCAGGTTCAGCACGTTCTCCAGGCTGTGCGAGAGCTCGGCGATCCGGGTGAGCCCGAGGAATCCGGACGCCCCCTTGATCGAATGGACGGCCCGAAACACCTTGTTCACCAGATCGCCGTCGCTGTTCGCCCCGGCCTCCTCGATGACGAGCAGATCGTTCTCGACATCCGCGAGGTGTTCGAGGGACTCGGTGACGAATTCTTCCATCATTTTGTCGCTATCCAACGACATATCAATACTCCTGCCTCTTGGGCGCGGGTGCTCAGAGACTCTCACAGACTCGGACGTGCTCGTCCATGCGCATGACGTGGAAAAGCTGCTTGAAGTCCTCGTTGCGGGTCAGGACGACGAGCGAGCCTCCGGCGGCGCTGACGCTCTTGTGACAGAGCATGAAAACCGCCAGTCCCTTGGAATCGATCATCTTGACGCCTTCGAGATCGATCGCCAGGCGGACGATGCCTTTGTCGACCAGTTCGCGGAGTTCCCCCCGAAACTGCTCGACGTGCGAGGCGACCAGGTCATAGCCCGGTCTCATCACGTGGACCTGATTTGTCTCGGTTGCCTGTGTCATGGCATTCCCCCATTTTCCCGGTTGCCACACGTCACCGGCAGCTCGGGATCGCTGCGGAGCCGCAGCTCGACCCTGTTGCCGGACTGGTTGTAGATCATTTCCGACGAATAAATCCGCATCAGCGGCAAACCTCTGCCGCCGTCTCCCTGCACGTCAAGCTCGACCTCCCGGTTCTGCCAGATGAACCCGGGACCATTGTCCTCGACGATGAGGCGCAGGCCGTCGTCGCCGAAGACAATCGCGATGCACACGCGGCCGTCCGGTCCCTCGCCACAGCCGTGGGTCACGGCGTTGAGCGCCGCCTCCCGCAGCAGGATCCTGAGGGCGAAGCGGTTCACCGCTACCTGGCGTCGGTCGAGTTCCTCGAGGCAGACCTGGTCGGCCCGGTCGATGTTGTGGAGCGAGGCCGACATGGTGATGCGCAAGGCGGAGGGTGTGTGTTCGACGTCAAACATACGCTGCCCTAGAACTCGACTCCCATCAGCACGATGTCGTCCTCCGCCATGCCGTCGCAGGCAGAGAGCAGTTCGTCCACCACGGAGTGCACCGCCGCGTCGATCGGCATCGAACGTCGCTGCGTCAAACTGTCCCGCAGACGTTCCATGCCCCGCACGATGCCACAGCGCCCTTCGGAGTTCCGATATCCCTCGATCAGTCCGTCGGTGTAGAGAAACAGGCGGTCGCCCGGTGCCACCGGGAATCGCCTGGACTCGTACCTTCCGAGCTCAAACATGCCCAGCACGTCGCCCGGCAGGTGGACGTAGCCGGCTTCACCTTCCGCGGGCTGAAACAGGGCCGCGGGATGGGCGGCACCGGCGACCTCGACTTCCATCAGGAGCCTCGAGTAGCGCGCGTAGCACGCGGTCACGTATCGCTCATCGCTCAGGATCTTGAGCAGGCTGGTGTTATGGAGCGAGAGCACTTCGACGGGGGTCAGGGACTCGTTCAGGAAGGTCGCGGCAAGAGCCTTGAGCGCTCCGGTGATGAACGGAACGCTCAGGTCATGGCCGGAGACGTCGCTGACCAGGAAGCCGAACTCGTCCTCCGACAGACGGGCGATCTCGTAGAAATCGCCGCCCGCCTCGTAGGCCGGCTGGAACCGCACGCCGAGCTTCAACTCCGGGAACGAGGCCGGCGCCGTGAGCAGCGAAGTCTGTCCGGTTCGCACGTCATTGAGGCGGCCGGCGCTTTCCATGGAGACGGCTTCGAGCAACGTCGCTCTGCGTCGAAGGTTTCGGCGGCTCATGGCCAGTTCGAGCCTGCTGCGGATCCGGGCCAGCAACTCGCACCGCTCGATCGGCTTGGTGACGTAATCCTCGCCGCCCACCTCGAACCCCCGAGCCAGGTCCTTTGGATCGGTGAGGCCGGTCAGAAACACGACGGGCAAGTCGGCGAGGTTCGGATCCTCTTTCAGACGGCGACACGTATCGAAGCCGTCGAGGTTGGGCATCTGGCAATCGAGGAGGACAAGTCCCGGCGTCTGCTCGCGGAGGATCCGCAGGGCCTGCTCGCCGTCGGGGGCCTGGAGCACGCGGTAGCCGGCCTTCTCGAGCAGCCGGGCGATCAGTCTTCGTGTGGCTTCATCATCCTCCGCGATGAGGATGGTCGAATTGACGAGGGGTGCTTTCAGCACGCTGGTCGGGTCAGCCTGAGCAGAGTCGGGCTGAGCGCTGCCCTTCCGCGCTGCCTGAGCGGCGCATCGCAAGAGTTCGGCCTCGGCTGTGCCAGCGGCCACAGGATCCCCCCAGTTTCAGGCGTTCGGGCTCTCGCCACGATTGCAGCGGGTGCCCACGCTTCCACGTCCTCCCGGGCAGAGTGGTCCTTGGGTGGACAGGGGCAATCACGATATGCTCGCCGCCCATCCGCTCTGACCCGTCGCGACTCATGCGAGCACGAGGCCCAAATGTCCAATAACCCGGCCCGATGCGTTGGCGCGTGATCGCAACACTTAGCGACTGAGGTATCGACCCTCGCCGAGGCTGCCTTTAGATGCTCTGAGGAGTGGCTCGAGCGGACGAACGCCTCTGTGGGTATTTGGGGTACATCGCCCCGGTCGGCGGCGGTGTCGTCCCACCGGCAAAACGCAACCGCTTCGACAGTGCGCCCGCACCCGGCCGAGGCCCCAGTAGGGCGGGCCTGGGAGCTCCCTCCGCTGAAGGCATGGACCCCCTCCTGGGATGAGGTGACAGAGGTGGAGGGACTGCTCATTCGCGTCGATGAATACCCCGCGAATGCGGCCGCGAGAAGCCGCATCCACTCGTTATCGGGCTTTGGCCTCGTTCCCGGCAAGGGCACGCAAGTTGACGCCGCGGCCAAGGCCCGTCACCCTATACGCGCAGTCATCGTGGAGGAGCAGTGTCAGACAAGCGATGAAACACATGCAGGAAATGTTCGGAGCAGGCAAGGGTCGTCGAAGCGTACGGCTGTTTTTCACCTGCGCAGGCCGGCGGATTGAGCTGATCACGGCGTTTATCCGGGCGGCCCGCTCGCTGGGCCTTCGCCCGGAAATCCACGCGGCCGATACCGAACCGCACTTCGCGGCGGCCTGTGTCGCCGACCGGGCACACCAGGTCCCGCCGACCCGTGCCGCGGGGTACATTCCCGCCCTGCTGCGAACCGTGCGGCGTCACAAGATCGACATCCTGATCCCCTTGATCGACATGGAACTGGTCAAGCTGGCCGATGCGAGAGACGAGTTCGTCCGGCTGGGCTGCGCGGCCCTGATCTCGTCGCCTTCGGTCGTACGGACTTGCCGGGACAAACTGCTCACGTATCGTTTTCTGACCGGTCATGGGATTGACACCCCCACGACCTGGACCCCCCAGGAAGCACTGAGCCGGCGGAGACATCGTTTCCCGTATTTCCTGAAGCCGCGGCAAGGAAGCGCCAGCAGGGGCAGTTTCGTGATCCGCAACCGAGCGGATCTGAATGCTCTGGTACCCCGGGTGCCGGACCCGATCATCCAGGAGTTCATCCCTGGGTTCGAACACACCCTAGACGTTTATGCTGGGTTCGACGGGCGCCCCCGCTGCGTTGTGCCCCGGCAACGGATCGAGGTCCGGGGAGGCGAGGTCACCAAAGCCCGGACGGTCAAGCATCCAGAGATCATGAAGATGGGCGCGCGGGTGGTCGAGGCGCTTGGCGACTGTGTGGGGTCGATCACCATCCAGCTCATTCTCATGCCGGGGGGGCGAATACGCGTCATCGAGATCAACCCGCGATTCGGGGGAGGCGTCCCGCTGGCAATCCATGCGGGAGCTGATTTCCCCAAATGGCTCCTCTCGGAGTGGCTCGGCCGGCACCTCAGGATCCGCCTGGACCAGTTCCGCGACGATCAGCTCATGCTCCGATATCATCAATCCTTCTTCCTCAACGGGACTCGACAGAGGTAGAATCCGATCCGGCCCGGGGCTCCATGGCAACGGGTTGAAGGAACCAGGCTCGGGCAGGGGATACAGGGTGATCATGTCAGTGGTGACGTTGCACGGTATCGCGGTCGTGGTATTCGATCTGGACGACACGCTGTATCCGGAGCGAGAGTTCACCTACAGCGGTTTCGAGGCTGTGGGGCGGTGGTTACGAGCCCGCATGGACTGCCCGTCAGACCCTTCGGCCCGGATGCGGGAGCTCTTTGAGCAGGGCCATCGCGGTCGGGTCTTCGACCAACTGCTCGCCGAGTGGAGCTGCCCCCAGGCGGCGAGTTGGGTACCCCAAATGGTTGAGTGTTTTCGAGGCCATAATCCCAAGATACGGCTTTTTACCGACGCCGCCGCCGCCCTTGAGAGCTGGCAGGCAACATTTCAATTATCGTTGATCAGTGATGGTCCAGTGGGCATGCAATGGAATAAAGTAAAGGCTCTGGGCTTGGAGTCGCGGCTCAGGCCGATCATCATAACTGACCAGTGGGGGCTGGCGTTCAGGAAGCCGCATCCCCGAGCATTCGAGGCGGTCGAGAACGAAACGGCCCAACGCGGCTCGCGCTGCCTGTACATCGGTGATAACCAGTCAAAGGATTTTATCGCACCCCGCCAGCTTGGATGGCGGACAGCGTGTCTGCAGCGCAGCGGCGGCATATACCACGCCGCCCAGTGCCCGGAAAACGGGGCACCGGAGTTCGAATTATCGACACTTCAGGGTCTGACGCTGGTTCCCTGAGCCGGAAGGTTCTGTGGCCGTCCTCAACCGGAGGTCCTGCGCGATCGGACGGTAGACCGTCTCTCTGGTGCTGTTCTGCATATTGAGCTGATCGGGTGAATGCCTCGCGAAGGCCTCGGGGATCGTGAAGGAGGTGCGAACCGAAGGCCGGAGACGACAGTAAAAGGGGTGGCAAGGCCTCAAGCGAGGGGGCTTTTCAGTGGGTTCCGTCTGCGCCTTGCCTCAACCGCCAAGTGCCTATGTGCCGATAACTTACGAATCAGTCCGGGCGGCCGTGGGTCGAGAGAGCCAACTGCGGACTGGCGAGCGAAAATCGGTTCAAGCACTCCGCCGGCTACCGCGCAGGCGGACGCGTTGACGCATGAAGATGGCGGTTAACCCGAGGAGCGGGGGACCCGAAGTCTGCCCTTTGCGTTGGAGAGGCATGGCCGTGGGTCCGGGGTCAGGACAGACTCAGATGCACTTGAAACAACTGCGCAGACCGGCACCGAGCGGCATCAGAATAATTCTGCCGATGATCCTTGCACTCTCGGGTGCAGGCTGTGCATCGCCGTGGTGGAACTCCTACATCGACCCGACACAAGTGGGGAACTTCCACGCGAGCGTGATCACGGAGATCCAGGATACGGTCAGTTTTGAGGACAAGCCGTCGGGCATTCCCAATGCAGTCGACCCGACGCCCGAAGATCTGGTGGCCACGATCGAAGACTACCGGCTTGGGCCGGGTGACGTGTTTCAGATGAGCGCGCTCGATTATCTCGCCAAGGGCACGCAGAGCGAGTTCATTCTCACGGTGGACGATCTGGGTTACGTGGATGTCCCGCAACTCGGCCGAGTTCGCGTTCAGGGGCTCTCCTCGCCGGAGATTCGCGAGGAGCTGATTCGACAGGCCAAAGCCGCGGGCCTTTACGGGGAGGAATCGCAGCCAACGATCACCCTGATCCTGGGCGAACAGCAGAATCGAACGTTCAACGTATCAGGGGCGGTTCAGGTACCCGGTTCATACCGGATCCCCCGTGCGGACTTCAGGCTGAGCGAAGCGCTGAACATGGCCGGCGGCTGGAGCGAAATGCTCCAGACACTCTACGTCAGTGGCAGGATTCAGACGATCTACGTTATTCGAGACGAGCCCAGGCCCAAGGTAGTGAAAGAACGGCCGGGAGAGGCCCCCTCGACCACCGACTCCGGTCAAGCGCCTGCCCAGCCCGTGGTGACAGCACCTGATATGGCCGTCACGGAAAGACCAGCCCCGCCGACGGATGGCGAGATCCAGTCCTCGGTCCGCCCGCAACAGGCCGGGCCCGCGCTTCCCAGCGAAGAAATAGAGAGGGATCTGATCGACGCGGTCACCCCGCCCGGGACCACGTCAAGACCGGACGGCGAAGCGACCCCTGCGGCCCCGCCGTCGACAGAGGAGGCCCCGCCTCCGCTGCGTCCGTTTATTTTCGTGAACGATAAGCAGATTGAAGCCCCTGCCACACGACAGACAGCCCAGACACCCCCCCCATCTTCGACCAGCATGCAGGCCACCCCGCAGGCCCAGCAGGCCTCGCGGCCGGTGGACTGGAGCGAGCTGGCGGGCGAGGGACAGCAGAGGATCATCCGCATCTCGGCCGAGGCACTACGAAACGGGGACAGCAGCGCCAACATTGTGATCCGCCACCGGGACTGGATCCGGGTGGTTACCGGGCCGGTGGGGTCCTACTATATCGGCGGCCACGTCGTCCAGCCGGGACAGTACCCCTGCGGAGGCGAGCAGATCACCTTGACCCAGGCAGTCATCGCCGCCCGAGGGCTGGATCCACTGGCCTGGCCAACGCGATGCGAGATTCGCAGACGTCTCGATCGGGATCGTGAGCAGATTACGCAGTGGGATCTGGCACGAATCATGAGCGGGCAGGACCCGGACGTGTTCATTCGTCCGAACGACGTGATCAACATCGGTACGCATGCGTTGGCGCCGTTCCTCTACACGATCCGGAACGCCTTCCGCTTCGCCTACGGTTTCTCGTTCTCCTACGATCGAAACTGGGCGGAGTACGACACGCTCGCGGGCCAGTACTATCGTGCCAGAACACAAGCAGCTCAGAGGGGCCTGCTCAGTGCCTTTGCAGATTGAGCCACAAGAGGAAAGAGTCAGGATGCACGCCAAGTCGCGAGCCTTGTGGACACCGGCGACGACGCTGCAGGTCACAGTGGTGACAGGCCTGCTGGTCGTGTTGTTCTGGCACGTGCTGGTTCGCCTGGTGACCAAATGGCAGAGCAGCGAGGACTGGTCGCACGGGTTCATCATTCCGTTCTTCAGCATGTACTACCTGTATATCCGCCGAGACAGCCTGCCCGCCGCCCTGACCGATCGAAGCCTTCTGCCTCGCCTTGCGGGAGCGGCCCTGCTGATCCTCGCCTACCTGCTGTACATTCGGGCAACGGTCGCCCGGATCGACTACCCGAAGAACGTGGCCCTGGTGATGAGCATCATGGGGATCGTGCTGATGGTCTGCGGGTGGCCCATTGCGCGATGGGGTTGGTTCGCGATCGCCTTCCTGATGTTTGCGATGCCGCTGCCGGACAACGCTTATGGGCAGTTGACCAGCCCGCTGCAGCAGGTGGCCGCGCGCGTATCGGCGGGGGTACTTGCGACGGTGCCGGACATGACGACCGAGGCGTCCGGGACGGTCGTCGAATACGTCTACCAAGGCCGGTCCGGAACACTTGACGTCGAGCGGGCGTGCAGCGGGATGCGGTTGCTGATGACCATGACCGCTCTCGGGGTGGCGATGACCTTCGTCAACGAGCGGCCATTGTGGCAGCGTCTGCTGATGATCCTGATCTGCATTCCGATCGCGGTGTTCTGCAACATCATCCGCGTGACCACCACCGGATTCTTCGTGGTTTTTGGCCGTCAGGACCTGGCCCAGGGCACCCCGCACATGCTGCTGGGGTTGATGATGCTGGCAGTCGCGTTTTCCCTGTACGGCGCGACCTCTTACATCTTGAACCATCTGTTTGTTGAAGGCCAACCCGAGCCTGGGGAAGAAAAGGCAACGGGAGGTGTTATCGGATGACTTCGTTACCCATGACTGTCCAGGAACGCGTTCCCATGCCTTTCGGGCCGGTGGTCCGGCCGGACATGGCGGCGGGCATCTCGGTCCAGGACGTGATCCGCATATTGAAGCAGCGTGTCTTCCTGATCCTCTTTGTCTGGATCCTGGTGTTTGCCGCGAGCGGGGGACTCACCTTCGTGTGGCAGAAGTACTGGCCCGGTTACACCGCTAATGGCTATGTGATCGTGGAATCGCCGGTGACCAGAGCGCCCATGCAGCTCACTGACCCGATGGTAAACGTCGACCTCCTGGACAGGGCCGTGGCCGACCAGATGCAAAGACTGAAGGGAGAAGGGCTTCTCAGGGATCTGGTAACGAATGACCAGCGCGTGCGTGACACGGCATGGTTCAAGTCAGGCCGCGACGCCAACGACCGGCTGGCGAACCTCAAGGGCGGCCTCGCGGTCAGACAGATTCCAGAGACCAACTTCATCGCGATCGGGTTCACCACCAAAAATCCAGAAGAAGCGCCTGTGATCATCAACCAGTTGATTGACAAGTATATCGCTCAGACCAGCAGCGCCTACGAGAGCAGGTACAAGACTGAGCGGGACACGTATGCGAGGAACGAACAGGACATCAAGAACCGCATGCAGGAGATTCAGAATCAGCAAGTGGAGTTCATGAAGTTAGAGCTGAGCGAGCCCGGCGTGACCCGGAACATCAACGTGTTGGGGGACACCTGGCGCGTGCTGGCTGAAGAGGCGACTCGGATCAGCGCCGAGAAACTCCAATACCAGGCCGCATATGAGAATCTGCGCGACACGAGCTTCTCGCAGGCCGGACTCACGCCTCGGATGCGGGCGATAATCGAACAGGATCCGGAGGTGCTCGAGCTGCAGAACGCCAAGCTCGCGCACGAACAGCAGTTGATGAACCTGCAGAACCAGGGGTTGGGAGACAACCATCGTCAGGTCCGCGACCTCAAGAGCATGATAGACGTTCTGGACCGACAGTTGAGCGAGCTCAGGGCCCGCAAGGAGCAGGAAGTCCGCGAGGCCGAGCTCAGCCAGGCTGAGACTCTCTACCTCAACGCGATGCAGGCCGAGCAGCAGTTGCTGGACCGCGTGGAGGAGGTCAAGTCAAAACAGCGCGATCTTGACCGCCAGATGGCGACGTACGAGGCGCGTGAGAAAGAGTATACGCTCCTTCAAGACCAACTGGGGAGGGTCAGCGACTATGTTACCCAGTTGCAGATGTTGATCAACACCAGCGGTGCGACGCGGGTGCAGGGCGTGCAAGCCGCTGTGCCACTGGAACGGTCGAAACCGCGGTGGGAGTACAATCTGCCGGCGGGGTTCATGCTGGGTCTGCTGCTGGGCGTGGGCCTGGCCATGCTTCTGGAGTTCATGGACACTTCGTTGAAGACCGGTCGTGATGTCGTCCGCCACGTGCACGTGCCCATCCTCGGCACCGTGCCGGATCTGGACGACGAAGAAGTGCCGATCGAATCGATCGAGACGGCCGCTCATGTGGCTCCCCGCTCGATGGTGGCGGAGGCGTTCCGGACCATACGGACGAATCTGCTGCTGACCTGCCCTGCCGATCGGCAGCGAACCATTCTGGTCACCAGCCCCCGGCCGGAAGATGGCAGGACATCCGTCGCGACGAATCTCGCCATCTCGCTCGCACAGAGCGGGCGTCGTGTGCTGCTCGTCGACGCCAACTTCCACCGCCCCCGGCTGCACACGATCTTTCGCAGGAACGGCGTGAACGGTCTGAGCAACGCCCTGCTCGGCCAGGCACGCCTTGCAGACGTAGTCACCAAGACGGATCTCCCGAATCTCGACGTGCTGACAAGCGGGCCGATCCCTCCGAATCCCACGGAACTGCTGGGCGGCTCGTACCTCCAACAGGTCATCGACCAGGCGACCGAGCGATACGACCAGATCATCTTCGACGGCCCGCCCGCCCTTCTGGTCAGCGACGTGCTGGTTATGACTCCCAGCGTGGACGGTGTGATCCTCGTATGCCGGGCGCGGAGCTGCTCTCGGGGTGTCGCCCAACGAGCGCGCGAGCAAATCGAGAGAGTTGAAGGCCACATATTCGGGGCGGTTCTCAACGCGGCCCAGGTCGCCCGCGGCGGCTACTTCCGCGAGCAGATCCGCAGCTACTATGACTACCAGTCCGAGCAATTGTTGGAGGCTGAGGGAGCGCGCGAACTGCCTCGCGAAGAGCCGGACAAGACATAGCTCCGGCAAGCGATGGCATCTGAACCGAAACGGCCGGCCTCCGGGTCGGCCGTTCCGCTTTTCGGGGCGTACCCCGAGCGGCAGCCCGGTCTTCATGGCGGGTCAGTTGGCACAGTCCGGCTCGGCTGGGACGCCAGGCCCGCTGAGGCATTGAAAGAACAGGGCGAAGTCGACAGCGTCAACATCCACGTCCCCGTCCATCCGCGCGTCCACGCAAGGCCACACGGTCTGGGACGGCTCGACGCCGGAGTAGCAGGCCTGGAAAAGGCCGAAGTCCACCTGGTCGACATCATTGTCGTAATCGAGGTCTCCAGGAGTCCAAACGGTCAGGGATACCGGAACGAGCACGGCGGGGTTGACGGCCGCCGGATCACTGACGGTTATGGCAGCCTGGTATTGGCCCACGGCCAGGGCGGGTATCGTGTAGCTGACCGTTATCGGGTCACTCTCGCCCGCGCTGGCTCCGGCAGCCGGCAGACAATCGAGCCAACCGGCGTTGTCGGTGATGGTGAAGTTCAGCGTCCCGCCGCCGGTATTCTGCACGAGAAGAACATCCGCTTGAGCATTGCTGCCCACGCGAATCTTGTGTTCAAACGAGCCAGGGGAAACCGAGATCTCGGGCGGTCCGGGGATGACCTCGGTGATGGAGATGTCGTCATACCATGCATCGCCGTCGGTATGGCGGGTCAGAACCGCGGCAATGCGATTCGCGCCCGTCGGGGCGACCACCGTCCAGGCGATCTCTCGCCAATCGTAGTTCAGCGTCTCCTGTTCAGGCATTTTCGAATCGCCAATGTTTGTGTCGTTGTTGAAGAACCAGACGCCGAAGACGTACCACCCCGCGGGGTTCTGGACGTTCGCGGTCTTGACCCAGGCGCTGACGCGATAGGTCTTGCCGGCGGTGATGGAGTTGTAGGGGCTCACCTGCCGGAGCATGCCCAGGTCCCATGTGGAGTTCGCCTTGAGCCACTGCGAGTAGGAGCCCGAGTGCCTGGTAGAGGTCGTAAGAACGTCCACGTCGGGGTGTGGCTCAGCGTCGTTGGTTTCCCAGTACAGTCCGACGCCGAGGTAGGTCGGCGATTCACCTGCCTCGAACCCGGGGTTGAGGATCAGGTTCGGTCCAGCCCAGGCTGCGGGCGCTGCCAGTCCGGCCCAGGCGACGGCGGTAATGATAGTGGTCCGATATGGGGCCATGTGCCCCTGTCCTCCCGACGATGACCCGCGCGACTCACTCGTTCGAACTGCTTATCATTGTATCGCCCTGAGCGGGCAAAGAGTATCCCTTTTTCGCCGGGTCACCCGGTCGGATCTGGTTGGGCAGGCTTCATCCGACGTTGGCCCGGAGGAACTTCAGGCCCCGCCTGGCGAGATCATCGCCGTCCTTGGCCAGCGGGCGCCAGATGGCCGCTGCGGCCGCGAGTTCCTTGATTGCCGGAACAAAGCTCTCGATGGTCATCCAGCGGTTGTACTTGAGCTGCTTGAGGGTCTTGAAGAAGTTCTCCCATGGTACATGGCCGGTCCCGGGGATGCCGCGATCGTTTTCGCAGGCGTGGACGTGCACCAGATGTTTAGCCCCGACCTTTTTGAGGGCCGCGGTGGGGTCCTTCTCCTCGATGTTGGCGTGGAAGGTGTCGTAGTGGACGCCGACGTGGGTGCTGCCGACCTCGCGGCAGAGCTTGACTGCATCTTCGCAGGTGTTCAGGAAGAAGGTTTCGAACCGGTTGATCGGCTCGATGCCGACGGTGATATCGAGGACCTCGGCCGCATCGGCGATCTTGCGGAGGCTGGCAACGGCGTGCTTCCACTCGGCCGCGTTTCGTCCCCGGCCGACAAGCTTGCCGACCGGTGAATACAGCGGTCCGGCCACGCAATCAGAACCGATGGCCTTGCTGACCTCCAGCACGCGGACGACGTGGTCGATGGCCGCCTGCCGCTCCTTGGCGTCCGGGCTGATCAGCGAGCCGGTGACGATGACCGTGCAGACCGTCGAGCCGAGACCGTTCGCCTCAAGGGCCTTGCGCGTCGCGGGCACATCCACCGCCTTGGGGTCGAACATGGGGAACTCGACGCCGTCGAATCCCAGCCTGGCCACTTTGTCGATCAGAGGGATGCCCTTGCGCGTGAAGCACCCCGTCCACAGCATCAGGTCACAACCGATCTTCATGTCAAACCTCCTGTATAAAAATGCCCGCGTTGAGCGGCCCGGACAGTTGGCCGGGTGACTGGTCTCATGTCCATTTGACCGACCCGCCCATTGCCCATAACACGCCCGACGGGTCGGGGATATCATACCCAGGTGCCAGGGTCAATGCGACAGCGCAAAGCTGTTGCGGCCTTGCCTCATCTGCCCATCTGGAACTGCCAGCGGACTAGGTACCACGTTTTCGGATCCTTGCCGGTTGTGTCGGGCCAGACCCAATGGGCGCCGGTGCCGAGGTAGTCGCCTGCCATGTAGAAGTGCGGCGGGATGCCCAGTTCGCCGACCACCTTCATGGCCACTTGCCCGCCGACCGTCGCGGTCGGATCTGCCAGGTACTTCTTCAGCGCGGCATCGTCACACACCTCCGCCTTGAGCTTGTCAGACGACTTCGACATGATGCCACCGGCGGTGCGGATCAGGCCGATGATCATGCCGGCCGACTTATCGTTGCGGACGCGCAGGGCCAGTTCGTTCCTGCCGGGTCTGGCGTGGGCCGAGAACACCGTCCCTTCTCCCAGCGACGACTGTCTGGCCATCAGCCGGCCGTTGAGGTAGATCTCGGATTGCCCATCGCACGCCAGCACGAATTCAACCGGCACGCCGTTCTGCTGGAACGGCTCGCCCATCTGCTCGAACTCGGACTCGTCGGCCTTCTTGACGTGGAACAAGTACAGGCATCCGCCGACCGGCCGTCGGCACATCGGCACCAGCCGGGTCAAGCATTTTTTCGATCCGTCGGCAGACTCGACGATCACGGGGATGGAGTTGCCCTCGACCCTGTCGGACGCGATGCGAACGGTCGGCACGCGATCCGAGGCAATCAAGCCCTCCTCCACCAGCGCATCCGGCAGGCACATGAGATCGCCGCCGAGGAACAAGCGGACCGGCTCGCCGGGCCTCACGTCATCCGCATACACACCCGCGCGGCGGAGTTCCTTGGGAAAAGTCACATCCATGCTGACAGTCTCGCCGCCAAGACACGGCACATTCGCCCAGCCGTTAACGGCGGTCTGGGGCTTGTCGTCGATGCTCAGTTCGCTGCACCAGCCGGGCACACGAAGCCGCAGCACCACATCCAGAGGCTGAGGCGACTCGGCCTTGACCTTCCACGTAGTCGGTCCGCGTTGCTGGGTGCTCACAGTCACTTCGCGGCCGTCAAGTTTGAACGTCCACCGACCTGAGGCCATCCACGTCACCGTGGGTCTGCGGTCAACGAGCACCACGCCCCAGCGGGCCACGTCGGCCAGCACCTGCGTAGCGTGCATGCAGCAGCACCAGTAGGCGTCGGCGCCGCTCGGATCGATGCCGCCACCCGGCCAGGCGTCCTGCCCGTCGCGCAGCGCGCGGAAGATCCGGTGCCCCACGCCGCCATTGAGCCACTGAACGGCCAGCAGATGATTCCGCAGCACGCCCGCGGCCACGTCGAGATACATCGGGTCGCCGGTCGCCCGCCAGAGGAAGAGGTTGACTCGAATCCAGTCGGCCTCCGTGCAGCCTTCGTCGCGGGTGTCGGTGCGGTCGAACGTTTCCGTGACCCCGCCGGTGGGCAGCGAGAACCGCTCGCGAACCGTGCGGCAGTCGGCGACGATGGTGTCGAGGAACTCGGGCTTGTCCGCCAGCCGATCGAGATCGAGCATCCCGCGATAGGCGGTGAACCGGCCGTGGCTGTGATGCTTCTCGAAAGCCCGGTCCAGCAGCGAGAGGCGGGCGATAAAGCGGCCTTCCTCGGCGTACTTGGCGTCGCCGGTGACCTCGGCCAGCGCGGCCAGGCCGTCGATCAGCGAGGGATAGCAGGTGGTGAAGCCGGAAGCATAGGCCCCGCCGACGCGTTCGAAGTTCTCACGCTTGCCATAGTAGGGGCGGGTGCTGATCGCGTAGTCACCGATCCTGCGGGCGACCTCCAGCAGGCTGGCGTTGGGCTTGATCTTCTGCCGCTCGCACAGAGCCAGCAGCAGCCGCCCGTTGCCCCAGAGGATGGGCATATCGCGGGTCTGGTTGACCCCGCCCGCGAGGTCCTGATCGGCCCCGAAGTGGCCGTCGTCCTTCTGGTACTTCGGCAACTCGGCCGCCAGCACGTCTGCCATCGACGAGGTGGCTTCGACCAACGGCCCGGCCGCCTGCAGCGCGCCCAGCATGCGCCCGGAGATGTCGCCGCTGTACTCGGTGAACCGACGTTTCATGTGAGGAACGACGTCGGAGAGCACGAACTCAAGTTCGTTGAGCGGCGGCGAGTTCAGTCGTCGATAGGCGCCGTCCAGGGCCAGGCGCGTGCCGGCCGTCGGCACCGCCCGGTCCGCGAATCGAATATCGAGCCCTTTGCCACCCGTCGATTGTGCTGCCGCTGCTGCCGTCATCGCCGCTACCACCAAACCCGCGAGCCACATGTGCAGACCCTTTCACATTCAAACGTTGCCGCCAGCCAAGCCATGGGCGAAAGCATATCTCCGATCACTTGCGCCACCAAGGATAGCCCGATCCTGTGCTTTGAGCCTACCGTCTCCTGATCCCCCGTTGCCCCGGATGCGGCATTCGCTTACCTTGGAACCGATGTCCAGGCAGACAACAATAATACTTGCACTGGTGATTGCCTTCGTTGTGTCGGTTGTGTCCGCGTGTTTTGTTTTCCGTGATGACCTCCTCTTCGCCTGGGATGGCCTTTCGTACCCCGTACCCGAGGACTTTGTCGACAAGCAAATCGGCAGAATTGTCAAGAACCGGGGCTGCAGTCCTCGACAACTGGCGCTCTTCGAAGACTACTGCCATCGCAGCGCGGTGGGCGGATTATATGCCTATGGGGAGATGTGGAGCCTGTTCGTTCGTGACCCGGAGATGATCCGTCGCATCAATGCGGCCGACTCAACAGGCAAGCTCGCATTCGGAATCCTGCACAATGGGCCATCCTGCTATCTGGAATTTCACGATCGTCAAATACCGGAGGAGTTGGCCGTCAAAGCAACAACCCTCTATCATCGTGATCTTCCGAACTACCTCCCCAACACCACAGGCCTTCAAGAAGAGTGGGATAGACTCGTTACCGATCGTGGGCCGAGCACGCAACCCGCACAACCGGGACCCCATTGACCGGTCATTGGCCAACGTCTTTTCGGATCTCAACTGAAGCTTGGCGTACAGAGGAGCATGCCCGACCGCTCAGATCGGGCCTACCTTCGAGTGCCGATCTTCCACAGCTTCCAGCAGCCCAGCAGCCAAACCACCAGCCAGAAAACACCCACGATGGCCAGGAGCCAGCGTTCGGGACCGGTGGACGAGGATAATGAAGTCCCGCCCATGACGAAGTGCTTGGCCGGCAGATCGCTGACCAGATTGACGCCCGCTCTCTGCGCAAGAGTGGAAAGCTCGGCCGCTTCGAGTTTGACTTGCGCATTCTCGGGGTCGATGCCTGCGTCCGCCATCCAATCGAGGAACGTCTTGGTGTCAGGGCCGCCGTCGGCTTTGACCTCGCTTCCCGACTTCCTCCGATATGAATACCCATGGTTCGTCGCATCGACCGTCATCGGGCTGGGGCCAGCCTCCGCCGAGATGAGTGTGACGGTCAGGATGTTGGACATCCTCGTACTGCCCCGATCGGCCCGAACCTGGGTCAGGTGAATCTCGTCGTAGGCGTTCGAGTTTGGGCTGTTCAGGGTCCGTTGCGCCGTTATGGTGGTGGTTTGCGGGATTGCGTTAACGATCACGATGGTGGCCACGAAAGCCGCAACAGGCAATGCCAGCGTCCAGATCAGCACCAGGAGAAGCCCGCGCATTCTTGGCGACATGCCGGATTGCCCTGGCGTGACGATCCCCACTTCGCGCAGATCGGCCCCGCATTCCGGGCAAGTGAATGTCGGCAGTCCAAACACCGCGTAGCCACATTGTCCGCATGAGGGCTGGGAAACGCGCGGGCCTCGCTTCCGGGAGGCCAGGATGAACACGTTGATCGCGATCACCACGACGAGAACCAGCACCAGCAGGGAGCACGGCATCATGCGGGATCTCCGGTTTCGCCTCTACGGCCGTGTCGCGGGCATATCGGGGGTCATTTTGCCCTTGTGTTTCCACAGGTGCTGCTTGAGGACCGGGAACAGCGTGAGGGCGTTGTCGCGCAGGATCTGACGGCCGATCTGCCGGGCCTGCTCCTCGCTGAGGTCGCCGGCGGCGATCTTTTCCACCAATACCTCGGCCAGGCACCGCCGGGTCGTCTCGGTCGATCCGTAGATGCCCTCGGCGTGGTTGGAGTCGGCACCCCACAGAATATGGTCCGACGGCATGACTTCGAGCCACTCGTGGAAGGCCCGCTTGGCCATGGTGTAACTCAGCGTCGGCAGCCACACGGAATCGACCCAGACGTGCGAGGCGTGGCGCATGACAATCACGCCGGTCTCGCCGACCCAGGGGAAGCCGCCGTGGAATAGCACGAACTTCGTCTTGCGGTTGGCCTCGATGAGATCGACCAGGAGCATGGGGTTCGAGCCCTGGATGCGGGCCTGGCCGGTGTGGATCTGGATGGGCAGATCGTGCCGGGCGGCCGACTCGCAGATCCGCCACATGACGAAGTCCTCGAAATCGCGGATTTCCTCGGCTTTCAGCTCAGCTCGCGGCCGGCCGAACGCCCTGGCCGCCTGCTCCTTAGGGACGTTGCGGAACTCCAGCGTCCGGCTGTAGGCCAGGGTGTTTTTCAGACACGGGAGGCCGCGCTGCTTGGCGTCGGCAATGAGGCGATCCAGCAGCGCCACGTAATCATCGACCGACTCGACGCGCAGTCCGCGCTCTTTCGCACACGCGTAGGGATTCGCAAAATCGCGGCCGTACTCGGAGGGATGGAAGCCGCGGAACAGGGAGTTCACGTTCATTGCCGTAAGCGCGAAGGGATAGTCGGAGCGCATTTCCAGCGGAGCCCAGTAGCGATCGACGATCATCAGTTCGATGTTGGCCCGCTCGGTGACCACCTGGTACAGCCATCGCGGATCGCGGTAGTTCTCGGCGATTCTGCTGTCGAGTTCGCGGGCCTGCTGGTCGGTGATGCGGTCGAAATCGACGCCATAGAGGTCCTGAAAGGCCGGCAGCAGGTAGCGGTAGAACGTTGTGGCGCGGGCATTGTCGAAGTTGCTCTTCGCCCTGCCCCACCAGTCGTCGAAGGGCATCTCGGGCGGGCGAGGGGTCAGCGGATTGAACCAGGGATAGTAGCTGTGCCTGAAAAGAGCGTGCAGGTTCATCGCCTCGCCGTCTGGGTTGGCCCCTGGTTTCGATTTCAGGCGATCGAACGGGCGGATGTGATCGTGCGTGTCGATCGCCGGAATGGCATCGAGGAACGATTTCATCTGCTGGTACGCCGGCGTCGTTCGCGTCGGCTGGGCGAACACCGGAACGCCCAGGGCGGCCCAGCAGAAGATACACAACAGGCGTGACGATGATCGGGTCTTCATATGCTCCTCCGGCGGGCCCGTGCGGCCCGTGCCTCCTTCTCAAAACAGCTTCGAGCGGTTGTACTGGCGAGGGGTCTGGTCCTCGCGGATGGACAGGATGGTGTCGTCGATCTTTTCGGTCAAGCTCCCGGCCGTGCGGTACATCGCCAGGATGTTTTCGATTGGCGTGCGCACCTGGATGGCGTGCGTCGGCCCCAGGAACAGCCCGCCTCTGGGGAACAGCCGCAGGCGCCGAAGCACTTCCTGCTCGACCTTCTGCGGCGTGCCGAAGGGCAGGGTGGTCTGCACGCACATCGTGCCGCAGAAGCTCAGGCGGTCGCCGTAGTGTTCCTGAAGATAGGCGATGTCCATCTCCGGCGTCGTCGGCTGGACGACGTCCTGGATGTCCAGGCCCAGTTCGATCAGCAGCGGCAGGAACTTCTCGACGCAGCCGCACATGTGCATCATGCTCCTGGCCCCGTAGCGATGGGCGATCTCGAACAGCCGCTTGTACTTGGGGGCGAAGTGCTTCTCGAACGTGGCCATGCTGATCATCGGGCCAAGCTGCTGGCCGAGATCCTCGCCGCAGTGGGTGACGTCGATCAGCCCACCGGCCGCCTGGAGGGCCCGCTCGTGGATGCCGCAGTAGAAGTCGGCCCGGGCCTGCATGATTGCCAGGTAGGCCTCGTTGTCGGTGGCCAGGTCGAGCATGACCTGCTCCATGCCGCGGGCCCGCGAGATGCCGTTGATGAAATCCATGTCCCCGGCCGTGCCGAAGCACACGGCGAAGCCCTTTTCTCGTATTGCCAGGCACTGCTCGCGAATCGTCGAGTAGTCGAACCAGTCGGGCGACGGGAAATGCGAGCGGTCGAGCTGATCGAGCGTCTCGACGCCAGCGAACGGCAGGTGCACGGCCTCCAGGTACTTACCGCCGTCGTATTCCTGGAAAGCGTATCGTTCTCCCCAGTAGCCCTCGGTGCTGCCGTCGGGGAAGGTGCGAAGCTCGGGCCCGCGGTAGATCGGCGCGACGTATCGGAAATCATCGCCGAGCACCCGCAGCAGTTGCTCGTAATTCGACAAGCCGAAGTGCTTCATCAGCGTCGCGTTGACCTCGGGCGTGCCTTCGTGCTTGACCGGAATACGGTCGTAGCCGGTACGATTGAGCGAACTGAGCACTCGTTCGCGAGATGTCACGGACGACCTCCTCAAGTGGTGCCGACGCCCTCGTCGGCACTTCTTTCTCGTCCAGACCCTGGGCCGACGGGGGCGTCGGCCCTACTGCGCTGCCACATCGCGGACGTCGGCCACGAAGGCGTCGACATCGTCGGGGGTGGTATCCCACGAGCACATCAGGCGGGCACCGCCGCAGCCGATGAAGGTGTAGAAATGCCAGCCGCGGGCGTGCAGGGCTTCGACCATGGCCGTCGGCATCTCCACGAAGACCGAGTTCGCCCGGCAGGGGAACATGCTCCGCACACCGGGTATGCCGCGAAGCCTTTCCTCGAGACGACGGGCACAATCATTGGCCCGGGCCGCGTATCGCAGCCAGGCACCACCTTCCAGCAGCCCGATCCAGTGTGCGGCGAGGAACCGCATCTTGGATGCGAGCTGACCGGCCTGCTTGCACCGATAGTCAAACTCGTCGGCCAAGCTGCGATCGAAAAAGACCACCGCCTCGCCGATGCATCCGCCGTTCTTGGTGCCGCCCAGACACAGGACGTCGACCCCGACCTTCCAGGTGCTTTCCTTGGGGCTGACGGAGAGAGTTGCCAGGGCGTTGGCAAGTCTCGCGCCGTCCATGTGGATCTTCAGGCCGAGTCTGCGGGCCATGTCGCCGAGCACGCGGAGTTCCTCGACCGAGTAGACGGTGCCCAGTTCGGTCGCCTGGGTGATGCTGAGTGCGTGCGGTTTGGGGTAGTGGATGTCGCTGCGGCGGCTCACGGTGCGTTCGACGGCCGCGGGATCAAGCTTGCCATCCGGCCCGGGGACGTGCAGAACCTTGCTTCCGCTCGAAAAGAACTCGGGCGCGCCGCACTCGTCGGTCTCGACATGGGCCATCTCGTGGCAGATGACGCTGTGGTAGGGCTTGCACAGGGTGGCGATGCTCAGCGAGTTGGCGGCCGTGCCGTTGAACACGAAGAAGACCTCGCAGTCGGTCTCGAACACCTCGCGGATCAGGTCGCACGCCCTCTGCGTCCACGCGTCGTCGCCGTATGACAGGGCGTGGCCGTGATTGGCGGCGGCCATGGCTTCCCAGGCTTCCGGGCACACGGCGGCGTAGTTGTCGCTGGCAAACTGCCGGCGCGGCAGGGGTGCCGGACTATCGGTCCGAATGTTCTCTTCGCGCTTGGGCATAGGCTCTGGTCTCCCGTTCAATTGCCCTGTTTGGCCGACCTCACCGGGCGCTGAACGACTGGCTACTTCTTCCTGGCAGCCGGTTGGGTCGCCGCGGGCCACACGGGGCACTCGGCCTGAACCTGGCCGAACAGTGAGCGGAGCCTGCCGGCCATGGCTTGCACCCGCTGCGGTTGATCGGCGGCCAGGTCGCGCTTCTCGCCGATATCCTCGCGCAGGTTGTACAACTCGAAATCAATGAGCCTGGCGCCCTTGATGGCCCGCACGGCCTCCGGACTCGCGATGGCGTTGGATATCTCGCGGACATCCCAGTGGGCGACGAGCTTCCAATCGCCCTCGCGGATCGCGGCCTTGGGCTTGCCCAGAGCCGCATAATAGAACCAGAACAGCGGCGTCTTTCGCTGCACCGGACGGCCGTCGAAAATCGGGAGAATGCTGGTCCCGTCGATCGGCCGATCGCGCGGCGGCTCGATGCCGGCGATGGCACAGAACGTCGGCAGCAGATCGACATTGCTGACGGGCTCGTCGACCACCTGCCCCGGGCGAGTGTGGCCCGGCCAGCGGATGATGCCCGGCACGCGGATACCGCCATCGTAGATGTGCAGCTTCATGCCTCGCAGCGGCCCGGGCGAACCATGGGAGTGCACGGCGCTTGGGTAGCGATCCAATGTCTCCGGGCCGTTGTCGGAGGTGAAGACCACGAACGTCCGCCGGGCCTCACCCAATTCGTCGAGCGTGTCCAGCAGACGTTTCACAGCCAGGTCGACATTCGTGACATTGGCAAAGTAGGCAGCCTGGGTGGGATTCTTCGCCTGCGGGTACTTGGCGATCAGCTCCGCCGGCGAGGCGACCGGCTCATGGGTTTCGTGGAAGCACACGAATGCGAAGAACGGCTTATTCGACGGCCGACCGGTCCGCAGCCAGCGGATGGCCTCGTCGCTGACGACCTGGCAGGAATAACCCTCGGTGGGCCCCACGGGTTGGCCGTTGCGAACGAAGTTGGCCGGGTTCTGGTGGCTGGGGCCGGCATTGTTCTGGGTGCTGAACCAGTAGTCGAAGCCGTGGTCGTTCGGCTGGGGCTGCTTCGGCGAGTTGAACTGCCCGTTGCAGTGCCATTTGCCGAACTGGCCGGTGGCGTAGCCGGCCTGCTGCAGCAAACGGGCGATGGTCACTTCGTTGCGGCCCAGGTGCATGGGATGCTTGCCGGGGATCCAGTCGTAAACGCCGAATCGGTTCGGATTGCGCCCGGTGAGCAGTCCACATCGGCTGGGAGAGCAGACCGGCGCGGCCGAGTAGCAGGCCGTCAGCCTCATCCCCTGAGCGGCCAGCGTGTCGAGGTTGGGCGTCTGGATCATCGGGTGCCCGTAGCAGGCCAGGTCGCCGTAGCCGAGATCGTCGCAGAGGATGACCAGGAAGTTCGTTTTTCCGGGCGCATCGCGGCCGGCAGTCGCCGCCGGGGGCTGGGCGTGCAACGTCGAGGCAGCGGTTGACAAAACGAGTACAGCGACGAACAGCAGTTGAGCACGCATCGCTATCAAGAGGGGCATTGTTTGAGGGCTCCTTTTTGTTCCGCGACGGGCGCGGCACGGCCATTCTGACCTTTGTGAAGGTGTCAGCTTAGACCTCGCCTCCGGTTGGAGCAAGCCGGGTCAGATCGCCCGAGCCGCCTCTCTTTGTCAGACCCCTCTCATTTCGGCGCCAATGAGGATGGGAATCCTCGACGCGTGAGGCCCCAGAAGGGATTCTGGGGCCAGCGGAGCAGACATGGCGGCGTCCGCCGTGGCGGTTCGCAACAGACATGGCGGCGCTCGCCACGTCGGGCTTGGCCATGTCGCCCGTCGCACGCGCGCGACCGGCAGGCCGGGCGGCACGGCCTGCCGGTCGCGGGGCTGGTTGAACGTCGCGACGTCCTGACGACGAGATCACCAGCCGATCACGGATAGATCAGCACGTCCGTGTGCTCCGCAGGCACCAGGGACATCGCCGACGTTGAAGGCCGCCTGCCCCAGTAGCGCGAGGCGTAATCGGGCTGGGTGCCCTTCATGTCCCAGGCAGTGTAGATGTTGTCCATGCCCGGCCCGACGATGGGCTTGCCGAGAAACTCGACATGGCTGTCGACGAACAGCACGTTCTGCCCCTCGCCGGTGCCCACTCCGCCGTGACTGTTCGAGTTGTAGGGCATCCACTCGTCCGGGGAAGCCCTCAACGGGTCCAGCGTGGGCGGCGGGGCGGTCAACTGCGGGTTGCCGAGCGAGATGCCGCCGTATGGCCCCTTGTCGGCGGCCGCGGCCATCCGCGGGTCGCTGTCGATCGTGGGCCTGCCCCTCGCGCCATAGACGACCTGCATGCCGTAGCTGATGCAGCCCTCGTTGTTGGCCCCCGCGGTCCAGCCTCGATCGGGGCTGGTGGGCAAGGCATTGGGATTGGCGGCGAAATCGAAGTAATCCCCAGGGTTGTCGATCAGATCCGCGCTGTCGCCGCTCGACGGGCAGATGAACGACTTGGGCGAGGCGCCGGCGATCTTCGCGACAGCCCACATGTTGCGGCTGGTGGACAACTGCCGCCAGTAGTTGCCCGGCGGGTTGACGGCCGAGTTGTGCGGATCCATGCCCACGCCGCCGTACTTGCCGGTCATGTTGTAGTACTCCACGGCGACGGCCGGCGAATTCATCGTGGAGTTCGGAGCGGTGGCGGGCAAGGAGCCGTCGTTCTCGACCGCGTAGGCGTAGAACGCCTTGCCGATGCCGCTCAGGTTGGCGGCACAGGCCGCGCGCCGGGCCAGTTCGCGGGCCCGGGCAATGGCCGGCAGCAGGATCGAAATCAGCAGAGCGATAATCGACACCACCACCAGCAACTCGATGAGAGTGAAACCCGATCTGTTCTTGCGCCTCATGATGACACCTCCTGGTGCTTCTGCACCTGTTGCTCGCGCGTTCGACTCGCGAGGTGGATCATGAAGGCGGCCGCAAGTCGGCGGGGTACGAACGGGTATGACCAGAATGAGAGCAGGCCTCACGGACGTCACCGTCTACGGGGCCGATGGCCTCCGCCGCTTCGGGCCGATCCGCATAGTCCTCCGAGCAAGCCTCCAGCGCCGCCGCCGGCCGAGGCACCGGACCGACGGCCGAAACCCGATCAGACTCGCGATCGGACCGGCGACACTCGCCGGCCGTCGCACGCTCGAGGTCGATCCGCAGGCGCGATCCATCCGCGCACGGGAACGGTCGCAGCCCGCGGCCGATTGTCTCCGCTGGACTTATGCTCGCTCGCTGACCGGGCGGAGACGGCAGGACCCTCGCGGGCCTGTTCAGCCTCGCCCTCAAACCTGGTTGGCTACGGATCGGTGTGAAAGACTCGCCTGGAGGTCGGATGTATGGATGATGGCGTTATATCCAAGCGTGACGATGCGGCAGGCACGGATCAAAACCGCAGTCAGCAGTGGCCTTTGCCGCTGCCCCTGTCGCCTCGTTGCGGCATCCGCAGCCACCCTATTGATTCAATGCCCCGAAGGCACGCCGAGTCAACTGGTGAAAAAGGGAAAATGTGCGCCCAAACCCGAATGTCGAAGTCCGAATGACGAAAGAAATCCGAAATCCGAATGAGAACCGCCGGCGATCCCCCTTTTTTCATTTGGCCATTTCGTCATTCTTTCGTCATTCGGACTTCGTCATTCGTCAGTCCCGCGCTCCTTCTGTCGCAGTCGGGGCTGACGGCTGACCGCTGATCGCTCATCCGCTCAAAACAGGAGAGGCACCCTTTACGGGGGTGCCTCTCGGTCGAAGCTGTCGTCGGATCTCAAACGCAGTACGGATACGGATCGCCGCTCACGCCCTGGGGTGAGCGCTGTCGTAAGCCTGTTTCATTCGGTTCGTGGTCACGTGGGTGTAGATCTGGGTGGTGGACAGGGACTGGTGACCGAGCAGTTCCTGGACCGCACGGAGGTCGGCCCCGCGATTGAGCATATGGGTCGCGAAGCTGTGACGCAGCGTGTGCGGGCTGATCGCCGGGTCGAGCCCGCAGATGGACAGGTACTTGTCAAGTTTCCGGCGGACACTCCGCGTGCTGAGGCGCTGGCCGTGCTTGTTCACGAACACCGCCTTCTGGTCGAAGTTCGACGCGCGCGGGTCGGCACGTCGCATGTCCATGTAGTGCTTGATCCAGGCCAGGGCGGTCGGCGAGATCGGCGTCAGCCGCTCTTTCTTGCCCTTGCCGTGGATGTGCAGGCACTCGCTGGCGGTGTCAATATCCTCGATGTTGAGGTCGACCAACTCACTCACCCGAACACCGGTTGAGTACATCGTCTCCAGCATCGCTCGGTCGCGGGCGCCGAGCAGACCGGCCGGATCGGGCGTTTCGAGCAGTTTGCGGACCTCAGCCTCTTCGAGGAACTTCGGCAGGCGCTTCTCCTGCTTCGGTGTCCGGATGGCGGCCAGCGGGTTGGCCGGCACGTATCCGCGCTTCACGCAGAACTTGTAGAAGCTTCGCAGGGTGGCGAGCTTGCGCGCGGTCGTGCTCTTGGAGTACTCCCGGTCGGTCAGGAAGGACAGGAACCTCCGGACGTCGTCGGTCTGGACGCCTCTGAGCATCTCCCGGGCGTCCGTCTGTGTCACGGGGGGAGAGGCGACGGCGGTAGCCGCGCCAGGCTGGCTGAAGCCGCCGGGCGTGGACGTTGCGGGGCCCTCCGCCGGGCCGCCGAGGAACTCCACGAACTGATGCAGATCAGCCGCGTAGCACTTGGCGGTGTGCGGAGAGAAATGCCTCTCGAAACGGAGGTAGTTCAGGAACTCATCGATCAATGTCATTTGGCTCATAGCGTCTGGCACCGGCGGCGATTCTCTGTGTCTGTCAACCTGGCTCTGTGGCGGGTTCGCTTGCATCCGAACCAGCGACCTCAAGCCGGCGTCTTCTCGAGATCCATCTCGAGTCTTCGACCCATCTGGTAACTGAGAACGGCAGCGTCGAACCAGTCGAAATCGTGCTCCGGGTCGGCGGCCATCGAGGCGAAGACCGCGATGATCGAGGCCTCGTCTCCGGCCGTGTACCGGAACACATACCGGTGGCTCCCCTTCACTAATGAAAGCTGCCGAACATGGTTCATTGTCCCGTTTCTCCCGCGGCGGCCACGGATGCGGCCGCCTGATTCTCCATTCGCTGCGACATCAGCTCGCGGGCCGCGGTGAAGCAACAGTACCTCACGTACGACTCCTGGCTGACCAGGTACCGCTTCCACCCGAGGGGCCCGGCGTCCGCCGATCGTGAATGGGCGTATCGCTGCACGTCCCGTTGCACGGCATCGTGGTCGGCGTTGAAAGTCCGCTGGACCTGGGCCTGGGGGCGGATGCCGCCGAAAGCCTGCGGCACCGGAAACGGCCGGGCTGCCCGGGAAGCGGCGACGGGGTCCCACGCGGTGGCGTCGGCCTTCCAGGGCCCGTAGAGCTGGGCAGCGACCCCGACAATCGGCGTGTACGCGTCGTACTCGGTGATGGCGAAGACCAGGATGGCATCGGCTCCCAGCCGGTCGCACACGTACAGCGCGTGCTCGGGCGATTGGATTCGGACATTACCCTGCTCCGCCAGGACGGCCAACACTCGGCTCACGCCGATGACTTTCACGCCTTCCAGACCCGACAGCTCGCTGGCCATCAGGTCGCCGATTCTGACCAGATCGAACTCCGTGCTGCCGCTCTGGTTCAGCGCCGGAGCCACCGCCACGCGCACCTCCTCGGGGAGGCGAAGCGCCGGTTCGGCGGCGTCCTCACTCGGGTGCCGATTCGCGGAGCATCCCACCAGAGCAGACAAGATCCCGCATAAGAGGTAGCGCCATCCTGCGGCCCACGTCTTGTCCCGGGCTCGGCCCGTACTGGGACGAAACCCGCAACCGGCGATCTGGTTTTCCGCGACGATCATCCCTGACCTGGCACCCTTATCCTTGAGTCTCCCGGCGACGCGGTCTGGTCGGTGTTTTTCTGATTCCGTCGACCGCGAGACTGTCCGGACGGCTCACATTCGCGGACCCCGGACACATCTACTTCGACTACTTTCGGGACCGGCTTGAACGCCGCGTCCTCCAGATTCTTATCGCTGCATTCACCCCCCCGGTCCTTCGGACAGCGTCTGCCGCGAACTGTGCGCGGCTCCTGAAACGGCAGCCTTATTCTCCGAGGCGACCGGGTGTTGCGTCACCGGCGCGGCCGCGGCCTCGACCGACCAGATATTCTCCGAACCACTCTGGAGGCTGGTGAAGTACACCCGGCCGTCGGCCGCCCAGCAGGGTCCGAAATGGGCGCCGTCGCCTCCGGTCAACTGTCTGGTTTCCGTCCCGTCGACGCGGACGATCCAGATGTCGCCGCGTGAAGTCGGGGCGACGGCCGCGGCGGGGCCGGTGGCGACGGGCTGCGGCAGTGCAGTTCCATATGCCACCCATTCCCCATCAGGACTCCAGGCCGGCTGAATCAGGGCCATCTGCGAGCTGGCGGCCAGTTCGACCGGGAACCTGGGTTCACCATTTTCCAGATCTATTCGCCAGACGCTGAACCATCGCCCGCCGCGCTCCCGGGCCCGCTGATACAGCAGGCTGTCGCCGTTGGGGCTCCACTGCGGAAAGAGGCCCACGCCGATCATCCGCCGGGAGTCGGGGTGGTGGAGCTGGAGGACCCACAGTTCCCACTGTTCCGCGCGGGCGTTGAACATGCAGTAAACGATCTGTTGTCCGTCCGGCGAGAACGACGGGTGGACCTCGTGCCAGGGCGATCGGGTCAACTGCGTCGTCCGGCGGTTCTCCAGATCCATGAGCCAGAGGTCCCAGTTTCCGGAGCGGTTGCTGGTAAAAGCGACGGCCTTTCCGTCGGGGCTGAACGAGGGTTGCACGTCGGCCGAGGGCTCGGAGGTGACCTGGGTCACCGCGACGCCGTCGACGGCCTTGATGTAGAGATCGGGCTGGGACGAGTGCCGGGTGGAAGCGAAGACCATCCGCTTGCCGTCCGGCGACAGGTCGACGTCGAAATCAGCGCCCTCGGAAGTGAAGGAGTGCTGCTTCATCGGGGCGCTGGCCCGGGCGTGGAAGGGCACGCGGGCCCGGTCGGGCATTTCCCCAAAGAGCGTGAGCTGGGCGTCCTGGGCCGCGGGCATCGCCGGCTCGGGAGGCGGCGGGGGAGGAGCCTGCTCTGCCTGCTGCTCTGGTTTCTCCCAGCATTTCCCCCAAGCGGCGCAGCCGGCCAGTGCCAGGCCGGGCAGCGTCAACAGGGCCGCTCCACAGCATCGGAGCACCTTGGATGTCCTGCTGTTGGCTTGCATAGTGGCGTCCCGATTGCCTCGCCTTCAGATGAAGACAGGGCGGATCGGTATTCTTATCGGTTCTCGGCCCCGGTCGATCGACTTAAACCCGCCGCATCCCGGCGTGCCGGTTCCGATAATATGTTGACTATGTATCGACCCGCGACGGGGGGGCTCTTCATATGTTTCCATCGCGGAATCAAGGGTTTTTCAAGCATTCTTCAGATCGCGCAGAAATCGCTCGGCGTCGGGCAAAAGATGCGCGTTGACGGGTGATCATCGGTGGCACCATCCAGCGCCGGCCTGCTGTGAGCGGATCCGCGGCAGTTGGGGCACCTCCTTCAGAACCCCGGGCCGAAGCGAGCAGGCTCCGACCGTGCGACGGGCCGGTAGCCTGGCCCGTCCTTGAGCGACTTGCGGGCCTGCCCGCCGTGGCGGGCGTCGGTCAACGGCCCGTCGCTGGCGCTCCGGGTTCTGAATTGGGCCTGTCGGTTTCACCCGAAACCGCCTTGCCAACACCGTCACCGCTGGCCCCAGAATCCCTTCTGGGGCCTGCCGGGGGAGGACTCCCATCCTCATTACCACCGAATACGGAACGGATTCCGCGAAGCGAAGCGGCCCGGAACGGATTCCGGGCCGAGCGAAACCGCCTTGCCAACACTGTCAACGCGGTTTGTGAGTTTGTAGCCTCGCCGACCGAGCGGTTGGCGGCCGTTCGACGGCGCTTTGTGGAGGCTCGGGCGTTTCGTAAAATGCGGATGTGGACACCCACACGCTGGAGAAGATCGAGTTCGACCGCGTCCGGCAGATCCTGGCGGAGCACGCGAGCTGCGCGCTCGGGCGGGGGATGATCCTGAGGGTCAAACCCGTTTCCAGGGAGGATCTTGTCCGCCAGTGGCTCCGGCAAGTCGAGGAAATGATCGAGGCCGGAGCCACGATCGGCCCGCCTCCGTTCGGGGGAGTCCGGGACGTTCGGGAAATCGTCCGGTCGGCGGTGCCCCCCCACCTTCCCGAGCCTGCCGAGTTTGCCACGGTTGCCGAGACCCTGGATGCCACCCAGCGGATGGTCCGATGGGCAAGCCGGCTGAGCCCGACGGCCGGCGAGTTGCGGGCCATCTGCGAGAAGATCGGCGATTTCAAGATCGTCGCCGACGCGATTCACCAGGTCGTGGACGGCGGAGGCGAGGTCCGCGACGATGCCAGCGCCAAGCTCCGGACTATCCGGATCGAGATCGCCAACGCCCGGATCAACATCGGGCATGTTTTCGACCGCCTGCTGCGTGACCGCCACATGACCCGGTGGCTGCGGTACCCCAACGCGACGTTTCACGAGGACCGGCTGGTGCTGCCGCTGGCCGCCGAACACCGCGGGCGGGTTCCGGGGATCGTCCACCGCAGCTCGGACTCGGGGGCGACACTTTTTGTCGAGCCGGCCGAGGCGGTCGAGTTGAACAACCGGATCATCACCCTCAAGAACGACGAGCAGGCGGAAATCAGCCGGCTGCTGTGGAACCTGACGCACCAGTTGCACCTGAACAGCACCGAGATCCTCAAGACGCTCGACTCCCTGGCCGTGCTGGACATGATCGCCGCCAAGGCGAAGTTTGCCCGGAACTACGACCTGCACATTCCGCAGATCTCGCAGGATGGCACCCTGCGGCTGAGGCAGGCCCGGCACCTGTTGCTGGTCGAGATGCAGAAGGAGTCGGCCAAACGCGGCGAAGATCGCGAGGTGGTGCCGATCGACGTGCGTCTTGGCGAAGATTTCGATGTGCTGATCATCACCGGCCCTAACACGGGCGGCAAAACGGTGGTCCTCAAAACGGTCACGCTGGCCTGCGCGATGGCCCAGTCGGGCCTGCCCATTCCCGCGGCCGAGGGCAGCCGGGTGCCGATCTACCGCGATATTCTGGTGGACATCGGCGACGAGCAGAGCCTGCAGCAGTCGCTGAGCACGTTCAGCTCGCACATATCGCGGGTGATGACAATGGTCAAGCACGCACAGCCGGGAACGCTGATGCTCATCGACGAGCTGGGCGCCGGCACCGATCCGGAGGAAGGTGCGGCACTCGGCCGGGCGATCGTGGCCGAGTTGCTCAACCGCAAGTGCCCGGCGCTGGTCACCACCCACCTCGGCGTGCTCAAGAGCCTGGCCTATACCGAGGCCCGGGCCGAAAACGCCTGCGTGGATTTCGACTCCGACACGCTCCGGCCGACGTATCGCCTGCTGATCGGCGAGCCGGGCAACAGCAACGCAATCAACATCGCCTCACGGCTGGGCCTGCCGCCGCAGATTGTCAAGGCCGCGCGCCATTACCTCGCCGACTCGCATCAACAGTTGAGCCGCGCGATCGCCGGCACGCTCCAGTCGCGCCGCCAGGCCGAACTGGCCCGGCAGCAGTCCGACGCCGCCCGCGTCGAGGCGGAAAAACAGAAGGCCGCCGCCGAGGCGGCCCGCCGCGAGCTGGAGCAGCAACAGGCCCGCTTCGACCAATGGGTGGCCATGGTCTCGGCCCTGCAGCCGGGCCATCGCGTCCATGTCCGCCGCTTCGACCGCGAGGGCACCATCGTCCGCATGCTCCTCCACAAGCAGATGGCCGTCGTCTCGGTCGGGGCGATGGAGATGGAAGTGCCGATCAAGGAGCTTTCACCGCTGACGGATAATCATGCCTGAGCGGTGGAGACGGCCCGGCTTCCGGATTTCAACTGTCTGAGTTTATTAGAAGCTATTAGCGATTAGCTGTTAGCTTTTGGCTCCCGCTCGGCCCGGAACCACTTCCGGGCCGCATGTCTTCGCGGAATCCTTTCCGCATTCGGGTTGGCTGGCCCTCCTGCTTCTTGCAGGTGGGTTCGCGATTCGTGTGTTCGTTGGTTTTCACCACGGAGGCACGGAGGACACGGAGAAGGCGAGAGGTTCAGGAAAGGGAGAACCGGCCTGCGGATCATGTGGGCGCTCACAGCGCGGAGCGCCCAAGCAGAGTTGCCCGCTCGACCCGGAATCACTTCCGGGCCGTTTCTCTTCGCGGAATCGTTTCCGCATTCGGCCTCAATGACGATGGAATCGTCGAACCGCAAGGCCCCAGAAGTGATTCTGGGGCCAGCTATCCATCGACCATACCGGCGGGACAAGCCCGCCGGCTCGTCAAGATCGCGGCTACAAGCCGCTCCTACACTTCTGATCGCGGTTGGAGACCGTTCCTACTACGAACGGCTCGCGGTTGGAAACCGCTCCTACAACTGGACTACTGACGCAGCGGGTCGAGGACCAGCTTGACCTCCCAGTCTTCGTAGCCGGGTTTCATGGCTTTTTCGAGGGCGGCGACGATGTCGGGGTTCAGCTTGTTGTCGCGGCGCCAGCGCTTGTCGGCGGCGGCCTTGAGGGGGAAGAAGTCGTAGCCGTTGGTGCCGTAGTTGCGGAAACCGGTGTGCCTGCGCCACTCCAGCGACAGCAGGCAGTAGCGCGTCAGGACGTCGAGCAATCGCTTGTCGTCCTGGTCGCCGGCATTGACGCCCCGGCAGAACTCCATGGCCGTCGCGTGGATCCGCAGTTCCTTCGCCAGGTCGCGGGCCACCTGGCCGTAGTCGGGGAACAGCTTGACGCCGATCGCGCCCGGCCGTCCCAAGCCTTGTGATTTCGCCAGCCCATCGAGTTCGTCGGCGCACTTGACCGCGTCCAGAGCCTCCGGACTGCCCAGGCTGAGCCAAGCCTTGGCCAGCAGATCGGCCCGCTCGGGGTAGATCAGCCGGGCCAACTCGCCAATCGCCTTCTCGCGGGGCTCGGCCCGCAGATTCATGTTCCAGACCGTCCGCGTGAACCAGAAGATGTTGGGCCACTGGCACACCGGCGTCTGGGCGTTGCCCATCGCTCCCTGGATCTTGCCGATGCGCTCGGGCACGTTCAGGGCATCCACCAGGTGCTGCGGCACAACCAGCGTGAACGGCAGGCTCGGCTCATGCTCGATCGCACCATAGGGGTAGTACACGCAGCGATCCTGCAGGCCCAGATCGTCGACCACCTGCCAATGCCCTTTGTCGGCCACGGTCATCCACCACGGCTCGGGCGAGCGCTTCTTCAGATCCACCAGCGTATCCCGCCAGTTGGTCTCGCGCTTGCCCGTGCCCCAGCCGAACCACATCCAGTAGACCAGCCGGGCCTTGGGGCCGAGCAGGGTGTGCTCGTTGATGAGCTGGCGGTTCATCATCAGGATGTCGACGAACTCCGATGACGGGCTGCCCGGCCACTTGCCCGGATCGCTGTCGATGACCCAGTAGCCGTCGGCGTTATTGCAGACCTTGTAGAACTCGGCCCGCGCCGCCCGCAACTGGGCCATCTGCGCGGGGTCGGCCGGATTCTTGAGGCTCTCGACCTTGAAATAATCCCGCTCGGCCACCGGCGGCACGTCGCGGCGGTCGCACATGTTGTTCGCGCATTCGCCAATCCAGACGGTCATGCCGTGCTTGCGATGAGCGTGATCGATCACCGGCGGATACCGCTTCAGAAAAGCCTCGTCCTCCGGCGAAAGCGGCACCGGCAGGATGCCGGCCATCGACCAGATCTGAAACAGGTTGACCCGCATCAGGGCGAGGATGTCGACGTACCGCTTCCACTCGTCGACCGTCCATGTCCGCAGGGCGTACGGATGGTTGTAGCCCCAGTGCTGGTGGGCGTACATTCCCCGGAGCGGAAAGAAGGGCTTCTCGGTGATATTCAGCGCCGCGGGCAGCATGGGCGGCAGATGGCTGACGTCCAGCTCGCGCATCAACGCGTAGACGGCCTGTCGCGTTCCGGCCTCAGTCGCCCCGGCGGCGATGATGGCCTTGCCTGCCTGGCGGTCAATCACCCGAAGCACAAACCCCTCGTCCCCGAGATCCGGCCAGTGAATCTGCTGGCCCGCGGCCGGAACGAATCGCTCCACCGCCGCTCGTCCCAGGTAGACCGGCAGACCCTTGACCGACTCACGGGCGTCGGTCAAGGGCAGGCCGACCGCATCGGCGGGCTGCGTCTCGACGGCAACCTTCGTGCCAGCCGATTGTTCACAGAACGCCGCAAGCTGATCCATGGCGTATCTGAGGGGCTCACGCGGCTCGCTGCCCAGGATCAGCGTTAGAGAGGTGATGATCAGTCCTTCGTTCATGGTTCGTGCTCCTCAGATTCTGCCCTCGCCAGTGAGATCGCGGAAAACGCCTTGAGGCCGACGAGGGCGTCGGCCCCACTTTCGCCCCGGCGGATCGGCCCACGCTGCTCAGCTTACCGCTCATCGCGGCCGTCCGCACGCCGGGATTGTGCGTCCGAATACCGCGACGGGGTGCGATTTCAGGCCGGCAAGCTCACGTTCCATCGCCATTTGCGGATTCACCACGTCGATTGGCGGCTTCTGGCAGCGTTCTTGCTGGGGGACCCGCGGCCGGGAACGGCCGGAATCCGATTGGAAAACGGCCCCGGCGATGGTATACATAGAGGTGTGAGAATGGCGTCTGTCATGTTCGACAGGGAGTAGGCAATTGATTGAACCGTAATCGGAGCCCTGGAGGCCTCTGAATCTCCAAAGGGAACGGGCCCGCGTGACGGGATGTTCCCAAACTGAGTTCAAGCCATCCCCCTTGATATAGGGTTCTATCAATCAACTCCCACCGGCATTGCGGCGGATGTCGTTCTCCTGGTCGACCCGCCGCCGTACCCCGACGGCGGGCGTCTTTATTTCCGCTGATTCAGCAGGGCCTCAGGCGCGACGGAGGGGTCGGCATGCCGCCGGCGGCGAACACGCGTCCGCTGGCTGGCTCTCCGGGTTCTGTTGGGAAGCAACAGGTTTGAGAGGACGGCAGGACATGGAAGTCGTGGTATGTCCGAGCTATGACGAGTTGAGCATTCGGGCGGCTCGTCTGGTGGCGGACCTGATTCGTGCCAAGCCTGACGCCGTGCTAGGCCTTCCCATCGGCTCGACCCCCATGGGGCTCTACCGCGAACTGGTCCGCACGCACCGGGAGGAAAACCTCAGCTTTGCGCGGGTCAGGACGTTCAACGTGATCGAGTACGTGGGGCTCGGCCCGGAGCATCCGCAAAGCAGCCATCGTTTCATGTGCAACTGCCTGTTCGACCACGTGGATATTCCGTCCGGGAACGTTCACGTCCCCTCGGGCCTGGCGACCGACGTCAACGCTCACTGCAGGCAGTACGAGCAGCAGATGGCCGAGTGCGGCGGGATTGACCTGCTGGTTCTGGGCATCGGCAGTGACGGGCACATCGCCTTCAATGAGCCGGGCAGCTCGCTGCGGTCGCGGACGCGGCGCGTGGCCCTGGCCCGCCAGACGATTGACGACAACGCCCGGTTCTTCAAGAGCCGCCAGGAAGTGCCCATGATGGCCATCTCCATGGGCATCGGCACCGTTTTAGAGGCCCAGCGGATTCTCCTGCTGGCCAACGGGCCGAACAAGGCCGGCATCCTGGCCGCTGCCGTCGAGGGGATCGTCAACGAGATGTGCCCGGCGAGTGCCCTGCAGCTCCACGAGCACGTCACGCTTCTGGCCGACGAATCCGCGGCGTCGAGGCTCACCACCTCGTCCCATGCGTAGAAGCCGACTGCCGATCACTCCTTATCCAGCCGGTCGAGCTGAAGCCTGACGATGCACGCGTGGAACTGCTGCGGCTGGGCGTTGGCCTTGTCTGACTGCGGCCGTTCGACGTTGAAGCAGGCGGACAGGAGTGGCCGGCCGCTGGTGACCCTCAGGCTCTTTTCGGTCTCGAACACTGTGATCACCGGGGCTTTGATACCCCCGCCGATATTGAGGGCAGCGGTGTCCACGTCCTTCGTCTCGAAGTGGATCGAGACATCTGCCTGATCGGGAGGCTTCCTGTCACCGCCCCACAAGCCGAGAATCCTGATCTTGCAGGCAGAATCAACGTAATCCACCGTTGGAATTGCGGTTCCCCCTCGGATGCTGACGCTCTTGATTACGGGCTCCTGCTGGCCTTTCGCCAGCATGGATTCTTCGGCCAGGTCGATGGTCTCGTCAAAGCGATAGGCCAGCATCGCCTTGCCTTCCTTGTTGAGAGCGTCGAGAAGATCCTTGTTGGCGGCGAGGTGCGGGCGCAGCGAGTCGACCGAGAAATCGACGCCTTCCTGGTAGGGCATGGTCACCCGGAAGACGTCGACGCGAGCGCGTGTCGGCTGAGGCGGGCCAAGGCGACGCCGCTCACGGGGAGCGGACGGGCGCGTGGCTACCCCCCGGGCGGGTCTGCTCGCGACCGCTCTTTGCCCGGGCGAGCCGGGTCGTTCGGCCGCGCCCGAAGGGACCAACCATGGTGTAAGGAATGCACTCAATGCCACGAAGACGGGGTACTTGCGCATAGAGGTGCTCCAGAAAGGCAGCGGTGGAGAATCGCGCCGAACATCCTGTTCTACCCGGTGCTACTGTCCTGGTTGCACTTGGGGCGCGGGGCGGAATCGAGTTGACCGCCGACGGCCTCCAGGGCCAGCCATCGCCGCCCGCCGATTCGGACCAGCATCACAACCAACCACACCCCGGCCGTCAGCCACATAACCATGACCGGCAACAGCAGCCGCAGGTCGAGATGACCCAACGAGATCATGTGCGCCCGCATGCCCAGGAGGCTGAACAGAACCAGCACTATGGCAAAGCGGTGACGCCGGGACAGCGCGGTTGCCACAAGCCCGGCGATGCATGCCAGAGCGGTCCAGCGGGAAAACGCATACTCGAACAAGCTGCCGGACAGCACCTCGTACATGCCCTGCCATTGTCGACGCGCGAGATCAGTCACCGAGTGCATGCCGAGAAGGTACGTGGCCGGCGAGATCGGTTCGCCCGCGAAGGGATCCCGGGCCAGGTCCTGCGCCGTCGGCATGCTGACGCCGCCGGGGACTGGACGTCCCATGAATTCGAGATTCACCTGACTGCGGGCCTCGCGTTTTTCCATTGCGAAAGGATCGCCAAACGCCCGGTACTGATTGATGTAGAACGGCAGTACGACCAGCAGGGGCACGACAAGACCCACGACGGCCTGCCGCCACGGCCATCGCTGCGAAACGATCGCCCATACCAGCAGGGCCATCAGCGGCACGACCTCGACATTGCGCAGCCAGATGAGGACACCGCCGGCTATGCCCGCGAGGATCGCCCGTTTCCACGATGCTCCCGGCCGGTTGAACAGCAAATACAGCACCGCCATCCAAAGGCAGAGACCCATCTCCTCGCGCAACCCATCACAGCAGAGCGAGACCAGATACGAATCCGCGGCCAGCCAGCCGGCGACGACGACTCCGACCACGGGGTCGAACAGCCGACCGATGACCAGCCCGGCGATCGGGAGCATGGCAATGCCGAAGACCCAACTCCAGAATCGCATCGCGTGGTCCGGCTCATCGGCCAGGCGGATCACCGGGGCGTGCATCGCCGACCAGAGCGGCGATTTCAGACCGGCGGCGTAGGGATTGAATGTTTGTCTCGCCTGCTGCTGAAAATGACGGACGTCGGGGTGGAGCGGTTCGGCACGGGTTAGTTCCAGGCGATCCTGCCGCCAGAATGTCCCGGCGGCGGTCACCACTGCCAGGGCCAGAACCATTGCCCCGGCCGGCCACTCGCGCCGCAGTGCCAGCCAGTACCCGAGCAGGAGCCCGACCAGGATCACCATTCCCAGGCAGACCCCGTCGAGAGCCAAAGCGGCCCCGCAGGCGAAGCGGACCGCCAGCAGGACAGCCGACGCGATTACGGCCGCGACGAGCTGGCAGCCCACCGGGATTCGGCAAGGACGGCCGGCCCGCCATGCCGCGAGCACGCAGGCCAAGACAATCAGTGTCGCCAGGTCGGTCATCTCGATGTCCCCCACCGTCGGTCACTCTCGAGCCAAGACAGGCCCTCGCCGGCATGATATCTTGTCGACAGCCTGGATACTTGTCCGCGAGTCGAGTCCATGCCCGTGCAGCGCACCCGGCCGGCGGACATCTGGCTGCCTGGGAAATCACCTATGAACGACCTTCATATTCTCCCGATCAAGACGCTTGGCCACAACTTCATCGAAGGCCCGTACGTGCCGGAGGGCAAGGATGAATACTACCTGCGCGACCTGCACTGCCCTCGACCGCCGCACGAATACCGCAACCTGCGGGCGGACGAGATCGAGGTGCTGATCCGCAACGGCAATACGGCCGACAGTTGGGACAACATCCGCGTCACCGACCACTTTCTGCCGCAGCGGATCATGCGCTGCGAGTTCTACGGGCTGGTTCGGATCGGCCGACTGGAAGACGTGATGCTCGAACACCACGATCTGCGGGTGCCGGTGGGCATCACCGACAGCCGCATCATCGCGTGCGACTTCGGCGACGACGTGGCCGTTCACCACGCGCGTTACCTGGCCCACTACATCATCGGCGATCACTGCGTGCTGTCGAACGTGGACGAGGTGCACACGACCAACCACGCGAAATTCGGCAACGGAATCATCACGCAGGGTGAGTCGGAAGAGGTCCGCGTCTGGATGGACCTGATCAACGAGTCGGGCGGGCGGCGGGTGATGCCGTTCGAGCAGATGACCACCGGCGACGCGTACCTGTGGGCCCGGTACCGCGGGCGGCCGCAGCTCATCGCCCGACTGGGCGAGATCACCCAGCGCAGCTTCGACGATCACCGGGGCTATTACGGTACGATCGGCAGCGAGTGCGTCATCAAGAACTCGGGCATCATCAAGGACGTCAAGATCGGCGAATGCTGTTACATCAAGGGTGCCAACAAGCTCAAGAACCTGACGATCAACTCGACGAGGGCCGAGCCCACGCAGATCGGCGAGGGGGTCGAGCTGGTGAACGGCATCATCGGACCGGGCTGTCACATTTTCTACGGCTGCAAGGCGGTCCGCTTCATCATGGGGCCGAACAGCAGCCTGAAGTACGGCGCGCGGCTGATCCATTCCTACCTCGGGGACAACTCGACCGTCTCCTGCTGCGAGATTCTGAACAACCTGGTGTTTCCGGCCCACGAGCAGCATCACAACAACTCGTTCCTGATCGCCTCGCTGGTCATGGGGCAGAGCAACATCGCGGCCGGGGCGACCATCGGCTCGAACCACAACACCCGGGCTCCGGACGGTGAGATTCACGCCGGGCGCGGCTTCTGGCCGGGCCTGTGCGTCAGCCTCAAGCACAATTGCCGGTTCGCCTCGTACACGCTGCTGGCGCGCGGTTCGTACTCCGCCGAGATGAACATTCGTCTGCCCTTCTGCCTGGTGAGCAACGACGCGGCCGGCGGGCGTCTGCGCATCACGCCGGCTTACTGGTGGCGTCACAACATGTACGCCCTGGCCCGCAACAGTTGGAAGTTCAAGGCCCGCGACAATCGCAAATCGAAGAGCCAACACGTCGAGTTCGACCCGTTGGCCCCGGACACCGCCGAAGAGATGATCACAGCCCTCGGGCTTCTCGAAACCTGGGCGGCCAAGGCGGCCCTTCGCGAGCGCGGCCAGACGGCCGACGGCATGCCCGCCGATGAACTGGCGGCTTTGGGCCGGCAACTCCTCGCCAGCCCGCCCTTGACCGACTCACGGGGATCGGTCAAGGGCCCGCCCGCCGAGATCGATCACCTGGAAGTTCTGGCCGAAGCGACGGAGAGATCCTCGCGGAAGGTCGTTGTGCTCCGGGCGAGAGAAGGTTACCTGGCCTACCGCGACATGCTGCACTATTACGCGATGAAGAACCTGCTCGATTACCTGGCGAGCGACCCTCGTGCCAACCTGTCCTCGATGAACCAGGCGCTGGCCCATGACCGACCCCCGTCAGTCGGTCAAGGGCTGGCCGGCCCTCGGTGTCGAGAATGGGTGAATGTGGGCGGCCAGCTCGCCCGGTCAGACGACCTCGAATCGCTGGTGCTGGGGATTGAGAACGGACAATACACGTCCTGGGATGCCATCCATGGTGTGTTCGACGCCTGGTGGGCTAAATACCCGCTGGACAAGCAGCGGCACGCTTACGCCACCCTGCTGGAGTTGCTGGGGACGGAGTCTCTTTCGGAGGGGCAATGGCAGGCGGCCCTCGACCACGCAGTCGAGATTCAGAAGTACGTGGCCGAGGCCACCTACCGGTCGCGCAAGAAGGACCACGATGACCCGTTCCGCCGAATGACCTACGAGACTCCTGAAGAGATGACGGCCGTTCTCGGCAGCGCCGAAGAAAACAGCTTCGTTCGGATGGTGAACGAGGAGACGCAGAGATTCATCGCCCGGGTCGAGGAGGTCCGGCACCGAGGGTAGATTACCCTACGTTGTCAGGCCACTATCACGGAACCGCGCGGCCTTACGAGAACGGGCTCATATCGCACTTGCTGACGTTTTGTCGTCTCCGGCGATTATCGAGAGCATGGAGCGGTATCGGCGGAGGGTTCCGCGCGAGCCGGTCCTTGCGTTCGCCGCTTCCTTGTTTTTCAGGATCCCCGGGCGATGAGCGGGCGAGAAGGAGCCCATGTTCACCGGGGGTAATGCTCTGAATTTGCTGGTCTTGGACAGAGGCCCGCGATAGAATAACTCTGAGCCGCCTGGGGGCGCGACCGGGCAGGCTGTTGGGAGCATCTCGGACGAGACATTGGCTCGGGAGGAGGTAGCCGCGAATCCGCACATGCGTTTGGCGCAGCGATGATGTCGGAGACGGCAAGTCTTGTTTCCGCAACTCTGACCCGTCGCCCTGCGGACGAATCCGGGAAGCTCACCGCCGCGGGCGAGATCGACGCTTTGCGTGTCCGCCCGGCGAATATCGCGAAGACCACGACCAGGTAACCTGTCTTTTGTCTGGAGGCGTGCTGGACAGGCGAGAAGACCGATTCCATGACAGCCGGTGCCTCCGATTCGATCAGAGGCTGAATTACAGGAGACCAAGAATGGGCATGCTCAAAGAGTTCAAAGAGTTCGCCATGAAGGGGAACGTTCTCGACATGGCGGTGGGCATCATCATCGGAGCGGCGTTCGGGAAAATCGTCTCGTCGCTGGTGAGTGACGTGATCATGCCGCCCATCGGCAAGCTGATGGGCAACGTCGACTTCTCCAACCTGTTCATCACTTTGGGCACCGGCGACTACCCGTCGCTGAAGGCGGCCAAGGACGCAGGGGCGGCCACGCTCAATTACGGCGTCTTCCTGAACACGGTGCTGGACTTCATCATCGTCGCCTTTGCCATTTTCCTGCTGATCAAGGGCGTCAATATGGCGAGGCGGAAGGCGGAAGCGGCACCCGCGCCGCCGCCGCCCCCCTCGGCCGAGGAGACGCTGCTCACGGAAATCCGCGACATTCTCAAACGCCAGGCTTGAGCATGATGCCCGCGGCGGCACCGTGATGTTGAAAACGTGGTCTCCCACGAGGAGATCGGACGGGTGTCCGGGCCGAGCCGGTGCGGCGCTTTGACCGAGCCGGCATTGGGAGCTGTCTCGAGAGACGCGAGCCGTGAGTCCGGTTCGATGACACGATAGAAGGTTTTGACGTTGCCCTTTCACAGAACGGAGGTTGATCATGTTGAAGTCCCGAACCGTCGTCGGAGTGGCCCTGCTTGGCCTGATGCTGATCCTCATGGCGGGCTGCGGCAAAGTCAGCAAGAGTAATTACGACAAGATCGAGAACGGCATGACCGTCAGCCAAGTCGAGGCGATTCTCGGCAAAGGCACCGAGAAGGCGGGTGTGGCCGGAGCGATAGGAGACCTGACCGGATCCGGCAAGGTGCTGACCTGGGGCGACGATAAGAAGTCGATTACGGTCACTTTTGCCAACGACAAGGTGATCGCCAAGGCGGCACAGGGTCTCTGACCTGGTGTCCGCGGCGGCCTGCCGGACCAGCCGGGCGTTCACGTCGCCAGGAGGCGCGTGACTGCGGCCTTGCCCACCGCGAGGCCCACTCCGCATGAGGCCTTGCGGCGCCAACGCCCGGACAGCAGGATACCAGAACCACGACTTGAATCCATAACGGCCGGCGGCGCGGTTTCGGGCCGCCCGCCCGCACAGACGCCACCGGGATGCACTCGGGCCGCCGTCCGGCGGCAGGAATAATCCGGATTTGCGCTTGACATGACCGCGCGCCCGTGATATTACGCTTTCAATAATGGTAATACCGAGGGTCGCATCTTTCCTTCGGGTTGTTGAAAGGAGCGCGCGATGAGCAGGGACAAGAGGCTATGGGGCGTGGGGGTGGTGGTCCTGTTGTGGAGCTGCGGGCAGGTGGCCGTGCGAGCACAGGAGCCCGACTGGTCATCGATGTCCTGCACGCTGCATTCGGCTTACCAGGCGGTCGATGCAGACGGAGACGGCACCTTTCCGACGGACCATGCCATCAAGATGCGTGGCGTCATTCTGAATCGACCGGGCGACATGCTCGATGCCACGCCCGGGGCCGACCCGTTCATGGGCGGGCAGTGGCAGCAGTATATCCAGGCGGTTGACGCGAACGATTTCGGCGGCACGGCGCTCTGGATGGGCCAGAACATCGGCAAGATCATGGGAACGCACCCGGTGGGCAGTTACCTGGATGCCGAGTGGTTGGCGGAGGTGGATCGTCTGAACCACGACCCGGCCACCGGCCGCGGGTTCCGGCCGGGGGATCTGGTGGAGGTTCGTGCTCGTGCGCCAGGCCTTTTCAACAGAGGCAAAACCAACATCAATGAGCAGCACGTCACGGACCCGGAGGCGGACTTCGATATCGTCCTGATCCAGGCCAACTATGGCCTGCCGACACCGCAGGTTGCACCGCTGTCAGATCTCAAGGATGACTGGGACCAGTTCATCTTCCACTGGACGCGCGCAATCGGCAACGAGTACTACCAGGCGACCGCGGTCCGGATCAACAGCGTGACCTTCACAAGTACCGCCAATTGGGCGCCGGGGGGCCAACTGACCATTGAGGACGGGACCGGTCGCACGTTCCCGGTGCTGTTGGGACGAGGCGAGGGGTTCACGTTGTATGACCCGCCGTCCGGCTCGTTCGATATTGTCGGCATTCTCGACCAGGAAGACAAAGACACCAGCGACGGCTTCAAGGCCGGTTACCGTCTGTGGGTGATGGACTACGACGGGACGCAGTTTGTGCTGTACCGGTATGTCAGACCTGATCTCGACCGGGATGGCGACGTGGATGGGGACGATCTGGATCAGTTTGAGGCGTGCGCTTCCGGACCGGGGATCGCACAGAACGATCCGTTGTGCCTCAAGGCCGATTTTGACATTGACAGCGACGTGGACCAGAGCGACTTCGGCATGCTGCAGAGATGCCTGTCCGGCAACGATGAACTGCCGGATCCCACGTGTGACCGGTGAGGTGCTGCTATGGTACAACGCGACCGGCGAACTCGATCTACAGGGCTTTTCGATACCACCGACTGCCGGGTGCACGCCGGCGGCGCCAGAGGCTTCAGCCTGATCGAGGTCCTGGTGGTGGTGGCCATTCTGGCCCTGCTCGCCGCGATCCTGCTTCCGGCTCTGGCGCGGGCCAGGCTCCGATCGCGGGTCGTCGTGGTGCATTGCGACCTGCGGCAGATCACCATCGCTCTGGATGCATACACGCTGGAGCACAAAGACCATTTGCCGCCGACGCGCCAGTCTTGCGGCACGAACGTGCTCTATCAATTGCCGATCGAACTGGCGGTCAAGAAGTATCTGCCGAAAAGCCCCGATGCCCTCAAGCGGTCTTACATGGAAGACCCGTTCAATCCCGGTCAGACGTATCGCTATCGAGCTCCCGGGCCGGTGTGGCAAAACGGTGTGTTCATGGATTTCCCTGACAGCACCTGGCGACCACGAGCCCAGATCTGGGTACCGGACGATGCACCTCGCTGCGAGAGCGAGTCCGGCAGATTCTATGCGGATCGCAAGAACGAGCCCAAGAGCCCGGTAACCTACGCCGTCTGGAGTGTCGGCCCGGACCGGGAGTCATGGAAGTTTCCCCGATGGAGCGACGGCAGCATCGACGAAGGCAAACTCCCGCTGCCGAAATCTTTCTGGCTGCTCAATGACGGTCGTCCGACGGGTGTCATCACGCACTTCCGAGCTCGCAAAGGAGTGATTTACATGAGTCCGTGATCCGGCAATCGCGAGGTTCGGCCGGAATGGAAATGAGTGACAAGAGAGGGTACGAGCCGTCAATAGTGCGGAGATCGGAATGCAGTACTACAAGAGATGCTTGCTGATCATGCTCGTCGTCGCTGTGCCTGTGGCAGCGCACGACGCTGAAAACATGCCAACGATTGTCATCGACAGCGATATGGGCATCGATGACGCTGTTGCGATGGCGTTAGCCCTCCAGTGTCCGGAGGTTCGCGTCAACGGCGTCGTGGCGTGTGAAGGGGCTGCGGGGCGCGAGGCGAGTGTGCGAATGCTCGGCCGAGCGCTCGACGAGTTCAACCGCAGCGACATCCCCTTGTATTCGCCCGCCCCCACGGGCACGGGCAGGTCTGCACCCGAGTTCCGCCGCTTCGCCGAACAGACCGTCGACAACGCTCTCCGCGGTACAGCGCAGGCCCCGTTGCCCTTCACCCCGAAGGCCTACGTCGACCGGCGTGGAACGAAAACCATCGTGTTGGCGCTCGGTCCGCTGACCAACCTGGCCACCGCTCTGAAGGATGACGCCGTCCGCAACGGGGTTACCGGGATCCTGGTGCAGGGACCGCCGGACGTGACGAAGAACTGGAACCTGGGATACGATCCGGAGGCCTTCGCCGCGGTCCGCGGCAGCGGTGTTCCATTGCGGTTCGTCGAATCCGGGCCGGCCGCGGTCAAACCGGAAACATGGCGTAACGGCGCCGGGCCAACCGGCCAGGGCACCTCGATCGGCGAGGGACTTGTCGCCCGTCTTCTTGGCGATGCGTCTTTCCGCCAACATTACACAGAAGGGGTTTTCGCAGCGTTTACCGACGAACTGGTGCTGATGGCCTGCGTGGACAACGATCTCTTTGAGACCGTCGCGGTCCCCTCGGGCAACTGGACCTCGCTGCGTCCGAAGGATCGTGACGGGATCGCCTCCGTCTTCATGCACCTTCTTTCGGAGGGCCGACAGGCCAAGAATCGGGTCGTATTCACAGGCGGCCCGTTGCCCGACAACATTCTTCAGCCCGACGTAAGGATGCGCAAGGCGGGCATGCTCGCCAGAAACGGAGAGACCGAATGGTTCGCCCAGCTCCTCATGAACGAGCTGCACGATCACCTGGGCTCGTACTCGATCCTGGGCGTGAAGATGGGCCTCCGGGCGGCGGAGCTTCTCAACGCGCCCCAGCACGGCATGCGCGTCGTGTCGTATTCCGCTGCCGAGCCACCGGTGAGCTGCCTGAATGACGGGATCATCGTGGCTACCGGATCGACTCCGGGTCGCGCATTGTTCCGGCACGAACCCGGGCCTGCCGGGTCCACGCGCGTGTCCTTCAGTTACAACGGCCGGCAGATCTCGCTCGTGGTCAAGGATGAGTACCGCAAGAAGGGACAAGCCACCATCGACGAACTGCTCAAGACCCACACCCTGGAGGACGCAGACTACTGGGATGGTGTGCGGAAGGCATCGCTCGACATCTGGGAAAACTGGCACCGTCGTGATCTCTTCGAGGTCGTCGAGTCGCGACCTTGATTCAACTGGCAGCGGTTGCCATGAAACCGGGAACCCCATACAATCGCCGGTTGTGGCCGCAGGATGCACTCCCCCGGGGTCATGCACGGAGAAACCAGGTTCGCACCGTGCCCAAGCCGCATCGGGCGGGAGGTGGTTGACATGGGTTGTTGTCGACCCGGACGTTCAACGCTCAACGGTCGTGCCGGACGGCCGGCTTTCACGCTCCTCGAGGTCCTGATCGTCGTCGGCATCATCGCCCTGCTGGTGGCCATCCTGACCCCGTCGATGGCCGCAGCCCGCCAGAACAGCCGGGCAGTGGTTTGTGCCAGCAACATCCGTCAGATCGGAACGGGCTGGCACATGTACGCCCAGCAGTGGCAGGATTCGGCCGTCGCCGGGCGCTTTCCGAAGATCAGCGGCTCAACCAACTTGTACTGGGTGGGAAACGGCCTGAAGTATCGCGCTCGCTGGTACGCGATGCTGGGGGCCCAGGTCGGCCTGTACGCCTTCTCCAGGCCCAGCCCGGACCCGGCCCTGGATAACACCCAGCCCGTGGACGGGGAGGTCTTTCTGGACCCCGAAGCCCGCGAGTACCACAACGCGCGCAACTACCCCTACGGCTACAACTTCCAGTTTCTGGGCAACAGCAGGAGGCGGCTCAGCGGGGGCTCCACGGACTGGATCCGCTGGCCAGTCAAGACCGGGCAGATCAAATCGCCTTCGCGCACGGTCATGGCGGCCGATTGCCTCGGTACGGCGGCCAGCACTTCTATCGAACAGCGACTGCCCTACGACCCGACGGGAACCAGTGCCAACACCGACCCCGCCCGGATCGTCAATCACGGGTGGGCCCTCGACCCCCCGCGACTGACCGAGACCGGCGACTTCTGCGACGATAACCTCCGCGGAAAGGCCCGCTCGGCCCCGGACGAGAGACACCGCGGCAAGGCAAACGTCATCTTCTGCGACAACCACGTGGAGCGGCTCCGCGCCAGACAATTGGGATACGTGATCAACCCTGACGGCACCGTACCGCTCACTGGAGCAGGCAATAACAACTGGTTTTCAGGCGTCGGAGCGGATTTGGACCCGCCGTCGATTGAGTAGGCGGCGCAGGCTTGCGTCCGGCAACGCCAACGTAGCGGCAAAAGCCTCTGGACAAACGGCTTGCGCATCCCCCAGGCCGTCGGAAAGGCAGGGCGAGGGCCTGGCGATCGTCAAGGAACCCCGGACGTATGGATTTGCGGGAAACCCCAACCGGCGGACGCTGTGTAGTTCACAATTGGAGGCTTCAACCTGCAAGACGGCATTCCGTCATGCCGAAAAGCGTGGGGAGATTCACAACAAAACTACACATCGCGCATCAAAGTAGGGTGGGAAGGCTTGGCAAGGATGGCAGGGTGCCAGAGCGATCCCAGAGCCAGTTGAGCAACCCAGGCAGCAGCTTGGAGAGGTAAGTGCTATTGTCGTGCCTCGCAGGGCGTATCTGGCCGTTGCCACCAGGAGACATGGCTATGACGCCTTTGAATGAAGCCCGGGGGAGTGGGTCAGGGAATGCGGTCAGCGCGGTCCGTCTTACCCATCGCCGTACTCGCGCGGACGGACGAGCCCACGCGATGGCCGGGCAACCGCGAGCCTTCACCCTCATCGAACTGCTCGTGGTCGTCGCGATCATCGCCTTGCTGATCGCGATCCTGATGCCGTCGCTGGCCAATGCCCGCCAACTGGCCCACTCGACCACTTGCGCGGCCAGCATCCGACAGCTCGGCATCGGCATGCACACCTACCTGCAGCAGTATGGAACATTCCCAGCCCACCAGTTCAAACTCGGCAGCGTGCGGATTCGCTGGTGGCAGGCCATGACCCGCGAGCTGAAGGGCTACACCGTTTCTTCATGCCCGACCGTGCCGGACTGGGAGGTCGGACGCAACAATGCCTATGGCTACAATTACAAGTATATCGGCAGCGGCCGCGAAAACCTCGTCGGGCCCACGGCACCCTATGAGCGACACCCGGTCAAATCAGTGCGTGCCCCGTCCAGCACGATCGCATTCGGTGACAGCGACGGGACGGGCTGGACAAAGCCACACCGCAACATCGGCAACGACAACGACGTGGACATGCTCGGAAACCACGGATACATTCTGGACCCGACTTACATCCCCACATTCAGCCTGCAGACCACGGACGAGTGCTACGCCTGGATGAAGTACCGCACGTACATCTCGACGCGGCACCTGGGTAAATCAAACCTGGTGTTTGCTGACGGCCACGGCGAGCGCCTGACCCCCAAGCAGGTCTATCAGAACAACAAGTTCTGGAACGGCCTGGGAGGCGAGGACCCCGTTCGCGACGACCATGTCCCGTATCGATTCCTCGACGGCGAGTGGCGTTTCCCGGACATCTGAGCCCTCTCCTCGGGCTCTCGCGTGGGCATGGTCAACTCCCGGCCGGTCGGCCTCCGAGATGGCTGCATCGATGAGCAGCAGCGATTGACCTGACGGACACACCAGGGTGCGTTGTGGGCGTATCCATGCGAGGAGGACACAGAGTCGACCTCGACACATACCCATGCTCAGGCAGGTCGCTCGCGCGACTGCTGCAGCCGGTGATCATGTCCGGGCTCGGGGATGAGCCGTTGTCTGGGTACTTGTTCGCTCGATGGCTCCGGTGGCCGACCGCATGGTCCGTCAGTAATGGCGCGCTATCAGAAAACGAGCTGCCTCCCCGCTCCAGATTCAATCATCGGGTCATAACCTGCCTAATCGGCGTGTTCGAGGGCGCCGAGGATCTGACCGAATGCATCCTGCAGAGCCTCGTACGTGTCAAGACTGACCGTGAACCGCCGGTCCCGGTTCGACAGGGATTCGGCGTGGCCATCGGCCCTGAGGGCATTCGCCACCTTCTCGGCATGGTGCGTACGGGGCTTGATGCCGAACGCTTCGAACTCGGGCGAGGCCGCAAACTGGGTGTCGATTGCCAGAGCGCGAATCGGCTTGCCGCTGCGATTCAGGCCGAGCTTGTCAAGCCGAACGTGGTCGGGTGACAAGACTTGAGCTCCGGGAGGGTCATACCGGCGTGTGACGGACGCATGACGGTAGTAGTAGCTGCTCTGTGCCTGGCCACGGCCGACCCGCTCCAGTTCGGCATCGGCGTCGAGCGGCTGCTCGCTGCCGGGACAGAACAACACCCGCGGACTCTTTAAGAGTTCGCGCGACAGCGTCAGGCCCAATCCAACCGGCTTGCCGCTGCGCAACGAGATCAGGCTTGTCGGGGCGCCGGTGGACGGGTAAAAGTCGGACGCCGTCATCACGGGCGGGGCCTTGGGGCCGAACGGGATGCATCCATTGTTGTTGGCGGCATACAGGTGAATCGCGGTGCCAATGCCACGCAGATTGGCCAGGCAGATGGTCCGCCTGGTCGCACGCTTTGAAGCAGCAAGACTCGGGAGGAGAATAGCCAGCAGAAGACCCAGAATGGCCACGACGACCAGGAGCTCAATCAGCGAAAAGGCACGACGGCGGCGCGTGTTTCCCGGCACGAGAGCAACAGCGGCAAGCCGGATTGCCTGATGCCGATCCCGCCGGCCGGGCCGGATGCACAATCTGGTGCGTGCCTGCGGGTGCATCGCGGCCAGACCATACGTGCCTGGCCGGCGAGCTGAGTCCCGCAATGCTGTGATAGTCGGTCCGCTCACGTCTTCCCCTTGTCCCGCCTGCGTCTCCACACCAGTACGGCCATGCCTCCCATCAACAGGCCGGCCGATGCGGGCTCAGGAACACTCGTCAGTCGAATGTTGTCAATCCGCCAGAAGCCGCCGGCGGACTCAAACGGAACAGTCGAGATGATCTGCACGCCGATGCTCTGACCGGCCCAGGGATCGCCGGCCAGGACCGGCGAAATCTGCAACTGCCGGTCGTCCAGGTGTTTGGCATGCGGCTGGCTTTCATCGGTGGTGTTGAGCACCTCAACCGCTCCTATCGTCACCCGATCGCCCTCCTCATCACGGTAGTACAGCCGGAGTTCCAGCGGCACGCCAAGCGGCATTCCCTGGCCGCCTCCCTGAAAGCCGCCGATCAACTGATAGCTCTGGCCCACTTCGTATGTGGCGGCGAGGTCCTGGTAGAGCTCGACGCCGGGCATGGAAAAAAGGAACGCGGCCTGCTCGCCGTCGACGTTGTCGATGTGGGTGCTGCCGGGCACGTTGTAGAAGACGCCGGCCAGATTCGACCAATACTCCTCCGGGTCTGTCCACCACACCGGCACAGGCGCCTTCCGCCAGTCGTTGATGTTCGCAGTCGCGTAGGGCGCGACTCGGTAGACGGGCGACTCAAAGGAAGGGTTGGGAACGGCCACCGCTGCGGCCTGCAACGTGCCTGTTCCTGTCAGGGTCACCAGGGCCGCCATCATGATTACACCCGGACACACATGACTGATGCTCAACATTCGTTCTCCTCCATTCTTGTTACACACGGGCGAAGCCATGGGCCGTTTGCCTGTGCCCAACAGCAGTCCGATCTGCCTGGTTTGGCGACCTCAATCCAAACACGCGGCGTCCCCCGGGACATCCTCGCCACTATAGCATCGCTGGAACAAGCCGAAATCGCTTTGGTCCACGTCGTCGTCCAGATCCAGCCTCGCGTCAGAACATGCCGGATTGGTCTGTGGTATCGCCGGCCCTGAGGCGCACGACTCGAAATGCTCAAGGTCCTCGGCGTCCACATCGCCGTCGTGGTCAAAGTCGGCGGGGACAGAAACGCTGGTCAGCCGGACATTGTCGACTCGCCAGAAACCGCGCGCGGACTCAAACGGAACGGTCGAGACGATCTGGACGCCGATATTCTCGCCGGCCCAGGGATCGCCGGCCAGAACGGGCGGAATCCGCAATTGCCAATCGTCCAGGTGTTTGGCATGCGGCTGGCTTTCGTCCGTGGTATTGAGGACCACCGTGACCCCGATGGTCAACCGGTCGCCGTTGTCATCACGGTAGTAGAGCCTGATTTCCATCGGTATGCCGAGTGGCATCCCCATGCCGCCGCCCTGAAACCCCGCGGTCAACTGGTAGGCCTGACCGACCTCGTAGGTCGCGGCAAGATCCTGGTACAACTCCACTCCAGGCGTGGAAAAAACGAAGGCGGCCTGCTGCCCATCAACGTTGTCGATCCATGTGCTCGCCGGCACGTTGTAGAAAACCCCGGCCGTATTCAGCCAGTCCTGCAACGTGTACCCCGACTGCGTCCACCAATCAGGGGGAGGCGCTTTCGACCAGTCGTAGACGGTCGCGGTAGCATACGGAGAGACTCGGATCACGGGGGACTCGAACGAGGCGTTGGGAATGCCCACCGTGGCAGCGTGCGACAGGATGGCCCCCCCGCCGACCATGAGGCTCACCGTCAGGCACATACACAAACCGATCTGTCTGCTTCTCGACATTCTGGTCACCTGATCCAGCCCGATCGCCCCTCACTTCCCGTTCAACGGAACAACCTTCCTCTCCTTCACGACTTGATAGATGCCTGGATGATCGGGCTTCCGGCCGGCGAACATGCGCGTCTCGGACATGTGTACGGCAAGCTGGTGGCCGTGCGCCTCGCCCTGGGCCACGAATGCCGTGATGACCGGCCGGAAAAGGCGAGGAAGCGATATACCCGTGCACGAACACTCGGCAATCATGGTCACTGGATGGCCCCCGCAAGTCGATGTGGGGTACACTTACGTGAATGGCCCGCGTCTGTCAAGCAGACCATCCTGCAACCGCTCAAGGACCGCTATCGACGGGAGTTTTTTGAAGCCGCTCACTGTTTTCGCAGAGCCGGCGGGGCCTGGCGAGGTCCTGTCGGGAGACACAGCGGCGCCGCATTGGACGCAGCTTGCGATCTGACCCGCACCAAGCACCGGTCACTCGCCGGTGCCCGGCGTTTCGTACTGCAGCAGCCTGCGTTCGCCCTGCAGGGCCCGCACTGCGGTGAGGTCCTGGGTGACCTCCAGCGTGCCAAGGTACTGTCCCTGCGGATCGCGGACGGCGAAGTAGCGGATATGGACGAAACGGCCGTGCAGGTTGATCCAGAACTCGGCCACGTTCTGCCGCCCGCTGCGGAAGTCGTCGACAATTCGCTCGACCACTTCCACGCTGTCGGGCGGATGGCAGTGTTGGACCTTGCGGCCGAGGATGGCCTTGCTCCGCGCGAAGACTCGGCTGCTGCTCTCCGAAAAGAAGCGGACGCGATCCTCGGCATCGACGAAGGTCAGGTCCACCGGCAGCGCCGCGAAGAGCCCGACGAGCTGCTCGAAGGTCAGGTTCCCGGCCGGAAAGGCCACCGAGCGCCCGCGGGGCAGATCCACGGTCTCCCCGGGCTGCACGGACTCCGGCGGCGCGTAGCCGCTTCGCGGCTCGACCAGGCACCAGCCGTATTCGGGCGACTGCAGGAAAACCTGCCCCCACTCCTCCTCGGTCAGCGTCTGCATTGACATCGGGAGGAGAATGGTTTGCTCCTTGTCGATCATCGAGCCGACGGTGTCGTTAACCACGGCGACCGCGGGTTTCAGCCTGGCGGCGGCATCGTCGGCCCTGGCGAAAGCGTGCCTGGCCGTCGCGTTGAGGGTCTTCATCGCCTCGCGGGCCTCGTCGTCCTTGCCCCACATGACTTTCGACGGGCCGGTGATCCCGTGCCGTTCGAGGATCGAGAACAGGAGGTTTTCCTTACGCTTGTAGTGTTTGTCTACATCCATCAGCTCGTTGGCCGCGTGCCGGATGCGCCTCAAGGGCTCACCCGGAGCGTCGTCGGGCGGGAGAGCCTCCAGGTCAGCCAAGGCTTTGGCCAGCTCCTCCAGTGTGCGCCGGATGGCCGCGTTTTCGGTCCGGAACGTGTCCACGGGGTGTCCGGGCGGGACGTCGGTCTCGATCCTGGCGGTGAGGATGTCCTGCACCACCGCCGCGTGAAGGTCGCACATGCTCTTGATCTCGTTGACCGTGATGCCCTCGGCCATGAGCTGCTGCTCCATGGCGGCGATTTCACCGGGACTGGCCTGGCGAAC
>CAZPIO010000002.1:89559-149088 GCA_964586235.1 uncultured Planctomycetales bacterium
CGGCCATGAGCTGCTGCTCCATGGCGGCGATTTCACCGGGACTGGCCTGGCGAACAATCTCGGTCAGTTGAGCTTTCACCTCAGCGGGTTTGGCGCCCTGGTGGAGCTTGTAGATGATCTCCTTCAGGGTCTGAATTCGCCTGGCCCGATTGTCAATCAGTTCACTCATGTCTCACCTCACCTGGCCGGGATGGTCAGCTCCTGTCCTTCACCGACCGTTACCGGCTTCAGGCTCATCAGCGCTCGAACGACAAACACGATCAACGCGACCACGCCTGCGATGATGATCAGGTCCGGAATGAGGCGCCACTGCCCGATCCACTTAACCCACGGCTCCTCATAGAATGCCGGGCTGCGGGCATACCACAGGCCATAAATGTAGGAGGCCCGGGCCTGGATCAACCCGACCGGCAGAAGGGTGAGAAGAGTCATCCCCAGCAGGCCGCCGTTGGTCGCCACGAAGGCGAACTTGAGTGTTCCATCCGACCACTTCTCCGGCCGGATGAGGCCGCGGAGGGCAAACAGCATCAACCCGATTGCCAGCATGCCGTAGGTTCCGAACAAGGCTGCATGGCCGTGGTTCATGGTCAGATACGTCGAATGCTCGTAGTAGTTGATCACCGGCGTGGTGATGATGAACCCGAACACGCCCGCGCCGAGGAAAGCCCAGGCCGACGAGGCGCCCATGAACATGAGCGGCCACTTGTAGGGGTAGGCCTCCTTGATGGCCGGCGAGTCCTTGGCCTCGAGGGCCACCTTCACCAGCAGCAGGAGGATGGGCACCGGCTCCATGGTGGAGATAACGCCGCCCAAGGCCAACCACAGATCGGGGTCGCCGAACCAGTAGTAGTGATGGCCGACGCCGATGATGCCCGAGAACATGGCCAGGCACGCGGTGAGATAAGCCGCCCGCAATGCTTTCTTCTTCGGGGCCAGGCCGAGCGCGGTGATCACGTAGGCCGTTGCCGCCGCCGCAAAGAACTCGAAAATGCCCTCGACCCAGGTGTGGACGACCCACCAGCGCCAGAAGTCGGCGATGGTGATATGCGTGCGCGGGTTGTAGAAAAGCCCGAAGGCGAAGAACGACACCACCGCGACCGCGGAGTAGGTGTAGAACGGCACCGTGCCCCAGCGGTCCTGGCCGGCAGCCAGGTGCGGCTTGACGCCCCTGACGACCAGCACGAGCCACATGATCAGGCCGACGAGCAGGAGGATCTGCCACAGCCTGCCCAATTCGAGGAACTCCCATCCCTGGTGCCCGATCCAGAACCAGTGCTTGCCGGCCAATCCCTTAATGCCCAGCACGGTGCCGACAAAGGTGCCCGCCACGACCAGGACGACGGCCGCGAAGAGCAGATCGACCAGCAGTCCCTGCTTGCGCGGCTCACGCCCGCCGGCGATCGGCCCGAGATACAGGGCCGAGCCCACCCAGGCGACCGCGATCCAGAAGATGGCCGACTGGAGATGCCAGCTCTTGGCCCAGTTGTACGTAAAGATACTGGGTATGGAATCCACGCCGTAGAACGAGCTTGGATGCACGGTGTAGTGAGCCATCAGCCCGCCCATGTTGAGCTGCAGGAACAGCAGGCCCACGACCGCGAGGAAGTACTTGGCCGATTTTCGCTGGCTGCTGGAAATGGGCATGTGGAGGATCCGCTCGCCGATGGTCGAATCGAGCTTGAGCCCCTCCAGGTCCTTATGGAAGTCGAATCGGAAGAAGAGAAACAGGGCCAGGCCCGATGCGAGCATCACGCCGAGCAACGCGCCGATGGACCAGCCCACGGCCGCGGGGGCGATGTCGTTGCCGACGCTGCGGTCCGGCGGCCAGTTGTTCGTATAAGTGAGGCTCTTGCCGGGCCGCAGGGTGCCGGCGCACCAGGCGGTCCAGAGGAAGAAATCCGCGAGATTCTGACGATCCTTCGCGTCCTCGATGATTCGCGGCACGATATTCGCATCGGGCACGCCGGCCAGGAACGCCTCGTCGTAGTGCTTGCGAATGCTGTTGAAGGCGTCGACTTGCGCCGGGGTCAGCGTCAGCCGGCCCGTCGCCCCGTCGTAGCGATTCTGTTTCAGTTCCTGGATGACCTGGTAGTCGATCTCGCGTTTCTGCGGCTCGGTCAATTCGGCGTGGCTGCCCTTGCCCATCTGTCGGGCGTGGAAATCGCGCATGAGCTGGCCGATCCGGTGCAACGTGTCGGCGGTGAACTCGGTACCGCGATAGGTGCCGTGGCCCCAGACCGAGCCCAGATCCATCAGACCATACTTCTGCCAGACGGCCTGGCCGGCCAACAGCCCCTCCCGGTCGAAAAGGACTTCGCCGGTCTTCCCATCGACGGCCTGCTCCGGGTAAGGAGGCGCCGCCTCGTAGGTGTAATAGCCGCCACCCAGGGTGATGGCGATCGCCGACAGGATGCTCAACACAAATACGGCTTTCAATCCGCGCCCGATCATGATGCTGGTCCTTTCTGTCTTGAGTATTCCAGGCCGATCTCCTCATGGAGGTTCGGCGTTATTTGTTCTGGCACTCGCCCACCGGGGCCCGACCCATGTCGCGCCGGCGCCCGGCTCTGCCCGACCGCTGGGACAGGTTACCCGGACCGTCGGCCGATGCCACCGGTTCTTGTCCGTTGGCCGGAGGCTCGCAAAGCGGAGGCCGCCCGTCCCCTTCCTCCAGTAACTCGGCGATGCTGGTCGAGGCAAAGGCTTTCTCGATCGAGGCCACTGCTTCGTCGAGACGCCGGTGAAGTGGACAAAGCGCGTTGTTGTGAGACTCGACGTTCAATGGGCATTTCCGGATCCGCCCGGAGGGACTCACGGCCTGCATGACATCGAGCACCGAGATGTGCAGTGCGGGCCGCGAGAGGCGGAACCCGCCCTTGCACCCCGCCGTCGATGTGACCAGTCCCGCGCGAGCGAGCGTTTGGAGGACTTTCGACATGTAACCCGCGGGAACCTGTGTCGCTCGGGCAACCTCGGCCGTCCTTCTGACGGCAGCCGGCTCGCGAGCGAGCCACACGACGGCTCGCAAGGCATATTCGGCGGTCTGCAGGATGTACATGTCGTTTGTCCGCCCGGGGCCCGGTTCAGGCACCTCTGCTGTTGCGTTCCTGCAGAAGCCCCATATCTGGATATCCACATCCGGAATATAGGCCGCCTGTCCCCCTTGAGCCACCTGAATGGGCAAATTCGGGGCTGAGTCGGCAACTAATCCCAATAGAGTAGGCAGCCAAAGCGGCGTTTGCCGCGTATAACATGAAGCTCTGCGGACTGGGTTTCGGGAGCGACGTGCCACGGCTCGAAGTCGGTGAACCGACAGGCCGGCGGGAGCGTGGGCCTCAGCAGTGAAGACCGGCTGTGCGTTCGGGGAAGGGGCGCTCGCCTTCTTGGGCGGGCCGAAGACCTGCACGGCTAGAGTTGGTGGGCCTGCTATCCGATATGTGCCTAGCTCGATCCGCCAGGACCGGGAGCTTGACACGAAGGCCGTTGGCTCCTATACTTTCGAAACGGCAAGATTCTCTTTTCTTGTTGTCTTGCAGAAGGTTACGATGATTTGACGTTACGGTCAGCGCAGGTACAAAGTGGGAAAGAAAACGACCCTAGCTAAGGACAGAAAGGCCAAGCCCGCCACCAAAGCAGGCAAGAAGCCCAGCAAGGCGAAGGCTTCGCCCACGGTCAAAAAGGCCGATAACAGGAAACTGGATGAGAAAGTCCAGAAACCCAAGCGGCGGCCATCCGTTGCGGCAAAGTCTGTCGAAAAGTCGTCTAGCCCCAAATCTTTAGCTGCCCAAAAGGGTGACAGAACGTCTGGCGAGGGCCCGGTCAAGATCGTCGCCAGGGGCGTAGCCGAGGCGCCGAAGAGCAACACCAAGGCTCTGGCCGTGTCCAAGATTGGCGCCAGGGCGGCAGCCCCGACCCGTGCCCCCCGCGAGATCGGTGGTTTGCCGAAGATCCCGGCGGTGCGGGGAGTCTTCGACCGGGTACCCAAGAGCGAGCGCCAACCGGCCAGGAATGAGGATTCAGGCGGGAACGGCGACGCGGCAGCCGATAACGCCCCCACTGAACCCACTCGGACGTACCTGACCGATGAGGAGCTTCGCGAATTCCGCGATCTTCTCATCGCTAAGCGACAAGAAATCATCCGAGATGTGACCAACCTTGAGGACGAGGCGATTCGGCAGGCATCCAGCGGGGCGACCACATCCACGATGCCCATCCACATGGCCGATCTGGGTACCGACACCTGGGAGCAGGAGTTGACCCTCGGGCTCATTGAGAACGAGCGGAGCCTGCTTCGGGAAATCGATGAAGCGCTGGAGCGCGTCGACAACAAGACTTACGGCATGTGTATCGCAACCAACAAGCGGATTTCGAAGTCTCGTTTGCAGGCCAAACCCTGGGCCAAGTACTGCATCGAGTACGCCCGCAAGCGCGAACTGGGTCTGGCCTGATCCGCTGAGTCTCGTTACAATCCCCCCGCTTGAAATCGTTCAGGATCCCGGCGGCTCAAGCTTTGAGTCAGTGGCGCGCGCTCTTCGGGAAACCTGACCTGAAGCCGGCGATGATTTTGAGGTGTGGCTCGCCTCGGAAACATGACTCTCGCATGACAAAACCAACAGATCAGCATGCCTCCGGCCATTCGGAAGACTGCGCCGGCTGTCAGAGTAACACCGCGCTGAGAAGCACGGCCTCTCACGCCCGTTTATGGCTGGTTGCGGCGTTCGGCCTGGTCGCCGACCTGTGGTCCAAGCACTGGGCCTTCACGCACCTGGATTCAGGCAAGGGTGAAGTCATCGTCAGCCATCTGGCGAGATTTCAACGATCATTGAATACAGGGGCCCTCTTCGGCCTGGGGAAGGGCTGGACCCCGCTTTTTATCCTCGCCTCGGTTCTGGCTCTCGGCTTCGTTTTCTATCTGTTTGCCCACAGCGGGCGTGAGCGGTGGAGCCTGCATGTCGCCCTGGGGCTGGTTCTGGCGGGTGCCCTAGGCAACTTGTACGACCGCGCCTTCGAGATCGCCGACGTGGTCAAGTATTCGGGTAAGACGGGGGGCGTTTACATCGAAGCCGGGCTCATCAATGAGGAGGAGAGCAACGAGAAGTACCTCGTCCTGGGGAGCTACCCGGAAGGCAAGACACGCCTCCACATAAACCGGGAATCGGTCATTGATACCTGGCAGCAGGGTGTTGTCCGAGATTTCATCAAGATGGAGCCCCAGATCCCGATCGGCAAAGACAGGCGGCTGGACGTCTGGCCGTGGGTGTTCAACATCGCGGACGTGTTGCTGGTGGTCGGGGTCGCCCTGCTGATGCTCAACTTCTGGAAGGAACGCCGGGCGGCACGGTCAGGCAAAGATGCGGCTGAGTCGCAGGCAGACAAGAGCGGGTCCGATTCCTGACAGACAAGGTTCCGGTCGCCATGTCGGAAGCCTTCTCAACACAAGAACATGCCTGGATGCAACGGGCGCTGGCGCTGGCCGCCCGTGGCCGGGGCAGCGTCGAGCCCAACCCGATGGTCGGCTGCGTTCTGGTTCGGGGCGGGCGGATCGTCGGCGAAGGTTACCACCGCCGTTTCGGCGGCCCGCACGCGGAAGTCGACGCCTTGAGATCGGCCGCGAGGGCCGCCCGCGGTTCGACCGCCTACGTGACCCTTGAGCCGTGCTGTCATTATGGAAAAACGCCGCCTTGCACGGAGGCCTTGATTGCGGCCGGGGTCAGGCGGGTGGTGGTGGCGATGCGGGACAGACTCCCCCCGGTTGGCGGCCGGGGAGTCCGGATCCTGCGGAAAGCGGGCATCGAGGTGGCCGTCGGCCTGTGCGAGGATGAGGCCCGGCAACTCAACAGCCCCTACCTGAAGCTCAAGGGCACCGGTCGGCCCTGGGTCATCCTCAAGTGGGCGCAAAGCATCGATGGCAAGATCGCCACGCGGACCGGTGATTCGAAGTGGATCAGCGGAGAGGAATCGCGGCGGTACGCCCACAAGCTGCGCGGCATCGTTGATGCCGTGGTGGTGGGCGTCGGAACGGTGATCGCCGACGACCCGGCGCTGACCTGCCGGTCCGCCAGGGCCAGGCGAACAGCGACGCGGATCGTGATCGATCCGAACCTGCGAATGCCGCTGAGCGCTCGGCTGATCCGCACCGCCGCGAAGATGCCGACCCTTATCGCGACTGACCGTCGTCAGGTCGGTTCGGCCAAAGCCAGGCGCCTGGCCGCGCGGGGCGTCGAGGTCCTCGGTCTGCCGGCCTCGCGGACCGGGTTGAATCTGGATCGGCTGCTGAAGGAACTCGGCCGGCGGCAGATGACCAATATCCTTGTCGAGGGCGGCGGCCGGACTTTGGGTTCGTTTATGGATTCCGGTCTGGCTGACGAGGCGGTGGTTTTCGTTTCCCGGCGCTTCATCGGCGGCCGGCAGGCCCCTTCCGCCCTTTCCGGCCTCGGTCCAGCCCGGATCGCCGGTGTCCTGCAACCGGTCTGGGCAAAGGCCGGTCGCTGCGGCGAAGACGACGTCTACCACTTGCGGCTGGCACGGTGAATCCCCCTTCCCCAGCATTCTCGTAGATATAATATCTTGTAGATAAATCACTTATAATGATATCGAGTTCGCGTCTCGGTACCCAGGTCGGCTCACCGGCCTATCCGTATGGATGAAAACCAGCCATTTGATGGTCGGCGAGAGCTTCCACCGCGGGCTGGTGCTCTATCGAGGCGAGGAGGCCGTCCCGTTTGGCAGGAACATGCATGCGGTGCCAATTGACTGGCTCTGGCAAATCGTGGACAAGAGGGCAAGCGACTGAAACCGGCCGAAGTCAGCTCCTCGAGTTGAGCAGGGCCGGCGCCGGCTGCAAGCCCCGCTCTGGAGTGCCTTGTCAGGAGAGGTCTCACCATGAACACCATGACGATCGTCTTGCTGCTGGTTGCGTTGATGGGCGTCTTGTGGGTCTGTCTGCCCGCGACAGCGGTTGCGGATGATCCCATGCCGCTCGATCTTGCCGAGTTCGGCCAGTGGATGACCTGGAGCGGAGAGAAACTCGACCAGGCAGCGCCGGTGAGGTCCCTGTCCGAGGTGCCCGAGAATGTGCGAGCCATCGGAGTGGAGTGGGACGACCCCCGCGACGTGCGGGAGATTATCGCGGAATTCGGCGGGGACGCCCCGAGCGGAGTGGTGGTGGAGTACTGGTTCCGCACCTGGCCGCCGCCTCCGCCACACATGCCCAACATCGAGGATGAGATCGACGACCCGTGGCAAGGCAAGTGGCTCACAGCGGACGCCAAGACGCGGATCGAGGGCAAGCGGTGCGTTTTCACGTTCAATCCTCTCGGTAAAGAGAACCCGCGCACCGAGAATCTGCCCGGCGTGACCTACCGGCGGACGCTCAAGGTCCGGCTGGTGCTGCCGAATGCTTCGCCGAGGCTGCAGTCGCTGGCCGTTCATTCAGACTCCGTGCTCAAGCCGCTGGCCGTGCGCGTCCAGTTGGGATGCGGTCGGCAGGATGAGACGATCTGGTCGGGCAACGTGGAGGTGTTCAACGGTAAGCTGGAGAGTGTCACGCCCTGGCAATTCGCTGAAGGCGACCGCTTTGACGCCCCCGCTTCGTGGAAAGACGTTCGCGTCGGCACGAGGCCCAAGGGGATTGTTGTCAACCTGTTGGAGACCCAATCACAGCTTCGCGGCTCGAACGATGCTACGGTGGTGACTGTCCGGGCGGAGACAAAAAGCGAGGGCAAACCGCTGCCGCGAACGTTCTCGTTCAGCACCCGCGATCTGGCCGCCGGCTCGATCTACGCACCGGACATGAACGCGTACGTCACCAGGGCCGACGATCCGAAACCATTCGATTTGGCGGCGTACGGAAAAGGCAAGAAGATCCGCGACCTGATCCCGCTGGAGCCGGAACAGTCGTATGAGCGGGCAACCAAGGAGATCCCGCCACAGGATCCATGGGTTCGCCAGCATGGTGACATGGTGTACCTGGTGGCCGCCGCTGATTCGAGCTGGCAGAAGTTCGCGGTGCGGTACGACGGCAATGTCTGGATCTCCCGGTCGTGGACGAAGGCTTTCGGCGCCGAGGCCAAACGGCTCAAGTGGCCGGGGGACAACATCCACTTCTGGATCGGTACGGGCGTCAAGCCCTATTTCCGGGAGGACCACAAGGGCAGCATGGCGGTGGCGGAGGAGTGCCTGCCGATCATGATCAACCGGTGGGAACACGACGGCCTGCAATATGAGCAGGAGTCGTTCGCCACGCTGCTCGAAGGCCCGCCGGACCCGAACGATCCGGACCGGAACGAGCAGACGCCGGCCGTGCTGATGCTCAAGCTGACTGCCCGCAACCCGGGCTCCGACGTGAAAACCGCGCACTTCTGGTTCCAGATGAACCCCGACGATCCGCTCATGGTCGACGGCAAGCGGATCATCACCAGGCCCGAGTGGATGGAATCGCAGCCTGGGAGAATCCTGCGAGCAGTCATCACGCCGCCGAACGGAGCGGGCCTGAAGGTTGAACGAATTGAGAAGGCTGCGTCCGAAGCCCACAACGCGGTGACCTGCCGCTACGAAGTGCCCGCGAGTGGAACGGCCAGCCTGCTGCTGGCGATTCCGTTTGTCTCGGATGTTGCCGAAGGCGATGCCGACAAGCTCGAAGCCCTGCGATACGACGTGGAACGAAAGCGCGTGGCCGACTACTGGCGATCGATGATCGAGCGAACCACGCGATTCAGCACGCCGGAGCCGAAGTTCAACTATCTGTCCCGCTTTGTCGTGCCGCACATCCACATCAGCACCACCAAGGATCCCAAGAGCGGCTACTACATGGTGCCGGCCGCGAGTTACTGCTACCGCGTGTACGCCAATGAGGCGTGTTTCCAGGCGATGCTGCTCGATGCCCTTGGCGACACCAAACGGGCCGGGCAGTATCTCGACACGTTTGTCGCCCTGCAGGGCAGCCGGATGTTCCGGGGCACGTATACGCCTCCCCACGACGCCGTTTATCACGGTGCGAAAGTCGATGACGAGTACGACTACACGGCCTCGGAGTACAACCTCGACCACGGCACGGTGTTGTGGTCGCTGGCGAGGCACTACAAGTACACGCGCGACAGGGCGTGGCTCGAGAAGACGCTGCCGAGCATGTTCAGGGCGGTCGAGTGGATCGAGCGGCAGCGCAAGGCGACCCTGCGCGATGACGTCCACGGCCGCCGGCCGATCGAGTACGGCCTGCTGCCGCCGGGGCACCTGGAGGACAACGCCGACTGGGCCTGCTGGTTCGCGATCAACGCGTATTGCGTCGCGGGGATGACCGAGATGGCCAGGGCGATGGCGGACATCGGGCACGCGGACGCGGATAAGATCGCCAGACAGGCGCGCGCCTACCGCGATGATCTGCGCGCCTCCGTCATTCGCACGGCGGAGATCTCGCCGGTGGTGAAGATGCGCGACGGCACTTATTCGCCGTACGTCACGACCAAGGCGGGGCAGCGGTTCCGGCAGTTCGGGCCGCTGCAGGCGGAGTTCTACAGCCGGTACGGCAAGCCGGAGGACGTGTTGCCGTGCTTCCGGCTGTCGGGCACGCGCGAGGTGCTCTACGGGCCGATGATTCTGCTCGACCTGGGCATCTTCGAGCCAAATGAGACGATCGCCGACTGGATTCTCGACGACTGGGAGGACAACCTCACGCTCTCGGGCGAGCGGCGGTTCAACGTACACGGGATTACCGACGAGAAGCTGTGGTTCAGCCAGGGCGGGATGGTCTGGCAGTCGAACCTGCAGAATCCGATCCAGATGTATCTGAAACGCAACGAGGTGCCCGCGGCCATCCGCAACATCTACAACAATTTCGTCGCGTGCCTTTACCCCGACGTCAACACGCTGACCGAGGAGTACCGCATGTGGAGTCATGCCAGCGGGCCGTTCTACAAGAGTCCGGACGAGGCGAGGTTCGTCAACCGGCTGCGGGACATGCTGGTGCTCGAATCCGGCGACGACCTGTGGCTGGCCTCGGGCACGCCGCGGCGATGGCTGGCATCGAAAGAGGGTATCCGGGTCGATGAAATCAACTCGTATTTCGGGCCGGTGGCGTTCGCGATGAGGCCCGGCGATGAGCCGAACACCATCGCGGCCAGAGTCAAGCCGCCGACGCGCAATACGCCGAAAGATGTGTGGCTCTACATCCGTGTTCCCGATGCCAAACCGATCAGGAAGGTCGAGGTCAACGGCAAGGAGTGGGCGGACGTGGACCTCAAACACGAGCGGGTCCGACTGCCGAAGAGCACCGAACCGATCAACGTGATGGTGCGGTACTGACAGGCCCAGATGGGAGATGCCCATGGTGAGAACAAGAACGGGAACTGCAGCAACGCAGCAGCCAACAGGGTATTTGTGTCGTCGGTTTCTCGGCGGGGCGCTGGCCGGGGCGGCGCTGGGGTGGCTTCTGGGAGCCTCCCCGGCCACGGCCGGCGATGCACCCGCAACGAAAACCACGCTGATGATCGGCGCGAACAGCACCGACATCACGCCGGCGGGCCCGGTGGCGCTGCAGGGCCAGTTCCACCTGCGAATTGCCCGAACGGTCGAAACGCCGTTGACCGCCAACGTCGTGGCCCTGGAAGCACGCGAGGGCGAGAAATCTCTTGACACGGCGATCATGGTTTCCTGCGACCTGATCTCCATCCCGGATATCGTGCTGCATTCGGTACGCGAGGAAGTACGCAAACGACTGCCGGAAGTCGAAACCAACAGGATCATTCTGAGCGGAACGCACACCCATACGGCACCGGTTATGGAGCCGGGCGGATACGTCCTGCCAAAGGAGGGCGTCACACCGGTCGAGGCGTGTCGAGCCTTTCTCGTCGAGCGGATTGCCGATGCAATCGCGCAGGCATGGACGAGCCGCAGGCCAGGGAGCATGACCTGGGGGCTCGGACACGCCGTGGTGGCCTACAACCGGCGGGCGGTCTACGCCGACGGTTCGGCGGTGATGTACGGCAAGACCGACGTACCGGCGTTTCGCGGCATCGAGGGCTACGAGGACCACGACGTCGGCACGCTGTTCTTCTGGGACGCCGACGGGAAGCTCATCAGCATCGGGGTCAACGTGTCCTGTCCTTCGCAGGTGGTTGAAAGTCGAACCACGGTCAACGCCGACTTCTGGCACCCGGTGCGCGAATCGCTGCACAAGCGATACGGTTCGGAGGTGTGCATCCTTGGCTGGCCGGGGGCCGCTGGCGACCAGTCGCCCAGGCCCATACACCGCAAGGCGGCGGAGGAGCGGATGCTGCGGCTGCGCGGGCTGGATCAAACGGCGGAGTTGGCCCGGCGCATCACGCGGGCGGTCGACGAGGCCTACGAGGCGGTGAAGGACGATCGGCATGCCGGCGTGCCGCTGATCCACAGGGTTGAAACCGTTCAGCTTCCCGTGCGTCTGGTCACCGAGGCGGAGTATGCCGAAGCAAAGGCTGCCTGCCGGCAGGCCGCCGACGAAATCGCCAAGGATCCGAAGGCGACTGACCGCCTGCACGCGCGGATGAGGTGGCACGAACGGACCGTTCAACGGTTTGAGGCCCAGAAGGACGATCCGAGCCCTGTGTACGAGGTGGAATTGCACGTGCTGCGGATCGGCGATGCGGTGATCTGCACGAATCCGTTCGAGTTGTTCACCGACTACGGCATCCAGATCAAGGCCCGCAGCCAGGCGCTCCAGACCTTCGTCATCCAGTTGGCCGGCGGCGGAGGCTATCTTCCGACCGAGCGGGCCGTTCGCGGCGGCGGCTACAGCGCCGTGGTTCACAGCAGCAAGGTCGGTCCGGAGGGCGGGCAGATGCTGGTCGATCGGACGGTCGAGGCGATCGATTCGCTGTTCGGCCGCCGATAGTCGCCGTGAATACGTGGAGAAGGGTGAAACAGTCGCGAGATCGACGCGAAACAGAGCGAAGCAAAGGAGCCGTTCCATGGCAGCGCGTCATCTGCACTGCGCCGTGATCGTGGTCGCGATAGCAGCATCATCAGTCCGCGGTGAGGCCGTTCCGCCCCTGTCCATTCCTGATCAGGCGAAGGCCCGCGTCGTGGTCATGACCGACATCGGCGGTGATCCCGACGATCGTCAATCGCTCGTCCGATTTCTGCTCCATGCCTGCGACTTCAAGGTCGAAGGGCTCTGCACGGGCTTCGGTTGGGGGCACGACAAGAAGACGCGGCCCGACTTGATTCGCGAGGCGATCGAAGCCTACGGCGAGGTGCTGCCCAATCTCCGGAGCCACCGGCGCGATTACCCTTCTGAGCAACAGTTGCTCAGTCTGGTCAAGGATGGTCATAACGGCGACCCGCACAAGGTCGGCCCCGGCATGAACTCCGAGGCCTCGGATTGGATCATCCGGGTTGTCGACGACCCGGACGAGCGCCCGGTCTGGTTTGCGATCTGGGGCGGCCCGCGTGAGCTGGCCCAGGCCATCTGGAAAGTCCAGACCACTCGCTCAGCAGCGCAGCTCGCGGCGTTCAAGACGAGGATTCGCGTTCACTCCATTGCCGATCAGGACAAGACCGCCAGGTGGGTCAAGCAACATCACCCGGACGTTTTCTGGATCTTCTCGGAACGGATCTATCAGGGGTTCTACGCGGAAGGTGATCAGACGCTCGTCTCGCCGGAATGGATGGAGCGCCACATTCGCGGGCCGCTCAAACGCGTCTACCCCGCCGACGCGCACAAAAAAGCCGGCGTCAAGGAGGGCGACACGCCGTCGTTCCTTTACCTGCTGCCGAATGGCCTGAGCGATCCTGAGCAACCTGAGCACGGCAACTGGGGCGGCCGATTCGTCCGCAGCGGCCGCGGCCATGAGTATGTTCCCGCCCAGGATCTGCTCAACGGCCGGTCCGATCTGCTCTACACGATCCATCGATGGCGGCCGGCTTATCAGAACGCCTTCGCGGCGCGCATGGACTGGTGCATGTTGCCATTCGGTGAGGGAAACCATGAGCCGGTTGCCCGCTGCAACGGAGACACGAGTCTCCGCGTGTTACGCATCCCGGCCGCGCCGGACAGAAAGGTGCAACTGAGCGCAGATGGCTCCTTTGATCCCGACGGCGACCAACTTCGATACCGTTGGTGGATCTACCGCGAGGCCGGCACCTGCCAGGTCGAGCCGACCATCGCCGGAGCCGGCGAGCCGCAGGCCGTTGTCACCGTGCCCCCGGAGGCCTCCGGGCGAACGATTCACGTCATTCTGGAGATCACCGACGCCGGCAAGCCGCCGCTTACCGCTTATCGGCGCATTGTGCTGGAGGTCGGCGGCGAACCCGTGCCGCCGCCGCCCGGCAACCTCCACCCGCACTCGGAGCAGATGCCGGTGACGTTGCCGGTCAGGTCGTAGCCGCAGCGGCCGCAGAAGCGCGGATCGCCCTGGTGAACCTGGCGGAAGTATGCCTCGGTCCGCATGCGGCGCAATGTCGCCCAGGCAAACATCGCACAACCCAGGCCAATCACCATCTGGCTGATCCAGAAGACCTCGGGGCCCCTGCCGGACAGGAGCCAGCAAGCGCTGGAGGCGATCTGGACTGCTCCCGCGATGATGGTCAAGAGGGCCAGCCATCGTTCGCGACCGCGACGGGCACGCGTGGGAACACGGCCGGCAACGGCGGTCGCACACATCAGAGCCGGCGGCACCACCAGGAGCAGGAACCCGACTAACATGTTGGGATACGGGCCCATTGAGACTCCGTGGCGACGAAGAAGTCGCGGCTGCAAGTTGAGCGGAGCGAAACCCGCTCCACCCGGCTCAGTGGCCTAGCTGGGCTTTGTCCCCCTGCCGCCTGGCCTCAACGATGCCGCCTCGGCACCTTCCACCCGCACTCCGGACACCTGCGGCTGAGGTTCCCGGTCAGGTCGTACCCGCATCGGCCGCAACGATACCGCCTCGGCAGCTTCCACCCGCACTCCGAACACCTGCCGCTGACGTTCCCGGTCAGATCATACCCGCATCGGCCGCAGAAGCCGGGATCGTCTTTGTACAGCCTTCGGAAGTACGACTCGGTGCTCAGGCTTCGCATGCACAGAACCGCCATCACCCACACCACGGCCAAGATCGGCAGACTTATGATCAGACTGAGCGTACCGAACGTGTGGACCGCCATGCAACATATGATCGCGACGTGTCCCATGAACCAGAATAGGAGGAGCTTTGTACACCAGGAACGACGATCTCCCCGGGCCTTCAGGAACCCGATGGTCAACGCTATGAATGCGCAGGCCGACACAACTATCATGGTCAGGAGCGCAATCCCGACATACTCCTCTCTGCTCATGAGGCGACTCCCCCACGCGCGAGCCCTGTAGGGCGGTCTTTGCCCCCCTGCCGCTGACCTCAACCCTGCCGGTCCGGCAGCTTCCACCCGCACTCCGGGCACACGCCGCTGATGTTGCCCGTCAGATCGTAGCCGCACCGGCCGCAGAAGCCGGGATCGAGTTCGTACAGCTTTCGGAAATACTTGTCGGAACGCAGGCCTCGCAGGCCGAAAACACCCATCACCAGCACCAGAGCCAGAAGCGGCAGCATGATCATAAGACCGAGCGTGCCATTGCCGCTTTGGCGGAAACTGAAGATCCCCAGCGCGCACACGATCACGGTGAACGCCATGCCCCAGAGCAAGTTGATCTTCGCGTACCTGCGACGTTCGTTACCTCGGGCTCTGCGCGACTTGATTGTCAACATCACGCCTACACCAGCACACAGAACCGAGCTGACCAAAAAGGCCATTGCGACATTCAGTGTGTTCATGCTGTGAGATCTCCGGCGGGCAAAGCCCGCCCTACCGTGCCCGGTTGAACGCCGCCACTTCCTGCAGCATGGCGACGTAGTTGCGGATCGGGATGTAGTTGGCCACGCTGTTGCCGGTGCCGACGGCGTATCCGCCACCGGGTGTGCACTCCTCCAGGATCCGCCGCACGTATCGGCGGACCTCCTGCTCGCTGCGGCGGCTGATGAAATCGACGTCAACGCCGCCGATGATCGCGATGCGGTGGCCGTATCGCCGCTTGACCGAGGTCACCGGTTCGATGACATCCTCAAAGCTGTGGCGGGCATCGATGCCCACGTACTCGATCAGATCCTCCATCACCGCGTCGATGTTGCCGCAGGCGTGCAGCAGATACGGCTTGCCGGCCGCGTGGGCGGCCTCGGCAATCCGCCGGTGCCAGGGGAAGATGTACTCGCGAAGGTGCTGCGGCGAGATCATCGTAGCCGTTTTGAACCCCAGGTCGTCGCCGATCCACAGGGCTCGCACCGCCTCGTGCCGCGCGGCTTGGCCGTAAAAGTCGACGAACCGCTCGCCCACGCGATTGACGACGTCGCGGGCCAGAACGGGCTGATCGTACAGGGCCACCGAAAACGGCTCGAAGCCCATCAGCCACATGGCCCATTCGAGGATGCCGGACGACGCCATGATGATGCCCATACCGGGCGGAGCGTTCTCGGCGATGAAGTCGATCTGCTGTCGGTTGAACGGCGACGTCGGCCAGGGGTATGAATCGAAATCCTCGCGGCTGGTGATGACGCCCTCGGTTTCGTTGACCCAGTTGCGGTCGCCCAAGGCCAGCTCGGCGGTGTTGGCCGTGGAGGCCAGCTTCTGTACGGGGTAGGCCAACCCGTCGATGGCGGCATTGATGTAGTCCGGCCCGGCCAGCTTCTGGTAATCGATCCGCCAGAGCCAGTACCGCTGCCACTCGGCGTAGTCCTTGTCGGCCACGACGGCCGTCCAGTGGTAGCCCAGCACCGCCTGGATGAAGTCGTGATCGGTGAACAGTTCGACGACCGGCACGCGCTGCGGCACCTGCCGGCGCAGCACCGCCTCCACCTGCGACCAGTCTGCCTCGATCTTGGGATATTCCTCGGCCCACCGCATTCCGCTACCTCCCTGCGCCTCTCATGGTAACCCGTCGGCCGGCCCAGGCAATCGAGTCCGCGGCACATTCGGCAACGAAACGGAACGGATCTTTCAGAACCGCGACCCTCGTTCGCCCGCCACGGCGAGGCAGGCCGTGGCGACCGCAAGGGAGCGGCTTTTTGCGGTGTGGCCGCTCTATGGTCTGGCCCCTCGCTTGCGTTCGGGGTTCTGAAAGAGCCGTCGAGAGTCTCACCGACCTTGGGCAATCTTGCCCCATCCTTCCCGGAAACGCTGTGAGAACAGGAAGGCCCGGACCCAGAGAAAAAACCGCTCGCTCAGGAAGAATATAGCTATCGGTGCGCGGCTCTCATGAGGTAGAATAAAGGTTGACTGGCAGGTCGCCCCGTTCGGCCGGCCAGATGGTGTGGGAAATGTCAGCTCGCACGTTTTGCGGTTTGGATCGGCCGGTTTGATCCGGTTTCCATGTCGTAGTTGAATCGTGGAGGACGGGAGCTTGCGAACACATCTGTCTGCCCTGTTGGGCCTCAGCGGCGTTATCGTGGCGGCGTCATTGCCGGCGGCCCTGCCTGTGGTCGCCGCACAGGACGGCTCGGATCATTGGTGCGAGCTTCACGGCGAGGGAAAAGACGGCCTTTGCGGGCGCGCGCTGCTTGCCGAAGGGTATTTCGAGCAACTTGGCGAAATGCCTGAGGCGGCGGGCGACGCCATCGACGGGGCTGACGACACCGATATCACGCACTGCCTCCTGGACGTCGAGGTCAACCCGGTCACCCAGATTGTTTCTGGATCCAACACATTGAGCATCACCAGCCTGATTGATGGTTTGACCGCCGTCACACTCGACCTGCGCGACAACATGACCGTCAGCAATGTGACGATCGGCGGCGTCCCGACGAGCTTCACCCGCTCAAACCACCAGGTGATCATCACTCTCGATCGGTCCTACAACACCGGCGAGAGCTTCCAGGTGAAGATCGACTACTCCGGTACGCCTCAGAACCTGAACTGGGGCTCGTTCGATTTCGGCCAGCACGCCGGTACCGCCGTCGTCGCCTCACTGAGCGAGCCGTGGTACGCCCACACCTGGTGGCCCTGCAAGGAGGACATCCACGACAAGTTTACGATGGACACCTGGGTCACTGTCCCGAACTGGATGATCGTTGCGTCAAACGGTGCTTTGCAGGGCACCGACACGGTCACCGGCAATCGAAAGAGGTTCCGCTGGCGTGAGAGCTATCCCATCTCGGTGTACCTCGTTTCGGTGGCGATGACCAATTACACCAAGTGGACCGAATGGTACAACCACGCGGGCGGGTCGATGCCGGTCGAGTTCTACATCTACCCCGAGGAGCTCGCCTCGGTCCAGCCGCTGCTGGTTGACGTCGTCACCATGATCGAGACGCTCAGCGCACCGGCCACCTTCGGCGAGTACCCCTTCATCAACGAGAAATACGGCATTGCTCAGTTCGAGTGGTGTTGCGGCATGGAGCACCAGACGATCACCAGCCAAGGTTCCTTTCCGGAACGCCGCACGGTACACGAATTGGCCCATTCCTGGTGGGGCAACGACGTGACCTGCAAGACCTGGCACGACATCTGGCTGAACGAGGGCTTCGCCCGCTACGCCGAGGCGCTTTGGTACGAGCGCAGGCCGGGAGGCAGCTACGCGGCGTATCTTCAGCACCTGCAGGAATATCGCCCGAGTTCCAGCGGCCAGTACGGGACCGTCTACCGGTACGACATCAGCACACCCGACCTCATCTTCAGTTCAACCTACTCGTACAACAAGGGGGCGTGGGTGCTGCACATGCTGCGGCACGTTCTCGGGGACGCGACCTTCTTCAACGTCCTGGCAAGCTATCGCCAGATGTATACCGGCAGAGCGGCCGACACCGATGAGTTTGCGGCGGTGGTTGCCGCCGTCAGCGGCCGGCCCCTCGACTGGTTCTTCGACCAGTGGGTCTACGACGACGGCGCACCCTACTACCGGTTCGGCTGGGAGACCGAGCAGATCGGCACGCAGCACTGGGCCCGCGTTTGCGTCGAGCAGTACCAGACGGCGTATCCAAACTTCCGAATGCCGATCGACATCACGGTGACCAGCGGCGGCACTCCCGTCACGCACGTCGTCGAGCAGCAGGCCGATACCCAATGGTATCTGCTGCCGGCGAGCGGTGCGGTCACCAGCGTCCAGTTCGACAAGGACACTTGGATTCTGAGGGGCGCGGGGACCGCAGTGAGCTACATTGAAGGGCCGCCTAAGCTGCTTGCGACGTCGCCGGCGCCCGGCACTGTGTTTGACCCCGCCCCCGAGATCACCGCCATTGAGTTGTGGTTCAGCGAGCCGATCAGCTACACGGCCGGCGATTTCTCCGTCACCGGCAGCGTGAGCGGACCGCAGGCGTTCAGCGTCAACTGGGATACGGCGGCCTACAAGATCACGTTGTCGCTGGCGGCGCCGCTGGCCGCCGACCAGGTCTGGACCGTGCAGATCGCCGGTACGCTCAGCTCGACGGCCGGGGCCAAGGCCCTCGATGGCGAACTCGTCAGCGGGTTCCCCTCGGGCGACGGCGTGCCGGGGGGTAACGCGGTCTTCTCCTTCACGCTCGGGCAGACGCCACCGCCCTGTTCGAATCCCTTCGCTGACGCCGACGGTGACGGCGACGTGGACCAGGCGGATTTCGGAGCTTTTCAGCGCTGCCTGACCGGCAAGGGCGATCCCGACGAGGTCTTTGATCGGCCCGGCTGCCGCTGCTTCGATCACGAAGGGGATCAGGATGTGGACCAGACGGAACTGTCGCTGATGCTGGCCTGCATGAGCGGTCCGGGCATCGCCGCCGATGAGACCTGTGATGATCACTGGACGCTGCTGGCGGACGATTTCGACGCCGGCACGTCGGCGGGTAACTGGACCCTGTTCGCGTCGTCGGCCGATTACACGGCCAACTTCGCCTTCGACTACTCGACGCTCGGAATCCCCTCGGCGCCGAACTCGACCGGCGGAACCACGATCGGCCTGCACCTCACCGTCAACAAGAACGACGCCACGGCGGCCACCGCGGCGGTCAGCCTCTTTCCAGCCGGGCGGAGCTTCAACGGCAACTACACGCTGGCTTTCGACATGTGGATGAACTACGCGGGCACCGGCAACGGGGTCGGCACCACGGAAATGATGAACGCGGGCATCAACGCCGCTGGCACGCAGGTCGTCTGGCCGAGTAACCCCGGCAACGGGATCTTCACGGCCGTTACCGGCGACGGTGACGACACCATCGACTATCGCTGCGACGTCGGCTCCACCCTCCTGGACCCGTCATCGGGAGCCTATGCGGCCGGCACGCAGAGCACGGCACGGGATAACACGGACGCTTACTACCAGAGCCTCTTTCCTTCACCTCCGTTCGAGACGCAGGGGGCTCCCGGCAAGCAGTGGGTCCGGGTGGAGATCGCCCAGAATGGCGGCACCGTGACCTGGAAGCTGAACGGGATCCCGATCGTCAGCCTGAACGGAGCCGCGTTCACCGCCGGCAACGTGATGCTGGGCTACATGGACCTGTTCTCGTCGATCTCCGTTCCGCCCGAAGACACCTTCATCATCTACGATAACGTCACGGTCACGGGGTACCCGGCGACGGGGCCTTGACTCGCCAATCGTTTCTGAGAGTCTGGAGGCATGAGCAGCCCTGAGACTCGCCCTCCGATCCTGATCCTGGGCATCGGCAACATCCTGCTGCGCGATGAGGGGGTAGGGGTGCGAGTCATCGAGGCGATGGGGGACATGACGCTGCCCCCCGAAGTCGAACTCGTGGACGGAGGCACGGCCGGGGCGGATCTGCTGGACGTCATCGCCGACCGCCGGAAGGTCATTGTCATCGACGCCATGAACGCCGACGTGGAACCGGGCACCATCCTGCGGCTCGGGGTCGAGGATCTTGCAGCACCGGCAAGCCCGGACGTCTCGCTGCACGAGATCGGGCTTCTCGAGAGCCTGTCCATGGCCCGGCACCTGGGTTGTGCACCCCAGGAGGTGGTCATCTTCGGGGTCAGGCCTGCGGAAGTGCGCCCGGGGGACACCTTGAGTGATTCGCTGGTCGCCGCTTTGCCCCGCATCATCGCCCTGATAAACGAGGAGCTGGGGCGTTGAACCGCCTTACGCCTGCCGTCGAGAGGCCAGGCCGGATACACGCAAGCGCGACCCCGAGTCCAGTCAGGCCGAAGACAAAACCTCAGGCTTTATTGAAATGACATCCCACTTGGTTTACAATAGAATTGTTTAGACCTCACGGCGGGCCGCCTGCGTTGCTAACCTCGGCCCGCCCAGACAACCGCACTGGGTCGGATCACCAGCCGAAATGGCGGAAGTGCAACGGAGGTGCAGGTGCCCAAAGTTCTTCTGATCAACAGCGACAAGACGATACTGGACCTTCTTGAAGCCATGTTTCAATCCCGCTTCAGCGTCCACAAGGCCCGGGATGTGGCAGCAGGATCGGAAATGATGGCCAAGACCAAGCCCGACCTGGTCGTGGTGGGCCATCAGGCCAGGCGGGACGACGCGGTGCGTTTTCTCACCTGGATGCGGCAGAATGGGCATAAGCCGCCGGTGGTGGTGGTATTGGGGCCGGGCACAGACCTGATGAACCCCAAGCTGCTGAAGCTGGGCGTGCGCGGTTTTGTGGAGCATCCTCCGGACAAGAAGCGGGTTCAACAGGCGATCGACGCGGCGGTCAAGTTTCGCAAGGCCGAGGACACGCCAGCCCCGGCCGTCACTGCGGAGGAGGCAAGATCAAACCTGTCGGAGTTGGAGAAGCAGCTCAACGGCTCGATGAAGTGTTTCGCGGGGTTGAACAAGGTGTTCATCCAGTCGCACATCGGGAGCGTCTCGCGACCGAGGATCTGCCTGAAGTGCCCGCTCCGGCCGGAGTACGGTCTCTCGGCCAACGTCTTCTACGAGTTCATCCGAGACGTGTGCTGTGCTGACCCGAACAGTTGTGAGGCCTATTCCATATTCCAGCAAACGCGCGTATGGGCCTGATCCGGCGGTCCAGGTCAGGCATTATCGGACGGTCATCCCACTCAGCCGTCACCGGGTGAGCCTGCCAGAATCAGAGCACGTCCCGCAGTCGCAGGTATTGCGTTGTCGAGGGTCATGGCGGCGTCCGCCGCGGCGGACTTGGCCACCCCACCCCGCCGGGGCTCATGCCACCGCGCCATGGCTCATGCTACCCCGCCGGGGCTTGGCCACCCCGGATTCTGAGCCCGCCCGGCGCCCTGGAACGGCCGGATGACCGTCCTTGACAGGGTCAGGCGGGACGGGTAACGTCTATGGATTGCGCGAGAGGCTTGCAGCAGCGGCCGACAATCGGGCCCCGGGTGCAAGCCTCTCTTTGGTAATCGGCGTGGGCCCCGGCCGACGAACAAAGGCGGCCAGGGGAGTGTAAGAGCTTACCGGAACAAGACATGCTACCCGCAAGAAAAGTATCGAAAGCCCGGAAACGCAAGCGGCGCGCCCATCACGCCCTGAGCCGGCCCAACCTCGTCGCCTGCCCCAAATGCGGCGTGGCCAAGCTGCCTCATGCGTCCTGTGAGAACTGCGGCTACGTGAGCAGCCAAGTGGCGCTGGCGATGAAGGAAGAGGAGTCCTAGACCCCATGCGGATCGGCATCGACGCCATGGGGGGGGATTTCGCGCCCCGTGAGATCGTGCGCGGCGCGGTGGAGGCCGCCCATAAGCTGGACGGCCACCAGATCATACTCCTCGGCGACGAGCCTGCCGTTCGACGGGAGCTGGAAGCCGCGGGTCATTCATGCCCGACCATCTCGGTCGTGCATACCTCGCAGGTCATCGGCATGGACGAATCGCCGGTCGAGGCGGTCCGCCACAAGCCGAATTCGTCGATTTGCCGCATGACCCAGATGGCGGTCAAGGGGGAGTTGGATGCGCTCATCAGCGCGGGCAACACCGGCGCGTTCGCGGCGGCCGCCCAACTGCGGATGAAGCTCCTGCCGAAGGTGGTCCGTCCGGGTATCGCTGTGGTGCTGCCCTCGTTCACCGGTCCGATCGTGATGTGTGATGCCGGCTCGAACCTGACTCCGAAGGCCCACCACCTTGTCCAGTACGCGATCATGGCCGGCGTATATGCCAAGTATGTTCTCAAGATCGCCCGACCGCGGGTCGCGTTGATGTCGGTCGGCGAGGAGGACGCCAAGGGAACGTCCCTGGTCAAGCAGACGCACGAATTGCTGGACTCCTGCCCGCAGGTTCACTTCGTCGGCAACGTCGAAGGACGCGACCTGTTCCGCGGGGGCTGCGACGTGGTGATCTGCGACGGATTCGTGGGCAACATCGCCCTCAAGCTGATTGAGGGCCTGGCCGAGGGCCTGTTCAAGACAATCTCGAAGGAAATCGCCCTGGCCAGCCCGGAGCTGGCCAAGCACTTTGACCCGGTCGTCAAGCGCGTGTGGGCAAACCACGATTACGCGGAATACGGCGGGGCACCGTTGCTGGGAGTCGACGGGGCCTGCATCATCTGCCACGGCTCCAGCGATCACGTAGCCATCCGAAACGCGGTCCGGGTGGCGGCGGAGTATTATAAGAACGACCTGAACTCGATCATTGCCGCTGAACTGGTCGAAGAACCCGCCGCCCAGCGGCTCAGCAATAAGTAGTGAATTCACAATGGGTGATCGAATTCCGCTGGCGATTCGGGGCATGGGCAGCGCCCAACCGGATCGCATCATGACGAACGACGATTTCGCCGAGTTTCTCGACACCTCGGACGAGTGGATCCGCACGCGGACCGGCATCCGCGAACGCAGGATCGCCGGCGAGGACGAGAACTCGCTGACGCTGGCCACGATTGCGTCGAAACGGGCGATCGAGGATGCGGGGCTGTCGCCCGGCGACATCGACCTGATCATTTTCGCCACAACGACGCCGGCGTACCCGCTGCCGTCGACGGCGTGTTTTCTGCAGCAGGCCCTCGGCTGCGGACAGGTTCCGGCGTTCGACATGGCCGCGGCCTGTGCGGGATTCGTGTACGGCTTCGTCATGGGCGCCTCCATGATGAACACGGCCGGGTACCGACACGTGCTGGTGGTCGGGGCGGAGAAGATGTCGGCAATGACCGATTTCCAGGATCGGGCGACGTGCGTGATCCTGGCTGACGGGGCGGGGGCGGCAATCCTCGGTCCGCCGGACGACGAGCAGTGCGGTTTGTACGAGCACTGCCTGGGGGCTGACGGAAGCGGGGCCAAGTTGATCTGGATCCCGGCGGGCGGCTCGGCGACTCCGGCCACGGTCAAGACGGTCGAGGAGCGGCAGCACTATATGAAGATGAACGGCCGCGAGGTGTATAAGTTCGCGGTCCTGAAGATGCAGGAGATTCTGATTGACACGACCCGGCGGGCGGGGCTGAGCGTGGACGATCTGGCTTACGTGGTGCCGCACCAGTCAAACCTGCGGATCATCGAGTCGGCCGCGCAGAAGATGGGCCTGCCCATGGATAAGATCGCGGTCAATATCGACCGTTGCGGCAACACTTCGGCGGCCTCCATTCCGATGGCGCTGGAGGAGGCCTGGAGGGCGGGGCGCGTGAAGAAGGGTGACTGGGTGCTGATGGCCGGGTTTGGCGCGGGCCTGACCTGGGGATCGGCCTTGATCCGGTTGTGAGGGCGCAGTGCGATGGTCAAGACCGCCATCCTGTTCACAGGCCAGGGAGCGCAATCGGCCGGTATGGGCAGAGACATCGCCGATGCGTCGCCCGCCGCCGCGGCCGTGTTCGCGCGGGCCAACGAGGTGGTCGGGTTCGACCTGCGAGCGGTCTGCTTTGGAGGACCGGCCGAAAAGCTCGAGCAGACCGACATCCAGCAGCCGGCGATCTTCACCACGAGCGTTGCCATCTGGCAGGCGGTTCAGGAGCGCGGACTGTTGAACGGCGGCAGCATCGCGGCGATGGCCGGACTGAGCCTCGGCGAGTACTCGGCACTGTTTGCGGCCCGGGCGGTCGGCTTCGAGGATGCTTTGCGTCTGGTGAAGCGCCGGGGCGAATTGATGCAGGCGGCGGCGACGGCCGTGCCCAGCGGCATGGTCTCGGCGCTCGGGCTCGAACCTGGACAGATCGAGGCGATCTGCCGGGAGGCCGCGGACCAGGGCGTGATCCAGCCGGCGAACTTCAATTCGCCCGGCCAGATCGTGGTTTCGGGAACAAAGGCGGCGTGCGAGAAGGCGGCCAGGCTGATCGAGGAGGCGGGGGGGCGGGCGATCCCGCTCAAGGTGGCCGGGGCGTTTCACTCGCCGCTGATGAAGCCGGCGGCCGACGGCCTGGCCGGGATGCTGGCGGCCACCTCGTTCAGGACGCCGGAGGTCCCGGTGCTGGCCAATGTGAATTGCCAATACCATGGGGATGCCGCTACTATTCGCCGCTGGCTGACGGACCAACTGACCCAGCCGGTGCGGTGGCAGGCATCGATGGAGAGGTTGCTTGCCGAGGGTGTCGAGCGGTTCGTCGAAATCGGCCCCGGGCGAGTCCTAACCGGCCTGATGAAGAAGATATCGAGGAAGACTCCGGTCATTAACCTCGGTTCGGCGGCGGACCTGGCCCAGGCGGTCGTGCAAGCCTGAGCCTTCGCCAAAGGCCCGGACGGCTGTTGAGGAGCGGACGAATAACAGGAAGCAACGGGCAGACTGATTGGAAGGAGATCGGATGTCCTGGACGGAACAAATTGCGATCGTCACCGGTGGGGCTCGGGGCATCGGACGGGCAATCAGTCTGGGGCTTGCCGAGCAGGGGGCCACAGTGGTAGCCGCAGATCTCAACCTTGACGGGGTCAAGGCCGTCGCTGAGGAAGCCGGAGCCGCCGGGCTGAAGGGCCGTATCGTGCCCAAGGCGCTGAACGTGACCGACCGGTCCGCGGTCGACGGCTTCGTCGAGGAGGTGACCAGGGAGTTCTCCAAAATCAGCATCCTGGTGAACAACGCGGGCATCACCCGCGACGGCCTGCTGCTGAACATGGAGGATGAGCAGTTTGACGCGGTCATCAACGTCAACCTGCGGTCGGTCTTCCTGATGACTCGGGCGGTGTGCCGCCACATGATACAGGCCCGGTACGGGCGAATCGTCAACATCGCCAGCGTCTCGGGGATGATGGGCAATGCCGGGCAGGCGAACTACGCGGCGAGCAAGGCGGGCGTCGTCGGTTTCACCAAGACTGTAGCCAAGGAGCTTGCCCGGCGGAACATTACCGCCAACGCGGTCGCTCCGGGCTTCATCGACACCGAAATGACCAAGGTCCTGCCGGATAAGGTCAAGGAGATGGTCAAGCAGGTGATCCCGTGCCAGAGGATGGGCGAACCGGCGGATGTGGCCGCGGCGGTGGTCTTCCTGGCATCCCCGGCCGCCAAGTATATTACCGGCCAGGTCCTGGTGGTGGACGGCGGACTGAACATGTAGTTATTATGGTCCCCCTGGCGGAAAACCGCAGGGGGAGATTTTGGTTTGTGGCAGTGGGCTTTCGTTGGCCCAGGATTCGACAGCGAACCTGCAAGATACGGAGGATCCCGTAGTGACGGTTCAGGAAATAGAAGACAAGGTTATATCGATCGTCAGTGAGCAGATGGGAATCAACAAGGCGGAGATCACCCGGGAGGTTTCCTTCATCAATGATCTCAACGCCGATTCTCTGGACATCGTCGAGCTGGTCATGGAGCTGGAGGACAGCTTCGAGATGCAGATTCCCGACGAAGAGGCGGAGAAGATCAAGACCGTCGGTCAGGCGATTGACTACATCGCCGCTCACCAGAACCAGCAGCAGCAGCAGTGATCGGCGGTCCGGGCCCGGGAGCCGGGCTGGTCGTCCGGATGGCGCGATGGCGGCGACCTGTCCCACGGGCGATGCGATCGGCAATCTGGCTGGGACGCGTGGCAGGCTCCGGACCCCGTAGTCCCGTCCTGCAGCAGAAGAGATAACCGCAATCGTGGGCGTTGGAATGGCGAGCATGTCAAGGCGGCGCGTTGTCATTACGGGTATGGGTGTCATCACACCCTTGGGGTGTTCCGTCCGGGAGTACTGGGACGGTCTGATCGCGGGCCGCAGCGGCATCGCCACGATCCAACGATTCAATCCGACCGCTTTTGACACACACTTTGCTGGCGAATGCCGCGATTTTTCGCCGGAACGATGGATCGAGCCGAAGGCGGCCAAGCGGATGGACCGGTTCGCCCAATACGCCGTGGCCGCGGCCATTGATGCGGCCAAGGACAGCGGGCTGGACTTCACCAGGCTCGATCCCCACCGGGTGGGGGTCATCACCGGTTCGGGCATCGGCGGCATCCAGGAGCTGGAGGACCAGTACCGCCGGCTCCTGGAGAAGGGGCCGACCAAAGTCTCGGCTTTCACCATACCCAGGTTGATGGTCAACGCAGCGAGTGGAAACATCTCGATTCTGTTCAGTAGTCGAGGCCCCAGCACGGCCGTGGCGACGGCATGTGCCTCGGCGACCAATGCCATGGGCGACGCGCTGAGACTCATCCAGCGGGGCGAGTGCGACGTCATTTTCACCGGTGGCAGCGAGGCGGCGGTCACCACCATCGGCCTGAGCGCCTTCAATGCCATGAAGGCCTTGAGCACCCGCAACACAGAACCGGCACGGGCCAGCCGGCCCTTCGATAAGGATCGCGACGGGTTTGTCATGGCCGAAGGCGCGGGCATCGTCATCTTTGAGGAATACGAACACGCACGCCGGCGCGGGGCCCGCATCTACGCTGAAGTGCGGGGCTTCGGCTCGAGTGCCGACGGATCGCACCTGACCCAGCCCAATGAAAACGGGGACTCCGCGGCCATCGCCATGCGCGACTGCCTGAACGACGCAGGGCTCAACGGCGGGGAGCTGGATTACATCAACGCCCACGGCACAGGCACGCCGCTGGGCGACGCGGCCGAGACGTTGGCCATCAAGACCGTGCTCGGCGACCACAGCCGCAAGGTGATCGTCAGCAGCACCAAGTCGGCCACGGGGCACCTGCTGGGCGCCAGCGGGGGCGTCGAACTGGTGGCCTCGGCCATGGCAATCCAGGACGGCGTCGTGCCGCCCACGATCAACCTGGACACTCCGGATCCTCAGTGTGATCTGGATTACGTGCCCAACGTCGCCCGCGAGGCCACAGTCCGGACGGCCATGAGCAATTCCTTCGGATTCGGCGGCCACAACGCGTGCATCCTCATTTCCAGGCTGGATTGAGCCCCCAGGAGACCACAGAGTGCAGTTTCGGCCAATCGGACCGCAGAAAGTGCGCGATTTGTTGCGGGGGCCGGCGTGAGCGCCGGGGGCGTCAAGTCGGCCCGTGCGTCATCCGATAAGTCCACAGGGAGCTTTGCGCCTCGGGTGCGTGCGAGCGCGCGGTCTGGGAAGCGGTTATGGGCCAGTCTCAAGAAGAAATCGACGCCCTGCTGGCCAACGTGAGCCAACTGGCGGCCGAGACGGCGGCGGACATCGTCGGCGACGGCGGCGGGCCGGGCGGCGCGACGGACTCGGCGCCGGCGACGTCGGTTGCCCCGGAACCGGGCGGGCCGGCCCCCAAACGCACACAGGTGCCATGGGGTCATCGCGCGGTCTCGGCGGCGTCGGCCGCGCGGCCGGAGGACCCGAAGCGCATCCTGCGGCTCGAGGTTCCGGTCATCGTCACACTGGCCGGCCGTACCATGCCGCTGTCCAAGATCCTCTCTCTCAGTCCGGGCTCGATCATCGAGTTCGAGAAACCTTCGGACGAAATGCTCGATCTGATGATCAATAACCGGTGCATCGGGCGCGGGCAGGCGGTCAAGGTCGGTGAGAACTTCGGGCTCCGCGTCACGATCATCGGCACGGTGAAAAATCGGATCGAAGCTCTCGCCTCAAGCTGATGCGTCGACGTTCACTCGATCGGCCATGCAGGGTTGGCTGTGCGTTGGGAGGCGATTGCCCGTGTATCGCGGGGTCTGCCCTGAGGAGAATCATGGCGGCGCCCCGGCAAGCCGGGGCTTGGTCATGCCACCCTTTTCGGGCGGAGCTGGGCCGCTCGCTCACAACCGCGGTTCCGAATCGGGGCCCACTCGCTGGCGCTCGGGGTTCTGAACCGGGCCCCTCGCTTGCGCTCGGGGTTCTGAAGCGGGGCCGCTCGCTCACGGTCGCCACGTCGACCAGACTCGCGGTTCTGAAAGAGCGGCTTGGCGTATCAGGGGTCTGCTCATTCGACTTCAGCGCCGCCGGGCTTGACTGAGGCAATTGGACGCTCGATAGTGAGGCTCATGTCGGGGGCCCAACCAGAATCTCCCGTGTTCCACGGTCACATCGGACGGCGGATTCGTTACTACCGCCAGAAGCTCGGTCTGAACCAGACTCAGCTTGCGAAACGGGCCAACGTCAACCAGGGCTTCCTCAGCGAGATAGAACGGGGTAAGCGCAGGCCGTCGCCGGCATCACTGCACGCCATCGCGGTGGCCCTGGATCTTGCGCCGGCGGTTCTCATCGGAGACGGGCTGGAGCATGACACGCCGCAGCCCCTGGATACCCGCGACGTGCCTCTGTTTGGGGCCATTCCGGCAGGTCCGCCGGCCGAGACACAGGAGCAACTCGAGATGTTCCCCGTCCTGCGTCACCTGTGGTCGCCCGAACGCTATGTCCTGCGGCTGACCTTCGATTCGATGGAGCCGACGCTCAAACCAGGCGACCTGGTTCTGGTTGAGTACCGGCCCGATGTCGATCCGGAGCATGTCCAGGGACGGATCTGCGCATGCCTGGTGGATGGAATGCCCACGCTCAAGCGCGTTTCGGTGGAACAGCAACGGCAACGTCGGATCGTGATCCTTCGAGGGGACAATCCCGCTGTCCCGCCGCTGGTCGTGGACGAGTCTCGAGATTTTGTCATTCAGGGGATCGTCACCAATCTGGTCGCTCGAGCGCTGTGAGTATTGTGCGCAGTTTTTTGCACAGGCGCGCCGTTCGTGGCCGATGGCGCGACACGCCCTCTGCGGAGCTGCAAACGCCGCAAAAGCCGGCCGGGGCGCCACCAAAACGCGTCAGTTGCGAATCCGACGTGCAACTCTTCGCACATTGTCCGACGACCGTTTATCGCCTCCGGAAAAAGACGGCCATACCCGAAGATCGCAAGCCCATACGCCCGCTGGCGTTAGAGCCGTTGCAGATTCGAGGTTGAATACGGCCCTTCGTTGGCACGGCAAATGCTCTACCACTCTGCCGGAGGTATAGGGAAAGCGTCATGACTGGTTCGGGTACGAACACGCGAAGAGTGTGCAGTTTCAGGCTGGCGGATGTATTGTGTCCAGATCCGGGCCAGATACTGGGGCGTTTGACTCCCGAACTCGAGGTCAGCGGCGAGGTCATGTTCCTGAGCGATCGAGGCGATCAGCCAGATCGCTTTGCGATAGTGAGTGTGGAAGGCATACTTTCACCTCTGATCGTACCGACGGAACACTTGCGGTCTTCGGGAGATACGGCGGCAAACGGCAGCTCGCGACCTGGCAACTCGTGCCGGCGCTAGAGCCAGGCACACAGGAGGAGGAAAAGTCCGCTGCCTCCGCTGGAGGCGGTGTCCGTCTTCGGGCCTTGATCAGGGAAAAGCAGTCCGAGGATGGATGATTCTCTCTCCCAGGCGAGGAGTCGCCTCAGGTTGCTCCCGCCTGGTGATTGAAAAAACCCGGGAGACCGGTTAGACTGAGGAGCAACAGATCAGGTTTCTGAGTCGAGGAGGTGGCCGAGCAGTTACCGGAGTAAGGCCAATCAGTATGAAAATTGACCCGATGGGAATCGGGTGACCCCAACATAAGGTTACGTTCCTCCCGAAGAATCAGTTACGTGGGCTGCCACGGAGTCTTCGGCAGGGCAGCTCGAGCCGGGCGACCGGTGCGAGCGAAAACGGATCTCTCTCTCCCTACCAGGCTTGGGTTTCGTCTCGAAGCCCTTGCCTGGGTTTTTTTTGGGGGGGGCGGGCCGAGGTGGGCGCCCCGTGAAACCGACACCTCAACCGGGATGGGGCAAACAGCGGGGGCGAGGCCGCCCGCTCTCCTTAAGTCGTTAATTTACAAATAGTTATCCAATTCGTCGCGACCCGCCGGCTGCACAGGCCATAGTACGAAAACCTAAGGTTTTTATTCATAAGATGTTGCAGCGGCCCTGAGGTCGCCCGAGTTGACCGGAATACCACCAGCAAGGTTGTAAGAGTTGCCGATATAAAAGCGCTTGATCGTCGAAACTCGTTGTTGTAGGATGACTTGCGTGCTTTACCGGCATCGGAGCCGGAGGCGGACGACAGATCGGAGCGGGATTCCCGCGAGCGCGTAATCTTTTCGTTGCCCGCCGGGAAAGCTGGTGTATGCCGGGGCAAGCGTCATAAGCCCCAGGGGACTCAGAACCAAGGCGAGTTTGAGGATACTTGCGTCGAGGTCAGTCATGCAGACCATCACCAAGAAGGAACTGATCGACAGGATCGCCGAGTCGTGCACCCACAAGCGCGTCGTGGTCAAGAAGATCATTCAGACCTTCCTTGACGAAATCATCGACGAGCTGGGTCGTGGTAACCGTCTGGAATTTCGAGACTTCGGCGTCTTCGAAAGCAAGGTGCGGGCCGCAAGGACGGCGCAGAACCCCAAGACGCTCGAGCGAGTATCCGTGCCCTCGAAACGCACGGTGAAGTTCAAGGTAGGCCGCCTCATGAAGGAGCGGCTCTCGGCAGCCAGCGGCGAATCCCCCTCTCCGCTCGGCGGTCTGGCCGGCGGGCGCAGGTCCAATCCGGGAAACGACGGACCGAAGGCTTGATGATCGGCACGCCGATGTGAATAACAACGACCCTTGGGGAGCAGTCCTCAAGGGTCTCTTTGTTTCCGCCGCGCAGCGATTCCAGTCACACAACCGGTGATGGCGTTCCACGCAACTGACGCATGCCCCCGCGTGCCACGCGCCGCTTGCGTCTCGTTCGCGGGTATTCAGAGCAACATCCGCGCGGGCATCGCCAGCCGCTGCCGGACCGGTGCCGGAGAATCGCATAGAGTCTTTAGGAGTATTTACAAACCACGTTCACCGGAACGCCGCACTCCTCCACGACATCCGGAGATCGAACTCACCAGAATCGTGCGCCAGGCCAGTGACGCCGGGGTGGAGGGGGAGATACGGTCGAATCGTAGTTCTGCCCGTCGTCCCTGCACTTGCACTGCCGTCCCCGGCGCATGTCGTGGGGCACGCAGACGGAGACGCTGCCCTGACCGATGCCGCCCTTGTCGTCGGCGGCCTGGAAGCTGATCACGTAGACACGGCCGTTGCCGCTGCCCAGGCGCTCGGCCCGCAAAAAGGCGACGGGCGTACCAACGCCCTTGCCGTCGGGGCCATTATCGCGACGCATCCACGACGACGTCGGCTCGTCCTGGGTGATACCGGTGATCGTGATGGTCACCGGGCCGCCGTCCGGATCGACCACGTCGAGGATCTTCACTTTCACCCATCGGTTATTGGGCGGCCAGATCGTGGCAACGCTCGGCCTGGCGTTGCTGCAGTCCGGCCCGTTGCCGCTGCAAGCATCGCCCGAGCCGTCGCCGTCAGTATCGACCTGGTCCGGGTTAGCCACGCCCGGGCAGTTGTCGCAGACGTCCCCCAGGCCGTCGCCGTCCATGTCGGCCTGGTCGGCGTTGGAGACATCGGGACAGTTGTCCGCATCACCGCAGACCCCGTCAGCATCCTTGTCGTTCTCGGGGTCGTTTGGGCAGGTGTCGCATGCGTCGCCCAGGCCGTCGCTGTCGGCGTCCGCCTGATCCGCGTTGGAGGCATCGGGACAGTTGTCCACGTCGCCGCAGACCCCGTCAGCGTCCTTGTCGTTCTCGGGGTCGTTTGGGCAGGTGTCGCACGCGTCGCCCAGGCCGTCGCTGTCGGCGTCTGCCTGATCCGCGTTGGAGGCATCGGGACAGTTGTCCACGTCGCCGCAGGCTCCGTCCGCGTCCTTGTCGTTGTCAGCATCGTTTGGGCAGGTATCGCACACGTCGCCCAGGCCGTCGCTGTCGGCGTCCGCCTGATCCGCGTTGAACACCGCAGGGCAGTTGTCCTGATCGTCGGGCACACCGTCCTCATCCTCATCCACGACCTGAGTGGGACAACCCCAGCGAGCGAGATAGGATGACGGCAGTCCTCCGGCCGTCGTGAACCGGCCGCCGGCGACCAACCGGCCTTTCACAACCGCCAGAGCAAGGACCTCCTGGTTGGTCCCAGCACCAAGAGGGAACCATGCCTGCGCGCTCGAATCCCAACGTGCGATGTTCTTCGCTCCGGTCCAATCCGCGCGAGCGAAACCGCCGCCGGCATACAGCATGCCGTCAAAAAACACCAGAGCGTTCACGCGGTAGTCCATTCCGTGCCCCAGAGCCGACCAGTTCTGCGCGGCCGGATCCCAGCACGCGACGCGCTGGGCAACCACGGGCTGAGGGATCGTGAAATCACCGCCCACGTACAGCTTGCCGCCTTCTACCGCCAGCGCGTATACCGATCCGACGAGCGAGGCGCCGAGGTTCGACCAGGTCCGCTTGACCGGGTCCCAGGAGGCAATGTTGATTCCGGCCACGCCGCCGGCACTGGTGAATCCACCCCCGACATAGAGCTTGCCGTCGAGAGCAGCCAGCGCCGACACGACCGCGTTCACACCGGAGCCCAGGGCCGACCAGGTTTGCGTGGCCGGGTCCCAGCAGGCCACGTTGGCGGCACTGACTCCTCCCGCAACGGAGAAGGAGCCGCCCGCATACAGCTTGCCGTCCATGGCCGCGAGGGCGTAGACAGAACCGTTGACCCCCGATCCCAACGGAGACCAGGTCTGCGTGGTCGGATCCCAGCATGCGATCCGGACTCCGCTTACTTCGCTGGCCAAGGTGAAGGCGCCTCCCGCGTAAAGCCTGCCGTCGAGAACGGCCAGCGCTCGCACCGAGCCATTCACTCCGCTGCCCAGCGTCAGCCACTGCCGGCCGTCCCAGGCCGCGATACGATTCACAACGACCGCCCCGGCCTGAATGAAGTTGCCGCCCACGACAAGTTCGGTGGGCTTGCCTCCCGGACCGTCGGGATCAAAGCTGGTCACGGCGTAAACCGTATTGTTCGTTCCATCCGAGCCCTGGCTCGCGAGCCAGTCTGGAGTGCACTCCTCCGAGGATTCCACGGCACTCGCGCTCAACAGAACAACCGCTATTGCCATCAGTATTGCGTATCGCCACATGTGCAACCTCCTGTCGCTGATTCGACCTCGGTTACATGACTTGGGAAGCTGCTTGATCTGCGGCCGACAGGCAGGAAGAGACACTGGAGACTGCACCCAGGGCCTCAGCACGGCGAATTGCCGGAAGCGGCCTGCTCGCGTCCCCAGAATTCCTAGAACACCCAAAGTAACATGTACGAAAATGCTGCGAGGAATGCAAATCTCATCCTCGGATAAGAGTCGACGAAAATGGACCGTTCTCGGGCCTCACTTCAAGAGGCACGGAAACCGTCGGGAGTTACGCAGAATTGCCCGTCGGCCGATAACGCAGAATGAGGGCCGGACAACTCATTGGCCGCTTCGAATTCGGACTCTTGCCAGCGCGGCAGTGCGCAGAGAAAAACGGCCGCCGATAAGCCGGTTATTCCGTACATGCCGGATCGGCCGGCTCGTTCTCGCCTCGGTAGCACCTCTGGAGAATCGCGAAGTCCAACTGATCCACGTCGCCGTCGGCGTCGAGATCGGCCGCGATGTGCGCCGGTGAATCCTTCGACGGACCGCACTCCGGAGGAACACCGTCGACAGCGTACGGAACCCCAGGCCCAGTCGCGCAAATCTCGAAAATGTCGAGATCGTCGTGATCCACGTAGCGATCAGCGTTAAAGTCGGCATCGGCAAGTTCAACGCTGAGTGAGTAGAGCGTGACCAGCAGGTGGTCGCTGAAGCTGCCGTAGGACTCTGCGGGGACCGAATCGCTGACCGACACCTCGATTCTGAGCCCCACATCCCCGACGGAGAGGGCCAACTGGCTTGAGGTTTGATCTGCTTCCAGAGTGTCGAGCAGATCCTCACCGTGATAGATCTTGCAGAACCACGTCCTCGTGCTGCCCGCGTAACCCCACAGGCTTGCTGTGATCATAAGGTCGATCGGACTGCCCTCTGGGTACTGTTCGGATGGAGGCAGACTCAGACCGCTTGCGAAACTCCCCAGCGCAGTAGCGGCAAGTGGCGGCGGACCCATGGGACCAAAAAACGAGTCCCCGCTGACATCGATCTTGACGGTGCGGTAACCGGTGTTGCTGCCCGCCTGAACGCTGCTGCTGGCGGATGAATAGCCCATCTCAGGGCCACCCCCACCGGACCAACCGTAGGCGCTGGCGGGGCCGCCGGTGACGGTCTGGGTGACGTCGATGGCCTCGGCGTGCGCGGTGTAGTCGCTCGCAAACGCCGGCTCGGGCAGACCTTCCGGCCTGGGGTAGGCCCTAATAACCTGTCCGCCGGTCACTGATCCGCCGAGATCCGTGAAGCTGTTCGTGTAGTAGAGAGGAATCCCGTTCAAATCGAGGGTGGCTCCCGCGGCTAACACAAGGTCCTGGACATACTGAGCGTGGCCTGAACCGGTCTGTGTGAATTGCAGCGTGCCGCTGCCAACCACCAACCTGCCGACGCCGAAATTGTTGTCGAGCCCGGTCGCAAACGGCCCGGCATCGATTCCCAGCACGGTCATCTGCGAAAGGGTCGTCCCTGCGTATTCCAGGCATGCGCTGGTCAGGTTGAACGTAGTTGGGGTGCTGGAGTAGTTGCTCAACTTCTTCTTGAAGCGGAGCGTGCTGGCCGCGTCGGCAGTTGGACTGCCGCTGACCGAGAGATCCCCCTCCACCGTGACAGTGGAGTTGGTCAACTGTGTCGTACCCGAGGCATACACGCTGCTGGTGAAGACAGCCTGCGCATTGGTGAACGTGAGTGTGCCGGAGTTGCTGAAGCTTATCTGCTCGACGCGGCAACCGTCACCGGTGAACTGAGCTATGCCCGAACCGGATACGCCGTAGCTTGAAGGCTGGCCGGTGATCGTGGCGCTCTGGACCTGCAGCGTATTACCGCTGTATACGCCCAAACTACGGACAAGCAATGAGGTACCGGGCTGCAGGATCAGCGAACAGCCGGTACCGCTGTAGTCTCCGAGGTACATGCTGCCGGTCACCTGCAGTTGAGTCTGGCCGCCTGTGACGGAGGGACTGCTCAGGGTACAGGAGGAACCTGACTTGACCGTAAATGCGCCGGTTTGCACCGTCCCATCCTGCATGACCACCGTGCCAGGCGCTGAGGTCACGGAATCCTTTTGAACGGTGAGCGTCCCGCCGACTGCGAGCGGTTGACCGCCGGTGACGCTTCCCTCGGGATGCAGTGAGAGCGAGCCGCCGGAGACGATCATGTCCTCCTCAATGGTGATCGATCCCCCGGGCTGCACCTGGACATTCGCTCCGGTCATCCAGGCATCCTCGACTACGTGCAGTGACCCGCCCGTCTGCACCTGCAGCCAGTCGGCGCGGCGATCGTTCTTGAACGTCTGAATCGTATGAGGTGAACCGATCGTAATCGAGTCGGCGCCTGAAGCGGATTCGGGAATCACGACGTCATGAGCGATGCTCGGGGAGTTGTCCGGAATGCCGCTGGGATTCCAGCTCGAGGGATTCTCCCAGGAACCCCCGCCCGAGGCGGACCATGTCGTCGTCTGAAGACTGGCTGAGCCATCGATGCCAATGAAGTCGACGTACAAGTCCATGACGTTCTGCCCCCCGGGCGCAGGGTACATATAAGCCGAGCCCCCGTCTTCAGCCGAGAAAGTGACCGTCGTGCGTCTGCCCTTGGCTGCGGCCGGGACACTCATCGTCGCTCTCATCCAGTCCGCGGCATCGGTGAAAGTCTGCGAGGTTCCCCCTATGCTGATGCGGGCAGTTGGGTCACCACTGAGTTCAGCCTCTTCTCGGGTAATGTAGCTGAAGCTGAGCGTAGTGGCATCGCTGGGGAAGAACACGGTCTGACTCACGGATGCGGTGCCCGACATGTAGTCCCACCACGTTTCCCCCATCGGTCCCGGCATCATGGACCACTCGCCCGTTGCGTGCATCCGGGCAACATGCTCCTGGCTTCCGGTCGGTGAGTAGAGCCCGACGCTGCTCTCGTAGGAGCTGCAAGAGGTCGACCAGCCGGTGAGGCTTCCGCCATCGGTCTCGAAATCTCCGTTGACCACGTTGCCCATGACGTAGTCGGGCGGCATCGGCGGCGGATCGATTGCTGACGGGTCAGTACCGGGGACGATGCTGACATTGTCGAACGAGACGGAAAAGGGATCACCGTAGCCGTAACCTGGCGGGACGTACAGGCCCGAGGACATGTCGTAGGAACTCCCCGCCTGCAACATCAGATACATGGTCGGAGCTGTAGCCACGAAGCTAACTTGCTTGAGGCACGCTGTGTTCTGGTTCCCGTCCCAGGGATCCCAGGAGCACTGAGAGGGGTCGTTGATCAGTCCCCAGGCCAGCAGCAGTGTCGTACCTGGCGTGTATTGATCATAGACCTGGTAATTCACCGGCGGGTCCAGCCCAACCAGCACCTTGGCCATGATGAGTGGCGACATATAGGGTTCGTTCGCCCTGCACAAGACGCTGATCGTGTACGATGTGCCTGGGATGAGATTGAGGGCTTGCCAGCCACCGCCGATGACTCCACTGCTGGAGCTGGTCGTCGAAACGGTCAGACACGGGGGGACTCCACCTGTGGGCACAAGCGTGGAAGTGAACGACCGCGTGACCACGGCTGTTTGCGCCCGCCAAGTCGTCCAGCCAGTACTGGTTGAGGAGAAGTCACCATTTACAACGGCCTCCTGAGCATAGCCCACACCGGAAAGCAGCGACCACACAACAACCAGTGCCAAGCCCAAGCCTCGCTGGAGTCGGACACTGCTGATCAAAGCAGTTTGCTGTCTCATCATCGTACTCCTTCTTCTGGAGACTGTTTCTTTGAACATGAGGCAAGCGATCTTCGCCTGCAGTGGTTTGCGGCGCAGGACAACCACGTACAGGACCCGACAGACCGCCCGGCGAGCCGAGTCGCTGCGAAGGGAGCAAGAGACAGGATGCTGTCGGCACTTCTCTTCTGTCCCCCATCGGCCTATTTCGTATACTAACCTAAGATTATTAAGAGTCAAGAGGTAATCCAATGGCATAAGGGTGTATATATTGCCATTGCCGCGCGTGGCAGGCCCGCGCCGAAAGCCCGAAGAGCTGGCGAGGCACCGGCGCTGAACTCGCAGTCCTGCCGAGAGTTGCGTCGCCGTTTCCCCCGGGAAGCCCCTCGTCAGACGCAAGGGTGTCTCTTCTTCCCGAAAGCCCTAACCCACTTCGATCTCGACGCGGTGGCGGGCGGTCAGTGCTGCGGGGATGACCGACGCATGAGGTTTGCCATCGAGGGTCAGGCGGTTGACGCGTGTTCCGGATTTACGGGCGACGAGATCCAGAGTCATGTCGCGGTACTCGATGCCCGTGAGCTCAAGGTTATCGAACCGCGGCGGGACAAACGGCGTGAAGCTCAGCCCGTCGGGCTGGAAACGGAGGCCGAAGAGGTCGTTGTAGATCATTCTCAGATAGGCGGTGGCGCTCCAGGTCTGGTGCGGCTCGCTGGTCCACAGACGCACCTTGCCGCGATCGACCTGCAGGCCGCCGTAGGGCTCACCGGTGATCGGGTGGTAGATTTCCTTGAATTCACGGTGGCGGTCGGCCATCTCGGCCAGGGCGGTCAACTCCCTGTCAAACAGGTCCGACCGGCCATGCATCGCAGCGGCTGAGGCCCAGAAGCCCTGGATAAACGGCCAGACATTGCCGTTGTGTCGGCCGAAGCTCATTCCGTCGGGGCCGGCAAACCATGGAAACACCGGCCACACGCAGGGGATGCCATACGGCGTGACATATTGATTGTCGAGCACCGTCCGGGCTTGTTCGGGCGACGCGATACCGAAGAGGATCGCGAAAGCGTGGCCGAGGCCTTCCATGTGATCCTCGCAACGGCCGGTCGGGTCAGTGAAGTAGGCGTAACGACCCTTCTCCGGCAGCCACAAGTGGCGATTGATCGCATCGCGGACGGCGTCGCCCCGCGCTCGCAGGGATTTGTTGGTGCTGGAATCGAGGCCAAGCCGTTGCCCCATCAGACCGGCCATCCAGTAGGCGTTCACGTAAAGGCAGTTGGTGCTCAGGGCTTTCATCCGGATCTTGCCGACCTCGGGATGAGCGGCCGGCCAGTCGAGAATGCCGGATGAGCCGCCGGCGTCATTGTAGGGCTCGGGGTATGCGGCCACACCGTCGCCGTAGCTGGCGGGGCCCTGGAACAGGCCCGTGTCAGGATCGAACTCGGTCTCTTCGAAATACCGCAACGAGTTGACCGCCGCCGCGTGGGCCAGTTCGAGGAATTCATCGTCGCCGGTGACGCAGTAATAGTGCCATGCCCCGGTTGTCCAGGCGATAGCATCCCAGTACTGCCCGCCGACGCGGACCAGGCCGTCATCGTCGATCAACGTACTGATCAGCGTATTCCGAGCCGCCTCGGGCGTCAGGAGGGCAGCCGCGTTCCAGACGTTAAACGCGCAGTCGCGCGTCCACGGCGACTTGTATGTCTCCCCGGCCATGATCGAAGCCGCCGGCTCATCCAGCAACCCGTCCTTCCACGGCCTGATGTTGCGGCAAAGGGTCTTGACGGCCAGGTCGTGGCAGCGGTCAAAGGAATCGACGCCGGATTCGAAACGAATGGAAGGCTTCGAGGGGTACGTGGTCATTCACGCCTCGGTGAGATTGCGGGTACGCCGCAGTCTATTCATCGCCAGTGTCATCAACAAAGACACTGTTGCACCAGAAATCGGCCAGAGAAGAGAAACGGTGAGGGTCCAGAGAGTGTCTGACTCTGTACGGAAACACCTATAGTAGAAACCGGGCAAGCTCCAAGCTGTTCTGCGCAGGAAGTCCGGATGCGTGTGACCTTCCCTGTCAACGATGGCGATGATGCTGCCCCGATAAGGACCGTAGGCGCTATCGTTGAAGCAACTCACACAACCCTCGCTCAGGTTAACATGGAAGGTTCTCGTCAGTGAGACATGCTGAGCCCCGCCGTCCAGGGTGTAGCTGAACAGCCAGATCGCGGTAAGGACAACAATCACAACCGTTAAGACGATCGTGACGTGGGTATGAATGCGTTTCCTTCGGCGTGCAATCATGAACGATTCGCTCCGCAGTGTGGCACTCATGTCCCCAGTATGCATCCGGGCAATTGAATGGGCAAGGTCGCAGATTCGCCTGCCCCAAATCAGCCGGCCTCGCGCTCGTATTCCCGGGTCGCCACGGCAAATCGCGATGCTCACCGACAAGAACTCCGTTGTTCGGCTCGTGGCATACATCTGTTCATGCATGGACTTGGGCTTGCAGTCTGATCCGTAAAATGGTGTAATATGTACATGCCAACGATTTTCCGTTGGAAGGGTTATCGCTTCCACTTTTACAGTGACGAGGGGCACGAGCCGCCGCACGTACACGTTCGGCGAGCGGAGGATAGTGCCAAGTTCTGGCTTCGGCCGGTCTCATTGGCTTTCAATGACGGTTTCTCACCGGCGGAGCTCAACGAGATCACTGCAGTTGTTGAGGAACATCAGGACGAGTTTGAGGAAAGATGGAATGAGTACTTCGGCTGAATCGATCGTGATCACCAACATCCCGCGGGCGGTCCGGGCCTGGGCCGCAGACCGCAAGATCTGGTTCGCCCTCGAAGACGGAAGAGAAATCGGTTTCCCAGCAGAGAGGTTCCCCCGGTTGCGCAACGCGCCGGGTGAGTTGCTGGCCAAGGTGCGCGTCGAAGCTCGCGGCCGAGCCCTCCGCTGGGAGGAGTTGGACGAAGACATCTCGATTGGGGGTATCCTGGCCGGTCGGTTTGGTCCGCGATCGTGAGGATGCCCGCCGTCTGGCGAGAACCACGGGGATGAACCCCGTGGCTCGTCAAGAAGAACCTGGGCCACCCGTTCTTTCGATCATCGATTCGACACGGTGGAGGGCGAAGCGGTCAGCGGCCCTCCGCCCTTGTTGGCGTAGGTGACGATGTTCATGGCCAGGGTCCAGCGTTCGGAGTGGAAGGTGTACGGGCCGGCGCCGGAAGCGCGATCGGCCTTGAGACGCTCGTAGTAGGCGTAGCCGTTCTTGTAATAGTCGCCGTCGGCATACATCATGATCGGCTTCGTGGGTATCACCTCGATGTAGTAGGTCTTGCCGGGCTCCAGCGGCATGTCGCCGTGACGCCAGCCGATGCGCGGAAGCTCGTGATCGCTATGGCTCGCCGACACGTGCTCCGAGGCGCCTTCCCCGGCCTCGGTGACCATGATCAGCTCACCGTCAGGGCGATCCTTGTGGACGCTGACATTGATCTTGTTGCCCCAGTCCACGAACTTCGGGCCGTCGAAGACGCTTACCCCATAAAGCTGGGTGCAGTTCGCCTTGATGGTCTGGTAGAAATCGTGGGCCCGGTGCATGTACTGTTTGTCCCAGACGTCCGGGTAGCCCTCGGGGGCGCAGGCGTATTCGGTCGGAATGAGAACCGTCTGTCCGTCTTTGTTCACGTACCCCGGCACGATCACCGGTGGCGTCTCGATCTTGTCGAACATCGCGATCAGGCAGATCGGCTTGTTCTTCGGCGCGTCAGGCAAGTTGAATGAGGCGTTGTCGTCAATGCGGGCGAATACACCCTTGCCGTTGCCGGCAGGGTAAGCGTCCACCCAGCCCGGATGGCCCTTGAACGGCTGCGTCCCGGGCCGGCCGGTAACGAACGGGATGGTCAACGTGCCCTGACCCGCAATCGTGATGGACGGTAACACAATGAATACCAGCAAGGCCAGCTTGAACTGAGAACGAGTTGGCATGGTGACTCCTTTGCCAGACGCGCGACGAAACCTGTTCGACAGTCAGGGGTTTCCGTCGCCGGTATCAATCACCTTGACCGACTTGTCCGGGCGCAGTCTGATCCGGTAACGGTATCCCTGACCGCGAGGGTAGTCGGCCAGCGGGTTCGGCAACCGGCAATCCTGCCAGTGCAGATAAGCGCCGATAATGCCCAGACCGTACATAGTCGTGTATTGCAGGCCGACCGTGTCGGACTTGCCGCGATCGATCAACGTCCGACCGTCGGGCAGCACCCACGATTCGTAGTCAAGGGCCAGTGATTCGAGCACGCCCAGCAGTTCATCACGGCGCTGGTCGGAGACCTCAATGCAGTACGCGGCCATCTCGGCCGCATTTCTTGGCACGCAAGGGTTCGCTCCCTGCGTGTACCAGTCGCGGTTGCGCGAGTGCCTGATCATGGCGTCGGCCAGCTCGCGGGTGTGAGGCACCTGCATGCCCATCTTGAAATACAGGCGCCCGATGACTTTGAGCGTCCCGCCGATGCGCCGCATCAGTTCCGCCGACGGCGGCCCCCAGAGCCCGTCGCCCGGGTCCTGGTGGGAAAGGATCTGCTGAACACCCTTCTCCAGATCAGGGATCAACTCGACCTGGCCTTTGTTGATCGCCTCGAAGATCTCGACCGCCTGGAAGCCGGTGTGCGAGCCGACACCCCAGCCTCCCCTTTCCCAGTCGGGGTCCTGGCGACTGCGCTCAAGGAACACGCCGGTTTCAATCTTCTTCTCGGTACCGGTAGTGGTCCATTCGTACAACGGTTCACCGCCAAGCTGACCAATGAGACCGACGACGTACTTCTCGTTCACCTGCCGCTTGGGGTCACGGGGGTCCTTGAACCGCCCAGTGGCCGGGTCCTGCCAGCTCTGCCAGAATTTGAGGGCCTTGATGCGAGCAGCGTCATCCAGCGGACCGACCTTGTCGTAGAGGTTGTACTGCTTGACGAGGCCGGCGAAGGTACTCGATCCCATCTCGTCATATGGATAGCCCTGATCAGGGATGGTCTTGGCCAGACCCCAGACCTCACCGCCCCTGTAGAGATGCTTTTCGACGAGCATATCGGCAATCCGGTCGGGAATGGCGTTGAATCGAGCAGGTGTTCGGCCGGGCGTTTGCTTGCGGACCCCCTCCAGAATCCGGCGATTGTGCGAGTCGGTTTCCGCCGGCCGCGTCTGGGCAGACGGTGCGGTCGTCTGGGCGGCCATTCCAGATGCGGAGACGACGAGCAGAAAGACCGAGCCCCAGCAGAGCCTCACGATCGTATTTGGCAGTCGCATTGTTCACCCTCATCTTCAGCTATTGCCTCGGCCAACCGCTATACCAATACAGGTCTTACATTCGTCATTCGAGCTTCGGATTTCGTTGGTCCCGCCACGAGCCTGCCCGCCGTGGCGGGCGGATCTTCGACATTCGGATTTCGTCATTCACCTGGCTTGCAGGCAGAGCCCGCGCCAAGTCCTTCGATGCCCCTCAACGGGTGGGCCAGTACTCAGACTCAATTCTGGCGGTCTTCAGATAATCCTCGATCCTGGCCACAATCTCGGGGGGTTTCGCCACGATATCGTTCTTCTCGCCGATATCGCTCTTGAGATCGTAGAGTTCAAGCTTCCCGCCTTTGTGTTTGATCGCCTTCCAGTCGCCCGTTCGGACGGCCTGGACGAGCCTGGCCTGGCTGAACTCCCAGTACATGAACTCGTGCTGCTTCTGCGGCTTGCCCAGCAGGGCCGGGAGCATGGAGATCCCGTCGATCTTCTCCGGCGGCGCGACCCCGGCGGCCTCGGCCGCGGTGGGCAGGAAATCCCACATCGCCCAGACCTGGTCGCTGACCGTGCCGGCTGTGATCTTGCCCGGCCAGCGGGCGATCATCGGCACGCGGATACCACCCTCGTACAACTGGCCCTTGGTCCCGCGCAGCGGCCCGTTGCTGGAGAAATGCTTGAGCGTCCCGCTGCCATCCGGCGCGCCGTTGTCGCTGCAGAAGAAGACCAGCGTCCTGTCGTCCAGGCTCAAATCCTTGAGCCGCTTCATGAGCTTGCCGATGTCGGCGTCCTGGCGTGCGATCATGGCCGCGTAGTTCTTGCACGGCTGCGGCCAGTCCCTGTCGGAGTACGGCGCATCGCTCGGGACCTCGAGCTTGCCGTGGGGAATCGTGTAGGCCAGGTATAGGAAGAACGGCTTGTCCTTGTTGCGTTCGACGAAGGACAGGGCTTCCTGCGTGAAAAGATCGTGAGAGTATTGCTTGCGCTGACCGTTGAGATTGCCCTCCAGCGTGTACTTCTCCTGGTTCTTCCACAGGTAGTCGGGGTAGTAGCTGTGGGCGTGAGCCTGGTTGAGATAGCCGAACCAGTAGTCGAAGCCCTGCTTGTTGGGCACGCCGGTCGTGTCGGGCTCGCCGAGGCCCCACTTGCCGGTGATGCCGGTGGCGTAGCCGGCCTTTTTCAGTAATTCGGCGACGGTGAAATCTTCCGGGCGCAGCGGCACGCGCTCGCGGATTGAGCTCTTGTTGTCGCGGACCCACGAACGCCCGGTGTGCAGGCCGGTCATCAGGCAGCAGCGGGCGGGTGCGCACACCGTGCAGCCCGAATAGAACTGGGTGAAACGCATGCCCTCGACCGCCAGTTGGTCGATGTTGGGCGTCTTGATGAGCTTCTGGCCATAACAGCCGAGGTCGCCATAGCCCATGTCGTCGGCCATGATGTAGATGATGTTCGGGCGGTCAGCCCCCAGGACCGAGGAGCCGGCCAGAAGAAGGGTGACCAGTGCGAACGGGACTCTCATACGTCACCTCCTGCGAAAACCCGTCCATGTCAGGCTGGGGCCGACAGGTTGCCTGCCGCGGGTCACAATCCTAAACGACGGTTCACATCCCGTCACGTCGCGGGCACCGGCCCAAATCAGAACAGGTCCGTGACAGTTTAGGCGGGGTCTTGTAGGAGCGGTCTCCGACCGCGATTCTGCTCCGGATCGGGCTCAGAGAGCCCTCCTGCAAACGATAGGTACGTGTGGGACCGGCATCTTGCCGGTCTGCCTTTCTGAAGGAGCCGCCTGAACTGGCACGGACCCAATCAGAACCCGGAGCGCAAGCGACGGGCCCGGTTCAGAACCCCGAGCGCAAGCGAGGGGCCCGACCGCGAACCCGTTGCAGGCTGCATGCGGCGTGCTTAGAATACCGCCGTTTGCTCATCTGACGATTATGAAAAGCATCCGCGAACTTATCGAGCAGTTTGAACGGGCCCTGTCCAACCCGCGAGAGGAATTCGGGCGTTTCACGCGATTCGTGTTTCTCCAGATCGATCTCTGGCGATTCTGCGCCCGGCGCCTGCGAGAGCACAACGTCATGGCCATGAGTTCGGCCCTGTCGTTCCGGACCATCTTCGCGATGATCCCCGTCCTGGTGCTGGCGCTGCTGATGATGAAATCGATTGGTGCCCTGGAGGACAGCCGGCGCAGCCTGCGTAAGGCCCTGGAAGCCTCGGGGTTCTCTCAGATCATGACCGTCGAGGGGGGCGAGACGCAGCCGGCCAGCGATGCCGCACCTGGATCGCCGCCGGGCAAAGTCATCAACGTCGCCGAGCAGATCGAGGAGGCCGTCACAAGCGTCAGCGACAAGCTGACGTTCCAGCGGATCGGGCCGGTCGGCGGGGCACTTCTGATCTGGACCGCGATCACGCTGCTGAGCACCATTGAGGAGTGTCTGAACCGTGTCTTTGGCGCCCGGAAAGAACGGCCGTTGGTGAGGCGGGTACTCCTTTACTGGTCGACGATGACGCTGGGGCCGATCGCACTGGCGACGGCCAGCTACCTCGGCGACCAGGCGATGAAACAGGCGATGAGATTCGTCCAAGGGGCACCCGGCTCGGCGTGGGCCCTGGCGGTCATCGGGTGGGCCGGGCCGATCATCGTGGGAGTGATCGTGCTGGCCCTGGTCTACACATTGTTGCCCAATACGAAGGTGCAATTTCGACCGGCCCTGGCGGCGGCCGCCGTGGTGGTGCCCGTCTGGATGGTGGCGAAGTGGGGCTTTGCGCTGTACGTTCGAAGCCTGGTCGTGAAGGGCAACCTGTACGGCGTGCTCGGGCTTCTGCCGCTGTTCCTGATGTGGCTGAACCTCTCCTGGTGGATCTTCCTTTTCGGCGCGGAACTGGCCCATGCCGGGGCGAACCTGTCGCAGATCCGCGGGGGGCAGCGGGCAAATGGGACGGTACTCGGTCCGTCGGACCTGCTGGCCGCCACCCTGGCCATCGCCCGCCATTACCAGGACGGCAGCGGGCCGATGAGCCGGGATGAGATGATGGGTACGCTCAATCTGACCGGAGAGGCCGTCCAGTGGCTGCTCGACCGGCTGGACGCCGCCGATCTTATCACCGAGGTCGACCACAAGTCGCAGAAAGGCTACCTGCTGTCCCGCCCGCCGGACCGGGTTGCGGCACTCGAGGTCATCAACGTCGGCGATCCGCGGGCCGCCGGCGGGAAATCCACCGGTCGAGACAAGCAACTGGCCGCGGCGGTGGCAAAACTCCAGACCCGCACCCGGTCTTCACTCGAAGGTCTCACCCTCGCCGATCTGCTTGAGCTGGGTCCGTGACAGAAGCGGCGGTTCTCCTCGCGGTTGACCCGGTCGGCGTGAAGGCAAGCCGAAAGCAGACCGCTTCAGCGGTCTTTCCCGAAGGGCAAATAGGCCAGTCGTTTTACGGCTGGTTCATGGTCGGGCAGCTCCTCTTCTCATTCCTTCTGCTTCTTCGGGCCCGTTTCAACGGGCTTTTCCGCTTCGGGTAAGCCCGTTGAAACGGGCTGAACCCCTAGAAAGGAGACAAGGCCGTGGGCGACCGCCAACCGGCCGTAGAACGGCCGGCCTATCAGCCCGCCTTCGGCGGGGAAACCCCCTGAAGGGGGTTGATCGCTGACCCTGGACCGGTCGGCATGCCCCGCCGATTCCGTCGCGCACTTGATCGAGCCGGCGGCAAAGGCACGGGCTTGACATCGCCAGGGGTATCGTGCTCGTCACTTCTTCGGCCCGACGAGTTCGATCATGTTGCCGTCGGGATCGCGCACGACGGCCAGGAAGACGCCGGCGCCCAGTTCGCTGGGCAGTTCGACCGGTCCCTTGGCGATGACGATGGCGCCGGCCTTGCGGACCCGCTCGACGGCGGCGGTCATGTCCTGCACGTAGAGAGTCAGGTAACGAATGCCGTATCCGGAATGGATGAACGCGTTGTCCACTCGCTTGCCGGGCGTTCCGGGGAACTGCATAATCTTGACCTGGGTGGCGTTTTCGACGTCGGCGACCTTGAAGACCCGAACGTGGAAGGGCTTGTGATCGCTCAGGCCCGAGTTGCCGCCCATGTCGGCGGGGACGTCGAAGCCCTCGACCTCGATAAGTCCGAGGGCGTCCTTGTAGAAGGCGGCGGCCTTGTCGATGTCGCTGACCACGATGCCGAAATCGACGCGGGTGTTTGCATAGCCGTTCATGGCGATTTCCTTTGCTGGGGGTGCGGTTTCCACCGGTTTGTCAGTGGCGGCGCAGCCGACGAGAACCGTAAGAACCAGTGTTGTCGCGATGTAACGCATGATCGTCTCCTATGAATTCGCTCCCCCGTTGCTGAAGCGACGGGCCACCCGGCCGGCGGGCAAAGCCCGCTTTACCCTGGCAGCAGCTTGGCGAGGCCTTCGTGCGGGCGCGGGATCACGTGGGCGAGGATCAGCTTGCCGCCGAGCTTCTCGACCGCGGCGGCGCCGGCCTCGACCGCGGCCTTCACTGCGGCCACGTCACCCTTGACCATCACCGTGACGTAGGCGGCGCCGATCTTCTCCTTGCCGATGACCTCGACGTTGGCCGCCTTGAGCATGACGTCGGCCGCTTCGAGCAGGCCGATCAGCCCCTGTGTCTCGATCAGTCCGATCGCGTCCTGTTGAGCCATGTGGCGTTCCGTTCCTTTCGCGGTATCGCCCGCCGGGATGGCGTCTCCGGCCGGCAGAAGATGCTCATTCGCATTCAGCAGGGGATTATATTCCTGCTTCGAGTGTACGAGAAAGTCAGCCTGGGACGAGTAATGGGGCCAGTCGGTGTGGTTGATGCCGGCGTGCATCTGCTCGGCGACCGCCCACCCGGCCTGCACCGAAGCCCGCACATCGGCCGCACTACCGGTGACCTTGATGCCCATCCCGCCGAGGGCATTCGATTCGATCCCGGTGATGACGACGCTGGCAGCCTTGATCATCACGTCGGCCACCACCAGCGAGGCCGCCAGACCGTGGACTTCGACAAAGCCCACGCTGTCGCGCAGCGGATAAGCGGCGGTAGTCATCGCCTACCCCCGCCAACAGATCGTTCGTTGCATTGCCCGGCGTGAATCGTCCCCATGGATGATCAGCTCCCTTTCGCCCGCAGGCCGCGGAGGACATCCTGGACAATCTGGTCGAGCGACTGCCGGTTGAGCCCCAGCGGCAGCGGTTCGCAACCCCCGGGCGGAGCGTCGGCCAGGCCGAACTGGTTGAGGATGCACTGCACCGTGCGGGCGACCTCTTCGAGGCTGAACTGCTGCGAGGGAGAAAGCGGCTGACGGCCGTGGCCCATCTGGAAGCCGCGCAGCCCGACCGCCTGGCGCACGGCCTCGGGGAAGTCGGCCCCGAAGATGATCTGCTTGATCAGGTCGAGCAGACCGTACTGGATCTGCCGGGCCTCCTCAATGCGGCCGGCCATCGCGAGGTTGTAGAGCCTCATGACCACCTCGGGCACGACACCGCTGGTGGCCACCGTGCCGCCGTCGCCGCCCATGATCAGCGAGGGCAGCAGGATCTCCTCGCAGCCGATCAGAAACACGAAGTCGGGGCGAACGGGCCTGATCTCATGCATCATGTTCACGTAGCGGGGCAGGTCGCGGCTGGAGTCCTTGATGCCGATGATCCGCGGATGCTCGGCGGCCAGCCGTTTGATGGTCTCGTTGCTGATGTCGTTGGCGAACTGCGGGATGTTGTAGAGCGTCAGGTCGATGGGGCTGTTGCGGGCGATCTCGCTGAAGTAGGCGTAAACGCCCTCCTGGCTGAGCCGGTAGTAAAACGGGGCGACGATGGCCACCGCGTTGGCCCCCAGCGAATGGTAGTACGTCGCGGCTTCCACCGTTTTTTCGACATTGGCCTCGGCGGCCCCGGCCAGCACAAACCGTCGGCCGGCGTTCTGCTCGGCGACGATGCGAACGATCTCCTTGCGTTCCTCGAAGCTGAAACGGGTGAACTCACCGGTGCTGCCGTTGGGGTAGAGCCCGGTGATGCCCTTGTCGATCAACCAATCGACGATGCGGCGCAGCTCGGGCTCATTGATCCGGCCGCCGTCGTCGAGCGGGACCATGTTTGGGGTGAAGATGCCGTACAGCTTCTTCGTGCTCATCTCGTCTCCATCCAGACGCCAAACGGCCGGACATTCTACCCGCCAGCCCGCCCGCGGCAAAACCGCCCGACACCAGCACGGGTGGCCCAGGTTCTTCTTGAACCTGGGCTCACGATTCCTCGATCGATTTTTTCAGAGCACCGATGTCAGGTCCGTGAGGTGCCGGATCTCCGCGTCTGGCAGATGGTCGCCGGGTTGGGTGGCGAAGCTGTCGACCGCCTCCCATTGCCGCGTCCAGATGACCTGCAGGCCGACGCGCTTGGCCCCCTGGACGTCCGCGAGCCAGTTGTCGCCGACGTAGACCGCGTCCGCGGCCTCCAACCCCAATTGCCCGAGACAGACCTCGAACGGCCGTGCGTGGGGCTTGACGAAACCCACATCCCCGGAAATCACCACCGACTCGAAGAAACGGGCCAAACCGGTCCGCTGGAGACTCGCGCGGATCGCCTTGCCGTCGGGATAATTCGAGACCAGGGCCAGCCGATAGCGACCCGCAAGGCCGGCCAGCACATCCGCGGCGTACGGTGGAGCCTCGATCGCGGCCACCACCGCCTCGAAACGGGCCCGGAGCAGATCGGCGAGCGCAGCCGGGCCCGGCTCGCGATCCAACAACCGGCGCACCAGCCGCGAGACCGTCTCAACCAGATCGTTTTCCCGGTATCCATTCTTGAACGGGGCGACCCGGTCGGCATCGCGGATCTCCCGGAGCCGGTCGCGGTCAACCGGCCCGTAGTGCTTCTCCAGCGCCGCGCGGAGGGCGTTGTCGCACGCATCCATCTGCGGCCGGGCGAACGGGATGATGGTGTTGCCGTAATCGAAAAGCAGGGCCTTGACTCGGGTCAGATCCAGCGGCATTCGTTACTTGCCCCTCCCGTTTTCACCGGCCGGGCGCGTCGTCGCGGGAGCCCGCCACTCGAACGCGACGGGCAGCCCCTGGTCCAGCCGGACGCCGTTGTTCAAACAGGTGAAATCGATCATCTGGGCCACACCGAACAACGACGGCCTCACACCCCAGGCTCGCGGCGGGCCGTTGTCGCCCCCGGCGTAGTTCTCGGAGAACTCGTTTGCCCGAATCTGGTCACGCAGGTGAGCATTGATGAACTCGCGGGCCTCGGTCAGCATGCCGTGTTCGATCAGGCCGTACGCGGTGAAGCTTTCGGTGCCGTACTTGGTCCAGCCCATGCCGCAGAGATCGCGCCTGCGATCGTGCTTCTTGAGATACAGGCGCTTGAGCTGATCGGCCAGGTCGGCCGGCAGATCGCGGATGTGCAAACCGCTGATCACCCAGTTGAGGTTGCCCGGTTCGTGCCGCTTCGACTCGGTGAAGTAATACTCGGCCGGGGGCCGGCCGTCGGTGAAAAAGAACCACTCGCGGTAGTTCTTCAGAATCGTCTCGCGCCGCTGGTGCCACATCTCGATGTCGGCCGTCTCGCCCACGGTGCGGGCAATCCGCACCGCGAAATCGATGTCCACCAGCAGTTGATCGACGAACGAGGCGTCTTTCTCATCGGCGCTGTCGTGATCGAGGTAGATCCAGCGGGGGTTCTTCTCGCGCCACAGCAGGTATCGGCGAATCGCCGGGTACACCGCCCGAAGCCGCCCGGCATCGCCGGTGAGGCTGTACAGGATCCAGGCCGTCTGGGCCTTGCGCGAGGGGAGGCATTCACCGTCGAGCCAGCCGGTCGCGTCGACTTGCCCCATGATCCCTTCGAACGCCGCCCAGGCCGTCTCCGGCATCACATAGGCGAGCAGTTGCTGGCCGAAAAAGCTCTCCCACGCGGCCGAGGCCGGCGCCTTCGAGGCCCCGAAGTTCCACAGCGACGGCTTGCCGCAGGGCGTCTGCGGGTATGGATAGTCGTTCTCGGGCATCGGCGGCAGCACGTTGGAGATCGCAAACGTCCACGCAGCATAGTAGAACAGGCGATGCTCCTTCGAGGTGACGCCCTTGTCATCAATCGCCTCGATGCCGAACTTCTCGGGCGCCGGGATCCGCCGGAGGTAGTCGTTCCACAGGACTTTCTGTTCCTCGAGTCTCTTGGCCGGGCCGGGCCCCGAGAAAACCCGCCGGATTCGGCGCATGGCCGCATCGGCCCCTTCGGCCCGGGTTGCGAAAGCGACGGCGACCAAGAGGGCATCACCCTTGCCTTCCGGATCGCCGGCGGTGAGCGGCTCATCCGCACTCAACGTCGTGATGGAGACCTCCACATGCCACTGCCCGTTGCTGACTTGCGGAACCGCCGCGGGTGAAGGCGGATCGAACCCGCTGCCCCCCGCCCGGCCGACGGCCAGCGCGTAGAAGAAATCCTCGTGCTCGACCAGCAGCGCCTCCGTGCCCGGGTGGGCCGCCCCGCTCACCACACCGTGGAACTGCAACAGCGTGGGTTCCCAGAGTTGCCGCGGGCGAACAAGCCGGACGACGGTGTTCTCGTCAGCGAGGAAATCGCAGCCGGTCAGTAGCCCGAAGGATGTTATCCCGAGCCCTGGCTGGGGAGGGTCGTTATACTGGGCTTCGAATCCCAGCTTGTACGGGTACCAGACGTGCCGATAGGTGCTCGCCGCGTTCACTACGCCCGCTTTGCCGGTTGACGGGGCTGCCGGGCTGCTGGAGGCCGGCAGTATGGGAAGTTGCCGGCCGCCACGACCCGCACCCTGGCGGGCAATCAGGGCCTGCCGGTTGGCGAGGCTGCTGTCGCGCCGAACACCCATGGTCACGAGGTCGAGTAACCGGTGCGGGCGACGGCCGGCGTAATACCCCACGTGCAGGGGCAGATCCGGGCGGTCGGGCAGCGGAGTGAAGTCGTCCGACGCGACCGGATTCAGGACCACTCGGCTTTCCGGCAGGCTCAACCATCGCCAGGGCATCAGGCCGTCGTTGGCCACAGAGTCACAGTCGAAGCTCGGCACGCCGGCAAGGCGGACCGAGCCGAGCTTCTCGGGCAGTTTCGGTTTGGCGGCATGACACATCGCGGAAACACTCATCGCAAGCAGGCCCGCCAGCACAACGCTCCCACACATTGACCTTCGGGCGCGTCCGTTGCGGCTATCTCTGGCAGCATCAATCATCGTTTCGACCCGAGTGCGGTTCCGTGGCAGGCGAACAAACACGGCATCCCGGGCACACACCCGGGCCTGCTTCCCCAGGACATGTTAAAGCAGAAAAGGCCGAATCACCAACCCCACCGGCCGGAGGCGCAGGCTCCGCGCTCGCGGATCTTCATCCTCAACTCACTCGCATTGTCCTCTCCCACCTGCCGAACGTCGGGCTCGCTCTGCCGAGAATCACTTCTCGGCACCTTCCGGTCGGGATTCACATCCCGACGTCCCGCTCTCAGAGGTAAGAGCTTTTCCGTCCCAACAGCTACCATGAAGTCCGCCCCGCCGACCATCCGCTCATCTTGGCGCTTTTGCCAGATGCATCTGGACGTTTACCACGATACCGGGCACAATGATACCGTTGTGGTCTGGAAACCTCATCGGGTCGTAATTGATTGGCCCGGCATATCTTACGGCCCGGCCAGAAGGGTGGCGATTCCCAAGGTCTTGGGTGCGAGGTGGAGACGAGTCCATTGACCCCGGAACAGAAAGCCCGCCAGAAGATCGACCGCATGCTGGAGCAGAGCGGTTGGATTGTTCAGGACCCCGCCGAAATGAACATCTCGGCCGGCCTCGGCGTGGCCATCCGGGAATTCCCGCTCAAGACCGGGTTCGCCGACTACATGCTCTACGCTGATGGGAAAGCCATCGGCGTTATCGAGGCAAAACGCGAAGGCCACACTCTCACCGGTGTCGAGACCCAATCTGACAAGTACACAGTCGGCTTGCCGGACGCCTTGCCTCATCACCACCTGCCCTTGCCCTTCGCCTATGAATCCACGGGCGTGGAAACGCAATTCACCAACTGGCTCGAACCCGACACCCGCAGCCGGGAGGTCTTCTCTTTTCACCGGCCAGAGGAGCTGATTCGTCTGGCCAGCCTCGAAACCCAACTTCGGGCCAATCTTCGTCAGATGCCCCCGCTGGATGCCGGGCGGCTCTGGGAAGTCCAGATCAACGCCATCCGCAACCTGGAACGCTCGATAGCCGAGAACCACCCGCGCTCCCTCATCCAGATGGCCACGGGCTCAGGCAAAACCTTCACGGCCTGCAACTTCTCCTACCGGTTCATCAAACACGGCAAAGCCAAACGCATTCTCTTCCTGGTGGATCGTAACAACCTGGGCAGGCAGACGCTGAAGGAGTTCCAGCAGTTCGCCAATCCGGGCTCCGGATACAAGTTCACCGAAGAATTCAACGTCCAGCACCTCCGCCGGAACACCCTCGACCCGGCGGCCAAAGTCGTCATCACCACCATTCAGCGCCTGTACTCCATGCTGAAGGGGGAAGAGGAGTTCGACGAAGCCAACGAGGAAACCTCGCTGTTCGAGACCGCCCCTTCGCTTGTCAAGGAGCCGCTGCCGGTGGTCTACAACCCGAAGATCCCCATCGAGGCCTTCGACGTCATCGTGGTCGACGAATGCCACCGGTCGATCTACAACATCTGGCGGCAGGTACTGGAATACTTCGACGCCTTCATCATCGGTCTGACCGCCACCCCGACCAATCAGACGATGGGCTTCTTCCACAGCAATCTCGTCCAGGACTACACCCACGAGCGGGCGGTCGCCGACGGCGTCAATGTCGGGTACGACGTCTACCGGATCGACACGAAAATCACCAACCAGGGCGCCACCCTGGTCAAGGACCCCGGCCATTTCGTCCCTCACCGCGATCGTCGCACTCGCCAGAAGCGTTACGAGGAACTGGCCGACGACCTGACCTACACCGCCAACCAGCTTGACCGCGACGTGGTCGCCGAGGATCAGATTCGCCTGGTCCTGCAAACCTTCAGGGACCGGCTGTTCACCGACATCTTCCCCGGCCGGACCGAGGTCCCCAAGACCCTGGTTTTCGCCAAGACCGACCTGCACGCCGACGACATCACCCGGATCACCCGCGACGTTTTCGGCAAGGGCAACGATTTCTGCCAGAAGATCACCTCCAAGACCACCGGCCGTAAGCCCGAAGAGTTGCTCAACGAGTTCCGCAACTCCTACAACCCGCGCATCGCCGTCACCGTGGACATGATCGCCACCGGGACCGACGTCAAACCGCTCGAATGCCTGCTGTTCATGCGGAACATCGCCTCGGCCGGTTACTTCGAGCAGATGAAGGGCCGGGGCTGCCGGGTCATCAGCCCCGACGACCTTCAAAGCGTGACCCCGGATGCCCGGACCAAGGTCCGTTTCGTCATCGTCGATGCCGTCGGGGTCTGTGAAAGTGACAAGACCTGCTCACGCCCTCTCGACCGCCAGCCGAGCGTCCCCACGGAAAAGGTCCTGAACAGCGTCGCGGCCGGCATGGTCAGCCCCGAAGTTGTTTCAACGCTGGCCGCCCGTCTCGCCCGGCTGGCCCGCCAGGTCGATGCCGTCCACACGCAGGAGATCGAACAGGTTTCCGGTGTTTGCGGCGGCCTGGACACGCTGGCCGCCACGTTGCTGGAAAGCATCGACCCGGATGCAAACGCCCAGCGTGCGACGCGGAAGTTCAACATCCCCAGCGGGGAAGACCCGACCGAAGAGCAGATTGAGCTGGTCGAAATGGATGCGATGCGGGAGGCCTTGAAGCCCTTTCACAATCCCAGGCTGCGCGAAACGGTCCTGCGGGCAAAATCGTCGGCCGAGCAGGTCATCGACGAATCCACGAGAGACGAACTCCTCCGGGCGGGCTTCGATGACGCCGCCCGCAAGAAAGCCCAGACGCTCCTCTCCGACTTCCGGCGGTTCGTCGAGGAGAACAAGGACGAGATCGAGGCCATCCGGATTCTCTACAGCCGTCCGCACCGGGCCGGCCTGCGATACCGCCATGTCAAGGAACTGGCCGCCAAGCTGGACCGGCCGCCGTTCTACGTCAAGCCCACCCGACCCGACAGCGTCGGCCGCCTGTGGCAGGCCCATGAGGCCGTCGAGCCGGAGAAGGTCAGGGGCAAAGGCGGCCGGAGCCTGGTAGACCTGGTCGCCCTGGTCCGCCACGCCATCCAGCCGGATCAGCCGCTGGTCCCGATCGGCGTGACCGTCGAGGAGCGGTATCGGCAATGGATCGCAGAGCGAGAGCAATCCGGCGTGACCTTCACCCCCGAGCAGCGGCAGTGGCTGGATGCGATCAAGGACCACATCGCCAAGAGCCTGAGCATCGAGCAGGATGACCTGGACGACGTCCCCTTCAGCCAGTTCGGCGGCCTGGGCAAGGCATACCAGTTGTTCGGTGATCGGCTGCCCGCCATCCTCACCGAGTTGAATGAAACGCTGGCGGCATGATGATATAATGGGGTTGGTAGCGGTTGCCTGGTGAAGAGCCGCTCCCTTTGATGGGAGGTACCCGATGTGCAGCGTCACCTTATCTCTGCCGGACGAAAGCCTGCTCGCCCTCAGGCTCAGCGCCGAACAAATGGCGGATGAACTCCGTCTGGCCGGGGCCATCAAGCTGTACGAGGTTGGCCGCCTGTCGGCTGGTGCGGCGGCGCAGCTCGCAGGTATGCCCACGCCCCTCTTTTTGACACGCCTGGCCAGCTACAACGTGGCCGCCTTCCAGCTCACCGACGAGGAACTGGCGGAGGACCTGCGGAGTGCCTGAGGTCATCAGCGACACCTCCCCGCTGCAGTACCTGCATCAGACCGATCTCCTTCATCTGTTGCCCGCGCTCTACACGAGAGTGATTATCTCACCGGCGGTGGCCGGCGAGATCGCTCATGGCCGCGCTCTCGGCCTCGCGCTCCCGGATCCGGGCGAGCTCGCCTGGATCGAGCTGCGCGACGTGCGGCAGCGCCCGGCGCCGGCGATGATGAGGGGCCTCGGCGCGGGGGAAGCCGATACCCTGGCGCTGGGTTTGGAGTCGCCGGGAAGCCTGCTGCTGCTGGACGACAGGCTGGCTCGCCGGCGGGCCGGGTTGCTGGGCCTGCGGTTCACGGGCACACTCGGCGTGCTGCTCAAGGCCAAGCAGATCGGGATTCTCGGTAGTGTGGCCCCGGTCCTCGACCGATTTCTGTCGCTGGGCTTCCGAGTGGCCCCCGCCACGCGCGCGGCCACCCTCAGGCTGGCGGGGGAGCCACTGGAATGAATGGTTGCGGGTCATCCTCAGCGAGTTGAATGAGAGGTTGGCGGCATGAGTGATGGGAGTATATGAATGTGCGAGCTGTTGAGCGATGCTGATGCCTTAGATCTTCTGCTCGAAGCTAATCTAGCAGACGATGGGCTTGGTTTCATTAAGACCGCCGGACATGTTGCGAAAGTCCAAGGTGTGTCTATCTCCATAAACCCTTTGGAACCAACGGAGCATCGCACGGGACACTTCCACGCAAGGTTCAATTCAGATGAAAGTGCATCGTATTCGATAGCGACGTGTGAGGTCCTTGCGGGAGAGTTGGACTCCTCTCGTCACAAAGCGGTGAAGAAATGGTGGTCAACTCGGGTGGATGCACTCCGCCAAGAATGGACACGAGCCCAAAGCGGCCAGCAGCCACATAAGATCGCCGCTTCACTGACCGAGTTCATTCCTAGTTCCGTTACGTATCCCACCGCCTCAAAGGCATATGGCAACATTGGGCAAGTGCTGATGATGGAGGTTGATGACTTCATCGAGCACATCTGCACAATTGCCAAGCAGCAGAACCTCGCCTCAGATGAAGACCTCAAAAGTATTTCCAGCTACTTAGGCACTCGTATTTACGAAATCGGTAAAGACCTTTGCGATCTACATCGACGATCAGAGCAGGGGCAGATCTCCGGCAACATGAAGGGACAGAGTGCTGCGGAATGAGATACACTACATGACTGGAAACCACAACATCCCGCATACCTGGCTTTCCACCACACTTGAAGGTGTTGCCGAGGTTCACGATGCACTTCGTGAACCAGTCAATGCCGACGAGCGGGCAACCAGGGTGGGTCCGTATCCCTATTACGGGGCCACGGGGCAGGTCGGCTGTATTGACGATTACCTGATGGATGGCGAGTATGTTCTTCTCGGCGAGGACGGAGCACCATTTCTCGACCCAAGCAAACCCAAGGCATACCTCGTCAGCGGAAAGTCATGGGTTAACAACCATGCTCACGTCCTTCGAGGAATCCACAACGTCTGCATGAATCGGTATCTTCTTCATGCTCTCAACCACGCCGACTACCGGGGCTTTGCAAACGGCACTACTCGATTGAAGTTGACGCAAGCGGCAATGCGAAGGCTTCCGATCAGGTTAGCACCACTTCGGGAGCAGAAGAGGGTTGTGGACAAGATCGAGGAATTGTTTTCCGACCTGGATGCGGGCGTAGCGGCGTTGGAGCGGGTCCGGGCGAATCTCAAGCGGTATCGGGCATCGGTCCTCAAAGCGGCGGTCGAGGGCAGACTGACCGAAAAGTGGCGAAACGCCAACCCCTCCGTCGAACCCGCCACCAAACTGCTCGAACGCATCCTGACCGAGCGACGCAAGAAATGGGAAGAGCAGCAGCTTGCCAAGTTCGCCGACGCGGGCAAGTCGCTCCCGAAGAACTGGCGGGACAAATACGAGGAACCTGCCCCCCCGGATCCGTCCAACCTGCCCGAATTGCCGAAGGGGTGGTGCTGGGCAACGTTGGATCAGATGTCTCACCTCACCGGTGGCGTTACAAAGGGGCAGAAGCGTAGGAACGATGAAGTTGTTCGTCTCATACCCTATCTGCGTGTTGCCAACGTCCAGCGGGGATTCCTTGACTTAGCCGAGATGAAAACGATTGAGGCGACTGAGGACGACATCACGGAGTTGCGGTTGCTCCCCGGCGATGTGTTGTTCACGGAAGGTGGAGATCGAGATAAGCTTGGACGTGGGTGGGTATGGAATGGCGAGTTGGAAGAATGCATTCACCAGAATCACATCTTCCGTGCCCGTCTGCTCTCGGTAGATGTCGCTCCCAAGTACGTATCCTGGTGCGGCAACAGCTACGGTCGTCTTTGGTTCCAGAAGGCGGGCAGGCAGACCGTCAATCTAGCCTCGATCAATCTGACGATCTTGAGACGGTTTCCAGTCCCGTTACCTCCCGCTGATGAACAACGTTTCATCGTCGCCGAGATTGAAACTCGCTTGTCTGTTGTCGAGGAATCTCAACGGCAGGTCGCCGCAAATGGTCTGCGTTCTTCCCGGCTTCGCCAATCCATCCTGAAGCGAGCCTTCGAGGGCAAGCTGGTCCCGCAAGACCCGAAGGATGAGCCTGCGAGTGTTCTTCTGGGTCGGATCAGGGCGGGCAGAGAAGCCGCGCCGCATCGGAGGGACGCGCGTCCGCCCAGGGCGGCACAGTCGCCGGAAGCTGCCGCAAGGCGAACGGGGGGCGGGGGCGTGAAAGCCGCAAGGTCAAGAAATGTATTACCAAAAAGGTAAAACTAATTTGACAACGGGGCATTATGGAGTTATACTACGAGAATCGAGCATTGCAGAAGGCCTGCACGTCCGAGAAGCACATGAAGAGGAAGTGGGGTCAGGTTACGGCGGAGATCCTGAAGCGTCGCCTCGGCGAGTTGGAGAACGCGCCACTTCTTGAAGATATGCGTGGGCTGCCTGCGGCCAACTGCCACGAATTGTCGGGGGACCGGAAAGGCCAGCTTGCTGTCAATTTGGATCAACCCCGTCGCTTGGTATTCCGTCCCAATCACGACCCGATACCACTCAAGCCTGACGGCGGCCTGGATTGGTCGGCGGTCACCAGCGTGGTTATCCAGGAAGTGGTTGACTACCACTGAGACCAGAGGAGAAGGCCATGTCCACAAAGGTCACAACCCGGTATCCGCATGAACCGGACTATGCGGTCCCCCCAGGCGAGACGCTGGCCGAAACGATTGAAGCCCTGCACATGGACCAGCGAGACCTCGCAAGCCGTACCGGACTGTCAGAAAAGCATGTCAGCCAGATCATCAACGGTCACGCCGCCATTACACCCGAAACCGCCGCCAAGCTGGAGCGAGTGACCGGCGTCCCCGCCCGGATGTGGAACAACCTGGAAGCCACCTACCAGGAGCGACGGGCACGAATAGCAGAGCGCGAGCGACTAAAACATGATCTGGTTTGGCTCAAGACGATCCCGGTCCGCGAGTTGGTCCGGAGAGGATTGATTGAACCCGTCAAGGACAAGGTGCAGCAGATTCAGGCCGTTCTTCGTTTCTTTGGGGTGGACAGCCCGGCGATTTGGAACGAATACTACCTGAAAGCGAGCCCGGTATATCGGAAATCCGCATCCTCGAAGATGAAGCCGGGACCAACGGCCACCTGGATTCGTATCGGGGAACTGAAGGCCCAAGCGGTGCAGAGCTCTGCGTATGACAGTGGCCGGTTCAGCCAGGCGCTGGCTGAGATCCGCAAGCTCACGACCGAGCCTCCCAAGGTGTTCGAGCCCAGGATGAAATCGCTCTGCGCCGAGGCGGGCGTGGCCCTCGTATTCGTTCGTGAGATCAAGGGCTGCCCGGTTTCGGGCTTGACCCGCTGGCTCTCTCCGACAAAAGCCCTGATCCAGATGAGTCTACGGCACAAGACTGATGATCAGTTCTGGTTCACCTTTTTCCACGAGGCCGGCCACATCCTCCGTGACGGGAAGAACGAGGTCTTCATTCACGACAACCACCCCGAACCCGACCGGGAGAAGAAGGCTAATCGCTTCGCGGCGGAGTTCCTGATTCCATCGGACGCGGCAACTGAACTGCAAGGGTTGACCACAAGAACTGCGATTGTGGCGTTTGCCGGCCGCATCGGCATTGCACCAGGGATTGTCCTCGGGCGGCTTCAGAAGGAGGGAGCGGTTCCCTGGGCAACGCAGCTTAACAGCCTCAAGAAGCGGTTTGCGTGGGCGGATCAATGAGCACCGACACCCAACAGATCGTCAACAAGGCCTGGAACTTCGCCCACGTCCTGCGGGACGACGGGTTGTCCTACATGGCCTACACCGAGCAGATCACCTTCCTGCTCTTCCTGAAGATGGCCTACGAGCAGACCCGCCCGCGCCGCCGCCGGCCGAAACCTGATCACCCCTGCTCGACCCGGAATCACCTCCGGGCCTGCTCGACCCGGAATCACCTCCGGGTCGCCCATTTCTGCGGAATCCTTTCCCCATCCGGCGAACGACTACTCTTCCCCCCTTGCCAAGGGGGGACTGAGGGGGGTCACAGCCAAGAAGGCGACCGCCCCTGCTCGACCCGGAATCACCTCCGGGTCGCCCATTTCTGCGGAATCCTTTCC
>CAZPIO010000003.1:0-121344 GCA_964586235.1 uncultured Planctomycetales bacterium
ATGTGACAGAGGAAATCTGATACACATAGACCACTTCCCCGGCGGCTGACGGATCGACTTGGGGGATGCCCTCGCTGTTGAGATAGAGCTGGAAATCCCCATGCTCAAATACCGCCCAGTCGACCTCAGTGATCACGGTGTCTCCAAACGCGGCACCTGCGATCGAGGCCGCACCATGCCAGCGCCCAGCGTCAGGCCCGAACCCGTCATTCAATGCGAAGTTGGTCGTCGCCAACGGCCCGGCGACTGCGTGCGACGGGCCCAGCGTTGCGACCGAGCCGAGAATAAGGAACAGCGCCAACTGGACATGATAAATGCGTGAAACGACCATTTCTCTCTCCTATCGAACTCTGCCACGCCTCATCCTCCGGGCGACCGACGGATGTGCGACGGCATCGATCGTCGCGGTGGAAACGAACTCGTCATCGACGCCGGGATCGCCACGTAAAGCACGCCGCCAAGCCCGAGGCCACCAGCAACACCGACCCGGGCTCGGGAAGGGGCACCGGGCCTGGGGTTGGCACTCCAGCCACGAGCGCCTGAGTTCCGCCATCAATCGTCAATGATGCACCAACGATCGGAAGGTTCGGCGTAGAAAAAGCCAGACCCCAGGAGGTCATGCCTGTCGGGATTTCCGGCGAGAACAACCAACGAGCGTTCGGTGTGAAAGATGACGACGAGGGATTGACATCGCCGATATCGAACGTGCCGATCGTATTGGCGGGATTCGAGATCCCCACGATCTCGGCGCTGACGCCAAGACTGCCGGCCACGGAGACCTGGTACGTGTAGACCAGGGCATCGCCCGGCACATAACCAAGACCGCTGAAGTTGGCGTTGAAAGCGTTGGCCGTGAAGACAGCGTAGTCGATGGTACCGCTGAGCCCGACGCCGTTGTTGAATGGAACACTTCCCGTGACGCCGCCATGCGCCGATCCATGGCCGTTCAGAATTCCGGCCTGGGCGCCCGAGGCCGCACCCATTATGATCGATGCGACCGCGATGAACTTGAAATACCCCGTCGGCACAATCCTGGTCATCTCTCATCCCTCTTCATGGTGTTCCTGCACGCATACCGAGCATCGGATCCCGGCACGGGTCAGCGCACGATGTGATACCCCTCACATGCCCTTCTTTCGACAGGTGAGCATCACTGGAAAATCATAGTCCTCCAACGACAGGTTGACCACTCAAATCGATGTTCTTGGATGCGCCCGGACACGATCCATCCGTCGCAACTCCACCACACGCTGCGAAGCCACCGATTGCCATGGGAAGGATGAAGCTGTCCTCTACATTATGGGACGACAGCGATGGTTCGATTATGCCACTCACCCGCCCGGCTCCTCCCGCTGCCAGATGCCTCGTCGCAATCGGCCTGACAGGGCACAACGCCGGACACCCGAAATCAAGCCGAAATCCGACGGTCTTGGTCAGTCGCCACCCGATAGTACTGTTCACTTGACCGCTCCGGGAACCGGCATACAATGCTGTCATGCTCTCCAGATTACACAGCGTTGCTTTAATGGGGATCGAGGCGTTGGACTGCGAGGTGGAGTTGGACTGCGCGGACCGGGGGTTCGACGTGGGGGGGAATCGCGGGCTTGCCGGCTATTCGTGCGGCCGTGCCAAGGGGCGAGCCTGTGCCGTCGCTCGCGCAGTCAGATATAATTCAACTGGAGGTGACCCGTGAGCAACGAAAGCGTTACAGTCCACGGTGTGGTGCGGGGCAAGACCATCGAACTGGAACGAGAGCCGGGGTTGCCCGACGGCCAACAGGTCAAGGTTACGATGGAACCGGCAGACAAGGAGGGCGCTCTGCCTCCCGGCGAGGGACTGCGCCGATCGGCGGGGGCTTGGGCTGATGATGCCGAAGGCTTGGACAGGTATCTCGAATGGAACCGGCGGCAGCGCAAGCTGGGGCGACGGGAACAACCCGAATGAGCTTCCTCATCGATACAGACATTTGTTCTGCCCACCTCAAAGAGAAAGGTGTGGTCACCAGTCGTTTTCTGCGATACACCGGTCGCTTGCACATCTCGGCAGTCACGCTGGGCGAGTTGTACGCTTGGGCATTGCGGGCTGAGGCTCCACCGGCGCGGCTTCGGGGCCTGCGGGAGATGCTCGCGGATGTGACGGTCCTTGAAGTCACCGCCCAAGTGGCCGAGAAGTTCGGGCAGGTGCAAGCCAGCTTGCTCGATGCGGGCAGACCCGCTCCCCCAATGGATCTGTTAAATGCCGCCACTGCCCTTGTTCACGATCTGACCCTGGTGACGCACAACGTACAGGACTATACCGGCGTTCCGGATTTGCGGGTTGTGGACTGGATGGTACCCTGACGCAGTCACCGATCTCTGCATTTGCCTTCTCAGCAGGTTCACCGTAGAATCCGGCCATGCTCTCCAGATTACACAGCGTCGCTTTAATGGGGATCGAGGCGTTGGCCTGCGAGGTGGAGGTGGACTGCGCGGACCGGGGGTTCGAGAAGGCCACCATCGTGGGCCTGCCGGACACCGCGGTCAAAGAGAGCCTCGAACGCGTCCGGGCGGCCCTGAACAACTCCGGCTACGACTGGCCGATGTACAAGACGGTCGTCAACCTCGCCCCGGCGGACGTCAAGAAGGAAGGACCGGCCTTCGACCTGCCGATCGCACTGGGAATCATCTTCGCCAACGGCCAGGGCACGCCCGAGCCGGCCGAGCAGTACATCATTGCCGGCGAACTGGCCCTCGACGGCCGTGTGCGGCCGATCAAGGGTGCCCTGTCCATGGCCATGCTCGCCCGCGACAAGGGCCTGACCGGCCTGATCCTGCCCCGCGAGAACGCTCCCGAGGCGGCCGTAGTCGAGGAGATCGAAGTCATCGGCATCGGCACGCTGGCCGAGGCGGTGGGCTTCCTCACCAGCCAGCTTCCACTGGAGCCAACCGTGATCGATATCGACGCGGTCTTCGCCGACGCCTCGCGCTATGAAGAGGATTTTTCAGAGGTCCGCGGCCAGGAGTCGGTCAAGCGGGCGGTGACCGTGGCCGCCGCGGGCGGACATAACATCCTGCTGATCGGCCCTCCCGGCACCGGCAAGACCATGCTGAGCAAGCGGCTTCCGACTATCCTGCCGCCGCTGAGCCTGACCGAGTCGCTGGAGACCACACGGATCTACTCCGCGGCCGGGAAGATGCCCGCCGGGCAAGCGCTGCTGGCCCGACGGCCGGTGCGCTCGCCCCACCACTCGGCCAGCGGCCCTGCCCTGGTCGGCGGCGGAAGCATCCCCCAGGCTGGAGAGGTCTCCCTGGCCCACCACGGCCTGCTGTTCCTCGACGAGTTCCCCGAATTCCCGCGGACCATCCTCGAAACGCTCCGCCAGCCGCTGGAAGACGGCGTGGTCACCATCGCCCGGTCGCACTCGGCCATCACCTTCCCCGCCCGCTTCATGCTGGTGGCGGCGATGAACCCGTGTCCGTGCGGCTACTTCACGGACCCCAACAAGCCCTGCAAGTGCAGCCCGACGCAGATCGACAAGTACCTCTCGCGGATCAGCGGTCCGCTCATTGACCGCATCGACATCCACATCGAGGTGCCGCCGGTGCCCTACCGCGAGCTTCGCGGCGATCATGACGGCAGCGGCAGCGAGGAGATGCGCCTCCAGGTCGAGCGAGCAAGGCGCATCCAGCGCGAGCGTTTCGGCGAGAAGAGCACGATTCTCAACGCCCGCATGACCCCCAAGCAGCTCCGCAAGTCCTGCAAGCTCGACGCCGCCGGCGAACAACTGCTCAAGCAGGCCCTCACCGAACTCGGCCTGTCGGCCCGGGCCCACGACAAGATCCTCCGCGTCGCCCGGACCATCGCCGACCTGGCCGGCGAGGAGCACCTCAAGCCCGAGCACGTGAGCGAGGCGATCATGTACCGGAGACTAGACAGGCAGTTGTAGCGGAAACGGACCTTGCCCGCGGCCTGATTTTGGTGTACACTTAAATGTCGTATGAGTTCAGGTGGAATGAGTGGAATACCGAGCACATTGCCGAGCACGGCGTGACGCCGGATGAGGCGGAATGGATTGTGAACCATGCCGGGACGCCCTACCCCCGAAGAGCGGGAAAAGGGCGGTACCTGGCCGTGGGGCAGACCTTCGGAGGCGATTATCTGCAGGTGGTCTATGTCCTTGACCCGACGGACACGGTGTTTGTGATTCATGCGCGGCCGTTGACGGACCGCGAGAAACGCGCGTTGCGCCGCAGGAGACGCAAGTGAGAGCTTCAAAACGAAAACCTCGCAGAGATTACACTGAGATGACCAAGGCCGAATTGGCCGAGGCGACAAGGGAGTTCGAAGAGGAATTCGCGTTCCGCAAGACCCAGCCGTTGACCGCTAACGACAAGAGATTGCACGCTCGCGCGAAGCGGCGAGGCCGTCCGCGAATCGGCGAAGGCGCCGAGAAGATCCGTGTTTCGATCGAGCGTGGTCTACTGGTCAAGTCCGATGCCTACGCCCGCAAACATGGCATGAGCCGCTCGGAACTGATCGCCAAGGGTCTCAAGGCAGTCATGGCCGCCCGGAGCGCATAAGCCATCATCACTCTTGACCTCGAACATGGCAGCGAGGCGTTCATATACCGGAGACCGGATAGACAACCATGGCGGACGGCGAACAGAATGATCAGAACGTCGGCCCCGGCGGAAATCGCAAACGCGATTGGACGGGGGCGGCTCGCGAACTCCTGCGCAGCGTCGACCCGGTCGGCGTCGGCACTTCGGTCGTCGAGGCCGGGTTGATCGAGATCCATTGCCCATTGTGCAAGCGTGACGGCGTAACCGCATCGGTCCGGGAGGAAACCGAAGAGATACAGCTTCTTGAGGCTATCCCGCTGTTCGGCGTCCGGCATGCTTTCCTGAAGTGCGACGCCTGTGGCGGGCGTCTTGAATCCAAGATCCCCGTCGCCAGACTCTATGAGTGTACCCCCGAGCAACTGAAATCCGTCATCGTTCCTCGCATAGGCGTCGGTTCAGTGCTCGTCCTGCTGATGGGCCTTCTGCTCTGCTGGGTGCCGCTGATCGGCCTTCTGCTGACCGGGCTGGCCGTCGTCTGGAACCGCCGCTATCGCCGATGGACGTATCCCGCGAGTTGGGCCGTGCTCTCCCTGTCCGTCGTCGTGCATGCCGCGATCGTGGTCCTGGCGACTCTGGGGCAGTTGTGATACGCGGATGTTGATAGCCATAAAAAGCACAAAAAGACACAAAAAAGAACATCAGGGCGAAGGCGGCACGCAAGCGTGGTCTACTCTGCCCGGCCGTGGCGAGAGGGGGAAGCGTCGACGCCCACTCGCGGATCGCCCCATGCTGACGGCATCTCCAACCCCTTTTTGTGCCTTCTTGTGTTTTTCGTGGCCAATCAGTGATCGGCGGCGGAGTACACCGTCGTGCCCCCGACAATCGTGCGGTCAACCACGACGGAATAAGACCCCTCGCTACCGCCGATCGAAAGCACCGCAAGATCCGCCGGTGCTCCGGCGGCCAGCGAGCCGTAGCCTTCGCGACTTAAGCCTGTGAGGTTGCAGGCGTTTGTCGAACAGATCCTCGCGGCGGCCGCCACGGCGTCATCGAGAGGCAGCGCGTCGTGCTCTCGGGTCCAGATGCCCGGCAGGGGGCGGCTGAGCCAGTTCAGGATATTGGCGAAGACACGGTCCATGGTGATGTTCGCGGAGAACAGCGCATTTTTCTTGCCGACGACGGCGAAGTACTCGCCGTTCTCGCTGATCCTTCCGCGGATGCCGCCGAGACCGAATTCACCCGTCAAGCCCGAGCCTGCCAGGTACATGGCGTCGGTGATGGCGATAATCCTGTCCAGGCCCTTGCGCCGGATGATGTCACGCACATAGGCGGGGTTGACGTGATAGCCGTCGAGTATCAGTTCAGCGCAGATCTCGTCGAAAGAGAGAACCGCCTCAATGGATCCGCCGCCGTCGAACACCTTGGTCGAACCGCCGGTCGGGCCGTTGGTGAAATGAACGGCATACCTGAGGCCAGCCTTGATGGCGTCAGCCCACTGCGCGCGGGTAGCGTCGACGTGACCGGCTCCTACGACGATGCCCTTGCCCGTGAGATACTCGATCAAATCGCAGCTTCGGCGGCCGTAATCGGGAACAACGTTGGCCAGCTTGATGGTGTCCCTGCTCTGGATGCGGTCGAAGGACTCCCGCGAGTGCTCAAACACGTATTTCGGGTTCATCGCGCCGCACAACTGCGGGTTGATGAACGAACCCTCGAGAAACGCGCCTCGCAGCCTCGCGCCGCCGGTCGTGCCGGACGACCGGGCCATGTGATCGCTCAGGTGCCCGAAACACCTGTTCAGCGTCTCGACGGGGGCGGCCCAGCTTCCGACGTAGAAGCCGGTCACGCCGTACTGGCAGAGGCGCTTCTGCAGCATATCGAAGCCTTGCCGATATGCGGACTCGCTGACGTCGAAAGCCTCTGTTGCCGGATCGTAGCTGCCGAGGGTGAACTCGAAGAGGTTGAAACCGTGAAAATGAATGTCCAGAAACCCGGGAACTGCGTACTTGCCGGCAAGGTCAATCTCCTGATCACAGGCCCCCGAATCAGCAGGCGGGACGATCCTGCCGTCTCTCAAAACCATGTCGGCCCGCACCACGCCCTCGGGTGTGACCAGGAGTGCGTCTTTCAATCGAGTGCCGGGCATCCGATTGTCTCCTTCCGCTACGCTGCTTGTCCAAGGTGCCAGCGCAACCTTGCGGGCGCCGTGCTGTTCTCTTCCCCGGAGCAGACCCAAGCCGTCGCTTGCTTCTTCCAGCGGAAACCGGTGCGTGATCATCGGCTCCAGTTGCAGCCGACCGGCCGCTGCCAGATCCGGTGACCTGCCTCTGCCAATGATACCACTCTCCAGTTAAGCCGTCTTCCTTGGGCCCGGTCGCCTTTTCGGGTTCAAGTGAAATGTGAAGTTTCGCGCATCCGCCACGGGGAGCTGTTCCTCGACGAGTTCCCGGAGCTCGTGCGAACCATTCTGGACGTGATCCAGCGGGCCCGCTTCGGCGATCGCTTGCGCCACCCTCGACGGCCGGCTGGGCACCGGGTCGCTGCGCGAGTACTGCACGCTCGATGCCGCCGGCGAGCAACTGCTCAAGCAGGCCCTGACCGAACTCGGCCTGTCGGCACGGGCCCACGACAAGATCCTCCGCGTCGCCCGCACCATCTCCGATCTGGCCGGCGAGGGGCACATCGGGTCCGAGCATGTCAGTGAGGCGATCATGTACCGGCGGTTGGACCGGCAGTTGTGAGCGAATCTCGAGAGTGAGCTAGCATCCCGCTCTCCAACGGCGAAATCGCGCTCCATCGAGAAATCGAGATCCAGAGAGGCGCGGGTACTGATGCGGTGGATCAGGTCGAGAGCGTTTCCACCTTTGAGCACGAGACGCTCCATCAACTCGTCATCCGAGAACATCGCTATCACCACCAGCTTCTTGATCCGTTCCAGATCGGTCAGCCGCGTATCAGGCGCTTTTCGGTTCTTCTTCATGAACACACCAGGAATGCGGGCAGGCTGCCACTCGAAGCGCCACAACCGCTGGAAGCAGCCTAAGCTGTCTCGCTCATCTCCGCCAGCCCAGGGAGCAGCACTCGTCAACGATATCCCAGCGACTCTGGGCGCAAAGGCGGTTGAGGCACCACAGTAGCTCACCCCCCCTCCGAGGCCCGGACCGGAAGAATTCGGCCGTCATAGGGCACGGTCCGATATCGTTGGGGAGTCTCGTGCGGTACAGCGGGAACGATTTGAAAGCCGCGGACGTAGAAGACCTGAAGGCCTTTTTGTGCGACAATACCGGGGGCCCCGACCGATGTCCGGGGGCAGGTGGCTTGGCATGGCAGACCCGCAGGCGGACTCTCGAGATGAGCGGCTTGGCCGCATCCTGAACGAGTACCTGGACCGCGCGCAGCGGGGTGAGCCGGTTGACGAGCAGGAGCTGTTGCAGGCCAACCCGGACCTGGCCGACGAGCTGCGTGAACACTTCGGCATGGTCCGGCAGGTGAGCGCGGTGACCTCTCACGGGACAGAGGCCGGCGGTCCTGCCTTCGCCCCGCCCCATGACGCCCTGCCGGGCTATGAGATCCTGGGGGAGATTCATCGCGGCGGACAGGGCGTCGTCTACCAGGCGCTGCAGAAGACCACGCGGCGCAAGGTGGCCATCAAGGTGATGCGCGAGGGGCCGTTCGCCGGGTGGCGCGGCCGTGCCCGGTTCGAGCGCGAGGTGCAGATCCTGGGAGCGCTGAACCACCCCAGCATCGTGACCATTCATGAGAGCGGAACGGCATCCGGGTGCCAGTTCTTCGTGATGGACTATGTCGCCGGCTCGCCGCTGGATATCTGGCTCACTACCGCCCCGCGATCGGTCAGGCAAATCCTGAGCCTGTTCATCACCATCTGCAACGCGGTCAACGAGGCCCACATCAAGGGCATCATTCACCGCGACCTCAAGCCCGGCAATATCCGCATCGACGACGAAGGCAGACCGCATATCCTGGACTTCGGCCTGGCGAAGGTCACCGGCGACGATGAAGAGGAAGACCGCGAAGCGGCGGGCATGACTGCGGTCGGCCAATTCGTGGGCAGCCTGCCCTGGACCAGCCCGGAGCAGGCCCAGGGACACCTTGACCGCATCGACACCCGTACCGACGTCTATGCCCTCGGCGTGATCCTCTACCAGATGCTCACGGGCGCGTTCCCATACGAGGTCGCCGGGCCGATGCGGGATGTGCTGAACCGGATCGTCAGCAGCGAGCCGGTCCGGCCGAGTTCGATCCGCGGGGAGATTGACCGCGACGTCGAGGCGATCGTGCTCAAGTGCCTGCGCAAGGAGCCTCAACGGCGATACCAGACGGCCGGCGAACTGGGACAGGACCTCGACCGCTACCTGAATGGCAAACCGGTTGCCGCCAGGAGCGACAGCGGGCTGTACGTACTTGGCAAGACGCTGCGCCGCTATCGCGTCCCGGTGGCGGTGGCGACGGCGTTTGCTGCCCTGGTCGGTGTGTCACTCCTGGCGTCGCTTTCCCTCTGGCGTCAGGCGGTTTCGGAACGCGACCGCGCCATCACCGCCCAAATCGAGCAGGACCGGGAGCGTCGCCGTGCGGACGCCAAGGCCGCCGAGGCCGAGCAGGCCCGGCAGATCGCCGAACGCGAGCAAGCCCGCGCCGAGCAGCAGGCCGAGCGGCTCAGGCGCACGGACTACCTCAGCCGGATCGCGCTGGCCCGGAATGCCTACGAACAGAGGTACCTCGTCCAGGCTCAACAGTTGCTTGCGACCTGCGCAACGGACCTACGGGGCTGGGAATGGCACTACTTGTCACGATTATCACGGGACCCGGCTCTCCTGAGCATCCCGGCGGATCCGGAGTGCGTTGCCTCGCTGTTCATCAGCCCAGATGGTGAACGGCTGGTTACCGGCGGTTGCGACGGGGTCATCAGGGTCTGGAGCAGCGCGACGGGCGCGGCGATCACGCAACTGAAAGGGCACACTGGCCAGGTAAGTGCCCTCGCGATCAGTTCGGACGGCCGGTGGATCGCATCGGGCGGCCGTGACAAAACGCTGCGGCTGTGGGACTCCCACACCGGTTCGGAAAAAGTGCTGGAGAGCGGCAAGCAGTACATCAACGGCGTGTGCTTCAGTCCCGATGTCGCGTCTCTTGTCGCAGGTGGCCAGGGCAAGGCCCTGACCTTCTGGGACGTGCCGGACGGGAAGATCATTCGCACGACCTCCGCTCATGACAAGGAGATCTCATGCGTCGCCTGGAACCCCAACGGCAAACAGGTCGTCTGCGGTGAGCTGCTGAACCCTTCCATCGGCAGTTGCAGGATCAGGGTTTGGGATGCCGCGACCGGACAGTACCTGCGAGAGTTGACCGGGCCTCCGGGGGCCGTGCTTTCCATCGCCTTCAGTCCGGACGGCAAACGCATCGCATTCGGCGGCGGCATTTCTCCTGGCGGCAAGGACGCCCATGGTACATTGAAGATCCTCGACAGCACGACGGGAGCAGAACTGCTGTCGCTTCGCGGCCACGAAGGCTTTGTCGACGCGGTGGCATTCAGTCGTGACGGAGCAATGCTGGCTTCAGCAGGTGTTCCCCGCACACCGGCGTCCGGCATGGAGGCCGATCGCACGTTGAAGATCTGGGATGCTGCCACAGGGGCGGAGCTGTGCACCTACTCAGCCCACAAAGGCGGAGGCCGGGCAGTAGCCTGGAGTCCGGACTCGAGCCGGGTCTTCTCGGCCGGTATGGACGGCAGACTGAAAGCGTGGCCGAGCGCGGCCGCGCCCGAAGCCCGCATCCTGCAAGCAGGTCCGGGTTCGGTGCTCCGGATCGCCTTCAGCGCGGATGGGAAGCAGATCGCCTCCAGCGGAGGGCAAGGCGAAAACGCACCGGCAACAGGCAAGGCGACCGGCGATATCGTCCGGGTGTGGGATGTCGAGACAGGCTCGCAATTGCTGTCATTGGCGGAGCACACGGACGCTGTGCTGAGTCTGGCTTGGAGTCCCGACGGCAAATACATCGCCTCGGGGGGCGAGGATCGGACGATTTGCGTCTGGGACAGCGCGAGTGGCAGGCGGCGACTTCTGCTCGACAAGCTGGACGGAATCGTTCAGAGCATCGCGTTCAGCCCCGACAGCGCGCTGCTGGGCGTGGCCGCGGGTGACACGGCCACTCTCTGGACTCTTGCCGACGGGAAGATGCTGCGGGGGCTGTGGCACAACGACTCCCCCGTGACGATCGCGTTCAGTCCGGACGGCCAGTGGGTCGCGACCAGCATGGCGCGCGGCGAGATCAGGATCTGGGACGTCGAGTCAGGTGGCGAGGATCAGGCCATCTCCGCCGGTCTGGGTCTGAACGGGGCGTGGTTCAGCCCCGATTCGAGAACAATCGCGAGCGCGCACTCGAACGGCACCATCGCTCTCTGGGAGGTGTCCACCGGGAAGCAAGCGGCCTCGATGTACGGCCCTCAACGATCAGTTGAGTGGGTCGACTTCAGCCCGGACGGTCTGCGGGTGGCCTCGTGCACCGACGACATGATGCTGAAGGTCTGGGACGTCCCCAGCGCCAGCGAAGTGTTCAGTGTGCGAGCCCACGATGCGCCGGTGATGTGCGTCAGGTTCTCGCCCGACGGCTCCAGAATCGCAACGTGCGGACAGGATGGTCTGGTGAAGTTGTGGGAGGCACAGGCGGAGCCAACAACCCGCGCCACGCCGACGATAACACGTGAGGCTCCGGATCCGCCCTGACGGCAATCTCGGCCGGGGCCCATGGTTTTGATCGCTACGCAGCCGGCTCGTGACAAACCGCCTGGTTGATCCCTGCGCGGTTCGGTGACCGAGGCTGTTTACGGAAGCGTGCCGATTGTCAGGTAGGGTAGCGGGTGGGGTAAAAAGCCGAGTGCCCGGAAAGATGGCCGAGTCTGCAAAGAGGAGGTGGGTGAAACTGCGGCAATCCTTCCGGGCACCCAAGGCTGTATTCGTTTCTGGTATATTAGTGAACGGAAACGCCGGGCCGAGCTAACGCGGGAAAACGGTTTTTTTGCGGTTTTTCTTCGGCGGGCCGAGGAAAGTACGTCCGATAACGCAGCGCCCCATGGCGATCCAGTTCGGCCCCTTGGTGTGATTGCGTCCTAACCATTTGTCTGTACAATGGTTACGCACAGACTAGTTCTGGACGCCGCGTTTGGAGCCTCTATGGACGACGCAAAGTTCAGGGATGCTATGGCTCAGCTCAAGGCCGGGAGCCTGGCGGCCATGGACTCCTTGCTGGTCGCCGGCTTCGACCCGTTACGAGCGGCGATAGCCCAGCAGATGAGCGACACACTGAGAAAGGCCCAACTGGAGCCGGAAGACGTCATCCAGGAGGTCTATGCGGCGGCCTGGGCGAGCCTGCCGACTGCCCAGTTTGACAGTTTTGAGGCGTTCGTGGGCTGGCTGCGTCAAATCGCGGAAAACAAGCTGATCGACATGCATCGGGCGATCGTGGCCGACAAGCGCGATGTCCGGCGGCAGGCCCCGGCCTGGGGCGTCAAGAGCGGGGCCGATGTTGACCTGTTGGACCAGGTGAGTTCGCCCATGTCGACGCCGAGCCGAGGGGCTGCCCGCAGCGAGGCATTGGCGGTTTTGATGGTGCGGATGCAGCAGCTACCTGAGGACTACCGACGGGTCATCCATTGGCGACTCATCGACGGTTTGCCGGTAGCGGAGGTCGCCCATCGTCTTGGCCGTAGCGAGGCGGCCGTCCATATGCTGTTCCATCGCGCTCTCAAACAGCTCCGGGAGCTGATGGGAGCGGCGTCGAACTTCCTGACCCAGGCGTAGCAGGGCCATTGGGGTGCCCTTTCGACCGTGATTGATGATCGTGTATGACCGCGGCGATGAAGGCTGCATGCCAGGGCGGTGTCGGAGGATGAAAAGTGCCCAGGAAAGTGTGCGAAAAAGGTGGGGCATGGTCGAAGCCGTCGAAAGCGGCGGAGACCTGCCGGTCTTGGCTGATCACGACAGTGGTTCTGTGCCTTTCGCTTGCCAGGCTCGCAGGGGCAGAGCCATTTGAGCGCAATGCCTGGGAACTGGATGCCACTGTGGAGCTTCCCTGGAAGACAATTGAGCCCGATCAGGCGTATCACGGCCAATGGCTTATCGCCGGTGATCTCAACGGCGACGGCCGGGCCGAAATCGTGACCGCAAGGCAGAAGAACCAGTTGGTCACGACCGTTCTGGCAACGCAACTCGATGGGTCGGTGCTCTGGCGTTGGGGCCAGGCCGATGCCGGCGTGCCGCAACTTGGCTATGACGTGCCCGTGCAGATCTACGATCTGGACGGCGACGGCCGACCGGAGGTGTACTTCAGCATCGAGCGATACCTGCTGGTTCTCGACGGTCGCACGGGGAAGGAATTGCGTCGCCTGGCACTGCCCGACGGGCTGGCCGTGGCCGACTGCATTGCCTTCGCCAACCTGCGCGGAGGACCGCGGGCCCGCGACATCATCGTCAAGGACCGCTACAGCCAGTTGTGGGCATATACCGACGACTGGCGACTGCTCTGGCACTGGCGGCCCAAGAAGTACAAGACCTGCCACCATCCGACGCTCGTCGACATCGACGGTGACGGCCGCGATGAAGTCATGGGCGGCTACACCATGCTGGACAACAACGGCCGCGAGCTTTGGACCATGACCAGCGAGAAGGTCGACCTGGCGCGGGGGCATCTTGACTGTTGCGAGATCTTCGCGTTGGGCAGGAAGCCGGAGGATTTCCGGCTGCTGGTCAGTTGCTGCGGCGCCAACCTGATGGCCATGCTGGATGGACGGGGCAAGACGGTCTGGTCGCTTGCAGGCCAGCATTTCGAGTCGATCGACGTGGGCCGCATCCGCAAGGATCTGTCGGGCAGGCAAATCGCGGTGGACATCGCTCACCAGGCCTATCAGAACGGCTCGGTCTGGGTGGTCGATTCCGACGGAAAACACCTGGGCAGCTACGTCTGCGGCGACAGCCGACACCACCGCCTGATCGACTGGGACGGTGATGGTGTCGATGAAGTCCTCGTCGGGCAGGAACAACGACTGCTGAACGGAAACGGACAATGCGTTGCCCGGTTCGGGCCCGTGGATGCTTTTCGCAGACCGGCGCCCGTTCCGCCGGACCAGGATCATGAGCCCTTTGCGCTGGTTGGAGACCTCGACGGCGACGAACGCCCGGAGATCATCTTGTATTCGATGAAGAAGATCCTGATCTACCGGAGCGAAAAAGCGGCGAAAGTCGCGGCCCTGAAACTGGGAACCGGCGTGAACGTCACGCTCTACTGAGTGCAGAGCCTTTCGCGGTGGAAGGTACTGTCTGTTCGGCCGACGACAGGAAGGACCGTTGAACCACAGAGTACGCCCAGGACACGGAGGAGCATGCCCTTTTTGTGGCACCTTTGGTGATAATGGCTTCTGACGCCTCATTTCCAACCGTGACGCCAGAGCAGGATGGTCGAAGTTGCGGAACCTTCAGGAGACAATTCTGGCGCAAATATGTCGAGAGCTGAGCCCTATATGACGTCTGATCCGACAGACTTGACTCGCAGGGCTGAGAGGGTAGCGGCGGTGGTTTTCTGCGGCCTTGCCTGCTTCGTGGCGGGGTGCTCCGCCAAGCATGTCATTGTCCTGAAGTATGATGACTTCGGTCCTCCATCGCTTGGGGGTGAACTCATCGGGGTTTCCTGGTATCAGTGGGACACACACGGATACGAGGAGGACGACTTCGAGTGCAACATCCGCGTGCTGGTCTTCGACGGAATCTCCGAGGAGGAGGTCCGATCTCAGTACCCGAGCATGGTGGGCGTAGTCGACTACAGATACGTGAACAGGAAAGATGCGACTGCATTCCTCAAGCAGAAGATCGAGGAGTGCGAAGAGTACAATCGAGAGGCCCCACACAACGCCTTTGAGGACGTTCTGAAGATACTCAGGTCCACCTTGCGGCGCATAGAACTTCGACACGGGCGCGAGCCGGCCGAACGGGGGACGAGAGCGACAATCGAGCACCGGGCGAGATCTTATCGGCGCAATCGGGATCACGAGTCACTGAAGTGGCTGTCGGAGCATTTCCTCATGCGAGGTCTGCCGCTCGCCGAGGTCGAGGCATTGCTCGGGGAGAGCTACAGTGCGGCCGGGGATGGGCCGGACGAAGACAAAGCCAACTCATCCCGCAGATACGACAGCGATCGAGATGTCCCATATGGACATGTCCTCGTCATCCACGTTGTCGATGGCAAGGTTGACAACTGGGAATGGGCGAGTGAATGAGGATATCGGACACGACCACCTGTTATGCTTTGGTGCCTGTATGAGGACCGATCCGGCAACACGCGCAATCTGAACGCCCACCTGAGGGAAATCGCAAGCGCGGCGCACATCAGCCCCTGAGGATAGCAGCAACAGGAAAACACCAGGAGTAGAAAGCGGGACGGGTGCGTTTCCGAATGCGTGGACCGGCAGGTGATTCGGTCCGCCACTCCTGCCTGACGGGGCACCCGCACGGGTGCGAGTCAGCGGCCTCGTTCGACGGGTATCTCAGCGGAACCCATCATCGTGCCCCCAACCATTCGCTGCGGCGAATGGTTGGGCCACCCGTCCGGGCCAAGCCGCTGGGCGACGGAGCACCCACCGTTGAAGACCGAGGGGATAAACCCCTCGGCTCGTCAAGACAATGATCGTCGCCTCCCCCACCCATTCGCCGCGGCAGATGGATGGGCCTCCCGGCCGCACCCGCTGACATCACTTGCTAGATCCGGCGTGCGATTCATCATCATGTCGCCACCCAAGAAGAGAAGACCACGGGGATAAACCCCGTGGCTCGCCAAGACAATGATCGTCGCCTCCGCCACCCATCCGCCGCGGCGGATGGGTCACCCGGCTCCCGAGCTGTGGCGGTTCAGCGGCGGGCGGTCGCTTCTGCATGCGGCTGCGTGGCGGGTGAGGGGCCCATGTCTACCAACAGTTGGAGAAACTGCTCCAGTTCGCGATGGATTCGTGGGCTGTGCCGGACGATCAGGCGGCCGTTCCAGATGGTGGCGCTGCCGTTTGGCGGATCCCCCCATGAACCCGGCGCAACGGCCTCCTTGAGGCTGTCCAGGAGTGCCTCCTCGCGTGTCTCGATCAACTGCTCGATGACCTGTTGAACGATTGCCGGCTTTCCCTCCAGCCTGACTGCACCGCCGTAGCCGCCCATCATGCCCCCCATGCCGCCGTAGCCGCCACCGCCCCCGTAGCCGGAGTCCCCGTTGCCGCCGGCGCCGGTCGCAGCCGCACCGGATGTTGCGGGGGCAGCCGAAGCGGATATGGTCTGAACGATGACCTCACTCTCACGAGCGGAGAAGGGCTCGTTCAGCAAATCGCGCACGTTGTACACGCGGACGATCGTGTGCCGATCAAGATGGGCGGGGGTCGACACGCAAACCGTCCCGTCGATCACTTCGTAGCCGAGCGAGACATCCAGAGCGGCGCTGCTGTTGTCCAGGATGATCTGCAGGGCGGACTCGATCTTCACATTCTCAAGGCTGATCGGCCCGCATTCGGTGCCCTCCCTATCGATCCCGACGGCGGCCAGGAGATTCCAGTTGACATCGAGGGAGAGTCCTCCTTTGTCGCGAAGGAAGTCGAGAGCCTGGCCCAAGGTCGTTCCTGCCGGGAGCTCGACACTCGGCAGCACCGCAGCCAAACGCTGGCGCGTCTGCCGGGAGGCGGGGCTGTCCAGCGGCGGTGTGACCGCGACCGTCGCGTGCGGCCTGCTGGTGACCGCCACGGCCGCCGCTGGGACCGCCTTTGCGCTCGACGAGTCAGTCGCCTGGGCGTAGCTCCCGGCCGGAGCGGGCAGCGGCCGATTCTCCGGCAGCAGAAAACTCACAACGACCACCAGACACGCCGCGGTCACCATGCCAGCCGTGGTTCGCATGACCCATTTCCTCCGAAAACCGATCCTGCCGAAATCCGACGCCAACGCCGCCGCATCGCCGAATTCATCGAGAACGGCCTCCACCGCCTCTTCGCGCCGATAGCCTCCGGCGATGAGCTCTTCGAGTCGCTCCTCCATGTGGGCGCGCAGCTCCCGGCCGATGGTCTGGCGCTGCCTCTCGTCCAGCTTGAGAAATCGCCCCAACAGCCGCAGGTAGCTTTCAAACTCCTGCTCGGACATGGCTGGGCTCCTTCAATCGCCCGCGGCCGGGCTGAGATCCGGCGGCTCCGCCGCATCCAGCACCGGCTTGAGGACCCGGCGAATACACTCTACGTATTGATGCCAGACGGCGGCACGGTGTTGCAGCCGCCGCTTGCCCTTCTTCGTCATCGCGTACCACTTGCGGTCGCGGCCCGTGGTATCATCCCACCGGCTGGCGATAAGGCCTTTGTCTTCGAGCCGATGGAGGAGCGGGTACAGCGTACCGGCCTGAAGACGCACCAGATTGCCGCTGGCCTCGCGCAGCCGCTTCTGGATCGCGTAGCCGTACGCCGGCCCTTCCATCAACACGGCCAGAATCATCAAATCCAGGCTGCCACGAACCAGATCACGATCGACCGCCATGAGAACAATCCCTCGGAAGGCTGCATATGTAGACCATATATATATAGCTCAAATATGTATCGTTGTCAAATCCCTGCAGCTTTTTTTCTTTCACGGCTCTCTTGCCTTGGCGTCTTCGTTTGCATCCTCGGCGTGCTCCGCGGTTGTTGGAAGCGGTCCCGGCTTCGCTTCTGGAGCTACGCCGTGGTGAGCGGGGGTTCGACAAACAAGCTATTAGCCCGCCACGGCGGGTCTTACCTTCGGCCGACTCTTGGCTCTTAGTGAAGAGGGAAGACCACGCGGATAAACCGCGTGGCTCGCCAAGACAATGATCGTCGCTCCCCCCCACCTCCACGAAGAAGGTGGGGCACCCGGCAGACGGTTGTCGCGGTTGGAAGCCGCTCCACCGGCGGGATAAACCCGCCGGCTCGTCAAGATCGCGGCTGCAAGCCGCTCCTACAGGCGGCACCCACCCGCCAACCGCGATTGAACGGCGGGCATGCGGCCCTTACCATGTTCGTCGACGTTGCGATGGCGTTTGCGGAGGTCGCTGTGAACTGCCCCTTCTGTGCCGAAGAGATTCAGGATGCAGCCGTACTGTGCCGGTTCTGCGGGGCGACGAAACGGGACGGCCAGTGGTATCCGCCGGCGGGGCCAGCGACCCGGGGCCCCCGTCGCAAAGGCGCTTTTACCATTAAGACGGCCGGAGTGCTGTTCATCTTGTCCGGCCTGTATGCCCTGATCACCCTGACCTCCGAAGTGCCGCTTTTCGGGGCCATGCGAGGTGGTGTGACGGCCGTGTGCTACAATCTGGGCTTTGCGGCCCTGTTCGTGGGGATCGGCATCGGATTGATGATGGGCAGGCCGTGGGGTTACGAGCTGGTGATCGGCGGCACTGTTTTGTACAGCATCGACAAGATCCTGTTCATTTTCGACAAGCCCGCGCAAGATGCTTTCCTGGCCGCGAGCGGCCGCACGGGAGAACTGGCGACTCTTCTGGGCGCCCCCGAGGCTGACCTGATGGCGATGCTGAACCAGGTCATCGTCGTTGTCTCCGTGACCGGTTTGGTTTGCTGGTGGGGATTCGCCCTGTACATTTACCTCCGCCGTGACTACTTCCGAGGCCAGCGATGAGACAGGATCTGCCTCGCAGAATCGGTTTCTGGGGCGGTTCCGGCATCATGGTCGGCATCATCATCGGCAGCGGCATCTTCCGCACGCCCACGTCGATCGCCCGGGAGATGGGCGACAGCAGGCTGATTCTGCTGCTGTGGCTGCTGGGCGGCTTGCTTTCGCTGGCCGGGGCTCTCACCTTCGCCGAGCTCGGCACCATGTTTCCTCGCTCGGGCGGGATCTATGCTTATATCTACGAGGGCCTCGGCGGAACGGTGGCCTTCGTTTTCGGCTGGACGTACATGCTTCTCGGCAAGCCGCTGGCCGCCTCAGCCATCACCTGGGTCTTCGCGGAGCATTTTAACAAGCTCTTCGGCCTGAACTGGAGCGTGCCAGCCGTGACCTGCGTCGTCCTGATCGCGCTCACGGCCGTGAACACGATGCAGGTACAACTCGGCGCCGGGCTGGCCATCGTGCTCACCAGCCTGAAAGCCCTGGCCCTCGCGGCCGTCATCGTGCTCGGACTCGCTCTGAGCGGAGGCTCCACCGCAAACCTGGCAGCCGTCGAGTCGCCCAAGCCATTCCTGGCTGCTCTGGCGCCGGTGCTGGCCGCCGTTTTGTGGACCTATGACGGCTGGGCCGATGTGACGTCGGTCGCAGGCGAAATCCGCGAGCCGCACCGGCTTCTGCCTCGGATACTCCTTGTCGGCACAGGTGTCTGCATCGCCCTGTTCGTGGGCGTCAACGCGGTGTACATCTATATGGTGCCGCTGACCCAGATGCGCGGTGTGCCAACCGTGGCCCCACTGGTGATGGAGAAGCTCTGCGGGCCCATCGGGGCAACAGTCGTCACCATCATGGTGATGATCTCGACGCTGGGGGCCTCGCACGGATCCATCATCACCGGGGCCCGTGTCACTTTTGCCCAGGCTCGCGACGGCCTGCTGTTTCGCGTCCTCGGGCACATTCATCACCGGTACCAGACCCCGCACGTGGCCTTGTGGTGCCAGGCGATCCTGTCCTGCGTCGCGGTGTGCTTCCTGAAGCACTTCGAACGGCTGACGGGCGGCTTCGTGTTCACGATGTGGATCTTCTACGCAGCGGCGGCCATATCCATGATCGTGCTGCGCATCCGGCGGCCGGAGCTGAACCGCCCCTGTCGGTGCTGGGGTTATCCGGTCGTGCCCGTCGTGTTCATTGCCGCCTCGCTGCTGATCACCGTGCTGGCGATCAAGGCTTCGCCCGTCGAGACCCTCGCCTGGCTCGGCATTCTGGTCGCGGGCGCACCGGCGTACTACCTCTGGCGGCGGTGGGTGCCGGTTGAGGAACACGTGCCAGTGGGTCTGTGTCCGGGATGCGGCTACAACCTCTACGGCCTGCGCGAGCAGCGCTGCCCCGAGTGCGGTCGCACGTTCACCTTTGAGGAGGTCCGCTCGACACCGCAGTCCCTCGGGTTTGCGACTGCCGTGCAGGAGGCCAAGGGGCCATCGGAGCCTGGAGAACCCGTGGGCAGGCATCACTGACTGCCTGACCCCGGCGGAGAAGAATCGCAACTCAACGCGAAAAGCGGGAGGTAAGCATGAAAGCACGGTTGCTCGCAGTCATGGCTCTCACGGCAGTTGGCCCGCTTACCGCCCAAGCCAGGCCGATGAACGTCATCTTCATTCTGTGCGACGACTTGAATGCTCGCCAGGCGTGTTACGGCTACAAGGAGGTCAGGTCGCCGAACCTTGATCGCATGGCCTCGGAAGGCACGCGATTCGATCGAGCCTATTGCCAGTACCCGGTCTGCAACCCGACCCGTTGTTCCCTGCTCACCGGCCTGCGGCCTGAAACGACCCGGATCCTCAGCAATAACACGCCGCTCCGCACCGTTTTGCCGAACGCGGTGGCCTTGCCTCAGTGTTTCAAGCAGCAGGGCTACTGGACCGCGGCGGTCAACAAGTTCTTCCACGAGCGCGACAACGACGGGGAGCATTCATGGAATAAGCTGGCGCGGTACGGTGATTCGCGGAACCCGGTGCTGGAGAAGGCCCGGAAGGAATTCGAGGCCACCCACGGTTCCGTCCAGGACGAGAAGAACCGGGGACTCTGGCGGCAGAGACAGACGGAGCTCAAGGACCTTCTTGGCGGCCAGACGCCGCCGGGCCTTGGGCCCACCGATATGACCGACGAAGAGCACGCCGACGGAAAGGGCGTCCGGCAGGTCATCGAGTGGCTGGAGACCAAGGCGTACGGTGACAAACCCTTCTTCATCGGCTGGGGCGTGGCCCGGCCTCACATCGCCCACTGGGCACCCCAGAAGTACTTCGATATGTATCCGCTGGAGCGGTTCCGCTTCGACCCGCAGCCTGAAGACGACTGGAGAGACATCCCCGAAATCGCCTTCAGCCCGAGGTACAAGCTCTACGGCGATCCGTTCAACAACGATCGCATCCGCCGCGAATATACCGCCGCCTATTACGCCTGCATCACGTTTATCGATACGCAGGTCGGCCTCTTGCTGGAGGCCTTGAAGCGGCTCGGGCTGGAGGATAACACAATCGTTGTCTTTACCGGCGACCACGGCTACCTGCTCGGCGAGCACCGCCTGTGGGAGAAGGCCATGCTGTTCGAGGAGGTGGCCCGCGTTCCACTGATTGTGAAGGTACCCGGCAAGACGAAACCGGGCAGCGTGTGCCCACGGCTGGTGGAGTTCGTCGATCTCTACCCGACCCTGGCGGAGTTGTGCGGGATCAGACCGCCGGAGAATCTGGAAGGCTGCAGCCTGGTGCCGCTGCTTGAGAAACCGGACCAACCGTGGAAGAGCGCGGCATTCACGATCGTCAACCGGCCCAACAACGTAGTCGGCCGGAGCGTGCGATCGGAAAGGGCCCGCTACACGGAGTGGGGCAGCCGTGAGGTGTGCGAACTCTACGACCTGATCGAGGACCCGCACTCGTTCCAGAATGTCGCGAAGGAACCGAAATACGCCGACGTGCTCAAGGAAATGCGCTCGCTGCTGAACGGGGGCTGGAAGGCGGCAATGCCCAGGCGATGAACCGCCCGGCCAGGGATCCGTTCCGCGACGCCTCTCCTCGCGGAATTCTTTTCGCATTTGGCCAAATGAGGATGGGAATCCTCAGCGGAGTGGTCCCAGATAGGAATCTGGGACCAGCGGTCAATCTGGGGCCTGCTACCTCGGCCACGATGCCGCTGCCCCACCGCGTGGCGGTGTGGCCGGGGCCTCCACGGCCTCCTCCAGATCTTCGCGTTGAAGGGGCACGTTTTGAAAGACCATCTCTTTGCCCCAGATACGGTCGTAAAACGTGTCCCTCTCCGCCATCTCGACAGACGGGGTCAGGATCACGTCGATCATCGTGATCTCGGGTGCCGGGCGGTCAATCTCGCCCCGTTCGTCGTATCGGCGAAGGCCTGAAGGGTCAACGCAGTACATGCCCCGGCGAACCTCACGGCCGGCGATCTTCGCCACGACCTCTGAGGCAATCGGCACCCCAAGGCCTTTCTCTCGAATAGCGAGTTCCAGAACCGATTTCGTTTCCGAGCGCGCAAACAACTTGGCCGCGACTGACAGTTGCCCGTTCTTCAGCGGATCCAGCTTTTCATCGGTCAACAGTTCGATTGCCTGGCGATCGGACGCAACGACTTCGATGGGGACGGTGACCGTCGTGCTCCACCTGTGGCGGGTCTTCGGCCAGCGTTTGGCCTGGCCGGGCCTGTTAATGTCGCCCGTCTTGAACGGCCGCGACCCGTCGTGCAGCCCGGTGTCGATTTCAAAGACCAAGTTGTGCTTTCCGGGCGGGATCTCCGTGAAGATTCTGCCGCTGATCGGCCAGTAGGCCGTCCCGCTGAGTTGATCCGGGGCGGCGGGGCGAGTCGTGGCCTGATGAGGCTCGCGAATCTCGATTTGTCGGGTCCCGTCCAGCGTGAGCCGCGACAAGGCCAGCATCAACTTGAGTTTAAGCAGATCCCAGGTCGTGCCGCTCCTGATCTCGAACTCGAACGGCTGTGCTTGTCGCACTCGGCCGTGAACGTTCACCACCGGTTGTGGGCCGAAAAATGCGATCGCCACCCGCCCAAACTGCTCATCGGAGATGGAGCCGCTTCTGTCCGCTGCGGAGAGAAAGCTGTCGGCCCAATGCAGCGGCCCGCGCCAGCCGTCGGGCTTGGTCTGCATGTGCTTGATCAATTGATCGATGGCGGCCGCGGTATCCCGTTTCGACAGTTGGCCCGCGTTCAACCGCCGCTCGAGTTCCTGCCAGTCCCACGGCTGACTCGCGGTGGTTGCCAGGTTGGCGATGAGCTTGCTGGTCGGCAGAGAAGCTGGAGTCGCAGATACGGCACGGGGCCGTGAGCGGGCAGCCAGCAATTGCAGACCGATCGGCGCGATCACGGCGGCGGCCATCAGACCCAACCCGATGAAGATGAGCCTCGGCCTGCGCTGGTACTCGGCAAACCGTATGGCCCGCCTGGCGGTGAGGTCCGACCCGCATTCCGGACAGACGACGTTCACGTCCGGCTTGATCCATCGAAGATCGTAGCCGCACCGCGTACATTTGGGATCGCTTAATACGGGGACACCGCGGATGCCGCGGTAGACAAAGATGACCCCGACGATCAGGGCGCTGCCGAGGAACAACAACAGAATCACTTCAGATATCGCCACGCCGCCGCGCACCAGAGCACCTCACCCGACGCGAAATGTCAAGGACCCTTCGGGATGCTATCGACATCTGACGCGCAGGTCAATTTCGAGCATCGGCGAGTACATCAGACAAGGGTGACTCTCGTGGCGAAGCCTCTTATGCACCTGGCGACAATGAGGATGGGAATCCTCAGCCGGTGGGTCCCAGATGGGAATCTGGGACCAGCGGTTCCGAGCATCGGAAAAGCCCGGCATGGCCAGACAGGGTGTTCGGTCGTGCCTGTCCGCACACTTGCCTTGTCTGCTGTTTTCCTGCAAGATGTAAGGAAAACCGTGTCTCATTCAGCAGGACGCGTGGAGGGACTCCATGGGCGCCGCGGCAGCTCTCGATTTCACCTATCAATACCCGTTCCAGTCGGGCGTGGGAGACTTTGGACGCGGCTTCGGTCTGCGTCTGGCAACCTGCGGCCCGCACGGTGAGCACCCGTATTTCTTCGAGGGGCACCTGCGACAGCCGCGCCTCGTCGGGGACATGCTGCTGGTCTTGTCCGATGTCGTTCGCACACATTTCTTTCTGCCCCGGCCGACGCTGTTGGATCCGGTGATCACGTGCAGCGACGCGATGCTGCGGTTTGAGGGCTTTTCCGGCTGCTGCGGTGTCTACGCTCGGGCAGATCTGACCCCAGAGGCGTTTGATGCAGACATTCAGGGCCGCGGCACGACGAATGTCGATTTCAACAACCCGATGCGGGCGGCGCTGGCCCGGCTCAACGACCGTGACGAGGCCCGCCTGGCCGTAGGCAGCGACGAGGTGGCCCTCTCGCGAGGCACGGAGCAATCCGTCGAAAAGAAGGTGAAGCTTCCCGTCCGGTGGGTCAAGGCCTTTGGCGAGGTGCAGGTCTACCAGCCCCTGCTTTCATTGAGGCACGAAATACCGGCAGCGGAGGCCCGACGCTTCATTCGTTCGTTTCCTCGGGGCGTTCCGCCGAAACAGCCATCTTACGTCACTCAAACCGGCAAGTCGCTTCGCCTGAGCCAGCGACAGACGCCAGGCGCGATCTGTATCGCCGGCCTTCACCGCATCCGTGTTCTTGAGCCCCTGCTCGGCAGCGCACGCAGCCTGCGGATATGGTCGGACGACCAGTCCGGTGTGAGCGGATGGGAGGTTGTCTTCGACGCCGGCCGCTTGTTCCTTCTCATCAGCCCGGAGTTGTATCGCGGTTTCTCGGGCGAGGGGCAGGCGCTCGAAAGGCTCGCGGTCGGAGACTGGCAGAGCTCGTTGCCGCAAGTGCAGGCCAGGCTTACCTGGCAGGCACAGATCGATCCATCCGAGATCGCCAGGAAAGCCGGTCTGGAGCTGCATTCCGTGGAAGCCGCACTGGCCGTTCTCGGCTCGCGAGGGCTTGCGGGGTACGACGTGTCGGCCGGTCGCTATTTCCATCGCGAACTGCCGTTCGAACTCGACAAGATCGACCAGTTGCAGCCCCGTTTGAAGGATGCCCGCAAGCTGCTCGACGACGGCGGAGTGAAGATCCTGACGACGCTGGGGGATGAGGCCGCCGATGTCGAAGTGGCAGGCACGGGGGTATTCCATCAGGTGCGTATTCGTCCGGAGGGCGACAAATGCACGTGCCCCTGGTTCGGTAAGCACCAGGGCCAGCGCGGACCGTGCAAACACATCCTCGCCGCCCGGATGTTTCTCGAAAAGGACGAACAACATGAGGAGACCGATTCGTGAGCCCGGAGCAACTGGAGCAGCTCGTCGCCGCGGCCGATCTGGCTGCGATCACCGAGGCCTTTCGGTCGATGCCGGAGACCGAGCGGCGTAAGCTGTCGAAAACGGCCTCAGGCCTGCTGCGCGAGATCGAGAAATCCCTTTCGAGGCCGGACCTGGTGTCCACTCCCTCCATTTCCGATCGCCTCAGGCACTGGCTGAAAGGCCGCGAGGTTCCGGGGCCTCAAGACCAGTGGAGGGCGGCCCAACTGGCGGTACTGGCCGTCTGTCCGCTCACCGATGCGAAACGGCTGAATGCTCGCTTCCTCGGATATGGTGACGATGGCCATGTGGCCAAAGTCGTGACTGATCGTCGTCCCGAATGGATTGACGACTGGGTAGACCTGAAACTCAAACCGGAGTGGAAGCAGATCGACTGGGGCACACTTCGCTACCTGATCACGACCGGAATCTGCCGGAAGCCGGCGTGTGACGGATACATACAGTTGATGGCCGGCGAGATGGCGACCACGCGGACGAGCGAAGGCTCGTTTGTGCTGCTGAGTCAACAGCTCCTAGCGGATTCGGACCTGCTCAAGGAGGAGATCTGGCGTTTGTTTGAGGTCGAGACTGCCGCCTTCGTCATCGACTGGGAGAGCAATCCCCACGTGGGGCCCGAGTACGAATCGTGGAGCGGGGCCCTGAAACGCTTGTCCGACGACGGTCATGTCGACCGTCAGCGCCTGCTGGACGCCAGCCTTGCCGGACTGAGTACCGGGTTCAAGAACAACACGCTCACCGGCTTCATCAAGTTCCATGAGCGTCTCGAACCGACCGTGGAGGAGATGGATGCACGGCAGCGGACGTACCTGGATCTGCTGTCGAGCAAGGCGGCTCACGTGGTCACGTTCGCGCTGCGAATGCTGACCGAGATTGACAAGGCCGGTCGTCTCGACGCCGCTGCGTTCGTTGCCAGCACGGCCCCGGTGATGGGCATCCGCACCCAGGCCCAGCCGAAGGCCGGCCTGGCGATCTTGCACCGATGCGGGGAACGTCAACCCGAGCTGAAGGCTGCCGCTGCGCTGATCGCCGTCGATGCGGTTGCCCACGAGACACCCGAAATTCAGAAGCAGGCCCTCGACCTGCTCGAGAGATGGTCTGATGACCTCAGCTCGGACGTGCTTCGCAAGCTCGCTGAACGGCTCAATGATCTGGCACCGAGTTGCCGTCCTCTGGCCGAACAACTGCTGGCGGCAGGCGCGCCTGAACCGCCGCGAGAAGTCCGCGCCGATGATGCCGACACATGCCGCGAGGACCTGCTGGCTCGGGCGGAGAGGCTTGTGCCCCAGTGGCGTCAGCGAGCCGGTGTGGATGCCGCCGCCGCGGTGCTGACGGGCACGGACCCGCCGCCCCCGCTTGACTTCAACCTGCTCGAAGTGCCCGTGCTGACCGGTGTGGCCCCGATCCAGCCGATCAACTCGCTCGACGAGCTCATCGACGCTGTCTGCCACGCAATCGAGACGATCGATTCGGCAGACGAGGCTGAGCGAATCCTCGATGGAATCAGCCGGCTCTGCGATCAGAAGCCCGCGGATTTCGAGCGTCGCACCGGGCCGCTCGTCAAACGCGTGCTCAAAATGCGCGATTCGCCGAATGCTCACGGGCTGGCGGGCGGGTGGGGGCCGCAGCGACGCTTCACGCTGACGCTGACAGCCTGGCTTCAACGGGATGTGTCGCCGCCGGGAAAGCTGCCTTATGAGCCGTCGGATGGTCCCTTCGCGTTCTGGAAATGCCGTCTGGAAGAGCTGGCCAACCGTGTGGCAACCGGCACGGCCGCGCCCTTGCTGGCCGCACCCACCCATACCCGCGGATGGATCGACCCTCATGAGTTGGTTCAGCGACTTCGCCGGCTTCAGGAACAGGCACTCGAACCGCTAGTGTTCGACCTTGTTCAGGCGCTTCTACGTCTTGCTCCGGATCATCGGAGTGAGGCCCGGAAAGAGGCTGATTCTCTGACCCATCCCGTCGGACACGCCGTCCGTTGGGCCCTGGGAGCGGATGAGACTCCGACACGCGGGGACAGGGCCTTTTCCGCTGTCTGGCTCGCCGCGGGCCGGGCGCGCTGGCCGCAGACCCGGATCGATGAGCTGACTGTCCTGGGTCTCGACCCGGCTTTCGCTGATGCGATCGAACCTGCACAGTACACATGGACCACCTATACGACGCAGACCTGCGTGCAGGGGAAAACCTATCGTCATGCCAGCCTCAACCTGGAGACCAGCCCCCACAAGCAGCCCCAGGAATGGTCGCCGGAGTTGGCAACGGTCATGCTCCACGCCACATCAGAGATGGCCTTCAACTTCGGGTATCCCTGGCTCGTGCACTGGGCGAACATGATCTGGCCGGCCAACCCGAGCCCCATTCTGGCAGCCGGTATCGAGGCAATGATGGAGCGGATCAATGACTCCGCCGCCAGCTCGGCTCCTACCCACGCCTATCTCGACGTCCTGCTGGCGCCGGACCTGCCATGGTCGGAAATGGCCCGCCTTGCGATATGGATCGCAATGGCGGGGCAGGATGCGGACGCCCGCGGGCTGGCCGTGGACGTGATGATCGAGGCAATTCAGGACGGCCGCGCGCATCCGCGGGAGTTAGCCGAACTCTTGGCCAAGCTGACGCGCGGCGGATGGCTGAAGTTGAACCGGGTACGTGCGGCACTGGGTGAGGTCGCTCGTGTTTCCGCGCCGCACGCTCAGACCGTCGCTCATCTGCTCACCGGCTGGTTGTCCGGCCTCTCGGAATTACCGGAAGACGCCCATCAGCTGCTCGGGTTGCTCTTGGAGCTGCTCATCCAACTTGGGCTGCCGGCGGCCCCGGCGAGCCGAGGGATTCTGCAGGGTTTCAAGGGGTCGGGAAAAACCGCCAAGCTTGTCAAATCGCTGCTGAGTCTCCAAACGGATGCGCCTGCAACCGCCCTGCGTGAGGCACAGCTCGGCCATCTCCGCGTGCGAATCGAGCGGGCGGAGCGATGGGCGACGAGCGAGTCAATTCCGAGCATCGGCGAATGCATCGGAAAAGGGTGACTCTCGTGGCGGAGCCCCTTATGCACCTGGCGACAATGAGGATGAGAATCCTCAGCCGGTGGGTCCCAGATCGGAATCTGGGACCAGCGGATCGCGGCTACAAGCCGCTCCTACAGCCATCGGCGATCGGGCTGCGCCTGCATTTCACAATTGCGGGATCTTAACCCGCGCGCCGCCTTTCATCGCCGATTCGTGGGCGCAGATGCCGGCCATCGTCCAGTTGACGCTGGTCTTCGCGTCGGGCATGGGTGGGCGCTTCTCGACGATCGACATGATGAACTCGTGAGCCAGGTGCGGGTGCGAGCCGCCGTGGCCGCTGCCCTGCTTGAACGACAGGTGGACGTTTTCCTGGAGGTCGTAGACGCCCTTGGTGGTGAACGGCCGGATCGGCTCGGGGAGCAGGTGGGCGAAGTCGGGGATGGTGATCCGCTCGGGCTGCTCGCCGCGGTGCAGAATGGCCGGCTCGTGCTCGATCTGGGGCGACTCGAACGAGACCTTGTCGGCGTACACGTCGAAGCTCTCGCGGTACTGCCGGGCGGTCTCGAACAGGCTGCGGGTCACCTCGCAGGCCAGGTTCGAGCCCTTGAGCTTGATCGTCGCGGTCTCGACGGCAAACGGCGAGCCGTACTTCCGCGTGAGTTTCGGGCTGATCCGCCCCGAGCCGTGGCAGACGACCGACTCGGCCAGCTTGCCCGCCAGGCACAGGCACGGGCTGACGCAGTGCGTCGCGTAGTGCATCGGCGGCAGCCCTTCCCAGTAACCGGGCCAGCCGGCCATCTCCTGCTGATGCGAGCCGCGGAGAAACTGGATACGGCCGAGGACGCCCGTCTGGAGCAGCTCCTTGACGTACAGGAACTCGCGGCTGTAGACCACGGTTTCCATCATCATGTAGTTGCGGCGGGCCTTCTTCTGGGCCTCGACCAGCTTGCGGCAGTCGGCCACCGAGGTCGCGGCCGGGACGGTGCAGGCCACGTGCTTTTTCGCCTTCAGGCCGGCGATGCTCATCGGGGCATGGTCGGGAATCGGCGTATTAATGTGGACGGCATCGACGTCGGGGTCGTTCAGCACATCCTCGTAGCGGGTGTAGCGATTGGCGACCCCGAACGCATCGCCGATCTGGTCAAGTTTTTTTCTGCTCCGCTGGCAGATGGCGTACATCTCGGCGTGCGGGTGCTTCTGGTAGATGGGGATGAACTCCGCTCCGAAGCCCAGACCGATGATCGCGACTCTGACCTTTTTGTCGTTCGCCATGATTCTGCAGACTCCAACAAGAGTTCCCAGACGATGAAGCCCTGTCCGATCCGACGTTACGCGGCGAGATGAGAAGCCGCACGGGGCAGCCTACCACCCTCGACAATCCCCGGCAAGATGCGGCGACTGAGCCCATACGTGCAAACTGGAACGGTTCTGTGGTAGGATTTGGCCTGGAAATCGGCGGATGTACGGCCGCCGTTCAGTTTCGTCACCACGGAGTCCCGAGCATGAAGACCCAGCGAACGTCTGAGCTGCCTCTCTTTTACACTCACGGGATCGGCTCGCTGCCCCGGCCGAAGGTGGTCGTCGACCTGCTGCTCAAGCGGCAGGAGATGTCGCCGGAGCGGTTTCGGGGCGTGCTGAACGAGATGGTCGTCTTTGCCATCCGGCTGCAGGAGCAGGCGGGGATGGATGTGGTCAGCGACGGCGAATGGCGGCGGATTCAGTACATCCGCGAGTTGCTGCAGCGGATCGGCGGGTTCGAGAAATGTCGCCGGTACACACACCAGGGTGAAACCAAGTATACCGAGGTGGTCGTCCGCCGGATTCAGCAGGCCGAGCCGGTCTTCGCCGAGGATGCCCGGTTCCTGGCCGCCCACACCGACCGGGTCACCAAGTTCGCCCTGCCCAGCCCGTTCCTGATCACCATGCGGTACTGGCACGAGGACTACAGCCGGGACGCGTACGCTACGCCGCAGCATTTTCTGGACCACCTGGTGGAGATTCTCTCGCGCGAGGCCCAGGCGCTGGTCGAGGCCGGCATCGATATCGTGCAGATCGACGATCCGGCGCTGACCTACTACTGCGACCGCAAGCTGATGTCCGGCGAGAGTTCGCACGACGAGCGGCTTCATCGCGACTGGAACATGGAGAAGGAAATCCCGCTGGCCGTCGCGGCCATTAACCGCATTGCCGACGGCCTGCCGGCGCAGGTTCACCTGCACTGCTGCCACAGCGTGTACAAGCGGCGGAGCGATGTGACCGGCAACTACAAGCCGCTCCTGCCGTGGTTCAAGGATCTGAAGGTCGACCGCGTCAACCTGGAATTCGCCTACCACGGCACGGGCGACGTGAGCGACCTGGAATTACTGCCGGCGCACCTTGGGGTGGGCATGGGCGTCATCGACGTCCGCAGTGAGCAGTTGCCTTCGGTCGAGCAGATCGAAGCCCTGGCCGCGTCGGGGGCGGCGGTCATCGACCCGCATCGCATCGCGCTCAACCCGGACTGCGGTTTCGCGCCCGAGGCGGTCGAGCCGCCGACCATCGACGAAGCCTACGAGAAGCTCTGCCGGCTGACGGCCGCGGCGCGAAACCTGCGGCAGCGAGTCCAGGCGAAATCGTGAGGCGGCGCCTGAGCCTCGGGTAGGAGGCGTCTTTGACGCCGATCCTGCGGTTGCAGGGGTACTGACCCGGCTCTGGTCGCGGTCGGAGACCGCTGGAAGACCGAGGGGATGAACCCCTCGGCTCGTCAAGATCGCGGTCAGAGACCGCTCCTACAACTGCCAAGCTGGTTTTCGGAAGGAGATTCCACATGTGTTTATGGTTGGCTATGCTGGGGATGAGTGTTACTGCTGCATGGGCTTCTTCGGAGACTCCAGCGGCACCAGCCGAGAAGGCCGGCCGTGAGAAACCCAACATCGTGTTCATCCTGGCCGACGACCTCGGCTACACCGACGTGGCCTGCTACGGCAGCAAGTACTACGAGACGCCGAACATCGACCGCATGGCCGCACAGGGCATTCGCTTCACCGACGGCTACACCTGCGGGCCCAACTGTCAGCCGACCCGGGCGGCACTGATGAGCGGGCAATACGGACCGCGCACCGGCGTCTACACCGTCGGCAGCATCGACCGCTTCAACTGGCGCAGCCGTTCCCTCCGGCCGGTGGACAATGTCGTCAACCTGCCGACCGGCAAGATCACCGTCGCGCAGGCCCTCAAGTCGGCCGGCTACGCGACCGCTATGTTCGGCAAATGGCACCTGGGCAACAACGGCTCCCACCATCCCAGCCAGCGGGGCTTCGACGAGGCGATCATCGCCGACGGCGTCCACTTCGATTTCAAAACCAACCCGAAGACCGACTATCCGCCCGGCACCTACCTGGCTGACTTCCTGACCGACAAGGCAGTGGACTTCATCCGCCGCCACAAGGAGCAGCCGTTCTTCCTTTACTTGCCGCACTTCGCGGTGCACTCGCCCCACCAGGCCAAGCAGGACATGATCGACAAGTTCAAGCCCAAGCCCCCGGTCGGCGGCCATCGTGACCCGACTTACGCCGCGATGATCGCCAGCGTGGACGAGAGTGTCGGCCGCATCGAGGCGGTGCTCAATGAACTCGGGCTTTCAGGCAAGACGCTGGTCATTTTCTCGAGCGACAACGGCGGCGTCGGCGGTTACGTGCGTGAGGGCATCAAGGACGCCGGCGATATCACCGACAACGCGCCGCTCCGAGGCGGCAAAGGCATGCTGTATGAAGGCGGCATCCGCGTGCCGTACGTATTCCGCTGGCCCGGCCGTATTCCGCCCGGTACCACCTGCGATCAGCCGATCAACAGCGTCGATCTGTATCCCACTTTGCTCGAGCTGGCCGGGGCCAGACCTTCGCCGGGTTATGTCCTGGACGGCGTCAGCTACCTCGCCCTGCTGACCAGCGGCGGCAAGGCGAGGCTGGACCGCGAGGCGATCTATTGGCATTTTCCCGGTTATCTTGGAGCGGGCCGGGACAGATGGCGAACCACGCCGGTGGGCGCGATCCGGGCGGGCGACCTGATGCTGCTGGAGTTCTTTGAAGATAAGCGGGTTGAGCTATACAATCTCCGCGAGGACATTGGCGAGAAGACCAATCTGGCGGCCGCGATGCCAGAGAAGGCCAGCGTACTGCGGGACCGACTTAACGCCTGGCGCAGGCAGGTCGGAGCCAAAATGCCGACGCCTAACCAGCCGACGACAGAGCCTGATCGCGGGAAACCGAAAGGACAGGGTAAACGAGCTCGTGCAGCGGGATGAACCAGCCCGACTGAGACCGGTAAGGCGAATCATCGACCGCGCAACCGGACGGCCAGCCCGGTGGTTGGGACGAGCAGCGGGACAGAAGAGCCGATCATTGCTTAGCGGCGGGGAAATGTCACAGAGTCGCTGTCGCATTTCCGTCGCGTCGGGCTTTCGTCTCAGGCAAATCAGGTGGAAAAGGCCGGACTGGACTGGCACTGGAATCGAGCACGGCGAGCCCGTGTCGACGCCTGAAATACGGACCAGTGTGTTGCGATCGGTACGCGCTAAGCTGCGGAATCTGCGGATGATAAGCCAGACGGAAATGGTCGGTGAGGCACGAGACGCTGAGAGGGCCCATGGCCGTCAGTCTTAGGAGGTACGAGATGGCGGCCTCTGACGTCGGGTTGTTACCGGTGCCGATTTATCAGCAGGGTTATTTGGAATCTGCCGATGCTACAATGCGTCGGAACTCGTTGCCTTGGGACAAGATGCGCCCGATTCGACCGAAGGAGGAAGCGGCCGGCGGGCCTCACTGTGCATAAGCTTGGATAGCCTGGTTCTCAATAAGCGGTAGGTACCTATGCCTCAAGTTCGCAGTTTCATGGTATTGCCAGCCCTGCCGGAGCCGCTCAAGCCCCTGCGGGATCTGGCGTACAACCTCTGGTGGACGTGGAGCCCGGATGCTATTGAGCTGTTTCGCCGCCTGGACGTGGATCTATGGCGGGAACTGAAGCACAATCCGGTGGCCATGCTGGCCCAGTTGCGGCAAGAGCGGTTGGACCGCCTGGCTCGCGATCCGGCCTACATCGCGGCGCTGCACCGAGTCCAGGAACAGCTTGCGTCCTACCTGGACCACCCGACCTGGTTCTCGGAAACCTACGGCCACGAGAAGATCGGGACTATCGCTTATTTCTCCGCTGAATTCGGGTTGCACGAGTGCCTGCCGATCTACTCCGGCGGTCTGGGCATTCTGTCCGGCGATCACCTGAAGAGTGCCAGCGACCTCGGGCTGCCGCTGGTGGGCGTCGGGCTGCTTTACCGGCAGGGCTACTTCCATCAGTACCTGACCAACGACGGTTACCAGTTCGAGGACTACCCGGAACTGGATTTCGCCACGATGCCGGTCACCCAGGTGCTCGATTCGACCGGCAACCAGATGTGCATCCAGCTCGACGTCGGCGGGCGCAACGTGTGGATCAGGATCTGGAAGGTCATGGTCGGGCGCGTGACCCTCTACCTGCTGGACTCCAATCATCCGAACAACCGGCGCGAGGACCGCGACATCACCGCCCGGCTGTACGGCGGGGACCAGGAGGTCCGCATTCGCCAGGAGATCATACTCGGGATCGGCGGCGTGCGTATGCTGGGCGCCCTGGGGATCACCCCGTCGGTATGCCACATGAACGAGGGGCATTCCGCGTTTCTGGCGGTCGAGCGGGTACACCAGCGGATGCGCGAGGACAAACTGACCTTCGAGCAGGCTCGCGAGGTGGTGGCCACGGGGACGGTGTTCACCACGCACACCCCCGTCCCGGCGGGCATCGACCATTTCCCGCCGGCCCTGGTCACGAAGTACCTGGCCCCCTATTGCCAGGCCCTGGGTATCACCGAGCAGTCGCTGCTGCAGCTCGGTCGGATGCAGCCGGAGGACACGCACGAGCCGTTCTCGATGGCGGTGCTGGCCTTGCGGCTGTCATACCTGAGCAACGGCGTGAGCCAGCTTCACGGCGAGGTTTCGCGCAAGATGTTCGGCCCGGTCTACCCGGGCGTGCCAACGAACGAGGTGCCGATCACGGCGATCACCAACGGCGTCCACATTCGAAGCTGGCTGTCGCGGGACATGGCTCACCTGCTGGACCAGTACCTCGGGCCGCAGTGGGCGGAGGACCCGTTGAACCAGAGCATCTGGCAACGCGTGGACCTGGTGCCCGACGCCGAACTCTGGCGCACCCATGAACGGCTGCGGGAACGGCTGGTCGGCTTTGCCCGCCGCCGGCTGAAGACGCAGCTCATTGCCCGAGGCGCCCCCCCGGCGGAAGTCGACGCGGTCGAGGAGATGCTTGATCCGGAGGCCCTGACGCTGGGCTTCGCCCGCCGATTTGCGACCTACAAGCGGGCGACGCTGCTGATCTACAACCAGGATCGGCTGCGCAAGATCCTGACCAACCCGCAGCGCCCGATGCAGGTGATCGTCGCTGGCAAAGCCCACCCGAAGGATGAAGCCGGCAAGGAGTTGATCAAACGCATTGTGTCTTTCACCAAGGATCCGCGGGTCCGCAACCGCATCATCTTCCTCGAAGACTACGACATGAGCATCGCCCGCCTGCTGATCGAGGGCGTCGACGTGTGGCTGAACACGCCAACCAAGCTGCACGAGGCCAGCGGCACCAGCGGCATGAAGGTCACGCCAAACGGCGGCATCAACATGTCGGTGCTGGACGGCTGGTGGCCGGAGGCTTATGACGGCTCGAACGGCTGGGCGATCGGCGATCGGCGCATCTACAACAACCAGGACTACCAGGACTTCATGGAGGCCGACTCGCTGTACGACCTGCTCGAGAAAGAGGTCATCCCGATGTTCTACGACCGGGGCGTCGACGGTCTGCCCCGCCGCTGGACCGCGATGATGAAGGCCTCGATGCGGACGTGCTGCCCGGTGTTCAACACCAACCGCATGGTGCGCGAATACACCGAGCGGTTTTACCTGCCGGCGGCCCGCCGGTGGCACCGCTTCACCCAGGAGGACTACCGCATCGCCCGCGACATCTCGGGCTGGCGGCGGCGGGTCAGCGACAAGTGGAGCGAGGTCCGAATCGAATCGGTGGACGCCCACATTCCCAGCGAGGTGACCGTCGGAACGGAACTGCCGGTCCAGGCGCAGGTGCGGCTGGGGTCGATCAAGCCCGAGGAAGTGTCGGTCGAGCTGTACTACGGTCCGCTGGATGCCGGCGGGCAGATCACCACGGGCAATTCGACGCCGCTGCGATGCGAGGGGAACAACGGTTCCGGCGACGTGTACCGTTACACGGGCGTCGTGCCGTGCGAGTACAGCGGGCAGTACGGCTATGCCCTGCGAATCGTGCCGAGCCACCCCGAGATGCCGGCCCGGTATCACATCGGACTGGTACACTGGGGCTAGGCGGAACCGTCTCTCGATAGAAACAGAATGATCATTTCTCCTGCAATCCCTTATGAGATGAGCCGCCGGTTGTGATCTGGAGAAGGAGATGTCATGAGTAGACAGGTTTTGTTGCAGAGGACGTCAATCCCGGCGTGGGGACTGCTCGCAGCCTTGTGCGGATGCTCGACGCTGGGATTCGACAGTGACAAAGGGAGCACCATGACGTACCACGTGAGGCGAGCCCCCGGTCCGATGACGATCGACGGGAACTGGGACAAACCGGCATGGAAGAACGCGCCGGCCGTCGAATTGACTCATTACATGGGCGACAAACCCGCCCATTTTCCCCGGACGCAGGCCAAGGTCCTGTACGACGACCAGGCCCTGTATGTGATCTTCCGCGTGGAAGACCGGTACGTGAAAGCGGTTGCCCGGCAGCACGACAACCCGGTCTGCCTTGACAGTTGCGTCGAGTTTTTCTTTGTTCCCGGCATGGACGTGGAGAAAGGGTACTTCAACCTGGAGATGAACTGCGGCGGGACGATGCTGTTCCACTTTCAGATGGTCCCGCGAAAGGACTCCGTGCCCATTTCCGACGCCGACCTTGCCCGGATGAAGGTCGCCCACACCATGCCGAAGAACGTCGATCCCGAGGTTGCCGCACCGACCACGTGGGTGGTCGAGTATCGGCTGCCGCTGGAGATCCTGACGAAGTACTGCAAGGAATTGCACAAGCCCGCCCCTGGGGTGACCTGGCGGGCGAACTTCTACAAATGCGCCGATAACACTTCGCACCCACACTGGCTGACCTGGTCGAAGGTCGAGAACCCTCACCCCGATTTCCACCTGCCGCGATTCTTCGGGACGCTGCGGTTTGAATAGGCAGAGGACCAGGGCCGGCTGCTGCCAAGAAGGCCGGCCTGCGAGACAGCCTCACTTACCCAGGCTGTCTTCGGGGATCCAGCCTTCCCAATCCTGCCCGCGACACTTCCACCAGAAGGTCCCTTTGGCGAGGATGCCGTTGAGATGGTGGTCGGCAGTTTTCGCTTTCGCGCCCGCTTCGATCGTACGGACCTGGCCGTAATTCGCTCCGGGGCCGAGGCGGAGCGAGCATTCCTTCTTGAGCGTCACCTGCTGACCGGGGCGAAAGACTTCAGAACGCTTGGACGGCGAGACGAGGGCGATGAAGCAGCCGTTGACGACGGGCCGGAGCCTGCCGGCCGCGTCGACCCCGATCTTGCCGGAGGGCGTGTTCTTGACCTGGCCGTCGATCCACATCGTCGAAGAGCCGCCTCCGTCCTGGAGGATGGCGTTAGTCGCCTTGAACTCATCCTTGCAGAAGCTACCCACGTCGGTGAAGGTCATGCCGATGCTTTCCTTTGAGCGGCCGTCGATGACCACGAAGTAAAGGTACTGATCGTTGAACGCGATGGCGGTGCGGGGGTCCTTCACGACCGATCCGTGCTTTTTGCCCTCGGCGGCGTATCGGGCGGCCTTGGCTTCCCAATCTCGCGGCACCTTGCCGTTGACCAGGACAGTCTTCGGGCCGCCGAGACTGGCGTAGGCGTTGGCCCAGTCGGCGGACGGCTGACCGATGCCTTCATTGCCGAAATCCGTGAGTCGAAGGTCGATGTGGAGGGTCTCGCCAGCTTTGGCGTGTTTGCGGAGCGTGGCGGCGGCCTGGCCGTGGGCAGAGAGGACTACATGATCGAACGGCAGCGGCGTCGAGCCGGCGTCCTCGCGGATCCGGTTGATCTGGCATTTTGTGCCCGGCCGTCTGGGCATGATGGCAACGGGCGCGGAGACCTGAACCAGAACCTCGATTCCATCATTGCCGGTACCGGTGTTGTCCGCGTAGTGCGGCGTGTAGAGGACAAGCTCGTCCTTGCCACGAGGCTCGTTCAGCCTGTTGATCTTCATCTCGAACCCGTCGGCGAACACCACTCGCTGCAGCGCAGGGCTGTTGCGGACGTTGCCGCCGAGAAAACATCCGCCGTCGGCGGTCCAGACGAAGCCGCTGTTGCCGACGTACTCGCCAAAACGCTTCACGAACCAGCCGGAGATGATCTGCCCGCCCAGCGCGGTGCTGGTCTTCACGTCGAGGTAATCGCCGTTGATCGCGACCTTGACATCATAGCGACGGCCATCGAAGGTGACGGTGTCGTCGTACCGGACGGCCATGTCGGGTATGGTCTCGAACCCGCCCTTGATCGTGCCGAGGCTGGTCATGGAGTCGAAGGTCCAGTTCTTCATCGATCGATCGGCCCTGGCCGCAAACACCCGGACAGGCCCGTCGAGCGTGTATTCGCGGTAGCTGATGGCGGGGGCGACCGGCGTCCAGTCCGCGGCCAGGCCGGCCTCTGCGAGACATAGAACGATCGCGTACAATCGCAGTGATTGACTCATCTCGAGCACTCCGCGTGAACAACCATACGTTGCCGGCGCCGGGATGCCGCAGTACGATGGGCCGGACGATCAAACGGCATATGGGTATTTGACAGCATACCTGGCGGGCAATCAAGAAGGAGGCGGCGGTGAAAGCACATCGGGTCGCAGTCGTCGGATGCGGGGCTTTCGCGCGGCTTTATCACCTCCCAAACATTTGTGCGAACCCCCGAATGAAGCTTGCCGTGACCTGCGACATGAACGAGCAAGCCGCCGAGGAATGCCGCGACCGCTTCGGCGCCGGCCGCGCGGCTACCGACTGGCGCGAGGTGGTGGCCGAGCCCGATATCGACCTGATCGTTCTGTGCACACACACGAATCTTCGCAGCCAGTTGATCATCCCCGCCCTGAAGGCAGGCAAGCCCGTGTTTGTCGAGAAGCCGGTTGCCAACACGGACGCCGAGATGCTGGAAATCGTGCGGGCCGGCCGGGCCTCGGGCGTTCCCGTCTGCGTGGGGCACAACCGTCGTTCGAGCCCGGCGATCCACGATCTGCGTCGGCTGCTCGACAAGGCCCGCAGCGGTCCGGGGGGGCATCTTCCGTCGGTGGACCGGAGCAACGGCGGCCGTCGCCCCGCAATGCCGGAAGAGCGCCAGACGCAGATCCTCGTCCGCGTCAATGACGATTGCCGCAGTTGGGTGGACTGGGCCCTGACGGATACAGACGGCATCCTGTTCGCGGAAATGGTTCACTTCATCGACGTGGCTATGTGGCTGGTCGCACCGTCGCCGATCACGCGCGTTTTCGTCGAGGGTTCGGCACGCGGCAATTTCGCATTGACGATGCGATTCGCCGACGGCTCGCTGGCGACGATTCAGCAGACCGTCTGCGGTCATTTCGACTATCCCAAGGAACTCATTGAAGTCACCGCCAATCATGTCACCCTGGCCATGGAGCACCACATCGAACTGCGGCAGCGAGGTCTGCTGGACGAGCCGTTCCGCCGGACCTATGCCTTCAAGTCACTCGACGGCGGCAAGGAGACCGGGGGGATCGAGGCGTTTCACCAGGCGGTAACGCAAACCTTCGAAAACGCTTGGAAAACCGGCTCCCAACCTGTGTTCATATCGCCCGACAAGGGGCACGCGGCCCACCTCGACCGGTTCCTGGACTGCATCGAGGGCAAGGCTGAGAATCCCTGTGGCGTGGTCGATGCGGTGCGCGTCACACGAGTGGCCCTCAAGCTGCTCGAATCAGTGCGGAGCGGACAACCGGTGTTGATCACCGAGAACGACTGGCAAGTCGAGGCGTAGACGGAAAACCAGAATGACGAGAACCGAATGACGAAAGAATGACGAATGCTCGAATGACGAAGGAGGCAGATGGACACGCATTCGTCATTCGGATTTCTTTCGTCATTCTGGTTTCGTCATTCGTCATTTCCTCACGATCGGACTCACCTCGGCAAACCCGCATCGTCGAGCAACTGCGGCGTGAGGATCTTGCCCAGCAGGTAATGCTTGCGGTCGGGATACCAGAAGTAGACGCGGCCCTCGAACTCGAAGAGGCTGGGGTAGGTGCCGATCTGCGTGGTGCCCTTTCGGCCACCGGTCCGGCCGTTGTTGTCTGCCAGCAGACGCGGCCTAGTGAACACCAGCGGGTGATCCTTGTCGGCAACCTCACGGCCAACGGCCACGAAAACCGGCCGGCGGTTTTTCACCGAATCGGCCACGCTCTTGCCGCCGAACGCGTCGCCGCGGTTGTTGTGGAAGATCAGCACAAATCGTCCGTCGCGCAGTTTGTACAGCGGGCTGGACGCCAGCGGTTGCGGGACCGGCGGCCCGCCGGGCGCGAAACGCAGCGGCCTGGGCTGGTCCCAGGTGTGCCCGCCGTCGGCCGACAGGGCGTAATGGATGTAACCCGTTCTCGTCCGCATGACCGCGATGAGTCGTCCGTCGGAGAGTACCTGGAACGTCGGCTCCTGGGCCACGCTGACTTTGGGGTTGTCGGGGGACCGCACGCGGAGACCGTGATCGCCGTCGGGCAGTGTCGTGACGCTGAGCCTGGTCGGGTCCGACTCAGAGAGGATGTTGTCAAATCGGAAGAACCAGATTTCGGAATCGCGGTCAAAGAGGCCGCCCTTGGCCTGGACCTTCTTGCTGGCCCAGCGGGTGAACCCAACCATGACGCCGCCGCGAGGTGTGATGATCGGCCCCTGGTAGGCGACCCAGTTCTCCGGAGCGTTTGGGTCCGGGTCTGATATCGCTGACTTGCGGATCGGCAGAGTCCGCACTTCGGACCACGTGCGTCCATCGTCATCCGACCAGCGATAAGCCAACGCCCCGGTGGTGTCTTCGCGGGCATCGACGATGCCGACGTTCTGATTCCAGAACAGGTACACGCGGCCGCTGTGGGGTACGACAAACGGCATCTGCCAGGAAGCGATACGGCCGGTGCGGCCGGACGGGTCACCGGCAAGCGTGACCGGCCGACTCCACGTCCGTCCCTGATCGTCGCTGCGGCTCATGACCACGTGCTGATCCGGGCCGTTCTCGACGTAGGCCTGAGTCCAGAAAGCCAGGAATGTCCGCCTGGGCGTGGGCACGACGATAAAGTGCTGGTTGGTGGCGTCAGGACCATCCCAGCCGGCCGGGATATAGACGATTCGATCCGGGCGGCTGACAAGGGCGTCGCAGCCGGCCACAAACAACAGACATGACAGTCCAAACGAGGGGATTCTTCTCATGGTCACTCCATCACGAGGCACCTGCGTCGAGAGCATCTGTCGCTGGGCCGAGATTCGCATCTCGGCTCTATCGCCCGCGGGATTCCCATCCCGCAGCCGCCACCGGCAAGGAGGTCCGCCGAGGAGCGGTGCGAGAAAGGAGTCTCGCACCAGCGGGCCGAGTTCGTTGAAGACCACGGGGATAAACCCCGTGGCTCGCTGGGTCGCGGCTGCAAGCCGCTCCTACATTCGCAATCGCCGGCCGACCTCGCGTAGTGCGGCTTCGTCGTCGGGGTGGATCGAACCGTCAGTGAGTGGGCCGGTGTTTAGCAACAAGTTGGCATTCTGAGCCTTGGCATCGGCCAGCATCTTTATTACGTCGTCGGCGGTCTTATGCTTGCCATCAGTCGACTTCTCGTAGCCCCAGGCAGCGGGCTGCAGTGTATCGCAGATCTCAACCGGCTTACCCCGATTCTTCTCCCACACAGCGATGGCCGCGTCGCCGCCCCGCTTGAGGGCCGCCGCCTTGCGCTCGGGGGCCGTGAAATCCTCATCGCCGCCGGCTCCCTGCTTGAACGAGATCAGGCATCCCGGCTGCAGCGAACGAATCAGTCCGTACGTCTCCGATATGGGGAACAGTTCCGGCCGGCCGTAGTAACCCATCAGCGGATCGAGCCAAAGTCCCGCGATCGGGCCGTACTGGGTCAACAACTCGCGCATCTGAGCATGCACGAAGTCAAGGTAGTGCCGGAAGTCCTCATCCTTGCGGAAAAGATAGGTCGGCTCGGGCTTGTCGTACGCCGGCCGTGCGGCCGGGCACCGCTCGTCCCGGGGGAAGAAGTACGGGTGCTTCCAGTCCAGAGCGTAGGAGTAGTAGAGGAACAGGCCTAGCTTCTTCTTGCGGCAGGCCTCGGCCAGCTCGCCCACCAGGTCGCGTTTCGCCGGGCTGTTCACGCTGTTGTAGTCCGTCTGGGCGGTGCGGAACAGGCAGAAGCTGTCATGGTGCCGCGAGGTGATGTTCACGTACTTCATCGCGGCCGCCAGGGCCAAGTCGGTGATATGGTCAGCATCGAACCTCGCGGCGGTGAAGGTGTCCTTCAACTTGATGTATTCGGCAACAGGTATTCTATCCTTGTACATCACCCATTCGCCGCGGCCCAGTTGGCTGTAGAGGCCGTAGTGCATGAACAGGCCAAAGCGGGCGCTGCGGAACCAATCGAGGGAAGCCTGTCGCGGGTCGGCACGATAGACAGCCTCCGAACAGGCCATGTGCGGCGGGACGGGTGAGCTGCAGCCCGACATGTCAGGCAACAACGACACCATCGCCGCCGCCCCGGAGGCTTTTAGAACAGACCGGCGGCTTAACCGGCGCTGCGCGCCGTCGGATGATTTGCATTCGTTTCTCATTCAACCTCCCGTTCGCGACTCATTTACGATTCCTCACAGGGGCTGCCGGACGTGAGCCTTCCTGCATGAGCGTTTTCACGTTCGTGGCGAACTGAGATGCATAGCGTTCCTGCAATTGCCGACGAAGTTCCCTATCAGCCGTGACCACGATGAGCCGGGTCACGTCCACCTGGCCGAGATCGAGGCTTACCTGCGAGCCGGTGGACGCCCATTTCACATCGGCGGTGCCCTGACTGGTAACCTCGAAGACACTGGCCGGTTTCATCCAGGCCGGCACCTTCATGCTGACGGCGGCTTTTCCGACGGGTCGGATGTTGGTTCCTTTCTCGTCGTTGGTGTACTGATCGTTAACCACCAGGAGAACAATCGTATCCAGCCCTGCCAGGAGGGTCCGCGTCCACAGGGGATCTTTGGTCTGAACAGGCACCTCGGCCGGACAACTATTCAACAGCACGGGACCAACAGTGCGGATTTCGCCCCCCAGCAGGCCGATCTCTTTGTATAGGGCGGCGGCCCCGGGATCTTTGTCCTCAACGGCCGCGCCGACGCCGTATGCGAACTTTTCGCCCTTGTCAGCCGGCGTGTACCACCAGTAGGACAGGCCCTTGGCCCCGGCGCCCAGAGCATAGAAGACCTCGATCCGCTTCTCCGGCGGAGTCGCGAAGCGGAAGCGGCGTTTCTCCTTGTTGTCCACGTGACAACTGGCGTACAGGATGATGTGCAGGGGATGAGGCTCGCAGGCCGACTGGCAGACGTCAGCCACCGCGTACACATAGGTCGCCTTGCTGTAGACCTTGATCCGCTCGGGGTGCTCCTGATACGCCGTCCGCAAACGGTTCTGGTAATACGGGTCGGCCGCGAGCACGTCGGGCACCTGCCCGTAGATGTACCAGTTCTGCGGCTTGTAGGTCATATCCACGTTGAGCAATTGCAGGTGGCCGGCATCCGCTTTGCGCAACTCGCCGGATCGCTGGAGCGTCCACATCGCCAGGGCCCCGATCTTCTTGTTCTCGGGGATGCCCTCGAAGCGGAAATCGGCACAGTCCGGCTCATCGTGGATGAAGAACAGGTACGGGTCCTTCTGGCCCCATTTCTCAGGCTCGTCAATGACCGTGCGAAAACCCAGCGCTTTGCTGTGCCGCTGGCCGTCCGGACTCTTGTGGTACGCCTGGACCGCCGCCGAACCCGCCTGCGGCATCTGCACGTTGATGTTGTGGGCGACCAGTTCGTTCACGTAGCTCCGGCCCACGCTGATGTCGTCCGCCTTGCTCTGCTTGCCGCCCCACATGCCGTAGGCGAATTCGTCGGCCCATACTCGAACGCCCGCCGAGGCCACCGCGCCGTCGTCATAGACACCCTGAACGCAGTGGAAGGAGGCGACCGGCAAGGGCTTGGTCAGGCTGACCACTGCGGGCATCACGTCGGCTTCCGCGTCCCGTCCGACCACGGCGAGACTGCCCACATCGATCCCGTCGACGAGTATTTTCGCCGGCGCAGCCCCTCTACGGCCCGGGTAGCGAAAGTAGAGAAACAACATATCTCGCCGCTCGTCAAACGAAGCCCCCGCCACCCGCGGGTGCCGGTCCCGGATCTGAACCGAAGCCGCGATCCGGCCGCCCGCGTGCTGGAGGGCCAGCGGCAGGGTTGGCCGCTTGGGCACCTGCCGCAACCGAACGACAACTTCGCCGGTTCCCCCGGGTGCAATCCGCACCGGATCGACCTTCCACCAGATGGGCTCGCCCAGCGAAATGAGCCGATCCATCATGTCCCGCGGCAGATTGGCGAAGTAGATGCTCGCGGGCTTGCGGTTCTTCCGCTGTTCGGAAAAAACGATCACCCGTTTGAGGCTGATACCGTCCAGCAAGACATCTTCGATCGCCAGCGGCTCGGCCGAGTTGTTCTTAAGGTAGACATGCACTGATCCGCCGAGCGGCTCCTTGAATCCCTCATATCTGGTATTGTCAATCTCGCCGTCCGGAGTCGTCCAGCCCTCGTGCCAGTAGATAGCGTAGTCGGGAAACGCCTCATCGGGACGGAAATGGGCATCCAAGAGGACGTGCTTGGGAACCATGGCCGGCGCGGACGCGGCCAGCGTCATCACAATCGCCGCAACGCAGTTGCGGTTCGCCGTTATTCCATGCATCGACCAACCCTCGTTAAGCGGTATTTCATGCTGGTAGCCACTGGGCCCATCGCCCGGCATCTCATTGCGGCGCCTTGGGCGGATGCCCGATCAGCTTCGGATTGCGGGCAGTGCGCATGTAAGCCCGCTTACCCTGGGGAACCACGGTGTCAAAACTCCTGAGCGCCTGAACAGGCGGAACGGTTTGCCCGGTGCGCAGTCGCATGGTGACGATCTGCTGCGGCCGGACGGCAAACTCGTACCGCTGACCCGGCGGAAGCGCCTCGGGCTTTCGGCCCAGGAGGTCCGTGAGTGCGGCGGTTGTGTGCGGGAGGTTCACCTTTGCCCACGCACGGCCGTCCTTGCCCAGGCATTCCACCAGCCTCATCTCGATCTGATCGAAATCGCATCGCAGTGCTTCGACAATGACGTTGTCTGACGTCTCGACAAACGACTTCGATACCGACTCGGGGCAACCGGCGGCGACGATTACGGGACTGTTGTACTCCCACGCCAGCCGCGCGACGTTCACCCCATCCCAGTCCCGCTCGTGAGGGAGGATGGCATAGGCGTAGCTCTGCTTTCGCTGATCACCCATCCAGGTTGCGGGGAACTTGAAGTAGGTCTCGCAGACGTTGTGGAGCAGCAGGATCGCGGTCTTGCCGACGAGTTCGCGCCCGGTTACGCCCCGGTCGAGAATGGCCAGTCCGCCGCCGCTCCTGAACGAATAGTCCGACCAGCGGATAGCGGGCAGGATACCCTTGGTGACTGCGGTCACGCCTGGGACTCCGTTGACGCAATCGCCACGAGAAAACCCGTAGGGAATGCCGCGACGCATCTCGGTGACATCGTCGGCCAAGGGGAACTCGACCGAGAGGACGGTTTTTTCGTGCAGGCCGTTGGTCTCGGTCACAAAATCGATGCGCGGCGATTCGTTGTAGAAGCGGATGACCCGCCGCAACTCGCCCCCTCCGTGAAACGGACCGCGCATCTCGACGATCGTAGCCAGCTTACCGGTTGTGACCGTGATGAAGGGTGCGTGCTGGTTCGAATTCGCCAGCAGCTTGCGTTTTGCCTTCTCCGGCACAAAGTGCGGGTCACCTTTCTCTTCCGCCAGACAGACATTCGCCGGGCCGCCGAGCATCTCCCGACCGGAGGGTTTTACTCTCAGGCTGACCAGCGCCCCGGTGGCCGCGTCGAGCTTCGCGAAATAGTGCGGCGTCTCGATGACATCGGGCAAGGCGGTCCTGGCCGGCGGCAGCCAACCCGCCTGTTCCAGTCTGCCAGCAGCGAGGCCCACGGACGGCAGCGGCATCCTGGCCAGCAGCGTCGGGCCGTCTTCGAGCAACTGGCAGTCCACACCTGCCAGCACTCGGCCCGGCGGCAGGGTCAGTTCCACGGGCCCTTTTCTCGCCCAGTTCACCGGGTTGAACAGCGTCACGGCGTCTGGGTCCTGTCTCACGAGGCTGCCAGAAGCTGCCCCGTTGGATGCCGCGACGACCGAATCGACATATTCGAAGCGGTCGCAGGTATCCCAGCTTTCCCTGTCGCGGAACGAGCCGTCCACGGCAACGCCCCAGAGGATGTTGCGGTCCATGTTCAGTGCCATGAGCAGCCAGGCGTTGGCGAACTCCTGGGAAGGATAGGCAACAGAACCGGTGAGCGTGGCAATCGTGGCCAAGGCCTCGGCCGCCTGCAAGCCATGCTCCGCACGGCGATACCATTGCTTGACGATCGGCATGTTCATCCAGAAGGACGTCCAGCCGTAGATGGCCGATCCGCTAGTAACCGTGGGAATCTGGTACTGGCCGGCCCGGAGGGGGGGCAGGATCACGTCGAGATAGTCGCTCGGTGTTGCCATGCGCAGTTGCAGATCCGGCGCTGCCTTGTTCCAGGCGGCAATCAGCTCGGCTGGGTAGTTTTCATAGCGGAATGGCCCCGAGTAGTCCTGCTCGCCGCCCAGGAGCAGGATGGGCGCGCCCATCGGGAATCTCTTTCTATTCTCCCGAACCTTATTAATCACGTTGCGCAGAGCGTCCGGAGCCAGCGGCGTCCGGCTCTCGAACACGCCGGCGAAGCTTGGATCGCAGTAGTGGCCCGTGCTGACGGCCAAGGCTCTTGTGCCGTCAGGCGACTGGATCCAGTGCAAGGTGACTTCCTGTCTGGGGCCGTGCGGCGCGCCGCTGGGCTGGGTCATTGCGCCCGTCGGGTTGTATCGGCAGTAGACGAAAGCATCGAGGCCCAGCCCGGATACGATCTGGGCCATTTGCTCGTGCCAGCCGCACGTGTCAATCATCCAGCAGAACCGCGGCTGCAGGTCCATAATCTGCCTGTACCATCGCAGACCTTGCACTCCCTGCTGCACCAGGGCCTCGCCGCCCGACAGGCTGATGGTCGGCTCCAGAACGAATGCGTTGACGCACTCGACCCGGCCTTCTTTCACTCGCTGCCGGAGTTCGTCGAACCGCTTCGGCTCGTACTCCATCATCGTGATCAGATGGGGGATCTCCGAGAACGCAAACTTGTAGCTCGGGTCCTTCGCGACGCGATCGAGATGGGCCAGGTAGGTGTACAAGCAGTAGTTGCGTTCTTCGCTGTAGCGGGCCAGCCAGCCCATGCACCCGGGATGGAAGTTCGGGACCAGGTACAGGGTCGTCGGCTGCTCGGATGAAACCGAACCGATGTTGACGGCCTCGGCGGCCCAGGCAGCCGGAGCCAGGCAACAGCAGATCAGCACACCCGCCAGAGCCATACGGTTCGTCGTTCTCATGCAGTCGCTCTCCAGTCATGATCGCCCATCAACAGGCACGGTGACTTTCAGCGTACCGTGAACGAATACAGATGACCGGGCGGCGTCACAGTAAACCGCAACCTGAAGGGCTTGCCGCGGGCCAGGTCACCCAGTGCCCTGCCCTCGAATCGAACCCGGTGATGCAGGGAGTCACCCGAGACGGCTGTTTCACCCAGCACCTTGCCATCGACATCCATTGCAGCCACTGAAACCGGACCGGTTGCATTGATGGTCAGATCGTCGCCGGTCGTCAACAGCGGTTTGGTGGTCAGCGTGCCGTCAACCACCGACACGAATCCATCGATTCGCAGCCGGGCTCTGAAGATACCGCCTCCGAAAATGCGCTTGTCCGGCGGTGCGTTCTTGCCCCAGGACGAAGCACTGTAGTAGTAGATCAGCTCATCGCCGATCCGCAGCGGGCCCTGGCTGAACTCGCTCATGTAGCCGCCGTCGTTACGGCCGTTGTTGCCGCCCTGCCTGCCGTTCGGGATGAAGACTTCCGGCACACCGGAATCGTTCTTGAACGGCACTTTGTGCCAGTTGAGCCCGTCACGGCCGGCGACGAGCTTGAAGAACGCGCAGCCGTTTTCGGAATAGGAATAATCGCCCTGGCCGTGCCAGATTTTCAGGCCGCCGAGCCACATCGATTCGTACCGCCAGGCGGTGCTGGCATAAAACTCGTCGGCAGGCTCGTTGCCGCCGGCCTGGGCGGCCGGGGGAAGCAGCGCGATCCGCGTGAGACGACTGGTATCAACCGGCGTATCGAGCCGATCGAGAAACGCATAGGCACGGCTGCGCAGGTTGCTGCCCGCCGGACCGACCTTCTCGTTGGTGAAGAACTTGAAGATACCGAGAAAACGGTTGTCGATCGGATCGTGATAGAACAGGGTCACGTCGCCCGGTCCGTAGACCACCTTGCCATCCTGTTCGACTCGCTGGGCACTGGTGTCGCCCGGCCCGGCCCAGGCGTTGACCACGAAGTTGAGCCGGTCCCACTTGCGGCCGTCACCGGAGCGCACGTAGTAGATGCCCTCGCGATTGGGGCCATAGTTGGCGTAGTAGAGCCAGCCCTTGTAAGGCCACTCGGCATCCCGGGTGTCGTAGAAGCATGAGAACACGTCGATGCCGGGTTTGCCGACCGCACCGGACTCCTTCTCCGGCGGCGGGGCGAAGGTGATCTCTTCGAACTTGCCACCCTCGCCGGTGTCCCAGTTCAGGCCGTCGTCAGAGGTGAAGCGGTACATGTGCCGCTCGACAAAACCCTGGGAGAACATCACGTACTTCTTCAGCCTGGTGTCGAAAACGATGCTGCCGTAGGCAAGGATGGTCGTGCGGGGCTCAGGGGCGGCGATGACCGGCTCGTTCCCGCCGTTATCCTTCGCGGGGCAGTGGAGGCGCCGCTCAAGGCCGTGCTGCGTGTCGATGATTTCGTCATCGATGAACAATTGAGCCACACCTGGTTTGAGGCGAACGATGGGACCCCCGCGCTCATCTCCAGCCAAGGCCGCACACCCGTACAAGGCCAGAACAACGCCCGCAGCGGCCTGACCGATCAGCCGTTGCAGCATGACAGCACCTCCTGTACCAAGACGACCACAGGTCGGTCAGTCTACACAGATCAGCCAGTTGTGCCAACAGACCGATCGTGAAATGCGCAACGACATGCGAAGGTTCAACTCGTAAGGCGGTCCCACAGGATCAGCGTGTCCTCCGGGGCGGGCCAATCGCCTTCGGACATGTCCTGTCCGCGCACCCGGGGCTGGAAGATCAGGCAGGTCCGGGCGGCACCCAGGCAGGCGGCCGTCCGTTCGAGGTAGGCAGGCACTGACTCGCCCGGTTCGCGGACCGGGCCGCCGTAGCAGAACTTGCCCATGGCGGTGAGTCTGGGGAACAGTGTGGCGAAGTCGTAGTACTCCGGTTCGCCGAAGTTGATGCCTTTGATCTCCGGCGCCCCGAGATAGGCGTCGAGTTGATGGGAGATGTTGCCGCAACTGTGTATCCAGCCGCCGCCGAAGGGCTGCATGCACTGCCGCACGTAGGGCAGCGAGTACTGCACGTAGTGTTCCGGCGAGAGCATGATGCTCACGTCATCCACCACGCGAACACCGCCGCCGACCATGTACATGGCCCCGTGATAGCCGCCGTCGAGCGGTTCACCCAACTCCTGCTTGAATCGTTTCGTCAGGCGGATGAACACCTCGGTGACGGTCCGCATGAGGCGGTGGAAGTAGTCCTCCTCGTCGAGCATCTCCATGAACACATCCTGCTGACGAAGGAGGAACGCCGTGTTCATCGGCCCCTGGAGGTCCGGCATGAACACGTGAACGTCCGGGAATTGCTTGAGTGCGGCCCGGGCCATCTGGATGAATTCGATGACTCGTGGAATCAAGCCCGCACGATCGAGATGATCGAGATCCACATGGGGCAGCGTTTCTTTCGCGGGCCGCTCGCTTACCCACGGCATGTCGTTTTCGCCCATGTCTGTTTTGCAGCCGAAAACGCTCGCCAGCGTACCGACGCCGAAATTGGGGCGAAGCGAGAGCTGCGCATCGCTCGGGGTGCGGGCCCAGCCGATGATGTCCCAGAGCGACTCGATAAGCATTTTGTGGGGATCTTCGAACTGCTCGCGGAAGGTGTAATGATCGAAGCCGCAGTACTCGGGCACCGGCCGCCCGCCGCGGAGCTGATGCTCGCAGAGGCGAAGGTGTTGCGGGCCAACCTTGTCCATCACCTGCCGCGATTCGCTGCGGCCGAGCAGGATGGGCACGCGATCCGGGGCCTGTCCCCTCCAGACAGCCTCCTGACGTTGACGGCCGACCTCGATCCGGGCCGAATCGAGGGTGAGCATGTCGAGCATCTGGTCGAGTGTCGGGTACATGCAGAATCCGCTCTCCAATCGAGGCCCGCTATTCCTCGGGCAGCGGCTGGTCCTTCGTTTCGGGCGCCCAGATCAGCACGATCAGGCCCAGCAGGTAGACGCCGGCCAGCACCGCCGCTCCCACGCGGAAGGGGTTTGCCACTTCCAGATGGCGCAGCCCATCGCGAATGCTGTTGCCCATGAGCATCACGGCGGCGGCCGACAACCGTGCGAGGTTGTACCCGAGAGCCGTACCGGTCGAGCGGAACCGCGTAGGGTAGATTTCCGGGAAATAAATGACAAAACCGCCCATGACACTGATGGTGACGAAGCCCAGGGCCGGCAGCATCACGTAGGCCTGCCACTCCGACCGCAGGGTGAGAAAGACGAACACAGTGACCAGAAATGAACCGATAAACGCAGCCGCGAAGGTAGGTCGCCGTCCCCAGCGGGCGGCCAGGGTGGTGAACGTCAGGATGCCCAGGAAACCGGCGAGGTCCTGCAGCACCGAGGCCAGGGTTTTCACGTGCCCGATGTGGGCTTTCAGTTCGGGCGGGAGCTGCTGGCCGCGAAGGGCCGATGGAGTCAGCGCGTCGTTGATCAGTTCGGGCGAGAAGAAGGCCACGCCCCACACGCCGACGATGCCCGCCGTCGCCAGTCCCACCGCCACCAGTGAGTGACGTCGCCAGCGCGGATGGGCAAACATGCCCCTCAGGTCGCCGAGCTGGCGCCCCAGGTTCTCGCGGGCGGTCCTGCGGGCCTCCTGCCACTTTTCAGACTCCCGCAGGGTACGCATGATCAGGACCACCATCAGGGCGGGCAGCGCTCCGGCGAAGAAGACCAGCCGCCAGCCCGCCACACCCTGGCCGCCAAACACGCCTGCCAGCAGGCGCTGATCGGCGGGGAAAACCCAGCCAGCCAGGACAAGCCCCAGGATATTCCCGAACAGCGATAGCGCGGAAAACAGTCCCATGCTGAAGGTCCGGGCGTGCGCGGGCAGGGTCTCGGCGATCAGCGTGGCGGCCGTTGCGAACGCCCCCCCGATTCCGGCACCCATGACGAAGCGATAGAGGCAGAAATCGTACCAGTGCATGGCCAAACCGGACAGGCCGGTGCATGCCGAGTACACCAGCACGGCCACCGAAAGCGTACGCACGCGTCCCCAGCGGTCGCCGACGATCCCAAAGAACAGCCCGCCGACGGCCCAGCCGGCCATCATCGCCGCTGTCGCGTAATTCCCGTACAACTCCACCGCCTTATCGACCTGGGGCACGCCGAGCAGGTCCGCCAAGGCCGGAGCCCGGGCCAGCGAGAACATCCGCGAGTCCGCGCAATCGAACAGCCAGGCCATCGCCCCGACGGCGAACACCCACCACTGATACCTGCTGACACCCTGATACCACGCCAGCTTCGGCCCGGGGTCCGTGCCCATATCCGATCGATCCGCCATTCCAGACCTCCCAAGAAACGACTCGGCCGTCTCAGCCAATGTATCTCCGCAGGGTGCCCCATCCCTTTGATCCGCGCAAGCGGGTCAAAGGGGTGGGGGATCGCACATTCTCACCGAATGTACCGCCGCCACAACCGCCCGGCCTGCTCGGGCCCATCGACGCAGGTCATCACCGCCAATCCCGCCTTCGGCAATCGCTTGAAGATACGGTCCAAGTCGATCTCGCTCAGATGCCCCCAGATCAGCAGCGGCTTGCGAGCCAGGATCTTGCGATGCACCGGCTCCAAAGCTTCGGCATCCGGGCCGCCCTCGTCAATGTGCAGTTCCAAAGCGGTAAAGGGCATTTCCAGATAGAAGTCCGTCGGCACAAACGCCGTCGGGTGCTGGTGCATGATGCATGCGGCGAACGATTCGGCGATGCGCTGATCGTGCTCGCGGATGAACTCAGCGTACAAGTCCGGCGACAGCAACGCGGCCGCATCCTCCTGGTGCCAGATGGTCCCGGCCGGGGCCCACATGTGGTAATAGAACGAGCCGACGCCGCCGTGGAAGAGTGGTATGCGATCGAGTTGCAGCCGGCCGAACGCGATCCAGAAATCGGTCAACCGCCGGGCAACCTGACGAACCTCATTCGGCCGATCCATCATGACGTAGATGAACGCATCCCCGCCGTAGAGGGCCGAGAGCAGGTCGGCGATGCCTCTCATGCGGGTCGTGCCGATGGGCCAGCGTCCGGCGCTCCGCTCAGCCATGCGATTGATGAACTCCACGGCTTTTCGCATCCAGGGGGCATTCGAATCGAAGTCGGGAATGCTCTCAGGACCTGAGAATGCCGCCCGTGTCTCTGATCGGATCGACCCCGTGTTGTGGTCGGCGATGATGGGGCAGCCCAACGCCGCCTCCAGCCACGGAATACCCCAGTACGCGCTGGCGCTCCAGATGAAGTCGCCGCCACAGGCCTCATGTTCGGCGAACAGTTGATCGCAGTCGTCGAGGTACGGCGCGACGTCGAAATCGTCGGGCGTCAGCGGGCGATCACCGGGCAGGGATCCCGTCGCGGGGTAACGGAACAGCGGGTACTCGCTGCGAACGTAGAACCCCAGCAGCGGGCGATCGTTCGCGCGGTTGTAGTACCGGCGGAAGCGTTCCACGCGTTCGTCAATCGGCAGTAGTGGAGCACCCTGCAACAATCGAAACTCCACACAACAAGGAGGTTGGCGGGCAAGCACCTGTTCAGCGAAGTCGGCGCCCGTGAGGCCGGAGGCCTCGCACAATAGCAGCCGGCAGCAAGCGGAGCGCCACTGCCGAGGCCAAGACACTTTTCATCTACCCGACCCTGAAGGGGTCGAACCAAGCCCGGTTGAAGGCTTCCAGCCTTCAGGCTGTGCGAGCGCGACTCCAATCCGGTGGCGATGCCACCGGCTACTCCTGTGCCAAGCCTCCGGCCTGACGCTGAACGTGCATGCGGGCAAAGCCCGCCCTACCGCGCTGCCGCCTTGAGACCCGCCCTAGCTCCCTCGTCGAGGAACACGTTGTCCAGCCCCAGCGCGATCAGGGTGTAGCCATCGTCGATTGCCTTGCGGATGTTCTGCTCGTTCGGCCGGACGATGTGCGTCCCGGCGGTCATCTTGTGGCTCTTGCAGGCAGCGCGGTACTTGTCGAGGGCCGCGACCATCTGCGGATGATCGAGCTGGCCGGTGATGCCCATCGAACCGCTCAGATCAAGCGGGCCGATGAACACGCCATCGACGCCCGGCACTTCCAGGATCGCATCGATGTTGGCGATGGCATCCTTGTGCTCGATCTGCATGATCATGGCGATCTCGTCGTTGGCCGAGGCGATGTACTCGGCGAAGTCCATGCCGTGCATGTTGGCCCGGCTGTAGCCGTAGCCGCGGACGCCGCGCGGCGGGTACTTGCTCTCGCGGATGGCGGCCTCGGCCTCGGCGGCGGTTTTGACCATGGGGATGATCATGCCGCGAGCTCCGGCATCCAGGGTGCGGTGAATCCATACCGGCTCGTTGAGCGGCAGGCGAGCCACGGGCACGCAGTCAAACCCGTCGAGCGTACGAAAGATGTTGGCCATGGTCTCGAGATCGATGGCCCCGTGCTCCAGGTCAACGCAGACCCAGTCGAAACCCGCGCGGGCGAAGATCTCAGCGCAGGCCGGGTGGCCGATCTGCATCCACGCCCCCAGCGACAGCTTTCGATCGAGCAGCGCCTGACGCAGCTTGTTTTTCATCACGACCTCCCTCGGATCACGGCCGGGTTAAGCACATCCATTTCGCCGAAACGGCCGGCCTCGGCCAACTCTATGTTCGTGAGCGCCCGCTCGGCCATGCGGTTGCAGGCCTCGCGCGTGCTGCTGCCCACGTGCGGCGTCATCAACAGGTTATCAAGCTTGCGAAGGTCCTTGTCTGGGGCGACCGGCTTGTACGGCTCGGCTTCAAAAACATCTAATGCAGCCCCGGCCAGTCTGCCCTGCGAGAGAGCATCAAACAGAGCCGACTCGTCGAGCACCGCACCGCGAGCCGTGTTGACCAACCACGCCTCGGCCGGGATCATCGCCAAGCGATCGCGGTTGATGAAGTGGCGAGTAGCGGGGGTGCTCGGGATGTGCAGGCTGACAAAGTCTGCAGCGACAACGGCAGCGCCGAAGTCCTTGCCGATCTCGGCGAACCCGTGCTCCGCTTTCATCTGCTCGACGTCCAGGTCGGCGACGTCACACCCGACGACACGCATCCCGAATCCTCGGGCTGCGATCCGTGCGACCTTCCGCCCGATCGGCCCACAGCCGATCACGGCCAGCGTCTTGCCCGCCAGCTCGATGCCCACCATCGGGGCAAACCGGCCGTTTCTGACCTCGACCGCAACCCTGGCCACGTGCCGGACGGCCGCCAGAATCAGGGCAATGGTCATTTCGGCCACCGAGTCATCGAGGACGCCGGGGGTATTGGTGCAGATGACTCCGCGTGCCGTCGCCTTGTCCTTGTCGATGCCGTCATGCCCCACTCCGAATCGAGCGAGAACGCCCCCGGCCGGCAAGGCTTCGTAAAGCAGGTCAACGTATTTCTCAACGCCCACGATGGCATGCCGGGCCCCCTGGGCGCGGATCATTCCCGCCAGTTCGGCCTCCTCGGACGGGGCCCGCAGACACTCCAGACCCACCGTCGTCGCCTGGCGAAAGACCTCCGCGGCCTTGTCGAATTCCTTCGCCGTGACTGCGATTCTGATCATGGGAAACCGTTTCCGCTCTCGCGACCAGCCCCTCAGCCGTTCTTGACGTGCGACAACCTCTTGTCGCATCATTCGGCGAGGCGCTGTAGATTATCGCGGCGGGAGTGAAACGCCAAGCAGCCGGCCCCGCCGCGTATATCAGGGGCCGGCCGTGGTCACGGCGGGTCGGTGCAGTCAGCCCCGCCATATAACGAGAGGAGACACATCATGATCGGCGTCGGTCTGATCGGAGCCGGGTTCATCGGACGGAATCATTTCAACCAGTATGAAAAGCTCACCCAGAAGGCCAAGGTCGTCGCCCTCTGCGACAAGGAGGCGGACCGGCGGGCGGGCGACTGGTCGAAGGTCGGCGGCAATATTGCCGACGCCCAGGGCACCAAGCGAGACCTGGGCGACATTCGCCAATACGCGGACTGGCACGAGTTGCTTGCGGACCCGAAGGTGCAGATGGTGGACATCTGTGTGCCGACGTACCTGCACGCCGAGATGGCCATCGCCGCCCTGCACGCGGGCAAGCATGTCCTCTGCGAGAAGCCCATGGCCCTGACCGTCGAGGAATGCGACAAGGTCCTCGCCGCAGCCAGCAAGGCCAAGGGGCGTTTCATGATTGCCCAGTGCATCCGGTTCTGGCCGGAGTGCGTGTATCTCAAGCAGGCGATCGACGACGGCCGATTCGGCAGGTTGAAGGCCCTGTGCCTCCGCCGGCAGGCCAGCACGCCGACGTATTCGCTTGAGAACTGGCTCCTGGACCCCAAGCTGTCCGGCGGCGCGATTCTCGACCTGCACGTACACGATACCGACTGGGCCCTTCACCTGCTGGGCACGCCGCAGATGATCACCGCCCAGACCTGCGAGCGGGACGGCTCGCCCGACCGGGTTCATTCGCTGTGGCACTATCGGCCGGACCTGGTGGTGCAGATCGAGGGCTTCTGGGACATGCCGCCGGCCTTCGGCTTTAACATGGGTTTCACGGCCCGGTTCGAGAAGGCGGCCGTGCTGTTCGAGCTCAGCAGCGGCAAGCCACTGACGGTTTTCAAACAGGACGGCTCGGCCGAGACCCCGGCGATGGCCCCGAACGACGGCTACTTTAACGAGATCGAGTATTTCCTTGGATGCATCGAACGCGGGGCGGGTCCGACGATCAGCACGCCGGCCGAAAGCCGCGAGGCAGTGCGCGTGGCCTTGCTCGAGAAGGAGTCCGCTCGAACAGGACAATCGGTTCGCGTTTGACGCCAGGCGGAGCCCGATGATGTCAAGAACAAAACGATCCTACCACGTGGCGCTCAGCCGACGAGAGTTTCTGCGTCTGGCGGGGTCAGGCGCGGTAACGCTGGCCGTTGCCCCGACGGCGTTTTCGCAGGAGACGGCTGGCGGCAACAACATCGAGTTCGAGCGAACCCTCTTTGCGATGCGGGACCGCAACTACCGCCAGCGAAAAGTCGACATTGTCAAGACGGGCTTCCGTCCGGTCGGCGGCAACTGCGCCGATTTCGGCGTGGCCGACTTCAAGGGCCGCCTGCACGCCTTCTACATCGAACGGCGGTTGCAGGAAGGCACGCCCTTCTACCCCGGCCACGAGATCTTCTTCGGACACGCCTCGACGGCCGACTTCGTCAACTGGGAGGTCCACGACCCGGTCATGCTCGTACGGCCGGGGACCTGGGAAGAAGCCCACGTCTGGGCTCCCTGCGTCATCCGCAGGGGCGACGAGTTCATCATGGCCTACACCGGGCTGAACCGGCACATCTCGCAAAACATCGGCCTGGCGTCCAGCAAGGACCTCTTCGACTGGCGCCGCTGGGAGAGCAACCCCATCTCGCCCTGTAGGGACAAGGCCTGGGCCCACTGGCGGGCGGATGAGATTTCGAGTTGCCGCGATCCGAGCATCTGCGAGCACGACGGCCGCTACTGGATGATCTTCACCGCCAACACGCGCGAAGGGGCCTCGTGCATCGCGATGACCTCGACCCAAAACTTCAAGCACTGGGAAGACCACGGCCCTATCTGCGTCGGCCCGGCCGGCGGTTATGAGCCCCGCCTCGAAGGCGGCCATCCGCAGGGCAGCCTGGAGTCATCGAACCTGTTCTTCAGAAAGGGCAAGTGGTTCCTGACGGTCAAGGCCAAGGTCCGCAACGAGAAGACGGTCAACTGGATCATCGAGAGCGACACCAACCTCAAATTCGACTTCGCCAAACGCCGCGCCTTCTGGCCCGGCGCCATGGGCATCGAGCTCGCACGCCAGAAAGGCGACCGCAACCTGCTGGCCACGTTCACCGGCGGCCACATCAGATTCGGCCTCACCGACTGGTCGCAAGCCACCCCAATGGGACGGTTTATCGAAACCGAGGATGAACTGACGGAGTGGAAGGTGGAGTAGGCAGGGCAGAACGAGACCTGCCGAATCCGCTGGACTAAAGCTGCATTTAGTCGGGGACCTGCAGGAATGGGTCCAGGATGACGTGTTTGCCGTGGCAGTCGGTGCAGAGGGAGTCGGCGGTGATCAGGCGGGCGTTGGGCCGGCGACGGCTATCCCACTCCTTGAGGAAGTCGTCGTACTTGCCCTGGTCCTTGTGGGCCGGATGACAGCCCTTGCAGAACAGATCGATCTCAGAACCGCCAAAGAGCACCTCCGGCGGAGCAACGTTCAACTCGTCCGACCGGTGGACCTCCGACTCGCCGTGGCAGGACGCACAGACGATGCCGGCCTCGAGGTGGACGACGACCAGTTCCTCGGCCTCGAAGTCCGCGTGGCAGACCAGGCAGGCGGAGTTGTCCGTCTGCGTGACCGCCGCCGCAAGGGCATGACCGGCCGTGGGCTTGCCGCGCGCGGGGCAGAAACGCCAATAGCCCAGGCCGCCGGCCGCAACGAGGAGAACAACAACGGGCACAACCGCCCGGCCGGCACCGCCGCGAACAAATCGACTCATCGCCTTACACCCACTCCCACTCTTTCAGCCACTGGTACTCCTCGGGAAGGTTGGCCCACATGTCTTTGACGGCCTGCTCGAACTTCAGGGCCTCGGCCTTGTCGAACTGGCGCCGCTCGGTGACGGCCTTGGCCGCGTTCTTGACCTGGTCGGTACTGATCATGCCGGGGATGGCCGCGGTGAGAACGTTTTCCCGAAGCACGTATCGCAGCGACATGCGAGCCTGTTCATCATCCTTCTCCTGGGTCGCCGGGTTAATCGCCCCCCGGGACTGGAAGACTGCCCCACTGGAGAAGGGCTTGATTCCCAGCATGCCGACATCGTGCTTCTTGAGGGTGTCGAACATGCTGTCCTCGGGCTTGCGCTTCGTTCCGATGGAGAACGGCGTCAGGATCATGTCCACCTGAGGATGCGTCTGGACCATCCGGTTGAGCCAAGCGCGATCGTGCGAAGAGAATCCGATGAACCGGGCCTTGCCGGCCTTCCTGGCGGCTTCGAGCGCCTTGATGGTCATCTCCTCGTGGGCGGGCGTGTGCTTGCCGCCTGGCTCGTAGCAGGTGATCCGCCAGATGTCCACGTAATCCAACCCGCTGGCCTTAAGGCCTTCGTTCAGCCCTTCGAGAAGCCTGTCAACTTTCTGCCACGGCTCGAACCGCATCTCGTGCTCATACCACGAGTAGCTGATGTACATCTTGTCGCGCCGCCCGCGAAGGGCCTCTGCGTAGGCAACCACTTCACCGCCCGTGCAGGCGTCGATGCAGTTGATGCCCGCCTCGATGCAGGCGCTGACCACGTCGTGGCGGTTCTTTTTGAAGTCGTCGGTGCCGGGGCGATAGGGACACTGCTTCCAGTGCCCACCGAGGCTGATGGCCGAGATCATCAGGCCGCTCTTGCCCAGCCGGCGATACTCCATGTTCGGGTTGTAGTTGAGGATCTTGGGCTTGGCCGCCGGCTGAGTCCCCGGCGTGTCGGCCGCCCCGGCCATCCGCAAGCTGATGGCCAACCCCGCCGCCATCGCCGCCCCGTCCTGGATGATTTCCCGTCTGGTGAGCTTCTCGTTCGACATGATCGTCCTCCCATATGCCCTTGCCGCCGTTCGAAGTGGAAACGCGGTCTACAGTCCCGACGACCTCCGCCGGATGCCCGACGTCAGTCTGCGGCTCCCTATGATACCGACATCATCCGGGTTTTGAAACCAGGGGCCGCACTTGTCTACCGGAGGGGTGAGCCTGCCGGGCTCAGTCCAAGAAACCCCGTGGCTCGTCAAGATCGCGGCTGCAAGCCGCTCCTACCGGCGGACGGTGCCGTCGTCCGATTCGTCGCGGACCTTGGTGCGGAGGAGACGAAGCATATCCTTGAGATCACGCAGCCCGCCGACCAGGAACCACACAGCGATAATCGCCCCCAGGATAAAAGTCAGCCAGATCACCGCATACCAGAAGCTCAGCCAGGACTCGTTGGGGATCTTCCTGACCAGGAAATAGTAAGCGGCACCAAAGGCATATATGCCGCCCCAGAGGAGTACCCAGAGAACCGACGCCCCGTAAATCGCCTTGTCGCCGCGGGTAAACTCCTTGTTGATACCCAGCCATTTCCAGATGCCGCTGACCTCAGCGTCGCCCTGAACGATGTCCTCCCGGACGGCGTACTGGCCGCGATGCAGCATCCTGTCCAGGTCGAAAGGCTGCTTCCAGGACAGGAACGACAGCGCCCAGTAAACGGCGATGGCGGATGCTGCGATGTAGAATGACATGATCTGGCCGTCGGTGCGGATGCCGACCACGTCGACAAACAGCCTGAGGGCGGGCACCTGGTACACGACCGACTGGACCCAGTTGCCGACACCCCCGGTGGCCGGATCAACAATCGCGATCCGGTTGCAGATCACCCAGGTGGATGCCATGGCCACGCCGGTGATCATGGCCCCCCATGCCCCGGCCGTCGTGCCACGGCGCGTGTAGAGGCCCGCGATGATGCAGCAGCCCGCCCCGCCCAGGTAAATCGACCCGGTGGCCGAGAAGAACATGCGGATGTAGTCGCCGAGATCCCTGAAGATCATGCTGAAGCCGAACGCAAACACGGCCACCGAGAAAATGGCATACCGCAAGTATCGCAGGTGCTGCTCAGGCGTGAAGGGCTTCTTGCGCAGGGGCATGATGACGTCCTGAATGAAGATGCTGCCCCAGGAGTGCAGGTAGGCCTGGTCGGTGGCAACGGCGGCAGCCATCATCACCGCCGCCAGGGCCCCCATCAGGCCGACCGGCAGGAGCTTGCCGAGCACCAGCGGGACGGTCAATTCCGATCGGATGCGATCGGCCGCAAAGCCGTCCAGGACCTCTCTGGCTCCGCTGACACGATCGGTGAATTCAGGACTGTTCAGAGCCGCGAGCACGCAGATGGCGAAGATCGGGAGGAGCATGTGCTGGGCAAAGAACCGCCACTGTCCGAGAACGCCCGACATGCGGGCCTCGTGCGGAGAACGGGCCGCGGCATTGAAGCCCTGAGTACCCTGCCAGGCCTTCCAGCGGTAAACCCACTGAAAGTACTGCACGAGGAAAAACCAGACGCTGAAGCCCTCGATTTTGCCCGTGTCGAACGGATTGATCAGCGACTTCTTCGGTTCGGAGGCGGTTACCAGGGCCGTGCTGATCGTGTCCCAGCCGATGCAGAAGTAGAGCGTCAGACACACGACCAGGAAAACGACCAGGCAACAGATGCCCTGCACGAAGTCGGTCAGCATGATGGCAATCTGGCCGCCGGCAAAAGTGAAGAAGAGCGCCAGGCCCAGCAGCACCAGCATCACCAGCGGAAACGTCCCGACGGACAGCCCGCCCAGATTCACGTGCTCGGGCAGGCCGCAGAAATAGATGATCAGGCGGGCGTTAATGCTCGGAAACACGCCGTAGTTGACCAGGCCGGCTCCGAAGGCCACGAACCCGGTGAACACGCGGAATCGCCGGCTGTAGCGCATTTCCAGGAACTGGGCCATGGTCAGGGCCCGCGTCTGTCGATAGCGGTACAAGACCCAGCCGGACATAGCCAGGATAAACAGCAGCGGCCAATCGGCCAGCATCCACCACACGCCGGTGAAACCGCTCTTGGTGTACTGCTGCCAGAAGGCGACGAGGGTTACAGCCCCGAGTTCCGCCCCGCCGGATGAGATGCAGATCAGGTATCGCCCGCCGCAGCGGTTGGCCGCGAGAAAATCGCTGACCCCCCGCATGTACCGCCTGGTGAACCGGGCCGTGAGAATGAGAAAGGCAACCAGAGATAGAACGATCGCCCAGTCGACCCAGTGCAGGTTCATGGATAATCTACCAGGCCATCCAGCCGCCATCGACCACGATGTTGGCGCCGGTAACGTAGCTGCTGGCATCGCTGGCCAGGAAGACCAGGGCGCCCTTGAGCTCGTGCGGCTTGCCCATTCTCTTCATCGGGCTCTTGCTGCTGAGCCGTTCGACCATCTTCGGACTGACGTTCGGGGCCGGGAACGGGCCGGGGCTCAGAATGTTGACCCGGACCCCATCGCCGACCCAGTAGACGGCCATGTGGCGGCTCATGGAGATAATTCCGCCTTTGAGGCAGTGATAGGCGACCGGGCTGCACATCGGGACGTCGCTGTACGCGTCCGGATAAGAACCGACGATACCATACATTGAGCCGATGTTGATAATGCTGCCTTTGCCCTTTCGGTCGACCACGTGCTGGCGCATCGCCCGGCTCAGCAGGAACACGCCGGTGGCGTTCTGGAGTTGCCGAGTGAACTGTTCGCCGCTGACGGTCCGCCAGTCGGAGGTCACGCGCTCGTAGCCGGAGTTGACCAGGATGTCGACCTTACCGGCTTGTTTGACCGCGTCGGCCATACAGTTGTCGATGGACACGGCGTCCATGTAGTCCAGTTCGGTGACACAGTGTTTAGCGTTGCCGACGACCGGCAGCGACCTGGCCACCTCGTGGGCCTTCTCCTTGGCCGCGGGGATCTCAGCACAGACCACGCTGGCGCCGGCCTCGGCCAGGGCCCGGCACATGGACTGGACCAGCCAGCCGCAGGCACCGGTGACCAGGGCAACCTTGCCGGCGAGGTTAAACATTTCCTGAATGGTGGGTTCTTGTGCAGCGTCGGTCATTGATTCAGCTCCTTTGCACCTGAGAAACCAGAATGACGAAATCCGAATGACGAAAGAAGCCCGAAGCACGAATGACGAAGGAGATCAATTCCCACCGGCCCACCAAGGCAATTCACTCGATCCTTCGTGCTTCGACATTCGTCATTCATTCGTCATTCGGATTTCGTCATTCGTCATTCCCTCATTCGGGCATCGCCACCAGCGATTGCCAGTTGGGGTTGTCCGCAGCCTGAAGTACGGTCAGGTTGACCCGCAGTGTCTGCAGGCCTTCCTCGAGCGTGCACGCGAACCTGCCCCTGCCCTCCATCGCGTCCATGAAGATGTTCGCCTGGTTGACGAAAATGTCGTCGCGCTCGGAGGAGAACTGGAATTCGGTCTTCCAGCCGGCATCCGGCTCGGCCATGGACATCCACCGGGCGTTGTTGAGGTCCCACTTGGCAGTGCCCCGCTTGCACACGACGGTCACCGTGTTCTCGTTCGGGGCCTGGTGCTGGTTCAGGCTGTAGCAGCCCATGACCTTGTCGCCGTTCTGGCGGGTGATGACATGGACGGTATCCTCGACGGTCACGCCTTCGAGCACCTGGTGCCCGCAATCGGCCATGAGCCTGCTCACTGGTCCGACCAGGAATTCCCCCGCGTTGATCGCGTGAGTGAGCACGTCCTGGATCGCCCCGCCGCCCGTCTTGCGGCTGGTGTAGTAGATCTCGCGGTAGGCCGGGCGATATTTCGGGAAGTGCTGGCCCCAGGTGCCGATCACCTGCACCGGCTCGCCGAAGCGGCCCGAGTCAATCGCCTCTTTCATCGATCGCAGCGCCGGGTGCGACCGATAGGTGTAGGCCACCGCCGACTTCACACCCTTCTCCTTGATGACTCTCAGCAGATCGGAGATTCCGTCAAGGCTGAGGCTCAGCGGCTTCTCGATGAACACGTGCTTGCCGGCCCTGGCCAGTTGGGTCGCCATCGGGATGTGCATATTCGAAGGCGTGCAGATCAGGCCGATGTCGAAATGGCCGTCATTCAGGGCTTCATCCAGCCCGGCGTAGACCTTCGCGATGCGGTAGCGGTCGGCAACCGTCTTGCGTAATTGCCCGTTGGTCTCGCAGATGCTCAGGTCCGCCCGCCCGGCGCGCTGAAAGGTGCGCGTATGCCGCTCGCCGATCGATCCCACGCCGATGATCAGAATTCGATGCTGTGCCATGACCGCCTCCTCCGATTGCCGCCATCAGCAACCTTCGAGATAGCTCTTGCCCGCCGCCAACCGGTTCTGGAAACCGAAGCCGAGCGATGCGAACTGCTTCTGGATGCTCTCGACACCGGCCTTGAAGATCACGATGTCCGCGCTGTGACAGAAGAAAAGCGCGCCCAGATCCATCAGGCGTTTACAGTGCTCCGGTGAGAACGCGGGGGTGCCCCACCATTTGCCGGCCTTCTCGGCGGCCTTGGCGAGCTTCCTGTAGGCATCCCAGAGTTTGGGGTGTTCCCACTGCCCGGGAAAGCCGCTGAGGGTCGTGAAGTCCGCCGGCCCCAGGAACAGGATATCCACGCCGGGCACCGCCGCGATCTCGTCGGCCCGGTCCACCGCGGCCTGTTCCTCGAGCTGGATGATGATGAAGGTCTCGTCGTTGGCGGCCTTCATGTAGTCGGCCATGGGCACAGCGCAATAAGGCATGTCCGGGTTGCCGCCGTCGAAGCCTCGCTTTCCCAGGGGGGCGAACTTGGTCCATTTGACCAGTTCGGCCGCCTCGGCCGCGTTGTCGCACCTCGGATACATCAGGCCGTGGGCGCCGGCCTCGAGGAGCCTCGCGAAACGCATGTATTCGCCTTTGCCGGCACGGGCGATGACGTCACACCTGGACGCTCTCGTGGCCCGGATCAGCCCGTTGGCCGTCTCCACGCTGTAGTGGTGGTGTTCGAGGTCCATCCAGATGCCGTCCATGCCCAGGAGCGCCGCAAGCTCGAACACCGACTGGTCGGTGAAATGTAGCTGGAGACACATGGTCGGCTGCTTGCGGAGCAGTTTGCTCTTAATGGTGCTTTTTCTCATTTGACTCCTCAGCCGTCTTCTGGCCCGCGGCGTTCCCGTAGGGGCGAAAGGTCGGCAACATCCGATAAAAACAGTCAACTGAAGCGAGAACCCGCATCGACGGCTCAGCCCCCTTCCGTCGGGCCGGCGCTTGAGTTCGCTACACAACGTAAGTCATGTCGCTAGCGGAGTAAATGAGCCTTTTGGCTCTCACTGTTGACGAAACCGGAAGGTTTCTGTAAACTCTATTGGAGCAGAACATTAACATACGGAGTTGGCCAATGTCAATAGCACCTCCACAAAACGGTTCGCTTCGTGATCAGGCCTACCACCGTCTCCGAAGGCTACTCATTTTGCAGCAGGTCCGAGAGGGCGAACGGCTGCGCGAGTCGCATTGGGCCACGAAGCTGTCGGTCAACCGCACGGCCCTGCGGGAGGCATTCGCCCGATTGGAGGCCGAGGGGTTCGTGACCAAGGGGCCGAAGACGGGGTACTTCGTTCCGACCATGACGCGCGAGGATATTCACGAGATCTGCGAGGTCCGCATCATTTTGGAAGGCGGGGCCATCGAGCGGATCATCGCGGCGGGGCACAACACGCTCAGTCACCTGAAGAGCATGCGAACCGCGTGCGATCAACTGGAACGGCTGGTGCGGGAGGAATACGTGCTCGGCGTGGCCGAGGCCGATCGCCGGTATCATGAGGCCCTCATCGAAGCGGCGGGCAATAAGCGCCTCGCCACCCTTTACCAGCGAGCTCCGCTGCCGATCATCCACCCGGAGATCATCAGCGGTCACGCATGGGAGACCCGCGTGCAGAAGACTCTGACCGAGCACCGGCTGATTCTGGAGGCGATTCTCGAGAGCCGTGCCGAGGAAGCCAAGGCTCATCTGCGTGTGCATCTGAACGAGAGGGCCATCATTCCGCTCCATGCCGGCTGATCGGCGATCGACGCCAGGCCGGTGGATCACCCTGACACACTTGTTCGGAGAATGTTGTGGCGCGGACAGGACTGCTCTGCCGAAGACTGTTGTTTATCGGATGTCTGCCGATCGCGGGCCTGCTGGCCTTCCCCATTTGCGCCTGGGGCCAGACGGCGGCATCCGCACCTTCGCCCGCGCCGGCGCCCTATGGTCTGACCACCCTCGACTGGATGATTATCGCCGCGTACGGTTTCGCCATGCTGGCCATCGGCGTCTACTACGCCCGTCGGACGCGCAACCGCGAGGACTACCTGCTGGGCGGGCGTAGCATGCGGTCCTCGTCGGTCGGCCTTTCGCTGTTCGCCACGCTTTTCAGCACGATCACCTATCTCGCGCTGCCCGGCGAGATGATCAGCAAGGGGCCGGTGATTCTGTGGTCGATGGTTTCGATCCCCGTCGCCTATGTCGTTGTCGGCTACCTGCTCATACCCCGATTCATGGAGATGCGCGTCACCAGCGCCTATGAGATACTCGAGACCCGGCTAGGGGTCGGTCTTCGCCTGCTTGCCGCCATCGTCTTCCTGATCACCCGCACACTGTGGATGGCCCTCATTATCTACGTGACCGCCGAGAAGATCATCGTCACCATGATGGATCTGCCGGCGGATGCGGCAGTGTGGGTCACGCCGATCGTGGCTGCGGCCGTCGGCCTGCTGACCGTTGCATACACCAGCATGGGCGGTCTGCGAGCCGTCGTCCTGACCGACGTCATCCAATCCTTGATTCTGCTAGGCGGCGCCTTTCTCACGATTGTGATGATCAGCATCAAGATGGGAGGAGTCGGGCCGTGGTGGCCGACCGCCTGGTCGCCCAACTGGGATCACCAGCCGCTCTTCAGCCTCGATCCGACGGTCAGGGTGACCGTCATCGGGTCGATTGTATTCATGACCATCTGGTGGATCGGCACCGCCGGCTCCGATCAGATGGCTATCCAGCGGTATCTCGCGACGCGAGACACCAAGGCCGCCCGGCGCATGTTCCTGGTTACCGGCCTGTCCAACGTTCTCATCACCTCGCTCCTGGCCTGCGTGGGCTTCGCGCTGCTCGCTTTCTTCACCGCTCATCCCGAGTACCTCCCCGCCGAAACGATGGAGAAGAACGCCGACATCGTGTTCCCTCTGTACATCATCCGACACGTGCCGCCGGGCGTGACCGGCCTCATCCTGGCCGCTCTGCTCGCGGCGGCGATGTCCAGCCTGTCTTCCGGCGTCAACTCCGCCTGCTCGGTCATCAGCGTCGATTTCATCGACCGCTTTCGGAAAAAGCCCGCCGCCGATTCCGATGCCGCCCAGGTCAAGCAGACTCGGATCATCTCCGTGGTCAGCGGCCTGGTGGCGGTGTGCGTCAGCCTGTTGATGGGTCAGATCAAGGGCATGAACATCATGGAAATCACGGTGCGCACGAACCACGTCTTCGTCGCGCCGCTGTTCATGCTTTTCGTTCTGGCATTGTTCGTGCCTTTTGCCACGCCGGTGGGCGCGGCCTGCGGGGCATTGGCGGGATGCATCGTTGCGGCCTTGATCGCTTGCACCGGCCAGGTCAGCTTTCAGTGGATGAGCTTGGCGGCATTGGTGGTTAACCTGCTGGTGGCCATTCCTGTGAGTCTCTGGACCCGCAGAAAACAGCCCCCTCGGTCGGGCTTCCCGGTCGTCCCGCCGAGGGCCCAGCGGAAATGATGGGCTGCGGGCCAACACAGTCTCGCTCTGACTCAGGAGAAACAAGTGATGACGAGGATCCTGTTTGCCTGCGCGATTCTACTGCCGCTGATGGCCGCAACCGTGCCCGCCTCAGCCCGGACACCCAACATCATCGTGTTCCTGGCCGACGACATGGGCCATGGTGACGTGGGGTGTTTCGGCTGCCGGGACATCCAGACGCCCAACATCGATGCCTTGGCCGGTTCGGGCGTTCGACTCACCAGCTTTTACGTCGCCGCGCCGATCTGCGCCCCTTCGCGAGCCGCCCTGGTGACCGGCCGCTACCCCAACCGCATCGGCATGTCGACGGAGAAGAACATCGCTTCCGGTATGGGCGAGCCAGGGATTCCCGCCAGCGAAATCACTCTGGCAGAGCTGGTCCGCCCCCGCGGTTATGCCACGGCCGTGCTGGGCAAATGGCACCTCGGGTCCACTCACGAGACTCAACCGAACTCCCAGGGATTCGACCTGTTCTTCGGGCACCACGCCAGTTGCATCGACTCGTTTTCGCACATGTACTACGCCAGCCTGCCGTACTACCACGACCTTTATCGGAACCGCGAGGAGGTCTTCGAGGACGGCCGGCACATGACCGACCTGATTACCCGCGAGGCCGTGGGTTTCATCGAGGAGAACAAGGCCCGGCCGTTCCTGATCTACGCGGCCTACAACGCCCCGCACTACCCCATGGTGGCCCACGCGAGCTTTCACCGGCAGTATGCGAATCTGCCCCGACCGCGTCGCGACTACGCGGCGATGGTCGCCGGTCTCGACGAATCGATCGGCACCATCATGAGCAAGGTCAGAGAGCTGGGGCTACTCGAGGACACCTTCGTCTTTTTCACCAGTGACAATGGAGCGGCCGACCCATCGCCGCGGGGCGAAGGCGGCGGCAGCAACGCTCCTCATCGAGAGTATAAAAGGAGCCTGTTCGAGGGCGGCATCCACATGCCGGCCATTGTCAGTTGGCCCGGCCGTCTGCCGGGCAAGCAGACCCGGGAGCAGGTCGCGGTTGCCATGGACCTCTTCGCAACCGTGGGCGAAATCACCAACGCGTCCATGCCGACCGATCGAGTCATTGACGGGCGTAGCTGGATGCCTTTCCTGCTCGATGCCTCCAGGCCCGGGCAGGAGAACCTGTTTTTCGAGTGGGAAGGCCAGCAGGCTGTCCGGCAAGGCAAATGGAAGGTCGTCCGCAACGGTTTCATGAACATGTCCAAGGGGCGGTCCACGCGGGCAGCGGGCGATGATGTCGTCTTCCTTGCCGACCTTTCGGCCGATCCCGCCGAGCAGGTCAATCTTCGTGCGCAGAACCGGGATCTCGCGGACCGGCTGCTGAGGCTGCACGATCAGTGGCGGGCTGGATTTGCCCCTGCATCGCCGGCGACCCGCGAGAGCAGGTAAACCGTCAGCGCGGAACGAGATGTGGCTCATCGAGCCTCGGCACGCAGGAGCAGCCAAGGCATTCCAGTCATATGCACTTCCTTGGCCCGGCGGCGGGGTGCCGGCACAGCTTTTTTCGTGTCACGGAGCCGATCAGGGGCCCCGGCCGTGCGGCGGCAGCCAAGCCGGCGGGCAGATCGCGTTTTCCGGGGCCTGGCCATGCCATTCTTTTCGGGATGCGGCCCAAGCCGGCGGAAACACGGATTCCGCTTTCTCCCGAAGACGCGGGGTGGTATCATAGGTACAGTCGCTGGAGGCCTCTGGCTCATTGCCTGTGTTTGCGGTGAACCATCGTGACATGGGAGGGGTCTGTTTCAGGCGCAATCTGATACATCGCTGGGCGGATGTGAATTGGAGAGGGCAATAAATGCTCCGCGTAACGCGAAGGATTGGAAAACCGTACCGATACTGGATCGCGGGCCTCATCGCCCTGTTCGTCAGCGGCACGGCGACGGAGACCGCGCTTGCCGGCCCGCGCTGGGTGCTGGTCTACTACCGGCAGCTCGGCAACCACGTCAACGGCAACAACCGGACGATCGAGAACCATCTCTTCCGGGAGGACGGCACCAAGGGCGCGGGCGTCGGAGTCACCAACCTGTCCAACGAGCACACCGCCATCTTTGGCACAGCCGATTCGAATGGCTGGCGCCGGGTGGACGTCAGCCTGAGCATCTGCTTCTATGACATGCGGATCTTTGATTCGATCACCGGGGCGCCCACCGATCAGTCACCGAATTTCTACTACCAGAATCCGCCGGCGAACCGATACTACAGCTACGTCCTGCAGTGGCTGTACGTCTCGGACGACGCGCGGATCACGGCATACCCGACGCAGCCGGTCTATCACTACGATCTGGTCAACGGCCTGAATCAGGTTAGCGGCATGAACTGGGGGAACTGCACAGCCGCCACATTCACCGAGCCGAGCGGGGCGAACGACGACGCCTACGGCTTGAGCGGCTCGACGTCCTACCAGGCCCAGACCTTCGTGGTTCCCGCGAACGTGAATCGCATCATCAGCGCGCAATCGTTCCTCGTGCGAGGCTACGACGACCCGTACAAAGACTTCGACTACCATGCGAGCATCCACCAGGGCAGCCCGACGGGCCCACAGATCGGTCCGACGAAGACCTACATCCGGCATTTCTCGGCCAACTTCAAGGAGGAAGCGGTGTGCTGGGCTGTCAACGACGTGCCAGTGACCGCCGGCCAGACGTATGCCCTGAAACTGGTGCCAGGAGACAGCCGTGACACCAACGTCTACGCCAGCAACAACAGCTACTACACCGGCGGCACGCTCTACAACGGCACTGCCCAGGTAGACGGGCGCGACATGATCGCGGTGATCGTCGGGATCAACTACGACGATCGACCGACCACACTGGTCTGCAACCCGACCTTGTTCGATCCTACCATCGCGAAGGGAGACAATCCGGCAAGCCAGACCTTCACCGTGTCCAACGGCGGAGGCGGCACACTGACATACACCATCGCGGAAAACGTGGGATGGCTCTCGGTGAATTCCACCGGCGGGACATCCACCGGTGAAGAGGATTCCGTCACCATCACCTACGCGACGGAGGGACTTTGGGTTGGATCGTACAGCGGCACGATCGCGGTCAGCGCACCGGGCGCGACCCCGCCATCGAGGACAGTCGTCGTCGATTTGACTGTGGGCCCCGGCCTGTATGCCCCTTGCGACTTCGACAAGGACGGGGACGTTGACCAGGTTGATTTCGGTCAGTTCCAGGCCTGTTTCAGCGGAATGGGCGTCACCCAGCCTGCACCCGCCTGCGAGGGGGCTCGCCTGGATCCGGATGAGGACGTCGATGGTTCGGACTTCAGCCTTTTCTTCGGCTGCATATCGGGCCCCGGCACTTCGGCGGATCCGTCGTGCGCCTATTGACCGTTTCGACGACCCTATCACCCGCCACACGGTGAATCAGAAGAACGCGGACGGCCTGCACCGTTTTCGCCTCATTTGTTGTCGATGCGTCGGCTGGGTGGAAAACCGCGATATTTCCGGTACAGGCGAGAGAAGTAGAGCGGATCATCGAAGCCGAGCCGGGTGGCGACCTCGCTCACGCGCATCTCGGGGTAGGTGCGGAACAGTTCGTCTGCCTTATCCAGGGCTGCCTGGATCCGCACCTCTCGGAAGCTCTTGCCCAGGGTCCGACGAAAGAGATGCGACAAGGTCGTGGGGCTGCGCCCCACCATTGCGGCAGCGGTGGACAGAGGCAGGCGCTCTTCGGGGTGCTCACGCAGGCGAGCCAGGAGCGGCCCGAGCACGTCCTTCAACTGGATCATGCGACGTTCGGCGATGAACTGCACCAACAGCTCGAATAGCCCGAGCAGATGGCGTACCTGCTCGGGCGAGAAGCGAGGGGCCTCTGCGTAGGCATCGAGCAAACGCCCGACGATCCGGCCGGTCTTCGCCTTGCGGAGCACAGCGGCGGGCGGGGATGCGCCCGTGCGGAACTGCCCGATCATGACAAATCCGATAACCCGGCCGCCGAGTCGCACCGGCATGACCGCGTCGATCATTCCGCCGTGACACTCGTAGAACAGGAGCCCTGTCTGCAAGCCCTCGGCCTCGCCTTGTCGTTGTCGGTCGAGGCGGATGCAAGTCTCCCGGTACCCCAGACGGGTCTGGAGCATGTGGCAATAACGGCAGTTGGAGCGAGCCTTACCCACACGCAGCTCGCCGCCACCCGCGGTGTAGAAACCGAGACGGATGTCATGCAGGTCGCAGAAATGGTCGAAGATCGCCTCCACTTGGGGGTGGAAGACGAACTCGAGCCCGCTGGCATATTCGCGATCGATACGTGGGCGCATGATGCACATTATACGTTCCGGCTGCATGGATGAAAAGGATGATCAATCGAAAAATCCATATGATTGACTGATTCATCCATTGACTCTCTCGCGGCTATTTGGGACCATGATTAGATAGAGTCGGGGCGGGGGCAGGTTGCCCGGGCAGGGTAGTCGACAAGACCGCGCGGGCGCAAGGAAAGAGGCAGAGGGGCGGGCTATGATTCTATGGCACCCCATGGGACGAAGGGTCACGAAGCCAGTCGAGTACTAGAAATATGAAGGTGTGAGGGGCGGAAGAGCGCCAAATCCCCGAGAGGCATTCGGTAATCTCGGAAGCAAGCAGATCGTGATTCGAGAGGAGGAAAAGCAAATGCAGAGACTCATGGTTTGGGGTGTGGCCGTGCTGGCGCTTGTCTCGGCCGCGTCGGCTGCAGTCATCGGTCCGTGGCCAACCAACAGCACGTACACGTGGGAGACCCAGCCGCTGGCCCCGTACGTCAGTGGATCGGTAACCATTGTGACGCCGCCGGCAGAAGGAACGCTCAATATGCCCGCGTTTACAGGCGGTACCAAGACCTCGTGGCTGCCTTATGGCGGCACCTATGCCGAAAAGATGACCATCGCCCAGTTGGTCGGTCCCGTGACGCCGATCACCACCGTCCACGCGAAGGTTTACGATCCGGGCGGTACTGGCAAGAGTGGTTGGGCGGTCATTCTCCAGGATGGAGACGGCAAGATCCTGGATTTCGGGATCCGCGGCTTCTTCGCAGCAGCCCAGATCATTGCCCATCAATACGATGGCTCCGCTTGGACCAATGGGCCTTCTTCCAGCCGGACGAGGACGGGCAACAACTATTACGGTTTGGATTTTGCCCAGCTTCCGGGCGGGACCATCCAGTACACCATCAACGCGAACGAGAACGGAACGATCTGGAGTTACACCAACACAACAACCGTCGCGTACGGGAGCATCAATCAGGTATACCTGAACGTCATGACGCCCGATACGTCGGGTGCGGCCACGTACAAATGGACCGAGTTCTCCTACACGCCCGAGCCGGCCACGATGGGCCTGCTGGGGCTGGGCATGTTGCTGGTGTTGCGCCGGCGGCGGGCTTAACAGCCCCGCGAACGCGACGGAGCGTCCTGCCGATCGCGCTGCAGGGAAGGACTTAGCATAGAAGAGAGGCACGGCGGCGCGTGACCTGCGCCGCCGTGCGTTTCAACCAAGTGAGCAGAAGGCTGGTGTGTGGGAGAGAGCCTCATGGAATGTTGCGGATCACACTCCGAGCAATCGCTGGGCCGTGCACGGCCCAGCTTAGATCCATGACCAACTGCAAATCTTGAGGGAATGGACATGAAAACCAACGATCTTATCGGCGCTGTGCTGACGCTGGCTCTGAGCGGCACGGCCGCGATGGGGATTGACACCACCGGCTCCTGCGCAGCCATCGGGGGTACGGTCATCGTCTGCGACGACTGGGATGATTACAGCGAGGGTACCGTGTCCGCCGTTACGGGCGGCGCCTGGCAGGCGGACGGATGCAACGAATGGCAGGTGTCCAGCGGCAACCCGTTCGCGGGGACCAACTCGCTGAAGCAGAACAAAATCGATCCCTACCCGGGCTTCGGCGGGCGGCGAAACAAGCAGAGTCTGATACCCCGGATCCAGGAGCTGAACGCGGCGATGGGCTCGGCGAACGGAACGGACACCTCGCCGCTGGAGCTGTACTTTCAGGCGTTCTTCGCGACCAGCGCCCAGTTGTACTACACGAGCAACGTGTTCGTCGAGCTCAATGACGGGGTGGATGCCGCGCCCACGGTCACGGAGCCAGGTGGCACATGCGGACTGCCCCACGTCCCCAAGACGGATGGGCTCCTGCACCAGGCGCTGGCCTTCGGGGCCCTGGCGGCAGCGGACACCAATCCCTGCCCGCAGCCGGAGAACGGCGATCTGGCGATCTATAACGGCGAGGCGTGGCTGACGGCTGAAGCGACCAACCTCAACGATCAGTTGATTACCCTCAACACGACCACCGGCCTTGGCACGCTGGTCGGCACGGTCACGGGCTACCCGACCATCAACGCGATGGCCTTCGACCCCGCAACAGGCAAGCTGTACGCCACAGTAAAGGACAACATGGGCCAACTGATCACCATCGACACCAGCACCGCGGCGGTGATCAGCGCGGTCAACATCACCGGCACTCCAGACGTTGACCACAGCCAGTTCTTCAAGGGCCTGGCCTTCAATCCCAACACCGGCAAGCTGTTTGCGGCCAACGACGCGGACAACTACCTCTATGAGATCGATCCGGCGACGGGTGTTGCCACGCGGGTCGGTGTGGCTTTCAACAATTCAGATGCGGGCATCAGTTCGGTGCAGGGTCTGGCCTATGACTCAGCGAACAACAGGCTGTACGGCGTCATGATGATCACCAGTCCGGACCAGGTTCTGTACATCAAGCTGCCGCCGGACCCGAATGCCGGCGAGGCTCATCCCCTCGGAGAGGGGCACCTGCGGATCTACCGCTACGACTGCCGGGCCGTACCCATGGCCGACAGTGACTCGGAGTGCATCGGCTGCTGCGGGCCCTGTGCCCCCGCCAACCAACTGGCGGTCAGCAATGCCTCCTTTGAGAATCCCGTTCTGCCAAACGATGGGGACTTCGACGGTGGTCCGGTGCCTAGCTGGACGGAATCACCCGGGAACAGCACGATCGGTGTGTTGAACCTGGCGCCGAACGGCGAAAACGGCGCCTACAACGACGGGGGCCTCGAGGCCGCGGATGGGGTCAACGTGGCCTATCTCGGAACGGATGCTACCGCGGGGAGTCTCGAGCAGACCCTCGGGAATACGGTGGTCGCCGGGACACCGTATACACTCTCGGTAGCGGTCAGCCGTCGGAACGGGCTGGACCCGAAGCCTTACACGATCGAACTGCTGGCCGGCGGGACTGTGATTGCGAGCATCAGCCGAGATGGATCCAACCTGGCTTCGCCGGTCGGGTGGACGACCGAGACCCTGCGCCACGTCGCCCGGACCACTGATCCTCACGTGGGTGCCACGATCGGGGTGCGGATCTCGGTAGGGAGTGGCGGCACCCAGACGCTGTTCGACAACGTCCGCCTCCTCGAAGCGACACAATGGTGCAAGGAAGTTGCCGACGAGTCCTTTAACAACGTCAGGGGGTTGGAATTCGACGCGAATACGGGCACGCTCTATGCAACCGATGGGACGGCTAACGCCTTGATTACCATCAGCACCGATCCGGCCAACCGGAGTCTGGGCGGCCCCAGTCGCGCGACGCGGGTGACCCCGAAGGGCCAGCAGATCGGCTTTGAGTCGGTCGAGGGGCTCGGTTTCGATCCGAACACGAACACGCTTTACGGGGCCAACCAGCACGTCAACCCACCGGAGCAGATCAAGCTGTCCAGCGGATGGAACCACTTCACCGTCAAGATTAAGACCGACATGATCGACATCCACCTGGAGAACGGGGCCATAGGAGCGCCGTTCGATCTGACGGTGCCGCGGGCTTATCTCGGCTCTTTCGCCGAGCTGGCCATTGGAGACGCCATGTGCCTGGGCAGCAAGTACGCCGCGTACGCCGATCAGGTGTTCCTCAGGGACGGTGTGCTCACCGCGCCAATCGACCCCACGGGTGCATGCTGCCTGCCGGGCCAGACCGTGTGCGCGGAGCTGACCGCCGAGGACTGCAGCACAGCGCACGGCAAGTTCAACGGCATCGGCAGCAAGTGCGCGACGTTCGAGGCAAGCTGCGAGCCGATTCCGTTTGCTGATGCGAACCGTGACGGGGACGTGGATCAGCAGGACTTCGCCGCCTTCCAGAGATGCTTCTCCGGGACCTACACCTTCACTGATCCGGCTTGCGCCGTGTACGACCGCGATGTCAACGGTGCGGGCGACGGCGACGTGGACGAGGACGACTTCGCCGCCTTCGAGAAGTGTGCCACGGGCCCGGGTATCGCGTTCAACTTCGACAGCCCGCCGGCCGGCTGCGTGCCGTGAGGAGCATGGGCGTCGATCTCGGACGTTCCATTCGGCGATGGCGGGCGTTTGGCCATCCCTGTGAGGAACAAATGCGGAGGGGATTCCGCCAGAAGAGCCGGCCCGGAGGTGATTCCGGGCCGAGCGGACGTGATTCCGGGCCGAGCGGGCCCGGAGGTGATTCCGGGCCGAGCGAGGCGTGGGCCGACTCCGGACAGCCGGGACCGCAGCGTGTTCAGGTCAGGCAGCCGCGGCCGTCAATAATCCATTTGTCGATCACCCGGCCGTTCTCGTGGACTGCGATATACTCGTACAAGGCGCAGGTGGTGCAGGAATGACTGGGAATCAACTCCACCTTCTGCCCCACGCGCCAATCGACCGGCCCCCTAACAATGCAGTGCTCCTCGGCCAGTGAGCAGCGGACGTCCATGCTGTCGATCATCGCTTTGGGTTTGGGCGGTCCGAACTCGTGTCCGAGCCCTTTCAGACCCACGTCGAGGACAGCGGTATCGGGCCTTGGCCGGCTGATCACGGTCGCCAGGACCGAGAGGGCGAGTTCGAACTCCGGCGTCAGCCGCCGGTACATCCAGTCCATGGTGGCGTAGGTGCCGGCCTGGATTTCGTCGATGCCCTCGATGGTGCCGGTGATGGAATAGGTCGAGGTCGAGCCGCCACTGACCACCCGCACGGGGATGCCGGCGGCCTCGATGAGACGGCGCGTCTCGACCGCGAGCTTCATCGCTTCAAGGGTACGTCGCTGCCGCTCCTGCACGTCCGGCGTATCCACCAGATGGCCCTCATAGGCCTGGAGGCCGTCGAAGCGGATACCTTTTAAATCTTGTATTTGCTTTACCAGCTCCATCGCCGGCGGACCCGGCGGCAAGCCGCAGCGGCCCATGCCGATGTCGATCTCGACGAGAACGCCGATGGTCGCGCTCGCTGATCGGGCGGCCTGGGCGATGGGCTTGACCTGTTCCATGCTGTCGACCGCGACGCGTACGCACGGAACCTGCTCCGCCAGTTCGATGAGTCCGGTCATTTTCTGCGGCCCCACCACCTGGTTGGCGATGAGCACATCGGTGGGGAAACAGGCGACCAGGGCGTCGGCCTCGCTCAGCTTGGCGAAGGTGATTCCGACGGCCGATCCGGCTTCGAGTTGTCGCCGGGCGAGTTCGGGGCATTTGTGGTTCTTGAAATGCGGGCGCAGTTGGGCGGGGCGGTCGCGGAAGAAATCGGCCATCTTGCGCAGATTCCGCTGACACGCGGGCCAGTCGAGCAGCAGCGCGGGGGTGTCGAGGTCCTCGATGGGTCTGCCGATCAATCCGGCCATGCGGGCATCTCCTTGGCAAGCGAATACAGGATGACCTTGCCGGCGGTGTACTCTTGGATGGCCTCGTCGTGGCCGAGGTCGGAGCCGATGCCGCTCTGCTTGTAGCCGGACATGGGTGAGCCAGAGCGGAATGCTCCGCCGCCGTTGATGGCCACCTTGCCGGCCCGCAGTCGACGGGCGACGCGCAGGGCTCGGCCGCCGTCCTGGGTCCAGACGCAGGCCATCAGGCCGAAATTGCTGTCGTTGGCGATGCGGACGGCCTCATCCTCGTCGTCGAAGGTCATCACCGCCAGGACCGGCCCGAAGACTTCTTCGCGGGCGATGGTCATATCGGGGGTAACGCGGTCAAAGAGCGTCGGGCGATAGTAGCAGCCCTTGGCCAAGGCGGGGTCGTCCGGCCGGCTGCCGCCCAACAGGAGCGAGGCTTTTTCGCTCCTGGCCTTGTCCACGTATTGCTCGATGGTCTTCAGGTGGACGGGCGTGGCAATGCAGCCGAGGTGGTTTCGCTCGTCGGTCGGGTCGCCCTGGTGGAAGCCCTTGGCACGAGTCACGAGGCGATCGACCACCTCGTCGTGAACTTTTTTGTGCACGAGGAGGCGTGAGGCCGCCACGCAAACCTGGCCGAGGTGGCAGTAGATGCCCATCAGCGCGCCGGTTTCGGCGTCTTCGAGGCGGGCGTCGGGGAAGATGATGTTCGGGGTCTTGCCGCCGAGTTCGAGGGCCACGCCTTTGATGCCGTCGGCTGCGAGTTTCATGATCTGCCGGCCGGTGGCCAGGCGCCCGGTGAAGCTGATCTTGTCGACGCCGGGGTGGCCGACGAGGGCGGTACCGGTCTCGCCGCCGAGGCCGTTGATGACGTTGAGCACACCGGGCGGCAGGCCGACTTCCTCGGCGATCTCGGCGAGCATCAGGGCGGTGAGCGGAGCCACCTCTGACGGCTTGAGCACCACGCAGTTGCCGCAGGCCAGGGCCGGGGCGAGTTTGATGGCGGCGTTGGTCAGGGGGTAGTTCCAGGGGACGATGGAGGCGATCACGCCGAGGGGCTCGCGCGACAGGCAGGTGAAGCTTTCGGGCAAGGTGCCGAAGCACTTGCCGGCAATCTTGTCGGCCAGGCCAGCGTAGCTCTCGAACAACTGCACGGACACCGGGGTGTCCCAGCCGCGGGTGTCACGGATGGGCTTGCCGATGTTGAGGGTGTCGGTCATGGAGAATTCTTCGGACCGGCGGCGGAGGGCCTCGGCGATCCGCCAGAGGTAGCGGCCGCGGTCGAGGGGGTCCATCCAGGGCCAGGGGCCTTCGTCGAAGGCCTTGCGGGCCGCGGACACCGCCCGGTCGACGTCGGCGGCATCGGCCACGGCGACGTCGGTGAGTTTTTCGCCGGTGGCGGGGTTGATGACCGGCATGGTTTTGCCGCCCGAGCCGGAGACCCACTTGCCGCCGATGTACATTTGGGTTGGCCAACGGTTGTTCATCACACGCTCCCGCAGTTTCGAGGACGATGGTCCGGGACACGGACTCCGGCTTTCGTTGGAGACCACGGGGATAAACCCCGTGGCTCGCCGGATCGCGGCTGCAAGCCCCTCCTACCCAATGGTCCGCGAGCGCGGACCCTACCCAAGGCCATTCTCGCATCCAACTCTCTGTGATGCAAGGAGTTGGATGGAGGTTTGGGTTCGTTTGGCGCAAGCGAGCTCTCAGCTATCAGCATTCGGCGGTCAGCCAGATGAGGCCGGTACAAGGTCTTGTCTCGCTGGGTACTCATGATCGCCGACCGCTCATCGCTCCCCCCGGTGGGTTCGTTTTGCAAAGCGGGCTGTCGGCGAGGCGAAGCGCGGCTGCAAGCCGCTCCTACCTTCTGATCGCGGCTGCAAGCCGCTCCTACCTTCTGATCGCGGCTACAAGCCGCTCCTACCTTCTGATCGCGGCTACAAGCCGCTCCTACCAAGGCAAGGCTGTGAGCCGCTCTTGCTGCTTTGACGCACATGGACTGGTTCTCCTGCGGTTCGGACCTGGGCGACCGATGCGCAGTTCGGCTGGCGCAGAGTATGTCCGCTCGTCCCGGTGATGAAGTAACACGGCGGGGCGCTTCGGCAAGGGCGATTTCGGCGGAACAGGGTGGGAAAGAGTGACGCCGAGACGTCCGCCCTGTACCGCTGGTGCGGGGAAGGATTCCTGTCCGGAGGAGGTGCGAGAAGGGATTCTCGCACCAGCAGTCCTACGTGGAATCGCGGCTGCAAGCCGCTCCTACAACCGACGGCGCGCGGTCGGAGATCACTTCTGCGAATTCGTTGAAGACCACCGGGATAAACCCGGTGGCTCGTCAAGAAGGATGGTCCGCTACTCAGACGCCCCCCCTTGGTCCCCCCTTGTTAAGGGGGGAAGAGGAGGCGAAACCGCGGGCGGGGACCCTACTCAGGGGGGAGGTTCAGTCGGTGCAATCTTCGTCGGCCGGGGTCCCCGAGCCGCTCAGGCAACCGCTGAAAAGCTGGAGATCTATCGCGTCCACGTCGGCGTCCGCGTCGAAGTCTGCTTTCTCGCAGCCGAGCCGGGGAGCGACGCCGGAGCCGGACAGACAGGCTTGCAGGAAACCGAAGTCCGCCTGGTCCACGTCGCCATCATCGTCAGCATCGCATCCGCCGAGCCGGCCGATCCGCACGGTGTAAATGGGGCTGAAGCCGACGTTTCCGGCCACGTCCTTGAGGGTGAACTGGAGCTTGTTGCGCGCGGTCGAGTAGTGGTTGAACGGCACCGCGTACGCGTTGACGGTGGTGCGGTCGGTGCCCAGGGACCCGGTGCAGGTCACGGTCACGGGAGCGCCGCCATCACCCTGGCCGGGCGGCAGCACCGCGTGGGCGTTGTAGCGAAGGTGGTCGAACCAGATGGTCTGCGTGCCGGCGCTGGCCCCGGTACCGAACCAGACGCGATTGTCCGAGGTGGCAGCGGTCATGACGCCTGTCATCACCGGCGTCGGTCCTTCATCGACGTAGAGATTGAATGCCGCGCCCTGCGTCGTGATGCGGTACGTGTGCCAGGATGCGCCGTCGAGCGGGTACATCTGGCCTGACTCAACGGCCTGAATGCGATCGGGCAGGACCCTGAAACGCTCGGTATGAGCGCCGTCGGCGATCACGATGTTGTCCTGGTAGGTCGGGTCGCCGCCGGCGGCGGTGCAGCGGACGCGGGCGAGCACGGTGGTTCCCCGCGAAGGATCGGCCTGCCAGGACCGTGACCACTTGATCTTGGAACCGGAAGCGGTGCTGTTGTCGGTGACGCACAACACGCCTGAATCCACGGTTGCGAGAGATTCAGTACCTTCGAACGCGGTCCACGGCGGGGTCGCGGCAGACGGCAGCTCGTTGGCTTCGTAAGCGGTTTCCCACTGATCGCCGCTGCTGGTCCAGGTGGCGCCGCCATCGGTGGACCAGCGGACGGCGGCGGAGGCGGGCACGATGCCGCTGAGTGAGCCTTTGCCGGCCGTCTCGGCCACGTCGATCTGAAAGTCAGGCGAGAGCGCCGAGAGCGCCGGGCCGGGCAGAGTCGGCGCCGTCGAGCAGCAGGTGATTTCGTCGAAGTAGATGTCCTGCCGGGCAGGACTCGAGAAGGCCCCCACGGTCAGGCGTGCCCTGGAGGTCGTGGCCCACAGGTTGCCCTGCAGCACGGGCGTGGTTGCCTCGTCCACGTAGACCTTGAACTGATTGCCCTGGGTGGTAATGCGGTAGGTGCGCCACGCGGTCCCGTTGACGGCCGCCTCGATATTGGCCCGGTTGGCGCGGATGTGATCGGAGAGAAAGGAGAATTCCTCCTGGTACTTGCCGTCCTCGATCAGCAGGTTGCCCATGGCCGTAATGCCGCCGCTGCCGGGGTCGTACGAGTCACAGCGTGCCCGGACGAGGACTGTTCCGCCGCGGGTGTTGGTGACGTCCCAGTTGCGCCACCATTTGACCTTATCGCCCGAGGTCGTGCCGGTATCGTTCACGCGAAGGACGCCGCCTTCGACGCCGGCCCACGACTCCGAGCCTTCGAGGAGTTTCCACGCCGGCGTGGCGGCGGACGGCAGGGTATCGGCCGTGTATTGCGTGTCCCAGTCGGCCTCGCCGGTGGAAATGCCGGTCCAGGAGCCGGGGCCCTCGTCGTCCGGGTCCTGGTCAAAGACTTCAAAGGCGTGGAGAACGTTGTACGGCGGGTCCTCGACCAGCTTGTTGGCAGTGGTCGAGATGTAGACGTGTCGCCCATTTCCGACCACTGCGTCCTCATATTCCCGGGGAGAACCGTGGTAGACCGTGTAGACTCCGTACATGTTTGCGGGATCGGCGATGTTTACAAACGGGCATCCATTTCCACCCGTGGCGATGAAGGCGTAGTCACCGAGGAGGAGGAGTTGTCCGCTCCCGGTATCGCAACGGCTGATGAGAGTCGGGCTGGCAGGATCGGATATGTCTATGGCCATGATGCCGCCGCAAGACACATAGGCGATATCGCTGCGCAGGACGATATCGCCAACAGCGCCGATGCTGGTCAGGTTTAGAATGCTTATGGTCTGCGGATTGGTCTCATCGGAAATGTTCGCCACTCTGAACGAGAAATGATTGTGTTCCGGGGTCGACCCGTGGTGGTTGTAGCCGTAGAACAGATAACTGCCTCTGACAGCGATGCCACCGGGGCCTTCGTTAAGCTCCATCCTGGATACTTCGGTGGGATTTGAGGGATTTGAGACATCAATGATGTATATTCCCTTCGTCTTTTCGGACGCTTCCGTGATGTAAGCTCTGTTGCCGACCACCTTGACGCCCCATCCGAAATAGCAGAACGGCATGTCCGGGTCGTTGGGATCAGGTTCGCAAGGACGATCGTAGCCGCCCAGGTAGAACGGACGACCGGGGCTGGAGATGCTATAGACACGGAGCATGTCTCCCCAGCCGGCCACGAAGAGCTTGTCTTCATACGCGAACATCTGGTTGAAATAGTAAACGTGGGTTCCGCCGCTTCTGGCGATGTAGACGAGGTTGTCGGGGTCGGAGACGTTTATTGAGTAGATCGGATCGTCGGGACTGTTCGAAGGCCATCCGGAGATGTAGACCACGTTCTTCCAGAGAGCGGAGCCTCTGGCGGCGTAGCTGGACCATCCGTAGGTGGGATCGTAATGACTTATTGTTAAGGTGTCATGAAGCACAGGGGGGTTGATGAATGCGCACCTGGCCGGCGAGGGGGCAACAAGCGGGCACACGATTGCGAGGACGAACAGCGAGGTGACCCATCGGGATTCTGCCATCTGGATACTCCTCGTCTCGGCGCGTCAGATGCCCGGGCCGAGGCGGACCACAGGCGGATGAGCTTCTTGGACAACATTGTACAACAGGGGGATGAGTCCCGCAAGAGAAAAGTCGCAAGAAAAAGCGTCACTATGTGACTTTGACGGTCCTACGTTCTGTGCTGCATACTTCTTAACTGCTTATTTAATAGGCATTTAAGATTTGCAGAATTTTGTAGGACTTACGTTTCTTGTCTGCAACATCGTGAGATACGATGTTACACTGTTTCTACCAGACCAGGCCGAAACCGCAGGTGATGCTGTGCTGCGTCTGGTCGACCTGGCTGTGAGCGTAGTCCACGCCCAAGGGGACTCTGGTTCGGCCGTGGCTGGCGAAGGAAGCGGGGAATCCAAGGACGTAGCCGGCACCGACCCACCAGTTCTCCCTCTGATAGCGCAGGCCGGCGGTGAGGTGATGTTCGGTCACCAGGGAGACGACCGGCAGGAGGGCCAGTCGCGAGACGGGGTTGCTGGCATAGTGGTAGCCGCAGCCGAGAAGCCAATGCTTGGTGAGCTTGAACTCGGCCCCCGCGGCCAGGACCCACTGATCGTGATAGCCGAGCGGCGAAGGGACGTGGAGGTTCAACGGGCCGGCCACTCTGAAGTCGGCGATGTCCAGTACGCTGTTCGAGTAGTTGATCCAGCGGCCCTCGGCGGCCAGTCGAAGCCGGTCGGCTGCATCCCAGCAGAGGCCGGCCGACAGCTTCTGCGGCAGGCGGATGGTCTCGACGCTGGCCCGGCCGACGTACACGGGCGGCAAGGGGAACAATGAGGTCTGCCAATCGCCGGCCAGCGAACTGGTCTCGTGCTCTCCGGTCAAATCCTGAAACCAGGTCGGCGACCGGTACCCGAGGCCCGCCGAGAGCGTTGGGAGGAACCGATAGTGCACGCCGAACTGGAAGCCGCCTCCGAACGCATACCCGCGGCTGAAATCGAGCGTGACGGGCCCGTTGACTGAAGTGAATTCGCCCGTCAACAACTCGCCTCGGACTCCGATGCCCAGAGAGAGCTTGTCGGTCAGCCGGTATGCGGCGTCCGCCGCGAGGCCGAAATCCCGCAGGCTGGCCTCCATCCGGCGGTCGCTGTATGGGAACATCGCGGGGTGCATCGTGTACTCGGCCCCAAGCTGGCTCTTGGAATAGAGGGCCAGCCCGAATCGCCATGGGCCGCCGCCGGGAAAGACCAGGCCGGCGTGCCCCAAGGGAATGTGTCGAACCGCGGAGTCCGCCGAATCGCGCGGGCCGGTCCAGTGCAGTTGCGGCATGAGCAGTTCGCCCGCGGCATCGAGCCGCCACTTGCCCGACGGCGAGAGCGTCAGCGTGGCGGGGTTCTCGATCTGGGATAACGCAGAGTCTCCCACCGCCACGTCGGTGCCGCCCCGGGCCATCGATTGGGTGCTCAGGCCGATCGGCTCGATGCCGTCGGTCGCCCGGGCAGGCTGGCGTGGACACAGCAGGACGGCGATGGCGAGCATCAGCCGGCGAAGGATCCGCGGCAATCGGTGTTTCCCGGTCGCCAGGCAGACGGGTGCGGGGACAAACATGGGTCATCCCCCGAAACGCGGCAAATACGATCGGCGGCACGACGCACGAAGCGAGGGTAGTGTCGCGTTCATTCATCGCGGATGCAAGCAGAGAGATGGTCCGCGGGCGCGGAGCCTGCCGTGGGGCTTCTGGGTTTGGGGTTCAGGGTTCGGACTGAGGGTTCAGGGTTCGGACTGAGGGTTCAGGGTTCAGGGTTCAGGGTTCAGTTGAAGACCACCGGGATGACTTCGACAGGCTCACTCCAAGAAACCCGCTGGCTCGTCAAGCGGATGATCCGCGGGCGCGGAGCCTATCCGGCTGGAAGACCACGGGGATAAACCCCGTGGCTCGCTAGATCACGGTTTTTTCGATGGTGCATTTTTCCAGCATTTCGGGGTTGGGGTCACAGCCGATGCCGGGGGCGTCGAGGGCGGTCATTTTCGAGGGGCCGGTCAGGTGCCAGTCGGGGACCGAGAGATCCTTATGAAAGAAACGCGAGCTGGGGAAGACGTCGGAGGGGTACTTGATGTTCGGCAGCGTGGCGGCGGCGAGGCAGTGGGCGGCGCCGATGCCGGACTCGAGCATGCCGCCGACCCAGCAGCCGACGCCGGCGTCGCGGCAGAGGTTGTGGATTTTCAGGGCGGGGGTGTGGCCGCCGACGCGGACGGGTTTGATGTTGACCCAGCGGCAGGCACCGATTTCGATGGCCTTGCGGACCTTGTCGGGCGAGGTGGCGCTTTCGTCGAGGCAGATGGGCGTGCGGATGTGTTTCTGCAGCGTGGCGTGATCGACGAGGTCGTCGTGCATGAGCGGCTGCTCGATCATGGCGAGGTTGTAGCGGTCGAGCTGCTTGAACATGTCGAGGTCGGCCAGCGTGTAACCGCTGTTGCAGTCGATGTGGAAAACGGCGTCGGGGAACGCGCCGCGGACGGCCTTGATCACGGGGAGGTCCCAGCCCGGCGCGTACTTGAGCTTGACCCGCTTGAAGCCGGCATCGAGAGCCTGGCCGATCTTGCCGAGCAGTGCGTCGATGGTTTCCATCGCGCCGAAGTCGGCGCCGACCTCGACGTCGGGGCCCTGGCCGCCGAGGGTCTTCCAGAGCGGCTCGCCACGGGTTCGGGCGAGCAAATCCCACCAGGCCATGTCGACGGCGCCCTTGGCGAAGAAGTTGCCCTTGAAGCAGGCCATGGTTTGCTGGAGGGCTTCGCCGGCGGTGGTGGGGTCGAAGTCGGATCGCTGCTGGGAGCCGGTTCCGCGGACCTTTGGATCGCGGCTGTCCTCGACCTTGCTCGGACCAGGACAAGCCGCTCCTACGTTTGAATCGCGGCTGGAAGCCGCTCCTACAGATCCTGTGGATCGCGGTCGGAGACCGCTCCTACCTTCTGATCGCGGTCGGAGACCGCTCCTGGCTTCTGATCGCGGCTGCAAGCCGCTCCTACAGGAGTCGCTGGTGTCGATCTGGCGGCCGGCGATGGCGGGGGCCAGGACGTTTTTAATCGCGCCGAAGACGCCGGCGGAGTACTCGGGGCAGTACGTCGGGAAGAGGAACGCCTGGGCCTCGCCCCAGCCGTGGAAACGCCCTGACACAAGCTTGACCAGGACCGGGCCGACGGCGTCGTCGCTTCCGTAGGCGGTGCGGAACGGGTAGACGAGCGGGAGACGAACGCGGTAGATTTCGACGGCGTCGATTCTGGGCATCAAACAACACTCCAAGCCGGCAGGCGGATGGTCCGTGAGCGCGGACCCTACTCGGCTCGTGGCCTATCATAACGGGCGGCCGGGATTGAGCGAAACCGGCAGCGGAGGTGGTCCGCGAGCGCGGACCCTACCTGTCTCGCAGCAGCGGAGTTGCAGACCACGGGGATGACTTCGACCGGCTCAGTCCAAGAAACCTCGTGGCTCGCCGGGGTTGACGGGCAGGGTTGGGGGCCTACATTGTGAGTTGGGAGCGGTTGTCATGCCGGTTTATGACGTACACACGCACGTCGGGCTCGACCAGGGGTTTTACCTTAGAGGATGGAGACCATACGCCGCTTGGGCCCGCGAGCTGCTCGATCACATGGACGCACACGGCATCGATCGAGCGGTGTGCTTCCCATTTACGCTGCCCTCGGCGTTTGATGCGGTCGCGTTTGCGGAGCGGGGTCGCGTCGAGCTGCTGATCGGGCGGGTGCCGTTTGACCGCGAGAACGAGATGCTGGTCCGGGAGATCCAGGCGCTCGGGGCGGGCGAGCGGCTGTATCCGCTGGCGATGATCGACCCTTCGCGATGCGTCGATGAGCAACTGGCGAACCTGGAACGTCTGGCGGGGCGGATCTGCGGGCTTAAGTTGCAGTCGACGATCATCGAGTCGCCAGTGCTCAACCTGTTGACGGTCGGCCGCGGGCTGATGGAGTTCGCGGCTGATCGTGGTCTGCCGGTGCTGCTGCACGCGACGATCTGGGAAAAGGCGATTCATGCCCTGGCGAGCGACTGCCTGGCGGTGGCCGAGGCGTTCCCGAGCATTCGGTTCGATCTGGCTCATTCGCTGGCGTTTCATGCCGGCAACCTGCGGCGGGCGGCACAGATGCCGAATGTCTGGGTGGATTGCGCCGCCCTGCTCGCTCACTGCGAGCTGGCGCGGCAGGCCTCGCCGATCATCGCGGCTCCGGCGGATCGACTGGATGCCGACTACACACGACCGGAGCAGGTGCTGGAGGCGATCCACGCGATTCTGGGCGACCGGTTTCTGTGGGGCTCGGACAACCCGTTCATGAGCTGGTGCGATGATCAGCTTCGGCTGCTGTACTCGTACGCCGACGAAGCCCGGGCGCTGCACGCCTTGCCCGACCGCGTGCGCAGGGATATCAGCGTCGTCGGGCCGGAGGCGTGGCTGTTCGGCCGGAAAGGATTCGACAAGTGATCACGCTCAAAGGTCACGCCGCCTTGATCACCGGTTCGAGCAAGGGCGTCGGCCGGGCGATTGCGATTGCCCTCGCGGAGGCGGGCGCGGAAGTCGTTATTCACGGGCGGGCGATGAGCAATGAGGCACAGGAGACCATGGACCGCTGCGCGCGGCACGGCGTGAATGTCTCGTTTGTGCCCGGCGATCTGTCGGGGCCCACGGAAGCCGCAGTCTGCGAGGTTTTTGAGGCGGCGATTGCAGCCAGTCCTGACATCGACATCCTGGTCAACAACGCGGGCCAGTATTTCGACGTGCCGTACCTGGAGATGGACCTGGAGCGGTTCGAGAAGACGATGCGGCTGAACGTTGCGTCTGGCTATTTCCTGACGCAGCGGTTCGCCCGCCGGTGGATCGAGAGGAATATCGCCGGGCGGGTGCTGTTCAGCGGGTCGATCAACGGGCGGCTGGCCGAGCCGGTCTCGACGGCGTACGACAGTTCCAAGGGAGCGATCGAGATGATGGTCAAGACGCTGGCGGTGGCGCTGGCGCCTCACAATATCCGCGTCAACGGCATCGCGCCGGGCATGGTGCGATCGGCGTCAACGGCGTGGCTCGACGGGAACCCCGAGAAGGCCGCGTGGATCGCCCATCATACGCCGAACGGGCAGATCCCCGATGCCGAGGTGTGCGGGCCGGGGGCGGTTTACCTGGTGAGCGATGCGGCGTGGCATGTGTGCGGGCACATGCTGCTGGTCGATGGGGGGATGAGCGCTTGGCAGTATCCGGAGCCGATGGGTCAGGGGACCTGACCGATTGCAGATTTCAGATTTAATATTTAAGATTATAAATACTCTCTTCACCCTCCTCCCGTTTCTGTCAGAATCATCATCGTGACCCCACCCATTCGCTTGCGCGAATGGATGGGCCACCCGGCCACACTGCTAAAACACTGCTCGCAGAGCAGTGGCACACGATAATGACAATCGCGAGCCCAGATTCAGAGAACCTGGGCCACCCGTGTTCAGAGACTGAAGGATTCCAGGGTGCCGTCGGGGGTGATGGCGAGGACCTGTTTTGCGCCTTTTGCGGTGAAGAGCCCCAGTTGGCGATATGAGCCTGCCTGGCGCCATTGCTCGCTGAGGTCGTCGACGTTCAGGCATCTCAAGGTCGTTCGCGTGCCGGCCAGGACAGCGGTCTGGCCATTCGACGTGCGCAAGGCGGTCAGGCAGACGAGAGGTTCGTCGAGCAACCGGCTGGTGATCACTCTGCCGTCGTGGCGGACGACGAACACGTAGCCGTCCTCGCGGCCGTAGACGATCACGGCGGGTCGGCGCTGGTCAAGTCTGACCGCCGCGGCGCCGACGCAGGGGGCGTCGGTGGAGTGCTGCCATTTCACCGGGGACTTGCCGCGCCCGTAAAGCCCGACTCCTTCCTCGCTGGCGAGGAGGGCCTCGACCTGGCCGTCGGCGTCGTAATCGTCGAGTTCGAAATGCACCAGCGGGCCGTTGGGGACGCTGCAGCGAGATTGCGGCTGGTTCGTCTTGCCGCCCCACCACTCGAGCGGGACCGGCCCGACCCAGGGGATGTCACAGCGGATCGCGAACTGGCCGGCGGCGGCGAAGCGAGGCGGCACCGGCCTGATGCCCGCCTGGTGTCCGTCACGCCTGAAGTACTCCTGCAACTGGCCCTTGGCATCGAGCCGGGCGGAGAAGAAGTAGGACGTGCAGAGCACCTGCTTTTCGGGATAGCCGTCGGGCTTCCAGGCGACCATGCCGTACACAAGGCTTCCGTCGCCGTACAGCTCGCCGTGGGTCTCTTTCCGCATCTGCGAGAAGTCGCGGTGCCAGCGAAGCGAGCCGTCGCCATTGAGGACATCCACCGCACGGTCGCCACGGCTGACGAACACCTCGCGGCGACCGTCGTTTTCCAGGTCCCACGCATCAACGGTCACGATCCCTTCCGACCAGCTCTTGTGCCATTGCTGCGAGCCGTCGGCATTCAGAATCGACAGGCCGCCTTCGGAGGTCCACGCCAGGATCTCGTCATCGCCGTCGTTGTTCAGGTCGATCGTCCGCACCTGCACCGGTTGAACGCCGCCGGGGCCCGTGGTGCGAACCTGGACCTCGCTCAGCGGCATGTCAGCGGTCGGGCCGTCAAGCACGCGCACGCGGATTTCGCGGGCGAACTGGTTCAGGCCACTGAGGCGGTAACACTCGAAGACGTAGTCATGGCCCTTGTACAGAGCGTGATGAGTCGGCTCACGGCGGGCTCGGAGCGTCCGTTTGCGGGCATCTTTGTTGAAGCCGTCGCTGCTGAAGGTCAGCTCGAAGCTCATTTCGGCCGATGCCAGCGGCGGGGCATCCTCGCCGGCCGACTCGCCAAAGAGGGTGATTTCAGCGATGGTCGACTGCTGCGGCAACACAAGCCTGAAGGTGGCGTCCTCTAGGGGGGCGAGGTTTACCTCGGCGAGCATGGACGAGGCGGACGGGCGAACGCTTCTGCGCTGTTCGGGCGGGGTGAGGTTGAAGCCGCCGCTGGATCCGGATTGAAGGCGCGGCTCGGCCCGCAGGAGCGGCAGGATCCAGTCAGTCGCGAGAATGGTGGGCCCCGTGACGTTTCGCTCGCCTGCCAGCCGAACGCCGTCGATCAGGCCGCCGCGAGATCCGGGAGCGGGATGGGTCCAGGATGGCCGGACAGTTCCGGTGGCGGCTGACGGCTTCGGCGATACGGGTTGGGTCTCAGTTTTCTTCGTTTGTTGCAGAAGACCTATCAGCAAGCGACCGACCTTCTCCCTCCACTCGTCTTTGGCGGCGATGCGGCCGGATTCGGCGGTGAAGATCGTGCCCTCCAGTTGCACCGACGTACCGTCCAGCAGGCAGCCGCGATCGGTGGTGAGCACGAGCATCTTTGCATCGGTCTTCAGCATGCCGAAATCGATCCCCTTCTCGCCGATTGCGAGAAAAAACGCGCCGCCGAGCAGTATCGGGACATCCAAGCCAACCGGGCGGTCGAGCTTCGGTGTAACCAGCACCGCACCGGGGGCAACCTGGCGGACTTCATAGCGTCCCGGCCGTTGCGGTCCGGAGGTGTGAATCAGGTTGGCGAACTGGATTTCCTCGCCACCTTTGGCCGAAAGCACCCGGCGTTCCCGCAGGACGGTCGGTCTGACGGCCCCGTCCCTGGCCGGCGACCGGGCACTCCAGCATTCGGCCGGGGCGGCGGATTCGATGGAAAAGGTGACCTCATCCTGCACCGATTCCCAGCAGGAGCCCTGCAGCGACGCGAAGCCTGGTGTGCGCCAGTTGCAGGAGGTCACGTACTCGCCGGGCCGATTGACCTTCAGGCGGTCGAGGACCAGCGTGTAGCGATCGGGCAGCACGAAGAGGTATCGGATCCAGATTGTGCCGCGGTTGTCGGGCAGGCGGCTGGCGACCATGGCGGCATCGCCGAAGTCGGCATAGCCGAGCAGCTCGCAGGCGGCGGGGATCGGTTCATCGTCGACACCGTTGGAGACGTGGACGCCGTTCTTGAAGTAAAGCGATCGCCGGCCGGTGTTGTGGACCAGCCACAGCCGGTCGAGGTCGGTGCAGCGGATGATGGAGTTCATGTCGATGGTGCTGAGCGAGGTTCCGGAGAAGCCCTGGAGCAGGAAATAGGCGTTTTCGGGCCGGGGGCCGCGGATGACGACCTTATCAAAGGCCGTATCGGCGGTGATTTGGGGGGCGGACAGGCCGGTCACGGCGTAACCGTCCATGAGCGGGCTGTGCAGGAAATCACCGGAGTTCATGAAGGCCAGGCGGTATGGGGTCAGGCGGATGACGTCGAGGAAGGGCAGGAATCTGTCGCTCGCCGGTCCGAGCGGCCGAGTGCCCGCGTACTGATGGATTCCGGCCGGCTGGAGGGCTCCCCAGGAGGTGCTCAGCGACGGGAGCCGCTTGAGGGCGTCGTCGTATGCTCGGTCCTGGTAGACGAACGCACACGAGCCGAGCAGAAGGCCGCCGTTGAGCATGAATCGCTCCCAGCCGGGAAGAGCCTCACCGTAACCCTGGATGCCGGCGTAGAAGCCGCGATTGTCGGTGATGGACAGGAGCTTGCGAGCGGATTGTCCGGCCAGACCGTTGTGGAACCACGCCAGCTTGCCTGACTGGAGGCAATAGCTGGCGATGTTCTGAGCGGAGTCGACGGCCTGGTAGTCATCCTGGTCGTCGGCGTAGTGGCGCGACAGACCGTCGAGGTAGGCTTCGGCTTGGCTGTGCCACTGCTGCAACTGATCGCGCGTGTCCGAGTCGAGATTGCCCACTTCGAGCAAAACGCGGATGAGGGTCCACCAAGCGAGCATGCCAGTGGTGTGATGGCGGCAGCCGATGCCCCTGGAGGCGTCGCTGACCCGCCACCAAGCCTTGGATTGATCGGACACGGTCCCGAACAGGCAGCGGTCGACCCTGGTCCGCTCCTGAGGCGTGAAGACCGGGCTGACCCGGGCTCTTCGCCACGCAACGGCGAGGTTCTCCATGGTGTAGTCGCCGATCCGGATTGAGTTCTTGTCGCCGGCGATGTGGTTCAGGATCGCCTCTCGCGAACGGCGGGCAAAATCTTCGTTCCCCGTGTAGAAGTAGAGATGCGCGGCATAGGTGAAGTCATCGACACCGAGCGAGTTGGCACCTGGCTGAGACCGTACCCATTCGAACGCGGGCCCGAACAAGTCATCCATTTGCCTGCCGAGCTTCACTTCGAGCAGGTAAGGAAGCCTGACCTCGCGGCCGGGCGTCAGTGCCTTGAGCTTCACGATAAGTTGGGCAACTGCCGCCTTAGCCCCGGCGGTGTCGGCCGAGCCTACGATCAGGCAGTTCCGATCGTCACCGAAAGGACGGACGATGGTTCGAAGCTCATAGCCTGCCCGGCCGGGATAGAGAGCGTCACAACAAGTGTAGTAGTTTGCGTAGAATGGGAAGATGGCGCGGTTGCTGTTGAGGTCGCCGAGGAGGATCAGGCTGAGATTCTGGAGGTCCCGCCGGATCGGACCGAGCCGTTGCGGTACGGCGTCGGTGTCGGCCGCAACGCGGACTCTGCCCGCCCCGAGCCCGGCGATTGCATTGGCGACCTGGCGGGCCATATCCTGCCACTGGCTCTGCTGGGCGGGATAGACGATGGCGCAGACCGGCTTGCCGTTTTCGACGAGTTGGACAGCGCCGTCGTCGTTGGCCTGCCGGATGGGGACGGATCGTGAGGCGCCGAGGAGAGAACCTGAGATCGCCAGAGCCAATGTCAGGTTGCCAACCATGCGAGGCTCCAAAGCCGGTTCGGCTTGGTCACCGGCAACGAAAACGGTTATCCTCTTGCCGTCCGGGCGACGCAGAAGGATCGCGGTCAGAGACCGCTCCTACGCTCCTTGCGGGAGAGGTCTGCGGCGCCAATCAGCATAAATTGTGCCCGGTCAAAAACCAACCGGGAGCCACCGAGAGCCTGACATGATGGATTTTGCCCAGCTTCGGAGCCTGTATCAGAGCACGCTGCTTGATGACGTGATCCCCTTCTGGATGCGGCACGCCATCGATGCCGACGGGGCGATCAACACCTGCATCAAGGATGACGGCACGGTGGTCAATCGCGACCGCTGGGCGTGGTCGCAGTGGCGGGCCGTGTGGGTGTTCGCCAAGCTGTACAATTCGGTTGAACGACGGTCGGAGTGGCTGAAGATCGCGGAGGGGATCGCGGGCTTTTCCGTGGCTCACGGGCCACTCGAAGACGGGCACTGGCCGATGCAGCTCGATGCCGAGGGCAAGGTGATCCGCGGTTTCGAGAGCATTTACGCAGATGGATTCGCGATCTACGGCCTGGTGGAGCTGTGGCGGGCCACGCACAGAAAGCAATACCAGGAACTGGCCATGGCCACGTTTCGAGCGGCCGAGGAGAGCCTGAACGCGACTGAGCCGCCGCCTGCCTATCCGTACCCGATCCCGGCCGGACGGATGAACCACGGCGTCAGCATGCTGTTCTCGTTGGTGTACTACGAGCTGGCGGATGCGATGAGCGATCCGGCGGTGCGCGAGGCCAGTTTGCGCCATCATCGGCGGGTCATGGGGCAGTTCCTGCGGCCGGACCGCGGCCTGGTCGTGGAGTGGCTGGACCTGGAGGGCAACGAGATCGCCCCACCGGACGGGACGGTGGTGCTGCCGGGCCATGCGATCGAGTCGATGTGGATGCAGATCCATATCGCTTTGGAGACGGGCGATTCGTCGGTCATTGAGCGGGCGGTTGAGGCGATCCGGCGGCATCTGGAGGCCGGCTGGGACGCCGAATGCGGCGGGTTGTTCCTTGCCGTTGATGCGGATGGACGTCCTGAGGTCGCATGGCCGTATGCGGACACGAAACTCTGGTGGCCGCACACGGAGGCGCTCTATGCGACCTTGCTGGCGTACGAGATCTCGCGGCAGAACTGGTGTCTCGGGTGGTATCAGCGGATCCACGACTACGCCTTTAGCCATTATCCGGTGAAGGAGCACGGTGAGTGGACGCAGAAGCTCGATCGCCGGGGGCGGCCGATCAGCGAGGTCGTGGCCCTGCCGGTCAAGGACCCGTTTCATTTGCCGCGGGCACTCATTTACGGGGTTGAGGTGCTTTCGCGGTTGGAGGGAAAAGGGTGAAGGGGCGGAGCACTGCTCGCTGAGCAGTGGCACACGGATGGAGGTAGTCGTGAAAGCGTCAAGGACATGTCTTGCACTGGTTGCGTTGATCCTCTCAATCCTGGGCGGTCTGCGGCCGGCTCTTGCCGCGGAGGCCGCAGAGCGTCGCTTCAACCTGATCTTTATTCTGGCCGACGATCTGGGATGGCGTGACACATCGGTGTACGGGAGCACGTTCCACCAGACGCCGAACATCGACCGGCTGGCGCGGAGCGGGATGATGTTCACCAATGCTTACGCGGCCAACCCGCTGTGCTCGCCGACGCGGACGAGCATCATGACCGGGCTGTATCCCGGCCGTGTCGGAATCACGACTCCGTCGTGCCATCTGCCGGAGGCCCGGACCGAGGCGACACTTCCGCAACGTGGCAAGCCTCACGAGAAGGCGATTGCGCCGGTCAGCGCCACGCGTCTGAACACCACTTATCCCACCCTTGCCAAGGCGCTGCGGGCGGCCGGCTATGCGACGGGGCATTTCGGCAAATGGCACCTGGGACATGAGCCTTACAGCCCGCTGCAGCACGGTTTCGACGTCGACCTGCCCCACTTCCCCGGCCCGGGGCCGGCCGGGAGCTATGTAGCGCCGTGGAAATTCGCGCCCGCTTTGAAGTTCACCGGCCAGCCGGGCGAGCACATCGAGGACCGGATGGCGACGGAGGCGGTAGGGTTCATCAAGGCCAACCGGGATCGGCCGTTTTACCTCAACTACTCGGCCTTCTCGGTACATGGTCCGTGGGACGCGAAGAAAGATCTCATCGAGCGTTACAGGTTGAAAGCTGACCCGAACTCGCCGCAGCGCAATCCGGTCTACGCGGCCATGGTGTACAGTCTCGATGATGCGGTCGGCACGCTGCTCAAGACGCTCGACGAGCTGAGCCTGACCGACCGAACGATCGTGGTGTTTTTCTCCGACAACGGCGGGGTTCACTGGCTGGACGACCGGATGAAACAGCAGTTCGGGTTGGAGAGCCCCCCTACCAGCAACTCGCCCCTGCGCGGCGGCAAGGCGACGCTCTACGAAGGCGGCACGCGCGAGCCCTGCGTCGTCCGGTGGCCCGGCCGGGTCGAGGCGGGCGCCAAATCGGAGGCCTTGTTGTCCAGCGTGGATTTCTATCCGACGATCCTCGAGATGCTGGGCATCGAACGGGATGAAGGGCAGAAACTCGACGGCGTCAGCCAGGTTCCAGCGCTGCTTGGCAAGGGCGCGCCAAGACAAGCGGCCTTCTGCTTCTTCCCCCACTACACGCCGGTCACGGGGAATCTGCCGGGAGTGTGGGTTCGCCAGGGAGACTGGAAGCTGATCCGCTTTTTCCATGACAATGCAGATCAGACGGACCGGTTTGAGCTGTACAACCTGAAGGATGACCTCGGCGAGACGAAGAACCTGGCCGGCGCTCATCCGGACAAGGTGAAGGAGCTGAACACACTCATCGACCAGCATCTCCGGGAAATCAAACCCGTCCTGCCGAAGCCCAATCCGGCGTACCGTCCGGACGCGACGACGGTGCCAGCGGGCAAAGCGAGGCAGAAACCCAAGCGAGCCGTTCGCCCAGCCGCAGGACCGTGAGTGAGCGAGGATCGGTCATCAGCGAGACACGGCATCCCGTGGAGGGGAGAGTACCGGGCAGGAGGTTGCTCCTGACGCTCATTCGCTCAACGCGAGCCGATAGCCCACGCCGGGCTCGGTCAGGATGTAGCGGGGCTGCGACGGGTTGGCCTCGATCTTGCGGCGGAGCTGGCCCACGTAAACGCGAACATAGTGAGTCTGATCGACGTCGGCCGGGCCCCATACCTCGCGGAGCAGGTGGGTGTGTGTGACCACTTTGCCGGCGTTCACTGCGAGGACGCGCAGCAGGTCAAACTCGTTTGGGGTCAGTTTCACTTCGCGCCCGTCGACGGTAACCAGCCGCCGGGCAAGATCGACGATAAGACCGCCGGTTTTCAGGACCGGATCGGAGGTCTGGTCGGCCAGGCGATTGCGAAGCGAGGCCCGGATTCTGGCCAACAACTCGGCCATGCCGAAGGGCTTGGTGACGTAATCGTCGGCGCCGGCATCCAGGGCATCGACCTTGTCCTGCTCGAGGCTGCGGACCGAAAGGACGATGATCGGGACCTGTGACCACTCGCGAATCCGGGTGATGACCGTCAGGCCGTCCTGATCGGGCAGGCCCAGATCGAGCACGACGATGTCGGGCTTCAACGTGCTCGCCTTGAGCAGGGCCTCCTCGGCGTTGACTGCTTCCTCGATATCGTAGCCGTGAGCGTGAAGGCTGGCCCGGATGAACCGTCGTATCTGCGGCTCATCATCCACGACCAGCACTCGGGTCTTCAGCTCAGTCATGCCGGGTCGGTTCTCCATCGAGGTCCTTGGGCCGGTGTTCGACGGGCAGGCGGATGGTCACCAGCAGCCCTTTGCCGGCCGAAGGAATGGTAGCCTCGATCGTGCCGCCGTGGGCCTCCACCATACCACGGCAGATCGACAGGCCCAAGCCGGTGCCGGCGGTCCCACGGTCTGCGTGACGGACGCGGTGGAACTTGTCGAAGATACGTTCCAGATCGGCCTGCGGCACACCCGGCCCCTCGTCGCGGACATCGATCTCCAGGGCCGCGCCGACCTGCCTGGCGGCGATGGTAATCGTCGTGCCTGGCGGTGAGTATTTCGCGGCGTTATCCAGGAGATTGACAAGCACCTGTTCCATCAACACGAAATCCAACCTCCACAGCGGGAGGTTCGGGTCGATCTGAACGCGCGTTTGATGGCCCGCCAGCGTCCCGCGCATTCGAGCCAGGGCCGCACCGACGAGATCGTCAATCTCAACCCACTCTCGCTTCAGCTCCAGCTTGCCGGACTCGAGTCGGGTGCTGTCCAGCAGGTTGCCGACGAAACGGTTCAGCCGTTCGGCCTCATCCTGGATGGTGGACAACAGCTCGTTCCGCGTAGCATCGTCGTATTCGCAGCCGTATGACAGGAGGCTGCTGGCCGAGCCGATGATCGACGCCAGCGGCGTGCGCAGATCATGGGAGACGGATGACAGCAGCGCCGCTCGCAGTTTCTCGGTTTCAGTCAGCACGCGGGCCTGCTCCGTTTCGCGCCGCAGACGGGCGCTTTCGATGCCCACGGCCGCCTGGTCGGCCAGGCTCTCAATCAACCTCCACTGCCGAGGCGAAATGACTGCGGCGGATTCGGCGAAGCGGATGGCCAGAACGCCAACGGTTTGACTGAGCGTCCGCAGGGGCACGAAGGACCAGGCCGTACCGGGCAGCGTGTCGGTTCCTCGCCCGGCCGGCCGGCTGTGCTGCCATGCCCAACTCGCGGCGGCATGGTCTTTTTCGGTGATCTCGGCGGTGGCGGGTTCGATTGCGCGGACACGAAGAAGCCCTTCCTCCGGGAGCATGATGGCCGCGTCAGCATGGAGAATCCGGTTGACTTGTTGGACGACCGCCTGCGAAACCGCCTGGGTGTCGGGCGCGGCGGCGATGGCCCGGCTCAGCGCGAACAGGGCACTGGTTCGATCCTCGCGTCGGCGGGCCGCGTCGGCCTGTTCGCGCACGCGGGCGGTGATATTGCTCACGATGACGGCGACCACCAGGTACGCCAGGAAGGCCAGGAGTTCCTGGGGACTGGCAATCGCGAACGTGTGAAGCGGCTGGATGAAGAAGAAATTGTAGATCAGGGCGCTTAAGGCGGTGGCAAACAGCGAAGGCCAAAGTCCGAACCGGACGGCAACAAAGAGAACACCCAGGAGGAACACCATCGAGAGGTTAGGGAGATTTATGTCCTGCCGCAGCAGCCCAAGCTGGATCAGTTTGGCGATGAGGGCGGTGAGGATGACGCTGAGCACGGTGAGGCTGCAGCGTCGCCAGGCTGATTCCCGCTGCCAGGTTGTCGGGTTCAGCGGCTGGTGGTCGCCGGCGGACTCCTCGCCGCTGATGACATGTACGTCGATGCGGCCGCTATTGCGGACAAGGCCGTTCACGATCGAGCCGTGCAGCAGTTCCTGAAACCATGTACGCAGGGACTTGCCGATGATGATCTCCGTGACGTTGCGGGACTGGGCGTATCGGATGAGATCCTCGGCCGGGCGGTAGCCGGGCACGCTGACCGCCTCTCCGCCAAGCTGCTCAGCGAGCCGAAGGGTGCGGCTGACGCGGTCCTTGTCGGTTTCGGAGAGGCGCTCGTGGGCGGGCGTCTCGATGTAGACGGCGAGCCACTGGGCGTTACGTCGATCGGCACGGCGCTTGGCCGCCCGGACAAGCCGTACCGAGAAGGGGCTCGGACTGACGCAGACCATAATTCGCTCGGTGGTGGGCCACGGACCGGGAATCGCCTGGGCCTGCATGTAATCCCGCATCTGGTCGTCGACGCGGTCGGCCGTTCGGCGGAGAGCCAGTTCCCTCAGGGCGTTGAGGTTTCCGGCGCGGAAGTAATTGCGGATGGCCCGCGCCGCTTGCTCGGGCACGTAGACCTTGCCCTCTTCGAGCCGCTGGATGAGTTCTTCCGGCGGCAGATCGATCAGTTGTACCTCGTCGGCCTGATCGAGGATGCGGTCCGGAAGCCGCTCGCGCACCTGGATGCCCGTGATCTGGGCGACCGCATCATGGAGGCTTTCCAGATGCTGGATGTTGAGCGTAGCGTAGACGTCGATGCCGGCGGCGATCAGTTCCTCGACGTCCAGGTAACGCTTTGCATGTCGGCTTTCGGGGGCGTTGGTGTGAGCCAACTCGTCGACGAGAACGAGTTGCGGGCGCCGTGCCAGCACGGCGTCGAGATCCATTTCCTCCAGCAGCGTGCCGCGGTAGTCCACCTTGCGGCGAGCAAGCACCTCAAGGCCCTGCAGGAGGGCTTGCGTTTCGACCCGGCCGTGCGTTTCGGCGAGACCGACGACGACATCAGCGCCTTCGCGTCGCCGCTGCTGGGCCGCCTGGAGCATGGCGTAGGTCTTGCCCACGCCCGGGGCGGCGCCGAGGAAGACCTTCAGCTTGCCGCGGTGCTCGCGCGTCGCGGACGCCAGCAGCGCGTCGGGGTCCGGCCGTTGGTCTTGCGTGGAGTGACCTTCCATGGGCTCTCCGGGTCAATTCGCCAGCCTTTCAGTCTACCCGTTATTGTCCTTCGAGGGCATCCCTCTGGTCCAAGGCGAGGTTAAGCTTCAGCACGTTCACTCGCGGCTCTCCGAGTACGCCGAGTTGTCGTCCTTCGGTGTACTTGTGAACGAGGTCGCGGACTCCCTGTTCGGGCAAACCGCGGACCTTGGCGACGCGGGCGACCTGGAACTCGGCGGCGGCGGGGGTGATGTGCGGGTCGAGTCCGCTGGCGGAAGTGGTCACGAGATCGACCGGAACGAGGGCCTTGGGGTTTTCGTTGTGCAACCGCCGGGCAGCGGAGGCGACGCGATCCACGAGTTGACGGCTGGTCGGACCGAGGTTGGAGCCTCCTGAGGCGGCGGCATCGTAGCCGTCTTTGCCCGCGGCAGACGGGCGAGGGTGGAAGTACCCCGGCCGGGTGAAGTTCTGGCCGATCAGTTCTGAACCGATGACCTTGCCATCACGTGCGATCAGGCTGCCGTTGGCCTGATGAGGAAACGCCAACTGCGCGATCGCCGTGACCGCCAGAGGGTAGAGCAAGCCTGCGACAGCGCTGAAGATCAGCAAGAGCACGATCGCAGGTCTTATTTCACGTAGCATTCTTGTCGCTCCACGAAAGAGCCGGAACACACTGTGTGCCACTGCCGTGCCGGCAGTGCCGTGTCCAGGCGGCGGTTTCACTATCTTGCACTGCTGACACAGCAGTGGCACACGTGAACGATCGAACCCGATCCAGCCTTTATCATCTCCGTCATCCTCAAACCAGGTGCAGCAGTCCGATGATCAGGTCGGTGGCCTTAATCCCGATGAACGGGATGACGATTCCCCCGAGACCGTAGATGAGCAGGTTTCGACGGAGCAGAGCAGAGGCGTGGACCGGGCGGTACTTCACCCCTCGCAGGGCCAGCGGGATCAGGGCGATGATGATCAGGGCGTTGAAAATCACCGCGGAGAGAATGGCGCTCTGCGGCGTACGCAGCCGCATGATATTGAGCGTGTTGAGCACCGGATAGGTCGCGGCGAACATGGCCGGGATGATGGCGAAGTACTTGGCGACGTCGTTGGCGATGCTGAAGGTGGTGAGAGCCCCGCGGGTAATGAGCAGTTGCTTGCCGATGGCGACGATCTCGATCAGCTTGGTGGGATTGGAGTCGAGGTCGACCATGTTACCGGCCTCCTTGGCGGCCGAGGTACCGGTGTTCATAGCCACGGCGACGTCGGCCTGGGCCAGCGCGGGGGCGTCGTTGGTTCCGTCGCCGCACATGGCCACCAGCTTGCCCCTGGCCTGCTCGTCGCGGATCAGCTTGAGCTTGGCCTCGGGCGTCGCCTGGGCGAGGAAGTCATCCACGCCCGCCTCGGCGGCGATGGCCGCGGCGGTCAGGGGGTTGTCGCCGGTGATCATGATTGTGCGCAGGCCCATGCGCCGCAGTTCAGCGAAGCGCTCTCGCATCCCGCCCTTGATGATGTCCTTCAGGTGGATCACGCCCATGACCTGGTCGTTCGCGGACACCACCAGTGGTGTGCCGCCGGACTTGGCGATGTCATCGACCGCCTTCCTGACTTGCGGGGGCACCGTGCCGCCCTGCCCGGTGATCCACTCCTCGATGGCGTCGACTGCTCCCTTGCGGATGCAGCACAGAGGCATGTTGATGCCGCTCATCCGTGTTCGGGCGGCAAAGGGCACAAACGCGCCCTGGAGTTCCGCCACGTCGCGTGCCCTCAGGCCATAACGGGTTTTCGCGAGTACGACGATGCTGCGGCCCTCGGGCGTCTCGTCGGCCAGCGAGGCGAGTTGTGCAACATCGGCCAGTTGGCGCTCGCCGACGCCTGGCGCGGGAATCAGGCTGTCTGCCTGGCGGTTTCCCAGGGTGATGGTTCCGGTCTTGTCGAGCAGGAGGGTGTCCACGTCGCCGGCGGCCTCGACCGCCCGACCGGACATCGCGAGAACGTTGTGCTGGACGAGCCGGTCCATGCCTGCGATGCCGATGGCCGAGAGCAGGCCGCCGATGGTCGTGGGGATGAGAGTGACGAGCAGCGCGATCAGGACGGTGACCGGGACCGGGCCGCCGGCGAAGATCGCGAAGGGTTCGATGGCAGCGGTGACCAGAAGGAAGATGATCGTCATGCCCGCCAGAAGGATGCTCAGGGCGATCTCGTTGGGCGTCTTGCAGCGCTGGGCTCCCTCGACGAGCGCGATCATGCGGTCGATGAAGGTGTGGCCGGGCTCGGAGGTGATCCGGACCTTGATCCAATCGGACAGCACCCGTGTTCCGCCGGTCACCGCCGAGCGATCGCCGCCGCTCTCGCGGATCACGGGGGCCGACTCGCCGGTGATGGCCGACTCATCGACCGAGGCGATGCCCGAGATGACGTCTCCGTCAGCCGGAATGATGTCGTCCGCCTCGACCAGGACCACGTCGTTCAGCTTGAGCTTCGTTGCGGAGATAAGCCGGTATTGAGCAGTGTCTTGATCGAGCAGCCACTTGGCCATGATGTCGGCCCTTGTCTTTCGCAGGCTTTCGGCCTGGGCCTTGCCTCGCCCTTCGGCCATGGCCTCGGCAAAGCTGGCGAAGAGTACGGTGAACCACAACCAGGCCGCGATCTGGCCGACAAACCACGGGCTCTCGGCGGTCGAGCCGAACAGGTCGCGTACGAAGAAGACGGTGGTCAGCGCTGCCACTACCTCGACGACGAACATGACCGGGTTGCGGGCGAGCGTTCGCGGATCGAGCTTCACGAAGGAATCGCGTATCGCCCACCGCACGATCTTCCGATCAGACAGCGATAGTCTCTTTGCGCGTTCGGACATCGAAGACCTCGTCAGAACACCCTTCCGACAGACATCAACAAATGCTCGACAACGGGTCCGAGCGATATCGCCGGGAAGAAGGTCAAGCCGCCCACGATCAGGATGACACCGACCAGCAAGGCGACAAACAGGCCGCCAGTGGTCGGGAAGGTGCCGGCTGAGGCCGGAACGATTTTCTTGCGGGCCAGCGACCCGGCGACGGCCATCATGGGAACGATGAACAAAAACCGGCCGATGAGCATGGCCAGGCCAATGGTCAGGTTGTAGAAGACGGTGTTGGCGCTCAAGCCGGCGAACGCGCTGCCGTTGTTGCCGGTGCCCGAGGCGAAGCCGTAAAGAATCTCGCTGAATCCGTGCGGACCGGCGTTGAGCGGGCCCTTCAGGCCCTCGGGATGCACGCTGGCCAGGGCAGTGAAACCGAGGATACTCGCCGGAAGGATGAGAATGGCCAGGAGAGTCATCTTCACTTCCTTGGCCTCGAGCTTTTTCCCGAGATACTCGGGCGTGCGGCCGACCATCAGCCCGGCGATGAATACGGCCAGGATAGCGAACAGCAGCATTCCGTAGAGGCCTGAGCCGACTCCGCCGAGGATGATCTCCCCGAGCAGGATGTTCACCAGCGGGATCACCCCGCCGAGCGGGGTGTAACTGTCGTGCATCGAGTTGACTGAGCCGTTCGAGGCGGCGGTTGTGGCGGTGGCCCAGATTGCGGAGTTGACGATCCCGAAGCGGACCTCTTTGCCCTCCATGTTGCCGCCGGACTGCACGTCACTTGGAGTCATGTCGACGCCGTACCTGGCGAAGGCCGGGTTGCCGCGGGCTTCGGCCCAGTAGGTTACGCCGAGACCGGCGAGCCAGATCACGCACATGGCCGCCAGCAACGCCCAACCCTGCCGTTGGTTCCCGACCATTCGACCGAAGGTGTTGGTCAGCGCGGCCGAGATCACCAGAATGGCCATCATCTCCAGCCAGTTCGACAGCGGCGTTGGGTTTTCATATGGATGGGCGGCGTTGGCGTTGAAGAAACCGCCGCCATTGGTTCCGAGTTGCTTGATCGCCTCCTGCGAAGCGACGGGACCCTGGGCAATGGTCTGGGGCGCCGCCTCCAATGTGTTCGCCCTCACGTAGGCTTTCAGGTTCTGCGGCACGCCCTGCCAGACCAGCAACAGCGACAGAACAAGCGACAACGGCAGCAGAACCCAGAGCACGCATCGGACCAGGTCCACCCAGAAGTTTCCCACGGACTGGGCGGAGTGGCGGGCGAAGCCTCGAATGAGGGCGATCGAGAGTGCGATCCCGGTGGCGGCCGATACGAAGTTTTGCACGGTCAGGCCGGCCATCTGGACGAGGTAGCTCATGGTGCTCTCGCCGGAGTAGGATTGCCAGTTGGTGTTGGAGGTGAAGCTGACGGCGGTGTTGAACGCGGAGTCGGGCGCAATCGGGCCGAGATGCTGCGGGTTCAAAGGCAACAGATGTTGGACTCGCTGAAGTCCGTACAGAGAGAGGAATCCTGCCAAGTTGAAGAGCAGCATGGCCACGGTGTAGGTCGTCCAGTGCTGCTCGCGGTCGGGATTGACCCCGCTCAGCCGGTAGATGAGCCGCTCGACAGGTCGCAGGATGGGATCGAGGAATGTCGGTTCGCCGCTGAACACCTGCGTCATGTACCGGCCGAGGGGCCTGATCAGCACAAGCAACAGGCCCACGTAAAGGCCAATCTGAATGATGCCGTCCAGAGTCATGTCAATCTCCGCAGCGTGGGGCCTGCCACCGGGATCACCGCCCTTCAGGGCAGCTATCGCTTTCCTGCCCTGCTCGCGAGGCTCCAAAGCATCAGGGCCACAACCACCATGAGACAACGCATGTCCGGCTGGTTCATTACCCGCTGCAGCAACTCAATCGGATACCACATGGCAAGCATGGCTTGAGGCTCCAGGATTGTCGGCACCGCAATCGTCGCCACTCTGCTAGAAGCGCTCTGGCCGTATGAGCGTGTAGACCAGGTAGACCAGAAGACCCGCAGTCACCAGGGCGGACAGCCAATAATCGAACACCATGGAATTGCCCCCTAGAGCTTTTCACAGCCGAACACGAACGCCATGCAGGCTAAGAAGAAGCCGATCGCGATCGAGACGAACAGCACATCCGGCATGGCACGTGTCCTCCCCGCCCTCAGGCGGTCGCTTATCCCCCCTGCCGGAAGTCTATGCCCCACCGTGTCAGGAGGTCGTCAAAAGCGAGCGGTGGCGTATCAAGACGCCGTAAAGACGGTGGCGCATCGCCGAGGGACCGCGGCTTGCCTGCGGGCTTGACGGCCGGGAGGCCCGTGGGGCACGCGACCCTGGCGAGCGTACTGGGATGTGCCCTTATAATGAGGTGTGGTCCTGCTTGCGGCGGGGCCCGAGAGGCTGAGAAAGCCCGTGGCGGGATGCCTTTGTGAGGCACTCATGATCATCGACGTTGACAAGTACGGGACGTTTGAGCTGGATGCCGATTTCGTGGACCGGTACCGCGAGCGCCCGGTCAGATGGGGGTTCGGGGCCCTGTCGTGGGTGACCTACAAGCGGAGTTACAGCCGTGACGGGGAGGCATGGTGGCAGACCTGCAAGCGGGTGATCGAGGGAACGTTCACCGTCCAGCGGGTCCACTTCAAGGAGCAGGGTGTTCCGTGGGACGAGGCCGCGGCGCGGCATCGGGCCGAGACGGCGTATGACCGGATGTGGCGTTTCAAATGGACGCCGCCCGGCCGTGGGCTGTGGATCATGGGGACCCGGCACGTGTACGAGCGAGGCGGCGCGGCGCTGAACAACTGCGGCTTTATCTCGACCAAAGATATCGCCCAGGCCTACTCCGAACCGTTCGTGTGGATGATGAGCATGTCGATGCTCGGTGTCGGTGTGGGTTTTGACACCCGCGGAAAAGGTTCGCTGGACATTCGGAGACCGGCGCGGGCCGGCGATACCCACGTCATCGCGGATACCCGCGAAGGCTGGGTCGGGGCCCTGCGGCGGGTGCTGGACAGTTATGCGGGCAGAGCCGCGCTGCCGTCGCGGTGGGATTATTCGCACGTGCGGCCGAAACTCACTCCGCTGAAGAGCTTCGGCGGGTTCGCCAGCGGGCCGGAGCCGCTCCGCGACATGATCGTGAGCCTGGAGCGCCTGCACGATTCTTGCGTCGGCCGCAAGGTGGATGCCCGCCTGATCGTCGATGCGATGAATATCATCGGTCGCTGCGTGGTGGCCGGAGGCATCCGACGGACGGCGCAGATCGCCTTCGGCGATCCGGATGATGTGCAGTTCCTCGATCTGAAACTGGACAAGGAGAAGGTGCTCGAATACCGCTGGGCTTCGAACAACTCGGTGTTCGCCGGGCGGGGGATGGATTACACCGACGCCGCGAGCCGCACCGCGGTGAACGGCGAGCCGGGGTACCTGTGGCTGGAAAACGCCCGGGCATACGGGCGCATGAAGGATGAGCCCACGTGGGCGGACGCTCCGGCCGAGGGCAGCAACCCGTGCGTGGAGCAGACGCTGTGGGATCGCGAATTGTGCTGCCTGGTCGAAACGTACCCGGACCACCATGAGAGCCTGGAGGATTACCTGGAGACGCTTCGCGCCGCCTTTGAGTATGCCAAGACGGTCACACTGGTCCCGATCCACGATCCACCGACGAACGCGGTCATGATGCGCAACCGCCGCATCGGCTGCTCGATGACGGGGATCACACAGGCCATCAACCGGCTCGGCGGGCAGCGCTTCTTCGAGTGGTGCGACAAGGGTTACCGCTTCATTCAGCAGGTCGACGAGCAATTATCGACGTTCTTCGGCATTCCACGGTCGATCAAGACCACGTCGGTCAAGCCGTCGGGCAGTGTGAGCCTTCTTGCGGGAGCCACGCCCGGCGTACACTGGGAGCACGCGCCGTACTACATCCGGCGGATACGCGCCGCCGGCGGGCACCCACTGATCGACCTGTGCCGGAAGGCGGGTTACGAGGTTGAGCCGGACGCGTATGCGAGCAACACCATGGTGATCTCGTTCCCGGTGCACGTGGAGCACATCACCCGTCGGAAGTCGGAGGTTCCGCTCCGGGAGAAGGTCGACCTGGCCGCGGAGATGCAGCGTCACTGGTCCGACAACCAGGTAAGTTGCACGGCGGATTTCGACCCGGACACCGAGGCGGAGGAGATTCCCGGCGTGCTGCGCGATTACGAGGACCGGCTGAAGGCCATCGTGTTCCTGCCGGCGTCGCGGCACGGGTATCAGCAGGCGCCGTACGAAGAGATCACTGAACAGCAATATCGGGAGATGGTCTCGAAGCTCAAGCCGCTGGGCGGCGACCTGGAGCACGATACGGAGGTTTCGTTCTGCGACGGGGCGAAGTGCGAGCCACTGTGATGGCACGCTCTGATAGATTTGCGAGAGACACTGCTCTGTGACAATGGCCACGGGGGAGGCAGATCGGAAGGGGTTGGGAGCGGGCGCCCGAAGCGGTATACTCAGGCGCGCTCGCGCTCACCAGTGGAGGTCATTTATCATGTACTACCGCCGACCGCGGCTGATCGCTTTCTCAATCCGAGCGACGGGGATGTTCTGCGTTCTGCTTCCCATCGGGTGTGAGTCGGGTGGCAGGATACCCCCGGCCGCGCCGACGCCGGCGACTTATCGCGGGATTGGCGACGCCTCCGCAGGGGTCGGACTCGACGCGAGCACCTTTGTTGTTGCCGATGATGAGCATAATACCCTGAGGCTATACCGTCTCGATCGGCCAGAGCCGATTGCTTCCATCGATCTGAGCGTTTTCCTGAAGCCAAAGCCCGTGGAGTCCGAGGTTGACATCGAGGCAGCAGCCAGACTGGGGGAGCGGATATACTGGATCACGTCGCATGACACCAACAAGCGCGGCCAGACCCAGCCGAACCGAGACTACTTCTTTGCCACCCAGGTCCGACGCCTGGACGGCCGGTGGGCTGTCGACCCCATAGGCACCCCCAGCCGGAACCTGCTGGAGGCGCTCCTGGATACGCCCGGCTTCCGCGAGTTGGTACTGCGCGAGTCGCGGCGCCGGGAGGCTTCGTCCGACCGCAAGACCGAGAAGGAGGCCGTGGAGACTCCCCTCGGACTTGGCCTCAAGATCGAGGGTCTGTGCGCCTGGCCGGACGGGAACCGTTTGTACATGGGTTTCCGGCAGCCCCGCCTGGGAGACGACCAGGGCGGCCCGCCCAAGGCTCTGGTCATCGCTCTCGAGAACCCGGCGGAAGTTGTGGACGCGGGGGCTACCCCTCGGTTTGGCCAACCGTTGCTGTGGGATCTCGGCGGGCTGGTCATTCGCGGGATGGAGTATTCAGCGACACACAACGCCGTTCTCGTGGTTGCCGGGCCGGAGAAACAGGGTCCGCACTTCTCGCTCTATCGCTGGAATGGAGATCCTTCCGTACAACCCGTGCCGGTCCGCTCCATCCCGGCCGGACAGGTTCAGTTGACGCCTGAGAGCCTGATCGTTTTTCCGGGGCAGAGCCGCATGCTGATCGTCAGCGATGACGGCGAGCTGATCGTTCCTGTCGGCGGAGTTGCCGGGAGTGATTCGCTGGCGGGAAGGCATGTCAAGAACAAGGAGATATCCGACCCGGCATTCAGGCAGTTCAGGACGATATGGGTTGATCTTCGTTAAACGGGCGAGCCCGCGTCGCGACGGATCAGGCACGGCGGCGAGTCATGGGGATCACGGCGGCTGTCGACGGGTCCGGCGAGCCGGCGATTCCGCGGCCCCGAATCCCGCTCAGCGGATGGCGGTCTCGTCTTCGATCTCGATGACCTCGCCGGTTTCGGCGTCCACTTCGATCTCGAGGAACCTGCCCAGAGCCATCAACGCCGTCTCGTAGGTCGGCCGGTTATCGTCCATCTCCAGCTCGATCTCGTAGACCCGCCCTTCGACTTCTTTCATTGATCGGGCGAGTGCCTCAGCGAAGGTAAGGCGAGCCTTTGCGCGAGCGGGAAGCGTGTTGTCCATCAGGAACACGACCTCTTTCGCCTCACCCGCCGTCTCGAGGTTGACATCGAGCTCGACCTTGTACACTCTGCCTTCCCGCAGGAAGGTGAGGAGGTAGACCGCAGTGCCGCCTTTGGTCGCCAGCCTCAGCTTGAGCAGCTTGTCATCGCCGAATCTGGCCGCGACCTGCTGAAGCACCTCTGGAAACGGTGTCTTCACCTGCTCCAGGGCACGTCGGGCCTCGGCCTGCTCGTGGGCCAGCCCGGCTTTGCCGACAACCTCGATCAGCAGCGTGGGGAGGAGCAGGGGCATTTCGACGAGCAGCGAAAGATCGACTTCCGGTTGGGTGCGCACCGCGGAAGGATCCAGCGGCGCCCCGCCAACACCGTATTGCGTCCGGAGGGCCTCGGGGTCGCGGAGCGTGGCCGCGTGCTCCTCAAAGAAGGCCGCAATCGCCCGCCAGTCCTTGAGTACCTCCGCGTGCTGGTGATACACAACGCTGGGTCGCGGGTTCACGATCAGCGCGAGCATTCCATTTTCCACGTACGCGTCCGCGTCGGTGTGCCGGTCCCCGATGCCGATCAGAAGGTTGGGCGAGATGCGCCGCAGGGCCGCGATCGCCCGCTTCTTAAAGGCACCGGGCCAGTACACGTCCACCATCCGGGCGGTCGTCAGCACTGTGCCGGGGGGAAAGCCTGTTTCCCTGAGCCACTTGCGGGTGTGACCGGTGAGCCACTGCGGGCGGGCCGTCAGGTAGGTGATGTCGAAATCGCGGCTGAGACGGGCGAGCACATCCCGGGCGTGCTCGTAAGGCCGCGAATCATCAGTCCCGACGCCGAGGGTCAGGCTGGGGTAGTCGGTGATGGAGATGGTTTCGTCAACGTCCACGATGAGGCCCACGCAGTCGCGGGCGGGATCGCCACTCCGGGCGGCCGGAACCGACGCCGACAGGAGGGTTTCTCCCATTCGCTCGGAGGGCTCGCTGCATCCCGCAAGGAGGCCGGATGCGAGGCCTGCAAGGCAAGCGGAAATAATCACAACGCCTCTGACGCGCATGACTGACTCCCGGATCGTTGACGATCGCATTGTCGACAAAAGGCCTTGCAGCGGCAACCCGTGCCTAAGCCCGACCGAAGGTTGAGCGAACGCGATCGGCCATCCGTGCGACATCGGTTGCTGGTGAAATCGCCGCGGGCGCTTTCCTTGTGCCGGACTGCCCATGCCCGGCAAATTCGCTTAACATTAGAGAAAGCGGTCTGGTGACAGTGAGTCGCACGCAATCGTCCGGCGGCCGATTGCGCAGTGGAGGAGAGCCCATGCAGGTGAAACGGACTACGTCAAGTCAGAAGCGCCGGCGGATACTGCTGCTTGGAGGAGCGGTGCTGGTGCTGGCGTGCGTTGGCGCGGCGGGGATCTACAAGCGCTTCTACGCGGGTACACCCGGCGACCGGAAGCGTTGTGCTGAAAACCTCCAGGCGATCGGCCGGGCCTGCATCAGCTACGCCAGTTCGCACGAGGGCAACTTCCCCGCCTCGTTGAAGGAGCTCGGACAAGTCAGCGAGGGATTGCGGCGCGACCAGCTTTCCTGCCCGAACGCCGGGAAGAAGGGTCGCCGGGGCGACTACGTGTACGTGCCGGGCTATCGCAACACGGATGATCCGAACAGCATCCTGGTCTACGAGCCGCCGGGCAATCATAAGAAGAAGCCCGGCGGGCACGTTCTCCTGGTAAGCGGGGTCGTGAACTGGCTGGATGAGCAGCAGCACGAGGCGGCGATGGTCCAGGTCAAAGCCCGGCAGGCACGCCCGCCGGCGGGCCGGTAGCAGGGCCCGGGCATGTCCTGCGCTGCAGGGTGTGGCCGGCCTGCGACGATCAGCTAACGCGTGGTGGGCGGCTGATGCGTGCTGCGTCGGCGACTGTTCTGTCCGGTTCCAGAATCCATCCTGTCGTTTCGTTGCGTATGAGGGACTGATCAGCGCTGCCCTGCCCCGAATCGACGATCCGGAATTCGCGGTCACCTGTTACGCTCGTTCATGCTCGCGATAGTGCCTTAGCCCTTCGATGACGGCCTCGATGTTTTCGCGCGGCACACCGGGGGTGATGCTGCTGCTGCCGCCGAGCATCAGGCCGATGGGCGGGCCCTTGGCGACAAGCCATTTCATCTCGTCGATGACATCCTGCCGGGTGCCGAACGGGAGCGTCCGCGTCACGGAGACGCCGGCGATGATGAACAGCGGGTTGCCGTTGCGATCGGTCATCCGGCAGATCCGCTCGTAGTCCATGCCGTCTTCATACTGGAAGCCCTGGAAGCCACCGATACCCACTTCGAGCAGCCGCGGCACCATCGCCATCAGGTTGCCGTCGCAGTGCCAGATGAGGCGTATGCCGGCGTCGAGAAACGGCTGGATCGCGCGGGCGAAGTGGGGAAACCAGATCTCGTCGAGCGACCGGATGTCCACCAGGGTTCCGCGGGAGTCGGCCATGTCGTAGTCGAGGCGGATAAGCCGCGGCAGGCCGCCCCGGATGATCGCAGCGGCAGCGGTCTGGTTCTCGAGCCTTGCGAGATCAGCCTGCTGGGCGAAGTCCTTCTCCATGACCTCGGGCCAGAGAGCGTAGGCCATGAAGTAGTTCTCGTAACCGTAGGTGTAGTTGTGGAAGATCGGGAACGCCTGGAAGCCGTCGCTGTAGGGGCCTTTGAGAATGTTGAGGCCGAAACGGTGCTGGATCGCCCGCTCAGCGGCGATCAGCTCATCGATGCGCGTTGCGTCAAGGGGCTTATACGAGCGAATCCGCTCCGCGCGCCGGGGGAAGACGACCCGCTCAAGATGCTCGAGGACAGCTTCGGGCGAATCGATTCGGATGCCGTCGAGGACAATGTCGGTCTCACCGGTTGTGGGACTTCGCATGGTGGCGGAGTCGAAGCCGTGGGCGCCGATGGTCAGCGGGTTGTCGGGGATGTACTGGTCGATGTAGCAGACGCCGGCGAGGTCCTGGAAGGCGAGGTAGACCGCGTCGGGGTCTTTGGCATAGTCGCCGGGGGCCCGGTCGGCGACCTCTTCGACGACGGAGATGTCCATCACGTGGAGGAACCAGGCGGGGATGCCGCGGGTCGGCTTCATGTCGATGGTGTCGTGGGCGAGCTGCGCCCGCTCGCCCCACCGTCCTTCAGACAACATGGATCCAAATGATTTCACTCTTTCAGCCGACATTTTCCACATGACCTCGGTTCGCCACGCCATTGGGCGGCATCGAGGCATGGTACAGCGACCTTGGTCCTCTCGAAAGGCCGATACTGCCCGGTTGCTTGAGGCGGGTCCGTGACAGTTGAAGCCCTCGTCCGGAGCACCGTCTTCATTGCGGCAACAGCCGGATCGAGCGTATGGCCGGGGCAGCATGGGGGCGCCATGTATTCCACGAAGTCCTTTATCGACAGAGACCTACGGCGTTTTCACGGTCGAGAACGCGGGCTGCAGGCGGCCGTCAATTCACCGAGCACTCGAAAACAGGTCGCCGCACGCAGCGACTGACCCGCTCAGCAGCCAATGCCGGGGAACCGGCGGTGCCCGTCGACCCGCAGAGGCGAGTTCCCCGTGTTTCGGACGATTGTCGCTGCGATGACCACCCCGTCACGCTGGAGGCCAGGCGAGTCTGGCCCTGCTGATGCGTTTTTGGCCTTCACGTGCTCTTAAGGTTACCCTCGATATCCTGGCACCTGTGAGCGACCATACGACCAAGACGCGTGAGGCACCACATGCGAGTGCTGGTGATTGAAGACGAGCCCGACCTGCTGGAGGCGCTGGGGCAGGCGCTTCGAGAGGCCGGATATGCGGTGGACGAGACTTCGGACGGCCGCAACGGGCTGTTCAAGGCGGCTGGGACGGATTACGACGCGATTGTGCTCGATCTGATGCTGCCGGGCATGAGTGGGTGGGACCTGCTGCGCGAGCTGCGGAAGAGCAAGTCGACGCCGGTGCTCATCCTGACCGCTCGCGACACGCTGCCCGACCGGGTCAGAGGCCTCGATGCCGGGGGCGACGACTACCTGACCAAGCCGTTCGAGCTCCCCGAATTGCTGGCTCGTCTTCGGGCGTTGATTCGCCGTGGCGCCGGCCAGGCAAGCGCGATGATCGAGATCGGAGACGTGACCGTGAATACGGCCGACCGCACCGTCCGCAAGGCGGGACAGGTGGTCGCCCTGACACCGACGGAGTACGCACTGGTTGAACTCCTCGCGCTGCACCGGGGCAAGCTGGTCACGCGAACGATGATCTACGAGCACCTGTTCGACGAGAACAACGATACCTTGTCGAACCTGGTTGATGTCCACGTCGCCAACGTGCGAAAGAAGCTTGGGAAGGAATTGATCACCACCCGCCGGGGCGAGGGGTACCAGGTGCATGTTTAGGTCCATCCAATGGACGCTTCAACTGTGGCACGCGGGCCTGCTGGCCGTCGTGCTTGTCGGCTTCGGGGCCGCGTCGTACTTCGGCATCTCACGGGCTCGCTGGGAGCAGTTCGATTCGGAGTTGGGGCGATCCGTCCAGGTGCTGGCGGGGGGATTCCGGCCGCCGAGACTATCGGAGGCAGCGGCGAGTGAGCCGTCCGGGGATACCCATTCGGCGCTTCACGCGAGGGGGACAGCCCCCTTTTCGCAAACAGACGCGAAAAGGGGGCAGTCCCTCGAGCGGTGGCGGGACCTGCCGCCGCCGGAGTTCGAGGTCCCTGCCGCTCTGGTGCAGCGGTTCGTGGCCGAGCAGCCGGAACTGGATTACTACGTGATATGGGATTTCGCAGGCAACGTGCTGTGGTCTTCGAGCACCCGCGCGGCTGCTGATGTCCCCTACCCCGGGACGCATCCGGACCGGTCTGTACGCCCGAGCGCACCCGGACCGGTCCAGATCCGGAAAAGAGGCGAATTCCGCGAGGCGTATGTGAACGGCCCGCTCTGGACGCGGGTCTTGATGGGCACGTCCACTCGTCCGACGCAGACTGAACTGCGGCATCTGGCGTTCCTGCTCACCGGGATCGGTGCTGGCGTGCTGATTGTTGGTTTGGCGGGCGGGTGGCTGGTCTCGCTCCGCGCGGTGAGACCGATCCAAGCCATCACCGCGGTGGCACAGGAGATTTCCGCTTCGAATCTATCCCGCCGTATCCCTGCCGGCGAAGTTCAGAGTGAGCTTGGGAGTCTTGCGGCCGTTCTGAACGAGATGTTCGCGCGGTTGGACGCGGCCTTTCAGCAGCAGGTCCGCTTCACGGCTGATGCTTCCCACGAGCTTCGCACGCCACTGTCGGTCATTCACACCCACGTCCAACTCGCTCTCTCTCGCGACCGATCGGCGGAGGAGTACCGCAAGACGATTGAGACATGCCAGCGGGCATCGAGCCGGATGAAGGATCTCGTGGACTCGCTCCTGCTCCTGGCCGGCGCCGATGCCGGCCGGTTGACGCTGAACCGGCAGCGTGCTGACCTGCGGGGGGTGGTGGAAAACTGCATCGCCATGGTCGCTCCCCTGGCGGAGGCCAGGGGCGTCATCATTGAGACTGATTTGCACCCCGCAGAGCTGTCCGTTGACGTGTCTCGGATCACCCAGGTCACCACGAACCTGCTCACCAACGCGATTCGATACAACCACAAGGGGGGGCGTGCACAAGTCTTGCTGAATATGGACCGCACTGACGGCGTACTGACAATCAGCGATACGGGCGTTGGGATTCCTGTCGAGAGCCAACCGTACATTTTCGAGCGCTTCTACCGGGTCGACAAAGCCCGGAGCCGCGAGGAGGGCGGCAGCGGCCTGGGGCTGGCGATCTGCAAGACCATCGTCGAGGCGCACGGGGGTACGATCACGTTTCGCAGCGAAGCCGGTCGGGGCACGACGTTTGTGGTCCGATTGCCTCTTGCCGGGAACCCGAACGAGGAAATCGGAGTGTCGAAGACCCGTCCGCCACCGCGGGCAGGCTCGTGGCGGGACGAATGACCAGGGAGGATCGCCGTGCCGGCGTTGCCATTCGAGTCTCGATATTAGTCGTTTCTTATGCTCCGACGATATCTTTGGGCCTGCCACCCCACACCGGGCGGTGGACACGTCTGGGCTGCAGAACGGCTCGTCCACGCATTCGCCTGCCCGAAGCCTCGAACCTGGAGATTGATTCCACCCTGGGTTTGTGCTATGATTAATATGTTATGAGTAAGCCGAGCACATCGACCACGATCGCTACGTATCCGGACCTCCTTGATCAGGTCCGCCAACTCGTGTGCCAGCATCGCGAATTGAAGCACGAGCCTCTGCGCTTGGCCGTGTATTTTGCTCCGCCGGGCCGCGCAAAGCGCGATATCTTCCTCTTCGAGGTCATTGATGGTTTCGGCAGCGATGCAGTGGACCCGGAGAGCAAGCTCTTTGAATTCGCATATGGCTCAACGCCAGGGCTGCCGCTGCCTCCGGGAACGAGTCTTCGCATGATTCTGACCAATCCGACCGAACTCGATGAGGCCGTCCGCCACGGATGGAAAGGCCTTGAGGCCCTGCGCTCCGCGCGGAAGGCGGGCAAGACGACCGTCATTTATGCGGATGCGAAGGGCAAGCGGCTCTGGGAAAAAATCAAATGACTCTCCCCCAAGCCTGGATGCGACAGGCGGAGTCAGATTTCCGCACCGCCCATCGCGTTGACAATGACCAGGACTCTCGAACCCGGTGCCAAGCCATCTCCAAGTACCAGCAGTGCATCGAGAAGTCAGTCAAGAGCGTGCTGGACAGACTGTACGCGGCGGGCTTGGTACGCAACGGGTCGGATCGAAGCCACAAGGTGGCTCGTTACGTCTCGGTGCTCAAGCGCTTCCCGAAAACGAAGAATAGCCGAGATCTCCTAGACCGACTGCGGCGACTCTTTACAGATCCCGTCGTTGAGCAGATCGGTCTGCTGGACTCGTTGGTTCCGGAATACCCGGTGCCCGGTGCTCTGGCGAAGCGAAATCACGAGTATCCCTTTCAGGACGCAACGGGAGGCTGGCACGCCCCGTGCGACAACGACGTATTCACCGCCGCCGAGATGAGGCGGATTCGACATTGCGCGGGTATGCTTGTCCGCGACCTGCGACGGGTCCTGGATGCGCTGGATCTGCTGTATCCATAGATTCCTGACCGTCTGGACCGGTCGTGGAACTCGACGGTGGTGATTGCGTCACGTGAGCCATCGAGAATGCCACGCCATCTCTCCGTGCCCGTCTCCCCCTACCCCCGTCCTCGCGTCGGGGCTCTAACCGAACCAACGGGCTGAGAGAGGCGATTCTGGCCAACCGGCACGTTGACCGGCAAAGCTCAGGACTCCTCGATGTTGAACGCCGGGTCCAGGGCGATGGCGTTCGACAATTCGGGATCGATCTGGATATTCAGCGGCTGGAGAGACCGGGGCGCCGAAGTGGCGGCGCGCGCCTCCTCGACCGGCTCGATGCTAACCTTCAGCCGTGTCCCTGACGGAAATGGCAACGAAAAGGGCTCATCTGGGACAATTGCCTTACCATCGAAGTGGGCATGTAGAGTCACCATATCATTACGATAGGTGACGCCAACGGTCGATGCAAGGGTCCCGCCTTGCCAGCCTCCCGGGATAATACTCTCAACAAGCGGCCAGCACTTGCAGGCGACCGCCCAACCCGCAGCCATCGCGAACGGCTCCGCTGCCAGCCCAAGCAGCCACAGAGGCGTCATGGCTCCGTCGGGGTTTCCCCGCTGCGAGGCCAGCCGCCGCGCGCCATGCGCGCCCCTCCGCGCCCGCGTGTCTCCGTGTCCTTGTTTGCGTCTCCGCCTTACCACCCCCGTCCTGGACCCCGAACTCTGCCTTTGTCCCGTCCCTTGCTGTCAGGGCGAGAGCACCTTCATCTTGCCTTAAGGTTCGCAGCTATAGAATCCGGTATGAACGTCGATCCGAGCGCGGTTGGGATCGGCATGGGGAGCTGAGAATGCGGGGCTTGCCATGAAGAAGGTATTGATACTCATCGTACTCGCGGGTCTGGTCGTGGGCGGCGGCGCGGTTTACTGGCGTCGTGAGGGCGCGCCTGCCGTCGTTCTTCGCACGGAGCAGGTCGAACGGGGGGACATGGTCGTCTCCATCAGCGCGACCGGCACGGTCGAACCGGAAGAGGTCATCGACGTCGGCGCGCAGGTCGCCGGCCTGATCCTGTCGTTCGGCACCGACGCCAACGGCAATACGGTGGACTACGGCTCGCCGGTCGAGGCAAACACAGTGCTGGCCAGGATCGATGATGCCCTCTACACCTCCGAGGTGACGCAAGCCAAGGCACAGGTCTTGACCGCGAAGGGCGGGCTGAAGCGGGCCGAGGCGGACGTGGAGCAGGCGAAGGCCAAGCTGTACCAGGCCGAGCGGAACTGGGAACGGGCCCAGCAACTGGGATCATCTTCGGCGCTGGCGGCCACGGACTACGACAACTACAAAGCGGCTTACGACTCGGCGAAGGCGACCGTGCTGATCTGCGAAGCGGCGATCATCGAGGCCAGCGGCAACCTTGCCCAGGCCGAGAGCATGCTCGAGCGGGCGGTGCGCAATCTGGGCTACACGACCATCACGTCGCCGGTAAAGGGGGTCATCATTGACCGACGCGTGAACATCGGTCAGACGGTGGTTGCGAGCCTGAACGCGCCCAGCCTTTTCCTGATCGCCAAGGATCTCACGCGCATTCAGGTATGGGTGGCCGTGAACGAGGCGGACATCGGTCGGCTGCGCCCCGGCCAGCCCGTGACGTTCACGGTAGATGCGTTCCCGGGGGAGTCTTTCAAGGGAGAGGTGGGCAAGATCCGCCTGAACGCCTCGATGACCCAGAACGTGGTCACGTACACGGTGGAGGTCGTGGCCGACAACCCCAACGGACGACTGCTCCCGTATCTCACCGCGAACGTCAAATTCGAGTTGGATCGCCATGACGATGTGCTGATGGTTCCCGCCGCCGCGCTACGATGGACGCCGACCGCGGAGCGGATGGTGCCGGAAGCTCGCCGGGCCTTCGAGGGTCAATCGGCGGCCGTACCGCAGAAGGCCCACGCAAGCGGAGCGGCGGAGACGGAGGGAGACACGGAGAGGCCCGCCACGCTCGCCACGGCGACCAGGACGGATGAACTCGGACGCGGAGATGCGGAGAGACAGGAGCAAGGTGTAGTCTGGGTGCCGCAGGGGCAGTATGTGCGGCCCATCTTCGTCCGAGTCGGGCTGAGCGACGACATCATGACAGAGGTTGAAGGGGAGGACCTGGCGGAAGGAATGAAAGTGGTGACGGGGCAGGAGGAGGGCGAATCGCAGTCGGCCGGCAGCGCGGGTCAGGGGCAGGGCGGAAGCGACTCCGGCGGCACCAATCCGTTCCTGCCCAAGATTCCTCGCAGGGGAAAGGGTGGACCGCCGCCGCCCATGTAGAGACAGTCGCTGGTGCGAGAATCCCTCCTCGCACCTTCGACCCATGCGAATCCTTTCGCACGGCCGACCACGGGGTCGGAATATCGGGGGCCGAGAAGGGATTCTCGGCTCAGCGGGGCAGGGATTCTCGGCCCAGCAGGGCAGGGATTCTGGGCCGAGCAGATGTGAGTGTGAGCCATGGCAATGATCCGACTTCAGGATATCTGCAAGACGTACCACATCGGCGAGATCAGCGTGCCGGTGTTGAAGAACGTGTCGCTGAGTGTCGAGCGGGGCGAGTTAGTCGCCCTGATGGGCGCGTCCGGATCGGGCAAGAGCACGTTGATGAACATTCTGGGCTGCCTGGACCGGCCGAGTTCCGGCCGATACTGGCTGGACGGCAAAGACGTTTCGGAGCTGTCGGTTGTGCAGCGGGCGATCGAGAGGAGCCGGAAGATTGGTTTCGTGTTTCAGAACTTCAACCTGCTGCCGCGCACGAGCGCCCTGGATAACGTAGCCATGCCGTTGTCGTACACGGCCGAGCACCTGTCGGAGCGCGAGGCCCGGCGTCGCGCCCGGGAGATGCTCTGCCGATTCGGTCTCGAGGACCGGCTGCATCACGAACCGTCGCAGTTGTCGGGCGGTCAGCAACAGAGAGTGGCCATCGCCCGGGCCCTGGTCAACCGTCCCTCGCTGCTGTTTGCCGACGAGCCGACGGGAAACCTCGATTCGCGAACGAGCGTGGATGTGCTTCAAAGCCTGCAGCAGCTCAATAAGGAGGACGACCTGACCATCATGCTGGTAACACACGACGCCAGCGTGGCCAGGTTCGCCCGGCGGGTGATCCATATCCGCGACGGCACGATCTCAAACGGTTCTTTTGCCGGTGATGGCGACACAGAGATGGCTTCAACATCACATTATGTCGAGGAAGGAGCCCACATATGAGGGTTTCGCTGCCCCACTCCGCGAGCTACTGGATGGCCTCGACCAGCCGCTCCCGGGCCGGTCAGTCCTCCAGCGCCGGCACCAGGAGCACATTATCATCGCCCTGCAGTCGGAGTTCGCGCTCGATGTGCGACATCAGGCGGGCGTGTTCTGACGCTCGGACGCCCGGACGCGTTGGCACGACGACGATGTAGAGCCACTCGTCTTCAAGCCGCTCCTCGGCCACCTTCAGATATACGCCGTCGCGCTCGGCGTCCACGAGTCGCTTTCGTACCTTGTCGACGATCTCCTGCACTTGCTGGGTTGTGGGCATGACTGGAATCTCCCGTTTCAGAACGACTCGAAGACCGTCTTCATGATGGAGAGCGCTTCACGGGCGTCGGTTCCTTCGACTCGCACCGACGGCTTGTAGTCCGCGTCGACCCTGAGCGTATAGAGTCGTCCGAGGAGTTCCGACAGCTTGACCCGCTTTCCCAAGTCCATGTTAGGCATTCTCGACTCAATCAACGGCCGGATCCTGGCGTGGCTGGGCCCCTCACGGCTCGGCGGCATGGTCAGCCCTGCCGTTACGACCAACTCGTGCGTCACCTTTGAGTATGCGGCGTAGTAAGCGCGCGACACACACGATCGGAAATGCTCCTCCGTCACGAGACGGCTGGCCGCCTTTCGCGCGTCTCTCGCCAGTTCAAGCCACGTCTGCAACATCACTGTAGATTATAGCGGCACCCAGAAGCCGCCGCAAATGCACGCGAGGGTGGCTCAATCTCCCTGCACATTCGCCCGGCCAGTTGGCGGTTGACTTCCGCCGGGAACGTGCCCGTCGGCGGGTGCACGACCGGCCCGTCGGCCCGCGCCTTCATCTTGCCTTAAGGTTTACGTTTATAGCATGGCGCCTATGAGAATGCTCCGAACTCTACAAACGGCGCTGAGGGCCCTGCGGCGGAATCCCATGCGAGCGACGCTGACGACGCTGGGCATCGTGATCGGGGTCGGAGCGGTGATCGCCATGATGGAGATCGGCGCGGGCTCGTCGGCGCAGATTCAGAAGGGCATCTCGAGCATGGGCGCGAACGTGCTGCTCGTCATGCCCGGTACCACGTCCACGGCGGGCGTGATGCAAAGCAGCGGCAGCATGACCACGCTCACCCCGCAGGACTGTGATGCGATCCTTCGCGAATGCCCGGCGGTTCGCACGGCCGCGCCCGTTGTGCGGGCCCGCACCCAGGTCGTCTACGGCAGTCGCAACTGGGAGCCCAATTCGATCTACGGAACAACGGCGGCTTTCCTGGACGTCAGGCAACTGGGGCCCATGGCGCAGGGGGAGATGTTCACGGACAGGGACATCCGCAACGGAAACCGGGTCTGCGTCGTCGGCAAAACGCTGGTGCGGGAACTGTTTCAGGGCGCCTCGCCCATCGGCAAGGAGATCCGTGTCAAGAACGTGACCTTTCGCGTCGTCGGGGTACTCAGGAGTAAAGGGGCCAACATGATGGGCATGGATCAGGACGACATCCTCATTGCCCCCTGGTCGACGATCAAGTACCGGGTCGCCGGCTCGACGCTGGGATCAGCCAACCAGAGTATCAGCAGCGGATCGAGCAGCAGCTCCGTGAACACGCTGAGCAATCTTTACCCCAGCGGCCAGACGAGCCTGTATCCGGAGCGCAGCGAGGTCCAGATGGCCAACAATCCGATGCCGGTGCGGTTCACCAACGTTGACCAGATTCTCGCCTGCGCCCGCAGCCCCAAATCGATTCCCGCCGCCATCAAGCAGATCACGGAGCTACTGCGCCGCCGTCATCACCTGGGTCCTGGCGACCCGGACGACTTCAGTATCCGCGACATGACGGAGATGAGCAACGTGCTCACCTCGACGACGTCGCTGATGACCAATCTGCTCCTTTGCGTGGCCACGATCTCGCTCATCGTCGGCGGGGTCGGGATCATGAATATCATGCTGGTCTCGGTGACCGAGCGCACCCGCGAGATCGGGCTGCGCATGGCCGTGGGAGCCCAGCCTCGCGATATCCTGCGGCAGTTCCTGGTCGAAGCGGTCGTCTTGTGCCTGATTGGCGGAGCGGTGGGAATTTCTCTGGGGCGGGGTGCCTCGACGCTGGTGCGGATGCTGCTCGGCTGGCCGACGGCGTTGTCGGTCGGAGCCATCGTCGCCGCGGTGGCGGTGTCGGCGGCCGTCGGCATATTGTTCGGGTATTACCCGGCATGGAAGGCCTCCCGCCTTGACCCCATCGAGGCGCTTCGGTACGAGTAATGGCCATTAAGAGATGCCGGGGCGGTGCCGCCGCCGCAAGAGCGCAGTGAATGGTGGAGACACGCAATGAGAAGGTCATACGTCTGGCCGACCTGGATCGCCGGGATTGCCGCGGGGGGATGCATGGTCGGTCCGAACTACCAGCGTCCGGACCTGTCGACGCCCGCCGAATGGAGCGGTTTGGAGTCGGGTGCGGCAGCCACTCAGCCGGCGAGCCCGACCACCCGGCCGACCAGCGAGCCCTGTGACATCGCCATGTGGTGGAGGAAGCTGAACGATCCGACGCTTGATTCGCTGATCAGCCGGGCGGTCGAATCGAACCTGGACCTGAGAATCGCCACGGCTCGCGTCCGGGAGGCGAGGGCACAGCGGAACTCCGTGGCGGCGGACCTCTGGCCGCAGATCGGCCTGTCCAGCAACTACAGCTACAGCGGAGCCAGCCTGAATACCGGTCGCGAGACATCCGGCGGGACCGGATTGGGCAAGCAGGCGAGAAACACAGCGCTTAACTCGGCCGTCCAATCGGTGGTGAACGGCCAGGGCATCGACCCTGCCGAGATCGCCTCCAGCACGGCCAAGCAGACACTCTCGACGGCCATCAACAACAAGCTCGCGGACGACAGCCAGGTGTCGCACCGGGGCCAGAACATGTTTCAGGCCGGGTTCGACGCAAGCTGGGAAATGGACGTGTTCGGCGGCATTCGGCGCGGCGTCGAGGCAGCGGACGCGGACATCGCAGCCACGCTCGAGGATCGGCGGGCCGTGATCGTTTCGCTGGTGTCGGAGGTGGCCCTCGAATACGTCCAGTTGAGGGGCTATCAGCGACGATTGGCGATCGCTTTCAAGAACATTGAGGCCCAGCGGGGGACGGTCGAGTTGACCCAGGAACGGCTGAGGGTGGGTTTCGCGAATGACCTGGAGGTGGCGCAGGCCCGAACCCAGCTTGCCACCACGTCCTCGCAGGTGCCCGTTCTGCAGGATGCCGTTCGCCAGACCATTTACCGGCTGAGCGTGCTGCTCGGATCTCCGCCGGGCGCGCTGGTACCGGAACTCGAAGCGGCCGCCGCGATGCCCGCGAACCCGCCCGACGTGCCGATCGGCCTGCCTTCCGACCTGCTTCGCCGACGACCGGACGTGTGCTCGGCCGAGCGCCAACTGGCGGCGGCGACCGCGCGGATCGGCGAGGCAGTCGCGGACCTGTTCCCGAAGTTCTCTCTCACGGGCTCCTTCGGGACCCAGAGCCGGGATATCCGGTACATGCTCGACCGCAACAGCATCGGGTGGTCGGTCGGACCTGCGGTCTCCTGGCCGATCTTCCAGGGCGGCAGGATCCGGGCGAACATCGAGATCCAGAACGCCCGCCAGGAGCAGGCCCTGGCCGCGTACGAACAGACGGTGCTGAATGCATTCAACGATGTGGAGGCCGCGCTGTCCGCCTACCTGAATGAGCAGACGCGGCGCCAGTCGCTGCAGCAGGCCGTCCAGGCAAGCCAGCAGGCGACCGACCTGAGTACGCAACTCTACGTCCGCGGAATGACGGCATTCCTGAACGTACTCGATGCACAACGTTCGCTGTACGCCACCGAGGAGGCCCTCGTTCTGAGCGATACCGCCATCATTACTGATCTGATCGCCCTGTACAAGGCACTGGGTGGCGGATGGGAGGGCTGAGGAGTGGCGCCCATGGTGGTGCGGGCATTGCCGCATCTTTGCCGGCCAGCAACTCCCCGATGGTCTGACAATCGTTCAGTCGCAGGACATCCGCCACGTACGGACTGGAACTGAGTTGCACCGAGAACTCGACCGCAAAGGCAAGTTTCTCACGTTCGCGCCCTGAGAAGGTAACTGTGAGGTACTCGCGGGCGGCGTGGCCGTTCCCGGTGTAGAGCAGATCAAGCACATCAGCGAGCAGGACTGCCAATCCATCGGATGTCAGAGGTGTTGTCTTGGCCTTTTGCAGTCTCTGCGCCCTGTCAAGCATCTCTTTCCATTTCGACGTCGCCAGTTTCGACCGTCGATTCAGAACGCGGTATTCTCCCCCATCGCTACCGCTCTGAGGCCGATAGTCCAAGACAACTTCGGGAGCCGGCGAAGACGCGAACGGCAGGTACCAGTACGCGAACGTCCAATCGAACGTTCGAACTTCAAGTGCCGGGTCATCATCAGCCTGGATGAAACGACCGCCGGGGAGGTCGGGGTCACCGTGGCCGTGTGCCAACTCGGTGTGATGCAGACCGTCCTTGGCCAACGAGAAGATGTGATCGATCGTACAGCAGTGTATCCCGCCCGTGTACTCGCGAATGACCACATCGGCTATGCCGTCGGCATTGATGTCCTGATCCACTGCCGTGATCAAGGGTTCGGCATTCGTCAAGGCCGGTATTGCGTAACGCGCGACGATCTCGTCTTTGGGGTACTCAAGTCTCTTGAGGACCGCTCCTTTTCGCTTGATCGCCACGGCGTGGTATTCCCCGGCATTCGGAGTCGAAGCGGGGTCTTGCCGCAGCTCGAGGCTATAGCCATTGTGCAAGTTGATCGTTGACGTGCCGGACTTCGTTTTCTGTCCTGCGGGAGGATTAGCGCCACTGACGACGCTTAAGAGACACAGCGGGAACAGGAGCACGAGAGTCTTGGTTTGCATATCAGAATTCCTCATGGCTGAACTCGGGATCGCGCACTCGTACGGTTCTACAAGCATGACAGTCTTCTGCATGTCGATGAAACGGGTCTTCATCGGCGAAACATGGGCGGGCAAGGCTGATGTTCATACCCTCGCCAAGGACACCTGTGCATGATCATCATGCAGGAACGGACGATTCTCAAGGGGCAGGACGAGTTGGGGTCTTGCTGTTCAGACGGCCAAAGACGCCGCTGAGGCCGTCTGGAGTACGGGGGACGCAGCCGGGCACGACCATACTTCCCGCCTATGTGGGCTTTCCGAACGCACGCCTGTTGGGTATCCTGGGCCGTGTGGTAAAGCCAATCGGCCCAGCTTGCGAGGAGCCGCCTCGATGCGTCGCGCACTGACCATAACTGTCTTGATCGTGGCGGGATTGACCGCGTGTTTTCTCGCAGCGAGTTGCACCAGTTCCTCGTTCGCTCATTGGTTTTCGGAAACGGCTCTGTTC
>CAZPIO010000004.1:0-114841 GCA_964586235.1 uncultured Planctomycetales bacterium
GGGCGGCGCTGTGCGAGCTGACGCCGAAAGAGGCCGCGGTCTTCTGTCTGAGATGGCTGAGTGAATTAAGTTATGAGGAAATCGCTTCCCAGTTGGGACTGTCGGTCGGCGGGGTGGGCGTGACCCTGCACCGGGCCCGTGCCCGGCTCCAGGAACTCCTGGGATCCGCCACCGGCCGAGAGGAAGAACAGAGGTAAGTCATGTCGCTTGAGCAAAACAATCCCGGGAATGATCTGCTCGAGCGTGCGGTTTCCGCTCTGCGGGACGCCAAGGTTCCCGCTGGGCCGCCACCCGAGGTCGTCGAGCAGACGCTCACCAGACTGGGTGCCGGCATGGAATCAAAACCCACACGCAATTACCGGAGGATTATTCCCATGCGATTAAGAACCATGCTGGCGGTCGCGGCCGCCTTGGTCATCGTGTTCGGCAGTGTGTCTTTCTGGGGTCTCCATTCGCGAGGGTCGATGGCCTTTGGCGAGGTCCTCAAGAATGTGCTGAGCGTGCACACCGTTCAGTTCAAGGGGACGGCCACCGTGCAGATTCCGAAGCTCGGAACCCGGACCGTGACCTCCGAGACGATTATCGTCGAGCCCGACCGGATGCGGCAGACCACGTTGCCGAGCGAGGGGATGCCGGGCGGCATGGTCATGATCTGGGACTATAGCCAGGGAAGGTGTCTCTCGCTCGATCCGACCAACAAGCGGGCGATGATGATGGAGATGTCCAACATGCCGGCCGAGCAGAAATCGGGCAACCTGCTCGAGCAGTTCCGGCAGTTTGACGAGAAGGCCGGAAAGCCGATCGGCGAGAAGGAGATCGCCGGACGGCTGACCCAGGGGTTCAAGGTCGGAGCCCCGCCGATGGAGATGGTTATCTGGGCCGATATTCAGACGCGACTGCCCGTCGAGATCGAAACGACGATGAAGATGGGGATGATGCCGGCCACCACCATGATCATGACCGATTTTGTCTGGGACGCGCCGGTGGACGAGTCTTTGGTGAGTCTCACTCCGCCCGAGGGCTATGAATTGCAGACCTTCAAGATGAACATGGGCCCGGCCAGCGAAGCTGATGTGATCGAGGGCTTGGAAACCGTGGCTGAGTTGAACGGCGGCAAGTTCCCGGCGGGCCTGGATCTCATGTCCGTGATGGAGGGATTGGGCAAGGAGTTGAAATCCCTGAACGAGAACGACCCTGCCCAGCGCAAGGAGGGCACGGCGAAGATCGCTCAGGTCACCGCCGCAGTCACACGCGCCTGGATGTTCATCAACGATCCCAAGAACGGCGACGATTTCCACTACGCGGGCAAGGGCGTCAAGTGCGGCGAGGCCGGGATTCCCGTGTTCTGGTACCAGCCCAAGGATTCGGCGACCTACCGCGTGATCGACGCCGACCTGACCGTCCGGGACGTGGCCCCGGCCAACCTTCCCGACGTGCCGTCGAAGCTGCTGAGACCGACGAGCGGGCCGGTCGAGGCGCCGGCCGCAGCCCAGCCCGCGCAGCCGTGAGGATGCCAGTGGGCGCCATCCGCACTTCAGAACCCGGAGCCTGGTCGCCACGGCGAACCAGGCTCGCGGTTCCAACAAACCGCTCGAACTGTCATGGACCCGGCTATCAGGGCGCTGGAGACATATTCTCTTGACCGCAGCCCCGAAGCTGAGCATCCTGTCGCCCATGCATGATCCTCTGATTGAGCACGGCCTCGCCGCCGGGCTGCGGGTGATTGCCCTGGCCGGCGTGCTGATCGAAAGGGGCATTAGATGACGCGTCCATTCGCAATCCTCTGTCTGGCGGTGATCTTGCAGGTTCTTGACTCGCCGTCGGTTGCCCTGGGGGCGCCGCAGGTGGCGAGCGCGCCGGTACTGGCTCTGCCGACGCCTCAGCAGGTTGCCTGGCAGGACATGGAAGTGGGCATGTTCATCCACTTCGCGCCGAATACATGGCAGGATCAGGAGTACGACGACCTGTCCACGCCGTTGGGCGAGATCAACCCGGAGAAACTCGACACCAACCAGTGGGTTCGTGCGGCCGAGGTGATGGGTGCCCGGTATATCGTGTTCGTGGCCAAGCACGTTGGCGGGTTCTGCATGTGGCAGACGCACACGACCGACTACGGCATCAAGAACACGCCGTGGCGGGGCGGCAATGGCGACGTCCTTCGCGATCTGTCGGAATCCTGCCGCAGGAAGGGCATCCAGCTCGGCGTCTACCTCAGTCCGCAGGACCGCAAGCATCGCGCGGGGATCGGCGGCAAGTGCGACGACCCGAAGGATCAGGCCGCATACAACAAGCTTTACCGCCAGCAGCTCACCGAGGTACTCAGCCGCTACGGCACGATGGTCGAGGTCTGGTTCGACGGCAGCAACGTGATCGACGTGGCCGACATCCTCAAGCAGTACGCTTCGAACGCGATGATCTTCCAGGGGCCGTGCGCGACCATCCGCTGGGTGGGCAACGAGGATGGTTTTGCTCCGTATCCGGCGTGGAACTCCGTCCCCCTGGCGGCGGCGAAATCGGGCGTGTCGACGGCCGAGCACGGCGATCCGAACGGCACCGCCTGGCTGCCGAACGAGTGCGACGCCCGCATCCGCCGCGAGTGGTTCTGGAACACGAAGAACGCCCCGACGCTCAAGACCGTCGATCAGCTCATGGAGATGTACTACCGCTCGGTGGGCCACGGGGCGGTGCTGCTGCTCAACCACACGCCCGACACAACCGGCCTGATCCCCGAGAGCGACGTTCGGCGGGGGGCCGAATTCGCGGCCGAGGTCAAACGCCGCTTTGGAACCAGCATCGCCGAAATGCGCGGGCAGGGCGACGCGGTTGAGCTGTCGCTTGCCCGGCCGACGACGATAGACCACGTCATCACCATGGAGGACATCACCCAGGGCGAGCGGGTGCGAGAGTACGTGATCGAGGGGTGGGACGGCCGGCAATGGAAGGAACTCTGCCAGGGCACGGCCATCGGCCACAAGAAAATCGACCGCGTCAAAGCCACAGAAGTGAGTCGGGTCCGCTTGCGCATCACGGCCAGCGCCGTCACGCCGGTCATCCGTAAACTGGCCGTTTACAGGACTGCCAATCAAACACGATAAGTGGTGCTCACCCGCTCCCGTGGGACCCTCTGGGCCCCCCCATCCTGAGAGGCCGTCCGCCTTGGCGTCATCTCGGCAAAACGGACGTGCGAATGGACACTTTTGGGTATAATGCGGGTGTGCACGGCCGGCACGTCTTTTGAGGCCGGCACCGCAAGCGACGCGCGGAATCGAGCAAGTCGGCCGTCCGATCCGGGGGATCTCGTTTCCGTGCCGCTCGAAGAGCATTTCGGTACAAACGAGCGTCGAGGGTGGCCTCATGCGTACTGTACGGGCAGAGACGGCGGACTGGCTTCAGGTGCTTGCCCAGCTTGAAGATAACCCCTGGGCGATGACTCTCGTGCCGACGCTCCGGCTCCACTGGTTCATTCGTCTGCGGTGGATCTTCCTGGCGGGGGCAGTGGCCGTACTGGCCCTTGAACGCTTCATCCTGCCCGCCAGCCAGCGCCCGTTCTCACTGGCCGTGCTGCTCATTGTGCTGGCCTGGGTCAATCTCATCTGGCTCGTCGTTTCGCGTTTTCTCTTCCGGCAGATCGCCCGGAATCCGAAAGCCCTTCGCAGCCAGGTCGAGCGGTTTGCCTGGTTCGCCAACGCCCAGGTGGCGGTTGACCTGCTGCTCCTGACGGCCATCCTGCGCTACACCGGCGGCGTCGAGAATCCCCTGGCGATCTTCTACCTGTTTCACATGGCCATCGTCTCCCTGCTGCTCAAGCGATGGCAGGCGGTCCTGCAGGGCGTATGGGCCCTGTTGTTGTACGGCGTGCTGGTGTTCGGCGAGTGGCGGCAGTGGCTCACGCCGCACTACACCTTCCTGCCGACATTCGCCGCCGGCCCGTACAGCCAGCCGGAATACGTCGTAGCCGCGTTCGTAGTTGTCGCATGCGGCATCTTCGGCACACTCTATTTCACCCTGCACATCGCCGGCCGCTTCCAGGAGCAGGAACGGCAGCTTCAGAGAGCAAACAGCGCGTTGCAGCAGTCGCAACGGGCGATTCAGGACCTCCAGCGAAGACGATCGCGCTTCATGCAGACGGCGGCCCATCAGCTCAAGAGCCCCCTGGCGGCGATCCAGTCGATCACGGAACTGATCCGCGCCCGCCTGGTGCCGCCCGAGGCGATACCAGGGACCTGCGAGAAAATCGTCCATCGCTGCCAGGATGGCATCGTACAGGTCACTGAGCTGCTGACCCTGGCGCGCGTCCAGGAGGCCGATCCCGCTCGGCACCGGCAGGCGGGGTCCGATGTTCGGGAGGCCGTTTACGAGCTGTTCGGCCGGTTTCGGCCGGTGGCGGAGGGCAAGCAGATTGAGCTGGTATCCTCCGTGCCGCCCGACGAAGAGCTGACCGTCTGCGTCGACGCCCGCGACCTGCGCGACTGCATCGGCAATCTGATCGAAAACGCGATCAAGTACACCCCTGGGCCCGGCACCGTGACGGTGACGGTCATGCCGGAGCGGTCCGACGGCGAGCTCACGGCGGTACTCATCAACGTGACGGACACTGGTGTGGGAATCGATCCGAACCTGGCGGTGTCGCCCGACGGCGAGCCGGGCCACGAAGCCGTGTTCGACGCTTTCCGCCGGGGAGCAAACGTGATCGCGGCCGGTATTCCAGGCACGGGGCTCGGCTTGTCGATCGTTCGTGAGGTGGTTGAGCAGGCCGGTGGCCAGATTGTGGTCAGCTCCTGTCCGGGGCAGGGATCTAGCTTCAGCCTCACGTTCCCGTCGCCTTCCACCAGCAGAAGCCGGCCGCAAATCCGAAACACGCGGGCGAGCCAGGTGGTACTCGAGGAATCGGCGGATGACGCTTCACCCCCAGGCTGAACAGGGCCATGTGAACGAGAAGGGGAGTGCCACGGGCAGCTTGTCTGCCCGTGCCCGATCCTGAGCAAGAAGGCACTGGCGGACAAGCCGAGACCGTCCGGGAATTCACCAAGCGGAATGCACGCCCGGGTGGCCCATCGCTTCAGCGATGGGGGAGCGAACTCGCGGCCGAGTTGATGTCCCCCACGGCTGAAGCCATGGGGCACCCACCGAATTCCCGGACAACCTCGGACAAGCCGCCAGTGGCAACCGGCGTCGTCGCCCTTGTGACGCAGCGTTACGGCGCGGCCGCTTTGTTTTCCAGAACCCACTTCACCGCCTCGCGAACGGTGACCGGATCGAACGGCTTCTCCAGAAACAGGTCGCCCGACGCCGTCCCCGGGCACACCTCGCTGTAGTAGTCCTGCCCGATTTTCTCGCCGATCGCCGAGATCATGATGATCGGAATGGCCTTGAGTTGCTCGTCGTGCCGCATCTCGCACGCGACCCGCAGCCCCTCCGAGGGGTCCGTGAGCATGATGTCCAGCATGACAAGGTCGGGGGGCTGCCGCCGCATTGACTCCATCCCGCCCGAGCCCGTCAGCGAACAGGAGACCTCATAGCCTTCCGGCTCGAGGATCATTTTCACGACCAGGTGCATGTCCGGGTCGTCGTCGATCAGCAGGATCCGGCAGTTCTTGTCGTTCATCGCCACCGCCCCCTGTTTGCCTGCGCCTGTCAGCCGGTCGCCGCCAGTTGAAGCCTCGCACCCTGCAGGCGGCTGCTCAGCGTCCGCGAGACCTGGATCAACAGGCGGTAGCCCAGGACGGCGTCTTTTTCACAGAGCTCGCGTAACCCCGCGGCCTCGACAAGCAGAGCCCGGCCGGCTGCTCGCGCAACGCAGGTTGCAGTATGTTTGTAGGGCTCGACAAGGGCAGACCAGCCCGTAATCTCGCCTCCGACTACAGTATCCACGACACACTGCCTGCCGCCCTGCAAGTGATACGTTACGTCGATCTCCCCCTGTCGCACGATGTACATCGAGCGAACCGGCTCACCCTCTCGCCACAACACTTCGCCGGTTTTGAACTCGCGCTCGTCGGTGATGGCCGCGACGGCTTTCAGGTGGTCGGCGGGCACGCCGGCCAGGCAGGCCAGGGACCGCAGTGTTTCGACGGGGACCATGCGTTTATCTCCATGTGGCAAGAAGCTTCAAGACGATATCTGAAGCCCGCCCGATGCACGATCGCACGGGCAAGGTACACTCCTGGCCGAAGGTCAGCACCTCGGCGGCTTCGACGGCAACGAGGCGGATGTTTTCGTCATCCGGGAGCCGGGCACCCGCCTGCCGCCCGAGAGCCAGCGCCGTGCGCAGATCGGCGTCGTGTGACGAGCCGCTGTGTCGCGTAGGTACGTCCCGGAGCGTCAGCACGCGAATACTTCCCGGTTCGCCGCCGCTGCAGATGGCATCCACGAGGATCACGCGGCCGTAACCGATCATCCGCTCCATCAGTCGCAGGCCGCCGTGGTAGTCCTCATCCAGCTCGACGCCCGGTCGGTCGGCAATCCGGGTCCGCAGGTGCTGGACAATGCGCAAGCCCACACTGTCATCGGTGAGCAGGGGGTTCCCCAGGCCCAGAATGAGTGTCGTCATCGCGCCTGGCGCTGGTGTCTGGGCCGGGTTTGCAGGCGCTGCAAGCATCGGGCGGACTCCCTATTTCGCCGGTCTCTGACCTCGTGAAAGCCGCTGGATGACTTCGCCATCGGCGGAACGAATCGTGACGGTCATGGGCATCGTACCCGGCAGGCAGTGCGTTGCACAACCGAAGCACGGGTCATATGCCCGGAAGGCCATTTCGATCTTATTGAGCAGGGCCTCGCTGATGCCCGTTCCCTTGCGAATGAGGCTCTGCGCCGCCGTTTTGACCGAAAGCTGGATCGGGGCGTAGTTGTTGGTCGTGCCCACGATCAGGTTCACACGCGTCAGGATGCCGCGGTCGTCGGTCCAATAGTGGTGGGTCAGAGTGCCGCGCGGGGCCTCGACGCTGCCCACGCCTTCGTCCGGCTTCTCCTTGGGCAGCACCCGGTACTCCTTGCCGGTGATCTCGGGATCGGTAGCCAGTTCGACCCATCGTTCGGCGGCGTAAAGCAGTTCCACCAGGCGGGCCCAGTGCGTCGCCAGCGTGTGGTTGACCGGTTTGCCGCCCAGGACCTCGTACATCCGCTCGTACTCTGTCTGCGCCAGAGGCGTGGCCATGCCGTCGGCCGCGTTCAGCCGCGACAGGGGGGTGGCCTTGTACAAGCCGGAGTCCACCCCGTCCACGAAGCCTTTCCAGCCGATTTTCTTGAGGAACGGGAACTTGAGGAACGACCAGGACTCGACGTGCTCGGCGATGTACTCGCGGTAGTCGCGGGCACGGTACTTGGCGTGCTCGACGCCGTCCGGACCGACGACGCGGATCATGCCGTCGTAGAAGTTCACCCGATTCTCCGCGTCCACGGTGCCCATGTTGTAGGTGCGGTGAGTGTACGCGTCGCTCGTGACGAGCTTCACATACTCCTCGTTGCCCAGGACGATCTGATTGAATAGCTGGAGAGAGAATTTCGCGAATTCGATCGCATCCCGCCCCAGCCGTTCGATCTCCCGCCGCTGCTCCTCGGTGATCCCCCGGCTGACGCCGCCGGGAACGCCCCAGTTCGGGTGGACGGCCCGCCCGCCGATCATCTTGATCAGGCTGTGCCCGTCGGCTCGCATCTTGATCACCTTGCCGGCGATCTCCATGCCCACTTTCTTGATGACGCCGAGGATGTTGCGCTCTTCCTTGGGGGCGTCCGGCCCCATGACGAAATCCGGCCCGCCCAGGGCGTAAAAGTGCGTGGTGTGATCAGTGGCGAAAAAGATGCAGTAGAACATCTCACGCAGTTTTTTTGCGGTCGGGGGCGGCTCGACGTGGAAGAGGGCATCCAGAGCCTTGGTGGCGGCGATGTGGTGCGCTTCCGGGCAGACGCCGCAGATCCGCGAGGTCAGGTTGGGCATGTCCTCGGCCTGTCGGCCGACGCAGAATCGCTCAAACCCGCGGAGTTCGGGGATCTGCAGGAACGCCTCCGCGACGTCCCCGGCCTCGTCGAGGAATATGTCGATCTTGCCGTGCCCTTCAAGGCGGGTGATCGGGTCGATCGTCACGTGCCTGGCGGTCATGGTCAGTTACTCCTTTCCTCGGAGGGTTTCGGCAGAGGCAACTCGTGCCGCTGAGCGTCCGGGACTGCCGCCGCCCGCCGCAGCAGGCTGTGCGCCAGACTGAAACGATAGAACGTGCCCACGGGGTCGGGGATGCCCTGGCGGATGATCGCATCAATCTCCTCCGGGTCGGTTGCGTCGATCGCAGACGCGAGCGCGCCCATCAATCGAGCGCCGAAATCCTCGACGCCGGCATTAGGGCCGTAGCATCCGATGCAGGGTGAGTTCACCTGCGGGCACAGGGCTCCGCAGCCGGCCCGGGTGGCCGGCCCGCAACAGAGCAGCCCCTGCTCCAACAGGCACTTGTCCGGGTCGGGAATGATCTCCCAGGTGCGTTTGAAGCCCTTGATCTTTTTCTCTTCCCGCTTCCGCTCGCACTCATCGCAAACCGTGGTCTGAGCCCCGATCACGGAACCGGGCGGCGGCAGCTTGCCCTCGAGTATCGCCACGACCGCGTCCCAGATGCGCGGTGCTTCCGGAGGACAGCCCGGAAGGTAGTAGTCCACGGCCACCGTCTGCCCGAGCGTTCGAAGCGTGTCGTAGAAGACCGGCAGCGTCAGATGGAACCCGTTGACCTGCGTCTCCGGCAGGGGCACGACGCCCTCAGGATTGTCAGCCGAGGGGCTCTCGAGGTAGCAGGCCTCGAAGATCTCCTTGCGGTTCGTGAGGTTGGCCAGGCCGGGGATGCAGCCCTCGGACGCGCAAGAACCGAAGGCCACCAGGACTTTCGACTTCTGCCGCAACAGCCGGGCCATGTATTCCTGCTCGCTGGTGCGAATGCCGCCGTTGAACAGGCAGACGTCGATGGCCCCGTCGGCCATTCTCTCGATGTCGCGGGCCTTGGTATCCATGATGCACGGGCAGAACACGATGTCGAAGGCATTGGCGACGTCGAGGATCTTCTCGTTCAGAGCGAGGATCGAGATCTCGCATCCGCCGCAGGATGCGGCCCAGTAAATGGCGAGTTTGCCCTTGTCACTCATTGCGGCACCTCCATGGCTTCCGCGTGCTCGTGCAGAATCTTCTCCACGTCATCCAGATGCGCGCCGTCCTCGGCCCAGTTCCGCGACCAGTTGAGCGGGCCGAGCGTGCGGACGTCCTCGACCATCTCGTCGATCGCCTCGGCCAGGTGGGTTGCCTCGCCGGCCGAGGCCCAGACCAGCCGGACCCGCCTGGGATCGATCCCCAGGCCCTCCAGCGTGTGCTTGAGCATGGTGAACCGCCGGATGGTCTTGTAGTTCTGTTCGATGTAGTGGCACTCTCCGGGGTGGCAGCCGGCGATCAACACCCCGTCGGCCCCGAGCGAAAGGGCCTTGAGGATGAAGGTGATGTCCACCCGCCCGCTGCACATCAGGCGGATGACCCGGACGTTCGGCGAATGCTTGATCCTCGCCGTGCCCGCTCCGTCGGCGGCCCGGTACGAGCACCAGTTGCAGAAGAAGCCGACGATCTTCGGTTCGAACTGTTCCCGCTGCATGACAAGACTCCTACACAATAGCCGGCTCGGACGGCGTCTCGGCCGGACCGGGTGCCGCTTCGGTCCCTCCACCCGTATCCCGAAGAAGGCCTTCAAGCTCGGCCAGGATCTGCGTATTGCTGAAGTGGGCCCCGGTGATGGCCCCGGCCGGACAGGCCGCCACACAGGTGCCGCAACCTTTGCACAGCACCGCGTTGACTTTGCTCACCTTATCGTCTTCGACGAACTCGATCGCGCCGAACGGGCACAGGTTGTTGCAGATGCGGCATCCCGAGCAATGGTCGGCGTCGATGGTGGCGACCACCGGCTCGATCAGGACCGTTCCCTTGCTGATCATGCCGTCCACACGTGCCGCCGCCGCAGCTCCCTGGGCCACGGCGTCGGGGATGTCCTTGGGACCCTGGCAGGCGCCGGCGATGAAGATCCCTTCGGTCATGGTCCCGATCGGGTCGAGCTTCGGGTGACGCTCGATGTACCAGCCCGCCATGCTGCACGAGATCCCGACCTTGAGCCCCGTCTCACGGGCGTCGCGGCGCGGTTCGAGAGCCCCCATGAGCACCACCATGTCCACCGGGAGCCGCCGCTGCTTGCGCAGCAGCGTGTCCTCGACCTGAACAATGAGCTTGCCTTCCTCGCTTGGCGAGCGGGCCACCTCGGTGACTTCGGCCACCTTGCCCCGGATGAAGAGCATGCCCTCGGCCAGCAGCCGCCAATAGAACTCCTCGTAGTCCTTCTTGTTGGGACGCATGTCGATGTAGCAGGCGTACACTTTCGCCTCGGTCTTCTCCATGACCAGGTGGCCCAGCTTCAGCGACAGCATGCAGCAGATGCTCGAACAGTAGGTGTTGTAGCGCTGGTCCCGGCTGCCAACGCAATGCACGATGCACACCGATTTCGGCTCGGTCACGCCATCGCGAAGCACGATGCGGCCGCCGGTGGGGCCGGAGGCGTTGCACATCCGCTCGAACTCCAGGCTGGTGAACACGTTGGCCAGACGGCCGTAGCCGTACTGTGGGATGCGCCGGCAGTCGAACATGTCCCAGCCAGTCGCCAGGATGATGTTGCCGACGTCGACCTCGAGTATCTCGTCCTGCTGTTCGAAGTCGATGGCATTGGTGGGGCAGACCTTCTCGCAGACCCGGCACTTGCCGCGCTCGAACCAGATGCAGGCCTTCGTGTCAATCACCGGGATCTTCGGGACCGCCTGCGGAAACGGCGTGTAGATCGCCTTGCGGTATCCCATCCCTGCCTCGAAATCCTCGTCGACGGTTTTGCGAGGGCATTTCTCGATGCACAGCCCGCAACCGGTGCAGGTCTCATCCTTGACGTGGCGTGCTTTCTTGCGGATGCGGACGTGGAAGTTGCCGATCGAGCCGGACACCTCCTCCAGCTCCGAGTAGGTCAGCAGCTTGATGTTGTCGTGCTGTCCGACCTCCGACATCTTGGGCGTCAGAATGCAGGCAGCGCAGTCGAGGGTCGGGAACGTCTTGTCGTACTGGGCCATGTGGCCGCCGATGCTGGGATCGCGCTCCACCAGGTACACCGGGTAGCCGGCGTCGCCCAGTTCCAGCGCCGCCTGGATGCCGGCGATACCCCCGCCCACCACGAGCGTGTGCGGGTTGACCGCAACGGGCATCGGCTCCAGCGGCTGGTGGTGCTTGACCCGCTCGACGGCCCCGGCCACGAGCGATTTGACCTTGTCCGTCGCCGTCTCCTTGTGCTTGGTCACCCAGGAGACGTGCTCGCGGATATTGGACATCTGCAGCAGGAACGGGTTCAGGCCCGCGTTCGCGCAGGCACGGCGAAACGTCTTCTCGTGCAGATGGGGCGAACACGCCGCCACCACCACGCGAGTCAGGCCGTGCTCCTTGACGTCGTCCCGGATCATGGTCTGCCCGAGCGAGGAGCAGAGGAACTTGTAATCCCGCGACACGACCACCCCGTCCAGATTCTCACCCGCCCAGCGGGCGACCTCCTCGACGTCAACCACCGCGGCGATATTACTGCCGCAATGGCAGACGTAAACGCCCACTCGCTCTTTCTCTTTGTGGCATTCTTGTCCAGCCATCGATCTGGCCTCCTGTCGGGCCGCGCGCTGCGGGCCCGCCAAACTGAAACTCGGCCTCAGGTGCCCGCTCTCACCTCTGCCTCGGCCGGCGCGGTCGCCGGCTCCTCGCGTGTCACCTCTTCAACCAGTTCAATCAGGTCCTTCACGATGATCCTGCGTTCGAGCCCGGCGGTCTTGACCGCATCGCGGTACATGGTCAGGTCCTTCGGGCAGGCGACCACGAAGACACCCACGCCTTCCAGTGCTGCTGCCTCGCGGATCCGATTCTCGCTGGGCCGCTCCTTGACCGTGCCCTCGTCCATCCAGATCCGCCCGCCGCCGGCCCCGCAGCACAACGCCCGGTCGCGGTTACGCGGCATCTCCACTACCCGGCAGCCGATTGCCTGCAGCACGCGCCGGGGGGCATCGTACACGTCGTTGTAACGCCCCAGGTAGCACGGGTCGTGATAGGTGACGGCGCAGCCCAGCTTGCGCCGAATCGTCAGCGTCCCATCGGTGACGGCTCGGTCAATGAGCTCCGAGTAGTGAAGAACAGGAACGTTCCGGCCGTCCCAGGGATACTCGTTCTTCAGCGCGTTGTACGTGTGAGGGTCGGTGGTGACGATCTCCTGGAACTCGCACTTGCCCATGACCGCGGCGTTTTTCTGAGCGAGCAGTTCGAACAGTCCCTCTTCGCCGGCCCGCCTCAAATCATTCCCCGCGTTGCGCTCGCCGTCGTACAACAGGCCGAAGTCGATCGTGGCCTGCTGAAAGACGCGGGCAGTCGCCTGGGTGATTTCGGTCAGGGCCGGACTGTACGAAGCATAGTCGCCCACAAACCAGAGGGTCCGCGCCGGCTGCTTGCGAATGTCCTTGATCTTGAAATCCAGGCCGGTTGTCCACTTGGCCCGCTGCTTGTCCGATTTGCCGAACGAGTTGCCGTACCGCCGCAAACTCTCCAGCGCACTGGTCAGCGTCTTGTCGGCCCGCTGTTGACTCAGCAGGTACCGCCGCATGTCCACGATCGGCTGGACGTGCTCGACGAACAGCGGACACTCCTGGTCGCAGGCGTAGCAGGTCGTGCATGCCCAGATCGCCTCATCCGCGATCGCGTCGCCCGCCAGTCGCTTCTGGAGCACCGCATCGCGATCGGGGGAGGCACCGTCCCGGGCGACCAGCGCCCGGCCGCGTTCAAACAGATGGGCACGCAGCCCCATGATCAGCAGCTTCGGCGAGAGGACGGCACCGCTGCTGTACGCCGGGCACACGTCCTGGCACCGCCCGCACTCGCTGCATGTGTACCAGTCCAGCATCTGGCGCCAGGTGAATTGTTCGATCTTCTCCACACCTTCAGAGCCGTCGGTCCGTGCCGGGGGGGCCAGCCTGCCGGGAGGTGCCAGATTGCGCAGGAGCACGTTGAAGACCGAGGTCACGACGTGGAAATGCTTGCCGAGGGGCAGCATCGTCAGGAAAACCAGCACGGTGCCAAGGTGGATCCACCAGCAGACGCGCTCGGCGATGTGCTGGCTGTGGGCCGACAAACCCTCGAAGAGCTTGCCTGCCAGTGCGGAGATCGGCTGCCAGGCCCGCGGCGAGCTCGCCGCCCCGAGGTTCTGCCGGATGCCGTTCTCGCAAAGCAGCGTTACCATGATGATGAGGATGAAGCAGAGCACCAGCGTGCCTTCGCCCTGGTGACTGCCCTTGTATCGTTCCGGTCGGGCGATCAAGCGGTAGTACAGCCCGTACAGGACGCCGAGGATGACCGTCAGGGCGATCAGGTCCTGCAAGAGCAGGAACGGCGCGAAAGTCGTGAAGAACGGCAGAGCAAAACCGGGGAACAGGCCCTCCACCATGGCCTGCAGGATGGTCGGGATGAGAAGCACGAATCCCCAGAAAATGAAGAAGTGCGCCAGACCCGTCCCGGGAAAGCGGAAGATGCGCGCCTGACCGGCCACAAAGACCAGCACGGATTTCAACCGCTCGCCCCAGTTCCCGAATGGCCCGGCCGGCCGGCCCAGACGCATGTGCCGGAATCGCTGGTATACCCGATACCCGAAAATGCCAAACGAGACGATCAGACCCAGCAGCACCAGGACGGATGTGAGCGTCATGACACGATCCTCTGCAAGTCCCAACAGCGCGGCCGCCCTAAGCCCGGTTCAGCTTCTCCACCAGTACCGGCATGAGTTTGAGTGCGTCACAGGTCGTGCCGTAGTGAGCGACGTCGAAGATGGGTGCTTTCGCGTCGGTATTGATGCCGATCATCAGATCGGCGTCCGGAACGCCTTCCACGTGCTCCGGCGCGCCGCTGATGCCGAGTGCCAGGTAGAGCTTGGGCTTGACCTGCTTGCCGGACTTGCCGACCAGCCGGGTCATGGGCAACCACCCCTGGTCGATCACCGGGCGAGACCCCGCGACCACGCCGCCCAGCGCCTTCGCCAGCCTTTCGGCGAGGGCAACATTCTCCTTGTTCTGCATCCCGCGTCCCACCGAAACGAGGATCGCCTGCTTGGAGATGTCCACGTCCCCGGCCGGCGGCTCGATGTACTGCTTGAAGCGGGTGCGGGCGGCGTCGAGATCGGCGGGCGCGGGCAGGCTCTCTACCGCCGAGGCCCTCGCGACCTTGCCCTCGTCGGCCTTGTAGCCCCCCGTCATGACGGTTGCCAGACAGCTTGGTGGCGGAAGGGGCCCTTCGGCGATGATCTTGCCGCCGCAGATCAAGCTGGAGTAAACCGGATTGTCGCCGACGACGGCAAATGTCCTGCACGAGACGGCGATCGGCAGGCCAAGCCGCTGGGCCACTCCACAGGCCAGATCCGTGCCCATCGCGGTGTGCCCGAAGAGTCCGATCCGCGGTTTCTGCCCGCCGAAAGCGTCCGCGACCACTCGAAGAAAGGCGTCCGGGTTGAACTCGGCCAGCGCGGCATGATCCACGCACAGCACCCGGTCAGCAGCCCCCAACGCTCCCGCCATCTTCTGGACCTCGTGCCCGATCAGCAGGGCCGAGAGCTTGGTCTTCAGCCCGTCAGCCAGTCGACGCCCGGCGGCGAGCATCGTGCACGTCAGTTCGGTCACTTCGCCTCGAAGAGTCTCGACGACAACGCAGACTTCGCCAGTCATGATGATATCTCCCATCTACGCGACCACGCCGCGATCGCGCAATAAGCCCGCAAGAGTCTCCGCAACCTTCTGGACATCTCCCTCGATCATCTCCGCGTGGGCGCCGGTCTCGGGAACGGACATCCGCGAGACCGTTACACCGCCCTCGACCGCCTCGCCGCTCGCCTCCGCCTCGTCGATCGTGGCCGACTTCATTGCCTCCATCACCTTGCTGGTCACGATGTACCGGGGCGGCTTTTCGGCGGCCTGGATGCCAAGGACGGCCGGCTTGTTCACCTCGATGTCGGCGTTCAGCCCGCCCGGGTATTCCTTGCGGGCGATGACTGTTCCGTTCCGGGCTTCGACCCTGGTGACGTAGCCGACGTAGGGCAGGCCCATCTCCTCGGCGAGCAGGGCCCCCACGAATCCGTCCAGATCATCCACCGCCTGCGTTCCGGTCAGGATCAGATCGCAGGATGTCTCTTTCAAAACGTCCTGGAAGATCGAACTTAACCTCCGGTTGCTCACTCCCTGGTCGAAACCTTCGCCGGTGATCTTGACCACCTTGTCTGCCCCCTTGGCCACGGCGGTATACAGGGTCTCATCCACGTCACCGGAGTCGATTGTCAGCACGGTGACCGTTCCGCCGTGCCGCTCCTTGAGCAGCAGGGCTTCCTCCAGAGCGTGGTCATCCAGCTCGTTGGGGATCAACCGCAGGAACGATCGGTCCAGCAGCCCCGACTGAGAGTCGATCTCCAGATCTTCCACCAGGTCGGGCACGAACTTGATCAAAACAACGATATTCATCGCGCTGCCTCCTAGCCGAAAGCGGCTTCCGCAAGAAGTTCGACCACGTCCTTCACGACCAGCTTGCCTTCATTGCCGGTGCTCTTGACCGCGTCCTCGAATCGAGGCGTCTCGTAGGGGCAAGCGACGGCCAGTACGTCGGCACCCGCAGCGATGGCCTCGCGTACACGCCATTCGGAGGTGCGGGTGCCGGTCTTTTCCCACGAGAAACCGTCCAGCCACATCCCGCCGCCCCCGCCCCCGCAGCAGATGCTCAAGGCCCGGTTGTGCGACATCTCCACCAGTTCCACCCCTGGAATGGCCTGAAGGAGCTGGCGCGGCTCCTCGTAGATGTTGTTCTCGTTCGCACGGCCGAGATAGCACGGGTCATGATAGGTCACCCGCATCGGCCCCCGGTTCTTCAGCCAGGACCCCAACTGTTTGATGTGCTCGAGCAGGAACTGTGTGTGATGCTTCACAGGGAAATTGAGCCGGAGGCGGGGATATTCGTACTTCAGAGCGTTGTACGCGTGCGGGTCGGCGGTCAGTATCTCCTTGAACGTGTATTTGGCCATGGCCTTGGCGTTCTTGCGGGCGAGCAGCTCAAACAGGCCCCACTCGCCGGTGAACGCCTGCGTGTCCCCGTCGCTGCTCTCCTCCGGGCCAAGGATGCCGAAATTCACCCTGAGCACGTGCAGGACCTTGGCCATCGCCTTGGTGACCAACTGGACGCGTGGGTGATAGGAGCCGTAATCGCCGACGAACCACAGCACGTCTACGGGTTCCTTGTGGTTGGCCAGTATTGGCACCGGCACGGTGAAATCCTTGGTCCAGTCGGCCCGCTTCCGCGGCGACTCGCCGAGGGCGTTGCCGTAACGGCGGGAGTTGCTCAGTGCGGTCTGCAGCTCCTGCGGGATGCTCCCGCCGACGAGCATTTCCGTCTTCAGCGTCGCCAGCAGCCCCCGGGTCAGCGGGATCTTGACCGGGCAGACGCTTGCGCAGGCAAAGCAGGAGACACACAGCCAGATGGTGTCGCTCTCCAGCACCCCGTGCCAGTCGTCGGCCCGGAGGGCGGCGATCAGCGACCGGGGCGGGTGGTCCATGGCAAATCCGTATGGACAAATGCCGCTGCATGTCCCACACTGGAGACATTTGCGGATGTATTCGCCGTCGGGGGTAGCCCGGATCACCTTGTCGAGAAACTCGTATGAGGTCATGACCGACATCTTGGGACACCTCGCGTTTGGAGGAGCTGCATGCGCTCCCGATGATGGACGGACCGCGTTTTACGCGCTGAAACCGGCTCTTGCCGACTGCCCGCGCAACAACAACGACAGCGGGGCGCCGCGCCGACCGGAACTGACTGGCCACCCGATTGACGCGCTTCGGGCCTGCCCCGCTGTCGTTTACAGGATGTTGCGCGAAGGCTTCCCGAAGCAGGGCGTCGATGGCCAATCTCAGCCCGGCGGATGTCAGTCCCGCGGCCAGTCCCCGGTTCGTGAATCCGTGATGAAACGCATCGCGCACAGCCTGTCGTTTGTTGGGTGTGCTGAGGGTTCAGAGATGAACCACGCGGCGTCGAGAGCCGGTGATCAAGGTCGCCAGATACGGCGCGCACGCTCCACGTAGCCATGGGGTGGCCTCCCACGGCTTCGACCGGACGGTGTGCTGGTCGAGAGCCCGAAGTCTCTTTAGTCGATCGCCCGCGCACATCCTGAGCGCGCCAGCACTTCACTGGCTGCGCCCCCGCGGGCTGAGTCATCTTCAACTAACATTCAAACAAAAAACGCAGTCGACGGGCTCGCTCGGACAGACGCGAGCACTTCCGCCGGGAATTCCACCCACGCGGCCGCTCGCTTCGCCGTCGCGGATATACCTCGGCGGTCTTCGTGAAATCTTTCACAAATATACAGCATAACCCGCATGCATGCAAGCCAAAAGCAATAGTACGTTTTCGCCATTTAGCAGTGGATGCTTGAACCGGGTCTGAGATATATCCTCGGGGCGTGCCGGCCGGACAACCGCGGTTCCATCGAACGAGAGGCTTATACCTTGTTCCGCCCCTCGATCATCGCAATTCGTGACCATGGCGTGCCTGAAGGCAAACAGGCCGGTCAACATGGATGCCCGGGCTCGGGTGCACAGACAGCAGTTCGTGTAGGCGTTGATAAAGCGGACGCCCTCACCGGCCAAACGGTCGATGTTGGGCGTCCGACAGGTCAAATTGCCGTTGCAGCCCGGCGTGTTGACGCGAAGCTGATCTACGCCAATCCAGAGAACGTTCGGGCGAGCGGCGCTGGAGGCCGTGCCGGCCGCCAACAACGCACCCGGAGACGCAAGAGGTACAAGTGCGGCGATGACCGGCCACAGCAGCCGCCAAGCCGCCTTTGTCCTCGTCTGTCTCAATACTCGCGGTTTGTCTTCCGTCCGGGCATCGGCACCGGGTACTTGCCGTCCGCATCCGGCTGCAGCGGGGCGGGCGAATCCTCCGTCAGCTTGTCGAGCCCCGGCGCAAACTCGTGATCCGAGTTGAGTATCTGCTCGTAGGTGATCTCCCGCCCGGTATGAGCGGCCATGCGGCCGAGAGAGGTTACCAGGCTGGCCTCGACGCCGCGTTTCACTTCGTTGTACGGCTTGTCATTGCGGATGGCGCCTATCAGGTCGGTCCATTCATTCTGGTAGGGGCCTTCATCGCCCGGCAGGTTCTTGGATTCCCAGATCTTGTCTGCGTCTTTCATGCTCAGGCCCTTGTAGAGGCTGGAGGGGGCTCCGCAGTCGCCGCCCTTGGAGGCGATTCCCGAGCCCTTGGTGCCGTGCAGGTAACTCGCATAGGGTTCGCTGCAACCGGGTATGCACCGGCCGTCGAAGATGAACTTGGTCCCGTCGGCGTATGTGTATTCCACCCCGTAGCTGTCGAAGTTCTGGTCCACGTACGGCACGCCCTTGTCGTTGGTCTTGTAGTGGCGGCCGCCCACCCCCTGGGCCTTCACCGGCCAGGCATTCTTGATCCATCCCAGGTGATCGATGATGTGGATGTTGAAGTCGCTGAAGCCTCCGCCGCCGGACCACAGGAAGCTGTGGAAACGCTGAATCTGGTACATCAGGTGGCTGATGCCTTCGGGCTTGGGCGTGGAGGCGAAGCTGCCGATCAACCCGGCCATGCGATAGCCCCGCTGAAGTACGATGTCTCCGATCTCACCGTCATGCACGCGTTTGGCCAGTTGCTCCAAGTGCCGGCTGTGCCGGGACATCAGCCCCACGCCCACCTTGAGGTTCTTCTTCTCCGCCGCCTCACCCAGCGCGAACATCCGCCTTGACGTGGGGCCATCCACGGTCACCGGCTTTTCCATGAAGACGTTCAGGCCCTTCTCGATCGCATAGGTGAAATGAACCCAGCGGAAGGCCGGCGGCGTGGCGAAAATGGCCACGTCGCCCGGCTTGAGACAGTCCATCGCCTTCTTGTAGGCATCGAAACCGAGGAAGCGGCGATCGGCCGGAACGTCCACCTTGTCGGCGTGTTGCTTGCTCAAACCATCGTACGAGCCCTTGAGCCGGTTCTCGAACACGTCGGCCATGGCCACCAGCTTGACAGACGCACCCTTGACGCCGAATGCGTCTCTGACCGCACCGCCGCCCCGACCACCACAGCCGATCAGGGCCAACTGGATGGTGTCGCTGCCGGCGGCGTGGACGGACGGAACGGCCGCCCCCGCCAGAGCCGATACCGCGGCAATCCGACCGGATGTCTTCAGGAATTCACGTCGTGACGTTGTGTCTCGGGGAGTTTCGTTCATGGCAGGCCTCCATAAATGAGTTAACAAACATTGACCGCCGGGATTATAACCGTGGGTTCGGTGATGCAATAGCGCGGAGCGCCGTGGTTGTGTTCGCGGGGTCCATGACACACTGGGGGACTTGTAGGAGCGGTCTCCGACCGCGCCTTTGCTTCCGAATCGGGCTCAGAGAGCCCTCCTACAAGGATTCAGTTGCATGGTCCGCCAGGGCGGACCCTACAGCCTCCGCAGCAGGGCATGCGTGGCGGGGAGCAACTCGTGGTACACCCCCAGGCGTTCCTGGTAGACCCGGTGCCGACTGGGGCAAGGCTCGAAAACGCGATCGTGCTCGACAAAGCGCGAGACGGCCTCGGCCGGGGAGGCGAACACCCCCGTTGACAATCCGGCCAGGATGGCGGCCCCGACCAGACTCGCCTCGGTGACGCGCGGACGAATGAACGGAACGCCGAAGATGTCAGCCTTGATCTGAAGCCAGCGGTCCGACCTCGCGCCGCCGCCGGTGGCGACAAACTGGGTCGTATCGGCCCCGAGCCGGTTCAACGCCTGAATGCTCTCGACGAAGTAGAAGGTCACACCCTCCATGATGGCCTTGAGGATCTCACCCCGAGTGGTGTCAGTCCGAAGGCCCATGATGAGCCCGCGGGCATCTGAAACCAGTCGCGGGCAGACGGCTGGCTCGAAGTAGGGCAGGACCAGCAGGCGCGTCGGCTCGTCGGGCATCTCCTCGTTGAGCATCGCGTAGAGGTCCATGCCCTCGGGGGGCCGGTCGGCGGCCGCGAACGTGTCGCGGAACCATTTCACGAGCGTCCCGGCCTGGTTGAAGATGAATGAGACATAAAGGTCGGGGAGAAGGTGGTGCTCGATGTTCAAACCGGCTTCAAGCATCCGCAGCGGATCCTCGACCTTGGAGTAAGCGGGCGTCAGGCACTCGAACGAGCCGATCCCGCAGACGGCCTGGCCCGGCGCAATCACCCCGCTGCCGAGCGCGTTGCAGCACTGATCGTGACCGCCCGCCACGACCGTCACCCCATCACGCAGGCCAAGGTCCGCGGCGGCCTGGCGGGAGATCGTTCCCAGCACCGTGCCGCCGGGAACCACGCGTCCGAGACGCCGGCGGTCGATGCCGCTCCATTGCAGAAGCGGCTCCGACCAGTCGTTCCGTGCCAGATCGAACAGCAGGGTACGGTTGGCGAGCGAGTTGCACGCGATCGGCTCGCAGCCGAGCATGAACGGGACGAGATCACCCCACAGCAGGAAGTAGTCGGCCTGCTCAAACACCGCCGGCTCATGGTCGCGCAGCCAGAGCAGCTTGGGCAGCGAATACTGTGGGCCGAGCGTGTTCGGGTTGATCGCGTAGAAGGTTCGATCGTCAAACGATTGCCGCAGGCGGTCAATGTACTCGGCCCCGCGGGCATCGATGCACAGGATGCTCGATGCGAGAATCTCGTGATGCCGGGTCACCGGGACCATCGCCTCGCCCAGCGAGCTGAAGGACACCGCCGAGACCGGGTCACCGCCTGCTGTCTGGGCAACCTGCCGGATCACACCCCGGACAGCCTGCCATACGGCTCGGCTGTCGAGTTCCGCAAGCCCGGGAGCCGGATGCAGCGTCTGATACTCGCGATAGGCCAACGTCAGGCAGCGCCCATCTTCCGTGAAGGCCGCGGCCTTGCATCCCGTCGTGCCGATATCCACGCCGAGCAGGCTCACAGGTCGATCACCTCGTATCGCAGGTAGCGGATCAACGCCTCTCGCAAGACGCAAGCGACCTTGCCGAAAGTCAGGCTGACGTGGTGGCGATACCCGCCGTATCCGATCCGTTTGAGCTTCTGCTGGAGGCCGTCGATACGGGCAACACCCGCGCAGCCGAAGAAATCCTCGGGGATCGGGTCCGCGGTGATCTCACCCTGGTCGACGTAGAAAGTCAGCCTGCCCGCGTCCGTCTTGCAGCTTGCGTAGGTCATCGGGCTCGGTGCAATGCGCCCGACGTTGGGGCCCCAGCCGCAGCCGGCCCCGAGGGCCCTGGCGAGCATCGGATGATCGACGACCTGCCCCTTGCCGTTCATCAGCGACTGCGGAACCGGCCCACAGTGGAACAGGATGCACTTGTCAGGCTCGTCGCCGTAGTTGTTGTTCCAGTCGAGGCAGGCGGCCGGTCCAGCCGACGCCAGCGAAAGGGCGTACATCGCGATGGCGTTGCACACGTCCACCTCGCACGCCGCGGGGATAAGACGGTCGTTCATTTCGCTCATCAGGACACACGGTGCGACCTTGAGTTCCTGCTCGAGTTCCAGCCAGCAGCGGATGGCGAGGGCCTGGAGCGAGAATTCCTCAACGATCTCGTCGAGCACCACGCCCAATTTCGCCAGCGTGTCGAACGACTCCTCGGGAGCGCCCTTCCAGCGGGTGTACTCCCGGAGTCGCCGGGCTTTCTCCCGGCAGCGGGTATCCGCCGTGGGCAGGCTGCGCACGCGCTGAATGACCGTGCTCAGGTCAAGCGTTTCCGTGGTGATTCCGTAGCCTTGCAGGGCGAGCTCGTCGAACCGGACCGTCTTGAACGGGGTGGTGCGGGCACCGACCGCGCCGACCGCCATTCGGCGCATGCCGCTGCAGACGCGGCAGACGGCCGCGAACTCATGAAGGTGGCGGGCGAACTCCTCCGATCGCGGGTGGACGGTGTGGGGCGCAAGAGCGGTGAACGGGATGTGGTACTGGCAGAACACGTCCATGATGGAGAGCTTGCCGCAGAAGGCGTCGCGGCGCTGCGCCGGCCCCATCTGATCGAACTGATCGGGATAGGCCTGCACGAGGATGGGCACGTGGGCGTCGTGAAGGGCGGCCACGGCGCCGTTCTCGTCCCCGAAATTGGGCAGGCAGAGGATCACCCCGTCTAACTTGCCGCGGTTATCCTCGAGAAAACGGGCATACTTGCGTCCATCCTCGACGGATTCGACCGCTCCGTGAGCCGTGGCGGCCGCATCCATCATCAGCGGGCGATAGCCCAACTGCGTGACGCGCTCCTCCATCTCCTCCCGCGCCTTGGCGATCAGCGACTCGGGGAAGAATCCGCGATTGCCGAAGAACAGAGCGAACGTGGCTGCTTGCATGTCTAATCCTTCCAAACCTCGGTCGCCGTTCGGGCGATCCTTTCGTACACGTTTTTCGCCTCACGATACACGGCTTGAACCTCCGAGCGATCCTGCTCGGAAGCGTACCGCTTCGGCCGGTTACTGATTTCGAGAATGCGATCGATCCAGCGGATCATATACTCGGCGTCTTTCTTGGACGCCGTTGGCTTCTTGTCAACAGTGATGTACACCGGGCTGGTGTGTGCCTGGTGCAGGCTTCCGTCGGCGCACTTGAACAGTGCCCGGGCCGCCACCCAGCCGCTCCGCTTCGGTTCCAGCGTGCCCCAGAGGGTCGCCTCCAGCTCCGGCGATGCAGGTCGGTGGGCCAAGCGATGCTCCTTGAACACCTCCCCGTTGCTGATCAATTGCACGCACTCGATCGGCTGAATACTGCACAGGTTTGCCTGAACGCGAATCATAGGGAGCAAGGCTTCCTCGCTTTGTGAAGACCACTCGATGGTTGCCCCGCAGCCCTCGCCGTTCACCGTCAGAATCAGCATCGGCCCGGTGGTCGCGAACGTCCGCCCGGCCCGGATGGCCTTGAGCAGGTTCGCCTCGCTGAGAGGTCCGTCCAGCTTTGCGTACGTCCGGCTGTACCCGAGCGGAACCGGCATCACTCCGATGGCCGACCCGCCCGAAGCCGCCAGCCGAAAACCGCAGTTCAGCCAGCGGTAATAGATCTCATTCGTGCGCATGAGCATCTCGCTCGTGCCCCAGTCCCTCTTCTCCTCTTCGAGATCCGTCCCGATCATCCCCCAGCCCATGCGAAACGTCTTGTCGCGGTGATAGTGGTTGTGGCACAACTGCACGCAGTCGAACAGCCCCAGGGCGGCGCCGACCACGTTCTCGGCCCACAGGCTCTTGTCCGTGTCGATCACACAGTCGGGCGAGGTCTTCTTGGCCATACGGCACAGCACAGCGTCGCACGGATAGGTGTTGTCATGCCGGGGCACATACACCGGCTTGGCCAGCCCGAACATCAGCGGCGCGCCCACCGACGTGAACGGCTCCCCGTCGCCCGGGGCGATCCGTTCGATCTCCTCGTTGTTCAGCGTCACCAGGTGCCCGGCATCGGCGCGAACGCTTGGCCCACCGGGCCAGTCTGGCCAACCCTCGTGCCAGTCGTTCCAGTACGAGAACGCCGGCAGCCAGTTCACGTCATCGGCCAGCGCAAGCTGCTTGAGGACCCGAATGTTTTCGGCGAACCTCTCAGGCTTCAGGATGCGCCGATCCTCCAGGATGTAGTGAGCGTGCAGATCGGCAGAGTACCAACCCTCTTTTGTCATATCGACCCATCTGTGGAGGGAGATGGTCACTTCCGCAGAGCGGTCCTGTTCAACGAGGACGGTCTCGTCAACCGGGATACACTCCTTGCCCCGCTCGACGTGGATGACCACCTTGCCGGCGGGGACCTCGATGGTGAATCGTCCGTTGCAGGTGAAGCTCTTGTCCCGGTCGTAAGGCGTACACTCCGGCGTGGCCGGCTTGAACAGCCGCTTCCCGGAAGCGTCCACCCATGCCCGACACGGCAGGAGGTGGTCGCTTCCGGCCTCTCGCACGGTTGCCGAGACCGTCCCGGTTCCCGCTTGCGGCTCACCGGCTTGGACAAGAGAGCTCGGCATCTCCAGCATGATCCCGCACACCGTCAGAATCGCGATGTATCTCATAACAGCACGGTGTCCTCCACAGGGCAGGGCTTACACCCGATCCGACCGACGCCGATCCGGCCGTCATTCACGGCATGACCGACGATGGCAGCTCCCTCTTCACACGGCAGGTATTGTAAGCGCGAAGCGGCTGACGGCGAATAGGAGAACAAGAATGGCATGGCCGAACCGCGAAGGGTGGCATGGCCAAGCCCCGGCTTGCCGGGGCGCCGCCATGTCTTGAGCGCCAACGTCACAACCGGCGAGTATGAGTGTAGGTCTGCGCTCCGCCATTTGAGGTTTCAGTCTCACGAGGCTACCTTGAATCTCATGATATCGATAATGACATTCGTTCAACGGTATCTGCTCCTCACATCAGGTCTGCTTGTACCGGTGGCCCTGGCGCACGCCGGAGAACCCGCAAGCGAGCCGGGCGACTTCAACGCGGCGACCTTCGGCACGGTGAGCCTGGCCTATGCAGACGGCGCCGGGGTGAATGTGACCCCGCTTGCGGATAGTGGGGCGGTCGGCGCCGCCCCAGTGGCTGCTGGCACATCCATCCAGGTTGAATGGCGTCAACCTCGCGATGTCCATGCCGTTCGTCTGGTGTTTGCCGGTGCGGCCCTTTCGGCGGATCAGGTCGAACTGGCCTGGTGGCACCATGTCTGGCCGGACAACGGCGAGGGAGGATGGATGAAGGTCGACGACCCGTACAACGGGCGATTCGTTGTCGCCGCGGTAAATGCAAAACCCGCCGGCCCAGACAGCCTCCTGCTTCGTCTGAAGCCCCTTGAAAAGACCGAGAATGCGAAGATCGAAGCCGTGGGTTTCGCTTATCGTCGAACCTACAAGGTCCGGGTCACTTTCCGCGCGGCGGCAAAAGTGCGCCAGATCGAGTGCCTGACCGATTCCCACTGGAAAACAGCGGAAATCAAAGTAGAGCGCCTCGGCCACACGAGCCCTGCGCGTTTCGATGCCGTCAACGCCCGCATTATCTCGACCGAGCGGCCGAGCGAGTCAGTCGCCACGCTCAAGCTCCAATACGCCGATAATCCGCGTCGGCTCAGCCCGGACCGCGGACATGTCATCGTCCGGCAGGACGGCCAGGGCCAGGACTTCTCCTTCTTCGTCGATGACGTGCTCCGAGAGGGCATCATCTTCGTCCGCGACATCAACGCCTACATCTCGGACGCCACGAGAAACCTGTCCCCTGCATCGTGGCGAAAGCCCGCCGACGCATGGGACGCCACGGTGATCGAAAAAGTCGCCGCAATGCCCGAGCAAACCCGCGAACGCGCGACCACCGAGATCCCCCCGAAGTGGATTCCCGTTGCTCATCTCGGCCTTCCGATTCTCCGCCAGGAGATCAGCATCAACGAACGCAGCATGGTTTACACCGAATACCTCTCGCTCCGTAGCCCCGGTCCCGACCGCGCCCGCTCACCCAACCTGACGCGGGATGAGGCCCAACGTCACTACACACTCGTCACGCGCCGCGAGCAGCCATTCGGTCCGGCCGGGCCCAAGGTCATCAAACGCTGGCTGGAGGATGGCTACCTGCCCATCATCCATTCGCAGTGGCAGCTCGAAGATGTCGACTATCACCAGACCGTCTTGGTCACCGCTCTGGATTCCGAGGTGCTGAACGAGTCCCTGGCTCTGCCGGTTGCTCCGCTTAAGCACGTCGGCACCAGCCCGCATGCGGCCGACTTTGGCTCCGGCCTCCGCGGCGATGAACCGGTGGCCGGCCTCGCCCGTCTGGAAATGGAGAATCGCACCCAGACTGACCAGGTTGCCGGATTCTGGCTCAAGGTCGAGCGGCGTCCACCGATGCGTATCGAACCCAACGGCCTGCTTCGGCTCGAATCGCCGACCACCGCCCCGGCCGGCCCCGATTTGATCCCGCTGTGGGGCCAGATCGACATTCGAGGCCGCGGAGACCTCTCCTACAAACGCAACTTCTTCCCCGTCGACTCGAAAGAGCCCCGCGACGTGATCCGCTATGACGTAAAGCTGGCTCCCGGTGAGAAACATGCCATCGTCCTGAAGGTGCCCTACATCGAGCAGTTCACCGTCGCCGAGGTGGCCCAACTCACCGCTCTCGACTGGGAGTCAACGCACGCCGAGGTCAAACGTCTGTGGAATCTCCGGCTGGCGGCCGCGATCGACAACTACCAGGTTCCAGATCAGGCCCTCATGAACCTCTACCGCGCCAACCTCTGGCACGTGCTCATCACCACCGACCGCGACCCGTCGACCGGCCTCTACCAGCACGGTGCGGGCACATACGACTATCCCAACTACCCCAACGAGGCCATGATGGTTGCACGCTCGCTGGAAATGCGCGGCGAACACGAAGAGGCCCGCCGGATCATCGAGCCGTGCCTCATCTCCCAGGGGACGCGTTCGCTGCCGGGCAACTTCAAGAGCAAGGAAGGCCTCCTTTACGCGGCCGCGCCGCCCGGCTTCGATCACTACACCGCCCAGGGCTACAACATGCACCACGGGTTCATCCTGTGGGCCGCCGCCGAGCATTACCTCTGGACAGGCGACAGGCAGTACCTCGATGCCGTTACGCCGAACCTTATCTCCGCGTGTGAGTGGATCACCCGCGAACGGCAGGCGACGATGAAGCTCGACCCCGACGGCAGACGGCCGTTGGAGTGGGGCCTGGCCCCGGCCGGCGATCTCGAGGACGTCGCCGAGTATCTCTACTGGTATGCGACCAATGCATACTACCACCTCGGCATGAAGACGACCGCGCGGGTCCTGGCCCAGATCAATCATCCCGAAGCCGCCCGCATCGCCGAGGATGCCCGCGAGTACGCCGCCGACATCATGGCCAGCGTGCGCGAGTCAACCGCCCGCAGCCCGGTGGTGCGGCTCTTTGACGGCTCATACGTCCCGTACATCCCCTCGCGGGCGTATGCTCTGACCGATCGCAGCGAAGGCTGGATCCGTGAAGGCCTCTACTGCTCGCTGCACCTGCTGGATGGCGACCTGGTCCGTCCTGACGACCCGCTGGTGACCTGGATCCTCAATGTTCTGGAGGACCGTATCTTCATGAGCGCCGAATCCGGCCACGGCCCCAAGGATCGCCTGACCGATCCGAAAGCTCAGTTCTTTTCCTGGGGCGGCTTCAACAACCAGCCGAACCTGCTGGACAACTCCATCGCGTACCTGAAACGCGGCCAGATCCCGCACTTCCTCCGGGCCTTCTGGAACACCTACGCGATGAGTCTCTATCCCGACATCCAGTGTTTCGCCGAGTCGGTCTCCTTCGGCATGGGCGGCGGGCCGCTCTACAAGACGCCGGATGAGTCCAAGTTCATCCAGTGGATGCACCAGATGCTGGTCTACGAGATGGACGGCGATCTATACATAGGCCGCGGTGTCCCGCGAGCGTGGATGGCCGACGGCCAGAGCGTGATACTCAAAAACGCCGCGACTTACTTCGGCCCGATCGACCTCAAGATCACCTCCGCCGCCGCCCAAGGCGAAATCACCGCCGACATCAACCTCCCCGGTCGCGACCCCGCCAAGGCTGCCCACGTCTCCCTGCGGCATCCCGACGGCCGCAAGATGAAATCGGCCAAGGTCAACAACCAGCCCTGGACCCAGTACGATCCCGCGACCGATACCGTGACCGTCCCCGGATCCTCCGGCAAGGTCGTGATCGTCGCTGGGTATTAGCGATTCAGCGCAAAGGTCGTGGGGCCGACGCCCTCGTCGGCCCTCCTTCTTCTGTGGCTGAGAGCTGACAGGTAGAAGGAAACGGAGTCAACGGAGGTCGGACTCGTCTCTGTTTTTTCCGTTGCCTCATGTTGGACCTCACCCTCAGCCCCGCCCGCCTTTCGAAAGAAGAAGCTGGACAATCGATCGGAATTGTCAGATGATAGACAAGCGGGACCTTGACATTTCACGCTCTTCCAATCGGCTCGTGGCGTGAGAGGTAACCACATGATCACTGCGCTGCCGTTCAAGCTTGTTCCTGCCCTCGCCATTCTCGTGTCCGTGAATTCGGCGATCGCGGGCGAGGATCCCCAGGCCCGCAACCTGGATGTCCTGAACCGGGAGTTGAACTCCGGACTGCAGGCCCTCGTCACTCGCGCGAAGGCCGATAGGATCGCGCCGCCGCTGATCCACTCGGAGTGGTATGTCAGCGAGTCCGGCCAGGCTCCAACAGGGCAACTTGCTTTCGAACAACAGAAGAGGCGGTTCGGACGCCGGCTCCTTGAAGCGCTCGACAGGACCTCCGACGAGATCCTGGCCATGACGGATTCACCCTCCCGTGAACGCATTGCCACCACCCTGCTGGATCTGGGAGACTGGATTAGCGAGCGGCCCGGCTACGGCAACATGTTCATCTTCGAGCGATGCCAGGACATGGCCACCGTGCCGCTGGCCTACCTGGTCGCCGATCTGGGTTATCCGGTATCCAAGCTGGATGCTCCGACGGCCCGGCTGCGGACTTGGGTGGACTTCGCCAGGATGGCGCCGGACGCTCTGAACAGCGAGCTCCCCCAGCCGCTCTTTGTGGCCGGCCAGGGCAAGACGCTGGAGGAGGTGCAGGAACCGCTCATGCGAGCCTACCGCCAAGGACGGGTGCGCGTTCAGGAATGGGTGAAAGCCAACCTTGCCCGGTGGACCATTCCCGACGGAAAGCGCGTCCGCGAAAGCTTGCCTGCCGACTTGCGCTTCTTCTGCGACGACGAAGTGCTCGGCTTCCACACCACCCTGGAGTTGTGGGATGCGAAGAACCACCGTCGGCTGGTTTCTGGCCTCGGCGGGGTCAGCGTGGACGAGATTCGGCACTTTCTACTGTTCCGCAAGAAAGTGGGCCGGTTCCCGACCGAACCACCGGCTGGGTGGACGCCCGGCGACAGGTTCGATACGCCGATCAGGGCTGCGTTCGACGACGCCTGGGAACCGTACAGAAAGGATCATGGGCCGATTTATGCCGATGCCGCTCTTGTCTACACCGGTGTCGTTACGAATACCTTCTACGACCGGGACACGACCGCCAAGCGAATCCAACAAGCGGGCTCCGCCTCTCGTCCTGCTTCAGGCAGACCTCCGGCAGGTCGAGGTCCCGGGCCCGGCACATACCAGCCTCCGCGATCTGGATCCGGGGGGGACCTCCCGTCTCGACCGGACCCGCGCAGAAACCCGACTGGACCCGTAGCACGATAACCGTTAACTCCCAGCCGGCCAGCCGCCCGGCTTTCCCTGTACATGAGCCTCGGTGAGACGCGACATGAGTTCGGCAACCGCATGAACGAGGGGCACACGGCTCCCTATCAGGCGGCATGTCAGGATTAACAGCCGCCAGTATCACGGCTTCGTACTAGGCTGTGACCCCTGCGCGCGGCTGGCTGCGGTTTTTGCGGGTAGAAACACCGAGGGTAGAAACTCCGAAACCGGGACGTCGGGATAGACGATCTCTCCCGCCCACATCTCGACTATATCGACCGTGTTTCGGGCCACCTTCGCGCTGCTGCGGAGAATGACCGAGCAACGCTCGGGTGCCGGCCGGCCGGATTCGACGGACAGAAACCGACGGACGCTCTTGCCGCCTGCGGCATGGACCTCGCCCATCCGGAGTTCCGTACCCTCAAACTGCGCAAACACCTCAAAGGCCACCCCCGCCGGCGGTTTGTCTATCTCGACCGTGACCCAGAGATGCTGCCCGCGACCCGCTTCGAATTTCTGTGTCTTACAGTGGATGCACTCGGTCAACGCCCGCCTCAACGACGAGTCGTTGACTTGGCGAATGTAAACGGCAGGCTCCTCAGCAAGGACTTCAAAGTCGGCGCTCAAACGAATCTGACGCTGGTGACGCAGTTTTACCCCGCCGTCCACCTGCCCCACGGGGCGCTCGCGCACCCGCACCGTCAGAGCCAACTCGACGGTGTGCCGGCCGGCGGCATCACACTCGAGTGCCAACTGGTGAGAGATGTGTTCCCGATATCCGCTGTCGATGGATCGCAAGTCGTTCACCTCGATCGGCATCCGCGGACCGCCGTCCATGAGCTTGCCGTCCAGGTAGGGCAGCAGCATGTCGGTCATACGCTCATCCTCTGCCGGGCAGAACTCCACCCTGAACCCGATCGGGCCCCGCTGCCGGATGTCCAGCAGGATGGGCACCGGATCACCCAGGACGACCTTCTTGCGGGCGAGCAGCTCGATCGTGGCTATCTGCCGGAAGAACGCCTCTCGCTCGGCCTCCGAAAGCTTGCCCGCTCGATACAGCTTCTCCAGATAATCGACCATCGGCCGGTTCCATGCCCGGGCCTTGTCGAAAGGCTGCTGACTCAGGCACAGCGCCACCACCTGGCTGTGCTGTGAGGATGACAACTGAGAATCCGCGATGAGCGTCTCGACAACCGTCCACGCTTCATTCGGCGCCGGCGGCGGGTCCATCCCGAGCTGCTCAATGCACGTCTGAAACAGCGCGTTCACCGCTTCCTGCACCAACGTGGTATCCTTCACTCTCTTGGTGAGCACGCGCCAGGACGCGTGCGCCCCGGCCGGCTTCGAACCACGAATGTACCGGACACAAAGAGCGTCCACCCCGGCCTGCTGCCCGGGTGACAGCACGCTGTCCTCCTGGCGTCTCTGCAACTCGGCCCATCCCCGGCCGGACCTTGCCGCAGAACCGAATTCGGCATCCTGGCAGACCCAGCTCAGCGGGTAGGACTGGTACAAGTTGCCCTGACGCACGAAGAGGTAAACCTCAAACCCGCCCCATAGCCAGCAGGCGATGGCGGCATACAAAAGCCGACGTTTTCTCACTGTTTCCCCCTGAGGGGTCGATTTCGGGTCAAACGGCGTGCCGCACTCAGGGCAGCGACCGCTCTGCAGGCCTGTCAGGTTGTAGTCGCACTTCCCACAATGCGGCGCCTGACCCTTGCGCGGGGGCCATCGCCATCCGATGAAAAAAGAAACCCCGATCAGGAAGGCCATCGCAACCTGCAGGAGTAGTGCAGTGACTTCCATCATGAGTCTCCCGCGACCCTTCACCGCCAGGTGCTGGCCGCTACCCCCATGCCGCCGATGCCACGTCGTGCAACCATCGTCGCGACGCCGTCGAGAATCCTAATCCTGGGTTTCCCGCACCACAAGCCACCGGCGACGCACGAGACTGTGCGGATCCGTGATCTTCTCTGCGTTCTTCCCGATTCTTCTTGGCGTCTTGGCGTCATGGCGGTTCAATCTCTACGTTCCTCTTGTTCCGCCTCGACCGCATTCTGCCGAACACGCCGCCGTGTTATACGCATATCGGGAACAGCGGAGACACCGCGCGCTGACAGGGATAAACCTGACCGCGCCGTCGGCCATCCTCGTCCCGCGTTCTTTGACAAGTGAATCGCGTCGAACGGCCCCGTCTGGCTGATGGCTGAGTGCTGAAAGCTGACAGCTCATTGCGCCAAACGAACCCAAAAGTCAAGATGGAGAACCTCTGCCTTCTTCTCTCCGCGTCTCCGTGTCTCCGAGTCCCCGTGTCGGAGTTTACCCGCCGTGGCGGGCGTCTTTCTTCCCAGCGGGCGCCGCCCTCGCATCACGGCCCCTGGCGCGTAGCCGCCACGCCGTATTTCTTCTTGAACGCCTCGTAGGCTGGCGCGGCCTGGCTGGCCTCCAGCCCGTCCTTGGCATTGGCATGGCGATAGGCCACCTGGACGAGATCGACGACGCCGCGAAGCCGCTCGGCCATACGTTCCACGGCCACAAACTCACGACGGGCCGCCGCCTGCTCACCCCGCTGGTCAAACAGGCTTATGCGGACCAGGTGGTACAGGAAGCCGAACATCGCTTCCCCGTAGGCGAATCGGCGTTCATCCTCCAGCAGCCGGGCGCGTTCCGTGGGATCCCCGCATTCGACGAGGGCTGCGTCGATGTCCTGCCTGGCCAGACGCATCAATTCGATGATGTCCACCACGTCCGGGGCGTCGTTGAGCAGGGGGTGATGTGCCTGATAGTGCAGGTGATCCATAGGGAATAGATCCTTATCACCACTATCTAACTTGCCAGGCAGGCAGTGATAGGCGTTGCCGACCCAGACGTGGTGCTTGTAGGCCTTGATGTTGGCCGTGGCCGATTCCAGGTGTCCGTAGAAAGCCCGCATCCGCTCCGACGTCGTCGGGTAGTACAGGTGGAAATAATCGTCGAGCAGAGCGTCCGCGTCGGCATCCGGGTTCCAGAGTAATTTAGCCAGCAAATGCTGGTTAATGGTCCACGTACCCCACAGCGAGGTCGGCGTGTGCATGTAGTGGAAGTGCCGCACGCCGCTGCGGTAGTACCAGGGTATATCCGTCGCCAGGATGCGCGTGTACACCACCGGCAGCGTCTTGATCGAGCTGACGTTGTAGTACTCGCCGATGAACAGGCCGCCCTTGTAGAACCGATCGCCGGTCAGCGCCCAGTTCTGGTAGCACGCGAGCGTGTGGCGGTTGATCTCCGTGCACGTCGGGTCGGCCAGCGGGTGGGCGTAACACCGCGAGATGGGATAAAAGGTGACCAGGCAGTTCTCGTAGTCGAAATCCGCGGGCAACGGCCGTGTCGGTGCCGGCAGCGTCTCGAGGTACGCGAGGCTCACCAGTTGGATGTTGCGGTGCAGCCGGCCTTCGCGCCGGGCCGCCTGGATGTCCTTGTGAACGCGGTACTGCAAGTCGAGCATCCGATCCGTCGGGCTTCCCTGCCGGGCGCAGCCATCGCACTCGCACCACGGCCCGTGGTCCAGCATCATGAAGTTGATCACGTCAGCATCGCGATAGGGGCCGTCAATGAGGTTTGCAGTCAGATTCCGGGCCAGTTCGCGGCCGGCATCCGCGTTCGAGGTGCAGGTGTTGTAGCGAAGCGTGGGCTGACGATGGGCGTCGCGCTTGCCGTCATGCTGGGCATACCACTCCGGATGAGCCTCCGCGTAGCTCAACTTCTTGCTGCCGTCGGCATCACCCAGGTACTGCGGGCTGACCGCGTAAGGATCCGCGGGCTTGGAGTCGTCACCGTCGAAGCGCGGATGATTGTACGGATACTCGGTTTGCGGCCCAAGAAAGTCAGACTGGATGCTGTGCCCGCCGGCGTCCAGCTTCATCCCCAGCTTCTTGAGGAACGGGACATTGTCCTCAACGGCGATCCAGTAGTTCATCCGGTTCCGGGCCATCCACAGGAAGAACTCACGGTTGCCGCGGTTCGTGCATCCCAGGAAACCGCGGGTGAGAAACTTCGGCTCCTCGGTAACATCGAGTTCGCCGGGCAACGTGGCGGGCTTGGTGGGATAAACCGTACCCTGCTGGCCGAGCCCGTAGAACCGCATGCCCAGACGCTCGAGCCAGGCATAGACTCCGTACAAGGTGCCGACGCGTCCTCCGCCCTCGATGACCGTGACCGTCCGGCCGTCTTTGGCCAGGGCGTGAAGGTGAAACGACTCTGGCGACCGAAGCGACTTGCTCTTATCCGCTCTCGGATCAACTTGATCGATCAGCGGGTTCGATGACCGGCTGCCCAGCAGAAAGACATCGCCTTCGGCCGGCAATCGATTCGGCGGCGACAGTTGAATCGCCTCCTCGTCGATGTCGAGGCACGCCGCCAGGAAGCGGCGCAGCTCGGCGGCGGCGAAGGACTCGGTGCAGGCCGTGTCATCGACTGCGTGTTTGTCACGGAAGTTGACATCTTGCTCGGAGACCGCCGCCTTCTGAATTGACTCGAACGGACCGGGGCTGGCCACGATGGTCGTGCTTGCCGCGACGGCACCGGCAACATGAGACAGCGGAAGGAGAACGGCTGCGAGAAGCGCGACCGGCAAGACAGTCCTCACACCGCAACGACAGTCTACCATCTGAATACTCCTCCTGCCGCTCATGACCCTGGTCTGCGTTCCGCCGGGTGCCACTGGCGGCTTGCCCGAGGTTGTCCGGGAATTCGGTGGGTGCCCCATGGCTTCAGCCGTGGGGGACATCAACTCGGCCGCGAGTTCGCTCCCCCATCGCTGAAGCGATGGGCCACCCGGGCGTGCATTCCGCCCGGTGAATTCCCGGACGGTCTCGGCTTGCCCGCCAGTGCACGGGCAGACAAGCTGCCCGTGGCACCCAACCGGGACGTGCCCTTCGGTCATGACCCTGGTTTGCGTTCCGGCTTGCCCGCGGTGACTGTCGGCCGGGTGTGACGCAACTGGTCCTCGATGAAATCCCGCTCGAAGAACCGTAGCCCGCTCCCGCCGTGCCCCTGTCCGGTCAACACGTCCAGATCACCGTCGCCGTTGAAGTCGATCACATCGGCCCCCGAAACCATCTGTACCGTGAACGGATCGACAATCGGAACACCTTCCGGCGACTCGAAGCGGGGTTCATCGCCCGGCTTGCCCGTGCCGACATTCTTGTAGAACCGCACGTCCACCTCGAAGTAACAGCCGATGAAATCCTGCTTGCCGTCGCCGTCCCAGTCGATGCACTTGCCCAGGTTGGGACGCACGTAATCAACACGCTTGCCGTTGAACAGGATGAACTTGCCCTCGCCGAGAACCGGAGCAGCATCCGTCCCGACGTTCTTAAACCACATGTAGCCGCCGTTCTGTTTGACGTCCTGGTCGGCAAAGACCAGATCTTTCTTGCCGTCCCTGTCCCAGTCGCAGACCATCACGCTCGATCGGCCGCCTGTTCCCTTGATGGGTTTGCCGGCCGCCTCGACGGTGTGCCCCGCATCGAGGACCGGGCGTGCGTCCGTGCCGGTGTTCAGATAAAGAGTCACCGCCCCGGCGCCGTCGGCGACAATCAGATCCTTCTTGCCGTCGTTGTTCCAATCGCAAAGGTCGGGACGAACGTGTCCGCCCTTGCCGTAGAAGCTGAGCAGTTTGCCGCCGGCCATCATCCGCCGCCCGGTGGCGAAAACGGGGAAGCGATTATCCGTTTCGTTGTGGAAGTACCAGAGGATGCCGTCGGTGTCGCCTGCGAGCAGGTCCAGCCGTTTGTCGTTGTCCCAGTCGACCGCCCGCACGGCGTTCTGCTGAACCGCGTCGCAGATCTGAAACCGCTTCGTGTGCGGCGAACCATGGCTCGCATCGACCGGTCTGAACTTCGGGGCCGTCGCCGTGCCCACGTTCCGGAACAGGCCGCCATAGTATCGCGGTTTCTGCATCAGCGAGGGCGGTGTTCGCTCCCAGAACCGGCCGCCGACGAAATCGATTCGCCCGTCGCCGTCGAAGTCAGCCGCCTTCACGCCGGTGTGGGCGTCGGCGATCAAGTAGGGCTCCTCGTAGGCCACCACCTTTCCGGCCGCGAGCACCGGTGCGGTCCGCGTGCCGGTGTTCACGAACAGCGAGATTGGCCCCCGGTTCTGGGCCGCGAAAAGATCGAGGTCACCATCACCGTCAACGTCCGCGGCGTCCAGCTTGGACACGTCCGGGGCAAAGTCCTTGCCGTCGGCCTTCAGCGCGATGCCCTCTGCCAGCTCGATATGTTCGAGATCCCGCTGCGCGCCAACGTTGCGGAAGAACATCGGGTTCTGGTATCCAGCGCCCAGGATGTCCTTCTTCCCGTCGCCATCCCAGTCGACCATGCTGATGGCCACAAATCGCCCGCCGATGGACTTGCCATCCCGGCTCTTGAGTTCGCCGCGATCAGTGAACGTGACCAGGCCGCCCCGGCTCGTGGTGTTCTCGTAAATGAGCATCTTGCCGGCCTGTGGGCCATCGCCCGGGCAGCAGAAGAGGTCCTTATCCCCGTCGCCGTCCCAGTCATCAAACTCAACCGTCGCCCATGCCCGGCCGTTGTCCTCGTGGCACGGCAGCATAAACACCTTACCGCCCGATGTGAGAAGCCCGCGGCCGACCATCAGGTTGCGGCCGACGTTCTCATAGCAGCGGATGAACGGTTCGACCCCGCCTTTGAACAAATCCAGGTCACCGTCGCCGTCGAAGTCGCAAAACGCGTCGAACCGGGTGGCGTTGATCTCTCGCGTCTTGTATCCCTCGCGGAAAAAGTCGCCGTCGCCGATTAGTCCCGCATAACGCTCCGGCTTGCCCCGCTTTGACTCGACGGTGTCGAAGTAGACCGCGTAAAGCGTGCATGTCTCGTCGGGCATGACGAAATTCAATGTCGCCCTGGAGATGCCGAAATACCCGTCCACCCGATGCGGCAGCAGGCATTGTGCTTCACGCGGGCGCGAAGCGTCGAAAGCTTTTGGCCGGCCTTCCGCGTCGAGCGCGACCACCTCGATCGTGTCATAGTCGACCGTTCCGGATGCGCCTGCCTCGGTTAGCGCGCGGGCGAAATCGATATCGACGGAGGCCGGCGAGCAGGATCTCTTCACCCCTTGCGGATCAACGCTCAGACCGATGCGATAGCCGTTCGGCGACGTCCACGGCAACTCGGCGGCAACGCCTGACAGGGGTGCCAGCAGAATAACGGCCGCCCACCAAACGCGATTCGTAGATACCGCCTCTTGCACCATGTCCGTAACCTTTCTCGCTGCCTTGACAACGTGTTGCAGCACTGTCTATTTACCTTCCAGGATCAGGTCGACACGACGGGAGATCTCCTGCAGGTAAGCTCGGTCACCCCGGTCGAGTTCGGGGCTCTTGTAGTTGGGCTCGACGGTGAGGAACCCCTTGTACCCGATCTGCTCGATCGCACGGCGAACACTCGGCCAGTCCACGTCTCCATCGCGCAAGAGCACGAATCGTTTCCGGGCGAAATCGCAATCCTTGAGGTGGATCTTCCTGATCCGCTGCCCGAGCGTGAGAATCCAATCCCGCGGATAGCCCCACAGCATCTGCGAATTGCCGATGTCGAAGTAGGCCCGCAGGAACGGATCGGCAAACTCGTCGACATAGCGGGCGAATTCGAGCGGGCTCAGCAGAAACCGGTTGCCGACGTTCTCAACCGCGATGGTGACGCCGAGTTCGCGGGCCAGCGGCAGCATCTTCCTGATCCGGCTCTGCGATCGCTCCCACGCATCCTTGTAGCGGACCTCAGGCGTCACCACGGCCGGAATAAACAGCACGGTGTCCGCTCCCAGGGCCCTCGCGCACTGAAGCGACCGGCGGAGCACCTCCAGCCCTTTCTCCACTTTCGCCGGATCGATGTCAGAGAGCGGATAGGTCCAGCTCTCCGAAGCCATTACCGAGTGGATGCGCACCGAGGCCTTGTCCGCCGCCGCTCGCAACGCATCGACCTCGCGATCGTCTGAAATGGTCGCCACCTCGACACCATGGAAGCCGAGGTCTGCCGTCAGCTTGAACCGATCGATAACCGGCAGCGATCCGGGGAGCATCGAGTAGCTCAGCCCCTTCAGCAGCGACGGCGCGGAGGGCCGCGACGTTGGCAGGGCCCCGCCCTCGGCCGCACCCGCAATGATCCGACCTGCGTGGACCCCGCTCAGCACGGCCGCCGCCGCGGTTCCCAGCAATGTGCGTCGATCGACGACCTGTGACATCCGTGGTTGCTCCAGATCCCGACGGCCGGGCGGTTCGTTCGATCACAGAATCTCACTCATGAGTACTCGTCGGTTCTCATCCACCGCCTTGCGAACCAGCAATCCGCTGAGCGTTGCCTGGCGCCCGTTGCGGACGCCGACGATGGGCGGACGGCCGGTACGCACCGAGCTCAAAAACGCCGCCATCGCCAGAATCGTCAGCTCGCCGCTGTTCTTCGGCCGGGCCAGCTCGATGACCTCGCCCTTGGGGTCTCGCGGATAGATCTTGCCGTCTGTCAGGTCAATTCCGCCCTTCGGCCCGGCGATGCGCTCGAACGTACCGGTGAATCGCCCCTCGTCCCTGTTGGGGCAGAACCAGTTGTGCTCGAAGTCAACCAGCAGCCCGCCGGGGTACTCCACGTGGGCTAGGTAAAAGTCGGTCACGTTCCGTCCCGGATCCACGTCGGTGAAGATATCCCGGCGACCTTTTCCCGTTGCCGCCGCGGGTATCTGGCCGGTCACCCAGCACAGCACGTCCCACGAGTGGCAGGCCTGCTCCAGCATCCAGTCGCCGCTGAACTCGCGCCGCCCGAACCAGAACCCGGTCCCCTTGGTCCCTTTGCCGCCCAGTGGTCCCCAGGCGTTGTTCCATGCGGCCCGGCCGCTGATCAGCCGACCGATCTCGCCGTTCTGGATCCGCTGGATGCCTTGTTGGTAGCACTCACTGGCTCGCCGCTGAAAACCGATCTGGGCGATCACGGCCGGGTTCTTCTCCTGGGCCTGCACCAGCGCATCCGCCTCCGCGGCCTCGAGGCACATCGGCTTCTCGCCGTAAAAGTGCTTCCCGGCCGCAAAACACTCCAGGTACATCCGCCCATGAAGGTAGCAGGGCGTCGCCAGCAGCACCGCGTCGATATCCTCGCGTGCGATCAGCCTGCGGTAGTCCTCCTCGCCGGTGTAGAACTCGGGTGTGTCCCCGCTTTCCGCCTTGATGTATGCGGCGGCCTTGTGTCGATGCTCCTCGAACGGCTCGGCGATAGCCACGATGCTTACCCGCTGCTCTTCCTGCATCAGTGCCCCGCGAAGCAGCGCCCCGCCTCTGCCTCCGACGCCCACCAGGCCCAGACGGATCGCCCGACCGCCCTCGATCGGCTTGGGGGCTGGTCCAACGGGGGCGGGGATCGCCGTTTTCTTCATTGCCGTGCACCCGCCCGCCGCCGAGAGGACCGCCAGGGCTGCGGTTTTCGTCGACCTGGCGAGGAACTCCCGCCGACTCTCTTCAGGCTGACTTGACATGAGCGTACTCCTGTTCATGCCTCCGACGTCAGATGCCGCTGGCCGGCTGTGATGCTCGGGCCGAGCGGCGTCAACAATCTTCAAATGACGGAAAGGGGCCGTTGAACGCTGCCCGATCCGGGTCACATATACCACATCACACTCCGGGTGCAAAGCAAAAGCCGTCGCGAACAGCGCGCGGGCAGAGTCATTTCATCTCGTAGCCTCCGATGGCACTGGACGCCGGGGTGTGACTTCGATAGCTTCTGACGCGTCCGTGTCCTTTTCCGGATGAGGTGAAACATGCGATTGGCGACCGCCGGTGTCGTGTTCGCATTTGTTGCGACAAATCCGCTCCAACTGCCAGGAGCTGCTCCAGCGGCGAGAGCCCCGCAGCCGGCGAGGTCTCCCGCGGGAGAGTTGCTCGACGTCATCATCTCCAGCAGTTGGTGCCTCTTTGATGCCGCCCAGCGGGTCGCCCTGGACGACGTCAATCGGCAGTGGCGAGAAGCCGAGCTTCAGGCAGAGAAAGCCACTAACCCCGGCGCGAGACAGGAAGCGCTGACTCGACGGCAGGCGATCGAAGATCAACTGGTGAAGATCGTCGGCAGTTGCAGTACCCTCATCGAGGTGAGATGTGAAGGCGGTCGCGCCATCCCGTCGAGAATCGAGCCCGTTGTGCTTCCGGGCGATGCTGGCGTTCTGCTGCTGTGCGTGAGGACCCGGCCCGGCGAGATGCACGCCATCGCAGCGGACTACGACTTGACGAAAAGTCGCGAGCCGATTCCGCTCAACGTGGCTGCTGAAGGTGACACCTGGGCCGTGATCCGACTGAGCGGCGTTTCGGGCGGCAGGAGTTCGCTGGTCCTCCATCTCAATCGGCCCGACGGCCGGTCGCTTCCCCTCATCGTGACGGTTCAGGCGCCTGAGCCTGCTCACGTCAAGGTGACCGCCTTATCGGGACAGACAGGCCGGCCGGTGCCGGCGATGATCAGCCTGGTCTGGAAAACCGATGGGCAGGACCGCCGTCCGGCCAACGCCGTGGATTTCAACCCCCAGTTCGAGGGGCTGGGCCGCCTCTCGCCCGGTCGGCATGCCGTGCTGCTCGGACGTCTCAAAGGCCGCGCCTGGTTCTGTGTGCCCGGGCCCTTCGACATGCCCGTGCCGCCCGGCGAGTGGGACATCGTTATCCGGCACGGCCTGGAGCATGTCCCGGTCTTCGAGACCTTTTCTGTCCAACCGGGGCAGAAGCTCGAGTTGACGTACAAGCTGCGGCAGTGGGCCGACATGCCCCGACTGGGCTGGTATTCAGGCGACGATCACGTCCACTGCCGCGTGGTGAGCGACGACGATGCGAGGCGGTTGATGGCCTGGGCCCAGGCGGAAGACGTGCACGTGGTCAACATCCTCAAGATGAGCGATGTCTACCGCACCTGGTTCCAGCAGCGCGGCTTCGGCCCGGCGTTCCGCGTCACCGACGGCGACTACGTGCTTGTCCCGGGCCAGGAGTGCCCGCGCACACATTCCGACGGCTTCGGCCACACCATCTCGTTGAATACTCCCACCTATGTTCGCGACATCGACCGCTACTGGCTCTACGACTGGGTGGCCGACGAGGTGCACCGGCAGGGCGGGCTGTTTGGATTCGCCCACGCATACATCATCCACCCCTACATTCGCCGGGGCAGCAGTCTCATGGCCCCGCGCCCGCGGATCGATTTTGCCGAGATCATGCAACTCGCCCAGATGGGCACGGATTTCTACTACGACTGGCTCAACCTGGGCTACAAGATCGCCGTCTCGGCCGGCACCGACGTGCCCTGGCAGGGCACCGTGGGTGAAGTCCGCATGTACGCATATCTGGGCGATCAACCGTTCTCGGCCGATGCGTGGTTTGAGGCGGTCAGGCGAGGACGCACCTTCGTGACCAACGGGCCGATGCTCGATCTGCACGTGGACGAGGCGATGCCCGGTGACGAGGTGGCCGCGTCCCCGGCTCACAAGCTTCGCGTCCGGTGCCGCGCGTGGGGCGATCGGGAGTACATGGTCCCGACGAAACTCGAAATCATCCGCCACGGTGAAACGATCAAGACAGTCGAGTCGCGCGATCCAGCCAAAGACGAACTGTCCATCGATTTTGAGGTCGATTCCGGCGACGGCTTCTGGCTGGCCGCCAAAGCCGCCGGCAGCGACGGCTCCCTGGCTCACACGACACCGGTATACGTGGTTCGCAAGCCGCTGCGCTTCTGGAAACTCGACGTGGTTGATGCCCTGATCGCACAGCGCCTGGCGAACCTCGATGACATCGAGCAACTGGTTGCTCGTGCAACGCAGGCCGTCGAGCAGGGCAAGGCCGACGACAACATGACCGCCCGGACGATGGCCGCCCAGGGGCCCGAACTGCTACAACGGGTGGCCGAGGCCAGGCGATTCTTCGCCCAGCTTAGACAAACGGCCGAGAAGGAGAGGACCCTGCGATCCTCGCGTTGAACCGCGTTGTTGCGGACCGTGACTTGTACCGGGTATGATCGCCGCTCCAGTTCCATGCGGCCGCATGAAGCCCTGACCTTCGGAATGCTACGGAGGTACTGCGTTGTCAGCACCGAAGAACGAAGAACGCGCATACAAGACCCTGCTGTTTGCCGGCCCCTGGCGAATTGAGTTCCGCGACCAGCCGGTCGTGGACCTCAAGCCCGACGAGGTGCTCATCGAGACGATGTATACCGGCATCAGCCGCGGGACCGAGATGACCGTCTATCGCGGAACGTCGCCGTTCTACCGGAAGCGGTTCGATCCTGTGCCCAGGTTGTTCGTCGACGGCGACGAGACGTCCTTTCGGTATCCTATGGAATTCGGTTACGAGAACGTCGGACGCATCGTCGAGATGGGCACGGACGTCAGGGGTTACGAGCTGGGCGATATCGTCTTCACGCCGACGCAGCACGCCGAGAGCATTGTGATGAGCACGACGCAAACGGGCCCGTTTTTCGGCTCGCTCGTGCCGGTGGTCAAGCTCCCCGGCAACCTATCACCGGAACTGGGTCTGTTTCTGGCCCTGGGCGGCGTGGCCTACAACGCCGTGCTCGACGGTCAACTGTTACTCGGCGAGAACGTCGCCGTGTTCGGCGCAGGCGTCATCGGCCTGCTGACCGTGCAATTGTGCCGGCTGGCCGGCGCCGCCGGGATCTTCGTCATCGATCCGATCGAGTCGCGCAGGGCGCTGGCCCGGCGGTTCGGCGCGACCCACGTGTTCGATCCGGGCGGCGGCGAGGATGTCAGCCTGGCGATCCGCGGGCTGACCGGCGGCCGGGGGGCGGATCTGGCCATCGAACTCAGTGGCACCTATCCCGGCCTGCACGAGGCGATTCGCAGCGTCGGATACAACGGCCGGGTCGTCGTCAGCGGTTTCCCAATCGGAGCGGGCGAGGAACTCCGGCTCGGCGAGGAGTTTCACCACAACCGTGTCCGGTTGATCAGCTCGCAGTCGTTCGGCGTCTCGCCGCATGTGTCGGACCGCTGGGACCCGGCTCGGCGCACGCTGGCGGTACTCGCGATGCTGCCGAAGCTCGATCTTACTCCGATGATCACGCATCGTTTCAGGTTCGCCGATGCCGCCAAGGCGTTCGAGTTGGTTGATACGCATCCCGAAGATGTCTTACAGGTAGTGCTGCAATATGAGTGAGCCCTCGACAACCGTTTACCCGAAGGTCAATCTTGCGATCGGTTACGAAGTGGATCCCTCCTGGCCCCAACGTCCCGCTGGACTGGCTTGGGCGGCCGTGCCCGGTGTCGCCGTGGATGCGGACGACCAGGTGTGGGTGTTCACGCGAGCCGAGGTTCCGGTTCAGGTTTTCCGTTCGGATGGCACGTTCATCCGCGCATGGGGGCAGGGGCTGGTCAAATCGGCCCACCACATCAAGATCGATCGGCAGGGCCACGTCTGGCTGGCGGACAACCTCCGGCATGTCGTCCGCAAGTTCACCCCCGAGGGCGAGTTGCTGACGACGCTCGGCACGCCGGACGTACCCGGCTGCGACGAGACTCATCTCAACGGTCCGACCGACATGGCGATCACGCCGTCCGGCGATGTATTCGTTTCCGACGGCTATGGCAACAGCCGTGTCGCTCATTTCGACAGCCGCGGCCGGTTCGTCAAAGCGTGGGGTCGGCTGGGGGTGCGTCCCGGCGAGTTCAGCCTGCCGCATACCATCGGCATCGATTCGAGCGGCCGCCTGTACGTCGCATGCCGCAACAACGTCCGCGTGCAGGTCTTCGATCAGGATGGCCGCCTGCTCGATGAGTGGCGCCACCTCATCGTGCCCTGGGGTATGTTCGTGACCCCGCGTGATGACATCTGGATCGTCGGCTCATCCCCCATGCGATGGGAGAAGGATCAGGACCAGCTTGGCGGGCCGCCCAAGGACCAGGTCTTCATGCGATTCAGTCCCGACGGCCGGGTGCGTCAGCTCTGGACCGTGCCCAAGGCGGCGACTGGACAGGAAAAGCCCGGCGAGTGCAACATGGTCCACGGTGTCGGTGTTGACTCACGAGGCAGCATCTACGTCGGCGATATCGCCGGCCGTCGCTGTCAGAAATTCGTACGGCTGGATGCCGACGAGTGACAGGGCCTGTCGGCCCGATCCAGATTTGGTGCGGCCTCAATCCGGGTGGGTGCCTGGGCCCTTCTGCTTCTTTGCCGCCCGCAGTTCTTCCAGGTGCTCATCGATGAGCTTGAGTGCCTTGTCGGCGTCAGCCTTGTAGTCCACGCATCTCGCCATCGCCGCCCGGATGTCGTCGATTGCCTTCTGCATCAGGTCGAGTCCGGCCGCGCTTCGCCGCGAAGCCCCGGGCCGATACCGCTCGATTCGCTCTTCGATCTGCCCGAGACGAGCCATGTCTCCCTTGCCGTCGGCCAGCGTCTTGAACGAGCGGATCGTCGCGGCCGTGGCGGTCAACAGCCACTCCTTGTCCGCTTTGCGGGGAGTCGTCCAGATATCGTCGATGATGGCCGGCAGGCTGGCGTTCGGCTGCAATTCCTCGCCGATTGAGTGGGTCAGCTCGATGTAATGGGCCTGGTTGAACCGGCGGAAGAACAACAGGTCATCGGCCATCTCCAGCGGCACCTCGGCCGAGAAATGCTCCCGGTGCAAACGCTCGAGAAGGGTCTTCTGGTCTATCTGAGGATCCCAGGTGAACTCGCGATACAGAAACTGCGTGAGGCAGAACGGGATCAGACGGACCGGGAATGGAATCATCTTGGTGCCGTAGATCGAGCGGGTGGAGAAGCCCGGCTCATAGGCGGGCAGGTAGCCGTGTAACCCTTCGGCCACCGTCTGCTTGACCCGTGCCTGCATGTGTTCCGGCGCCATCTGGTAGTAGGCATCCCAATGATAGATGCGGTCGGAGAAGTAGGTCAGCGGCTTTTCCGTCCCGTCGGCCGCCGGCAGCTTCCAGCTCATCCGAACCTCGAGCCACTCCATTCGCGGGTCGCGCCCCATTTCGCGAATGCGCTCGTAGTACTTCGGATCGTCCTTGTGGTTCGCATAGCCGATCAGCCAGATGAGTTTAGTCTTCGGGTGCTTCTTCCAGACGGTCTCGGTGAGCCGGGCCAGGAAGTCGAGTTCGGACTGTCCGAACTGCTTCGAGCCACGTTCGTCAAGCGGCTTCTGGCAGGTCGGGCACTTGCAGTCACCCAGCTCGTCGCGGATCTCGAGCATGTAGCCGTCGGCCTTCGGAAACACCTCGATCATCTCAGCAAGGTAATCGAGCGTGACGCGCTGGGCGGTCGGATTCGAAGGGCAGAGATTCCGCCCGGTGTGATCGACGGCCTCGGGATAACGTTTCGCGAAACCCTCACCGGCCGCGAACCACGCGAACACGCCCGATCCGAAGAAGAACTCCATACCTCGGTCGTGGGCGAAGCCGATCAGCCGCTGGATGTCGTCGGTCGTGAGCCGAACACCTTCGTAGTGCTGCCCCGGCTTGTTGAGAAACGCTTCCGGATGAGTCTGTGATCGAAACAGGCCGTCCATCCAGAACATGACCCGGTTCATGCCGGCCTCGGACATGGAGTCAATCGCGGCCTCCCAGGCGGCACGGTCATAGCGGGGGGCTGAGTTCCAGCACGTCAGACAGTACGTCCCCCGCGCCGATAGCGCCGGCTGGCGCCTGATGTCGCACATGCGGGCAAAGACGCCTCCGGTCGGGGTGCAGGTGACAACCTGGGCGAGCGCCTCCTGCACGCCGTAGAGCACCCCGCGGGCGTCCTTCCCCGCAATGAGGAGGCAAGGATGGCCCTCGACCGTCAGTGTACGCACCAGGAAACCTTCGGGAGCGAGCTTATCCAGCCCGAGCGCGGCCTGCTCGGCGACGCCGGCCAGGACGGCGTTTGTCGCACTGGTTCCGATGAGGACCACGGGCCCGGCCTTCGGAAGCGCGTCGGTGATCGCAGGGGCCGTGCCGCCGTCGTGGCGGACACCCTCCACGAACGTGTTGACCGCCGTGCGAATGACCGCATCAGCCAATGGATCAGCGACGATCACGGCCCTGGGGAGCCCGCGGCTGACGAGGAGCACCGTGCCCTTCTCGTTCGCAGGTTGAGAGAATGCGGCCGTGCACATCCACACGGCGAGGACCATGGATAACGACCAGGTGCTTCGGGATGTGATGCTCATCGGAAAAACCCTCTGCCGGTCAACGCAACCGAGACGCCTGACGCGTTGGCCCAGCTTAAGCCGTGCGTTGCTGGCATTCAAGCCGGAACGGTCATCATGCGAGGCACGCATAACGGCCTCGATGGTCGCTCGCCTGGCCGTGTCAAACCGGTCACGACGGAAAGACCCAGGGCGAGCGATAGGGCGGTGCCGTCAGTCGATCCGCCTCGGTGATGTCCCTGATCGTCTCGGTTCTGCTGTCCCAGATGACCTTTCGCTCCGTTCGATAGGCGACGTTCGCCAGATGGCCGGGGATGGTGGAGCGATGACCGGTCAGGAGATCCGTGCCTTCGGGCAACTTGCGGTTCCTGACCGCGTCGACGAACGATCGCTGGTGGGGGCCTTCTACCACGGACCCCTTTTTCTCGATCGCGAGCGCTCGCACGACCTTGCGTTTGACGGGGTCATAAGCGTCGACGGGCTCAGGGATGACCTCCCAGCGGTCGCGATTGACCACCAGCGTGCCTTTCTCGCCGAAAAACGCATTGCCGTACCACATTCCCTCGAACGGCAAACCGTTGCCGTGTCGATACGAGTAAATGGAGATGAAGCCGGGGTACTCGTAAACCGCTTCGAACGTGTCGGGATGCTCGGTGTTGTCCTGCCGTGCGAACTTGCCACCGGAGGCGACCGCCGACAGTGGGGCGTCCACGTTCATCGCCCAGTGGACGACATCGTGCATGTGCACCGCCCAGTCGCACTGCCAGCCGCCGCCGTAATCCCAGAAGAAGTGAAACGCATGGTAGCGGTTGGGGTTGTAGGACCTCTTGGGGGCCGGCCCCAGCCAGAGATCCCAATCAAGGTCGCCCGGAGGCTTCTGGTCCGGTGGATTTCCGTAACCCTCCGGCGCCTGGTTCTCGAAGTTCCACGACCGCACCTCGCTGATCTTGCCGAGTTGCCCCGAGCGGATGTACCCCACGGCCTCCTGGTAGCTGGCCATGCTTCGCTGTTGCGTGCCGAACATCGCAAGGCGGCCGGACTTTCGAACGATCTCGACGATGATTCTGCCTTCCGCGATGGTTAAGGCCAGCGGCTTCTCCACGTAAACATTCTTGCCGGCCAGACAGGCATGACAGGCTGCCAGGCACTTCCAGTGCTCGGGCGTGGCGATGACCACAGCGTCAACTTCCGGCCGATCGAGCAGCTTCTGGTAATTCTGATAGACCTCCGGCCGTGCACCCCCGGTTTGTTCGACCAGTTGGGCGGCCGCTCCTGCCCGGTTCAGTGACACATCGCAGACCGCCGTGATCCGGGCATGGGGATGTTCGAGGAACGCGGGGATCAACTGCCTGCGTCGATTGCCGCATCCGATCAGGCCGAGATTCACAAGTTCATTGGCCCCGCGAGTTGCCGGGCTCTGGCCCAGAGCCGCTGCCATCGCCTGAAGCGAACCGGCGAACGCTACCGACCTGCCCGCTTGTTTCACGAGTTCTCGACGTGTCAACATGATGAGCCGTGTCCTTTCGTCAGAGTGCGGCACCATTACAGACCGATCAACTCATTCTGGCAAGCGGCGCGACGCGTCCCATTCTGGACGACCTTCGGCTGCCGTCGTATGCTGCCACAGACGAGCAACGGTCCTCGCTGACCTGGCGGAAAGCCTGTTCCGCAGAGGGCCGCGCAGTCTGGAGATGCCGTAGTGAATCACAGGAAGCAGTGCGTGAGGCAAGGCGGGGCGATTCGGGTGGGTCGGGCAACGGCTTCGCGACTCGCGATCCTTGCGGTAATGGCTGTCGTCTCGCAGCTTTCTGAGGGCAGCAGGGCAGGCGAGACACGGCCGGCCCCGCGTGACGCCGCTTTTCTGAAACGCGAGCGGCGAACCCCTCTGGCACCCGCGCCCCGCGTGTCCGATGTCACCCACACCATCCTTCATTATGACAAAAGCACGTACTGCGGGCATCCACGAATGGTGGCCTTCGAGTACTTCGGCGGCGGGGAGATTGTCGTCGGGCACTTCCACGCCCCCTGCAAGTACCAGGAGTACGCCGACGTTCGTCACGTGAACTACCAGTCACGGGCTGTATGCCTTCTTCAGCGATCGACTGACGGCGGAAAGACCTGGCCCAAGGAGAATGATATCGTCGTCTACGACCGGACCGTCTCTGCCGAGCGGGAGAACGCGTTTCTCAACCAGCCGAACGCTCCTCGCGAACACTACGACATGTTCCGGCCGGGGTCCATGTTCTTCTCGCAGAACACCACCGAGCTTCGTGACAAGTCCTTCTGTTTCTTTCTTCGCTCACCGGACAAGGGGCACACCTGGGAGAAAGTGCCGACCGTTCTGACTCACCCTCGCGGCAACAGGTTCATGCTGCATCGCCATGACACGCCAATCATCCGCATGCCGGACCGCAAGACGCTGCTGGGGGCCTTCCAGATGTGCGATCCGGACCGACAGGGGCCGAGCGAGGGAGACCCGGCTGTTTTCTCGAGCACCGACAACGGGCTGTCCTGGCAATTCCTCAGCCGGCCGATCGCGGACCTCTCGAGTACGGGCGTTTTCGCTTACACGACGCTCCTGCTGTTGCCCGACGGCGAGCTTCAATGCTACGTCCTGCACATCGACCGCAAGAGCGAGGTGGTTGACGGCTTGCACTGCGCTATCGCAATGTGTGTCTCGAAGGATGGCGGCAGGGCGTGGGGCGAGGCGGTTCCCATCGTCGGCAAGGGCGGAGGCTGCTGGAAGCACCCCGGCACTGAGGGCGTGATCTATCGATCGCCCTGGCCGATCCTGCTCAAGGATGGCCGTATCCTGGTCCTGTTCGCCCGGCGGAGGATGCCCGGCGGGATCGGCGGGGTGGTCAGTTCCGACCAGGGCCGGACATGGAGCGAGGAATTCGTCCTTCGCGACGACGGCAAGTGGTGGGATCTCGGCTATCCGGTCGGCTGCCAACTCGAGGACGGCCGCATCTTCACTGCCTACTACTTCAACATGCAGGATGGCAACGGACAGGGCGGCACGCGTCACATCGCCGCTACCTCGTTCCGGCTGGAGCAACAATGAGGAAGTGCAGAGGATCCTTGTCGATAGGGGTCATTTTGGCGTGCTGGTGTCCGATGATCGCTGCAGCGGCCGATCTGAGCTCCGAGCAGATGAACCGCATCATCGCCCGAGGGGACATCCATCGCATGCATGGGCCGCAGTCCAAGCAGGATTGGCTCGTCCTCTACCAGGGCAACGGCCGGTTCGGTTCCTGCTTCGGACCCTGGGGACTGCACGTCTCCCCGGCGAAGGCTCCTGATTATCAACTGATCGGCGTGACCCGCTTCACTCATCTCAAGCACTTCGTACGAGCCAAATACAACGCCGACTACCTGCTGCCCCTGGCTTCGATCTATTGGGACGCCGAGCCGCAGGCCGTCAAGGCATACGAACAGCATCAAACGTTCTACGACGGGACCATCCTGACCCGTTTCACAACCGACGCGTATAACGTGGAGGTCTTGAGCTGGTTCGATCCGGTGGATCGCGACGTTGCCGGCTTTCGGATCGACGCGCAAGGCCGCTGCCCGTCGATCACGGTGGCCCCGTTCCGCGACCTGACCGTGCATTACCAGCAGCAAATGCGGCAGTCATTTGACGGCGAAATCCAGGGCGATATGTGGCAGGCATCGCTGCGTTGTCTGAGCAGGCAGACGCCTTTCTCGGTCAAGACTGGCGCCGGGATGCAGGCCGTCGCGGAAGGCGTCCGATTGAGCCTCAGGCCCGGCCGCAACTACATCCTGGTCGCCGCAGGCGACCGGATCGCCAAATCGGGCGAGGAGTCCCTTCGCCAGACGCTTGACTGGTGGCACACCACGTGGGATGGCAGCGGCTGGCTTGATCTGCCGGACGACGTGGCTCAGAGGGTTTGGGTGCGGTCGCTCACTTACACGTTCTACTCGCACAATGACGACGGCGTCGGTTGCTCGCCGCCGACCGGCCTGGCTGGCAACGGCTGGCCGTTCCCCTTCCCGTTCGACTCCGGGTGCCGCCATCCGCTCTTGCTCTGGACCGGGCACATCGACGCGGCCCGAAAGTGGGTGGAGTTCTGGTCCAGTCGGTCCGAGGGTCTGTACAAATACACGCGTCGGATCTGGCACCGCGACGGAACCATGCTGCCCCACGTATTCCCCTACGGGTCCGCGGAGGACTATCACCTGCCTGAGCCGCCAAACGTCAATTACTATCCCGTCTACCTGGCCGGGCACCTCGCCCGCATGGCCCATCAGACGGCCGTCATGGTGAACGACCCGCAGTGGACCCGGACGTATGCCGCCCCCCTCATCGAAGGCGCCGCACGGTTCTATCTTGATATCGCGAAAAAGGGTGAAGACGGCTTGTGGCATTTCACCGTGGTCCCGTCGATTGGCCTGGACGAAGACGGCGGCGTCGACCAGCCCGACTACATCTGCACTCTGGTCAGCGCCGACTACGCTTTCCATCGGGCGATCGAGTACGGTCTGGACAAGGATGGCCGGATGGCGACGATTCTTCGCGAAGGAATCGCATACAAGGCCCTTCTCTCCGATCGCGGCATCTACTACGCGAATCTTGGGACCGGCGCGAAAGACTGGAGCCACCAGAAGCATCCGGACCAGCTCAGTGCCCTGGTTCATCTTCCACTCGGCCCCGCCCCGGATGCCCCGACCGGACGAAGCCACGAATTCCGTTATGAGATCACCGCCGGCGCGAACAAACCCGCATTCATCGGCCATACCCTCGGTGAGATCATTCTTTCAAGTGCGAGGATGCAGAACGCCGATGCCTGGCGCCAGGACTGGGCCAAGGTCCAGCCGTCAAAATACGCAGACCCGGACTGGATCCAGTTCTACGAGTCCAGCGGTAGCAATCTCCGCTACTACGTGACCACACATGGGCTTTTCGCCCAGGCGATCCTCGAGACGGTCGTTTCAACCTGGTGGGAGCGCCTGGATCTGGCTCCGTGCGTCCCCTGGCCGGGCAAAGTGCGATTCGGCAACCTGCGCACCCTGCTGGGGGTCACTGTCTGGGGCGAAGTGACCGACGGTCGGGGGACGGCCGAACTGGTGGCGTGGAAGGACACGACCGTTCTCCTTCGTGATCGCAAGATCACGCTCAAGAAGGGCGAAAGGATCATCATCGAGTTGACTCCGCCTCGCTAATCGCCGATGGCTCCTGGTTTGGTCAACCGCGCGCCCGGGGTCTTCCACTTGTTGAGGCTCGGCTTTGGTGGCATCCTATGAGATCGGCCTGGAACGCCGAGCTGCTTTGGAGCGCAAGAATGAGAATTCAGGGACCGGTTTTTGCGATGGTCACGCCGTTCGATGCCGGAGGAGACGTTGACTTCGGCGCTCTCGATGACTACCTGCGGTTTCTCAGCGAGCACGGCGTACGGAACATCGCCGTCAATGGGACAACCGGCGAATTCGCCTCGCTGACCCTGCCGGAGCGCATGCTGATGGTCGAGCGCTGCCGGAAGGCATTCAACGGCACGATCGTTAACCACATCAGCTCTTGCAGCAGCCGCGACTGCCGGATGCTGCTCGACCATTCCCGTGATCATGCCGACGCCGTTCTGCTCCTGCCGCCGTTCTACTATGCGAACGTCGAAGAAGCCGGATGCCTGGCGTTCATGAGGGAGGTGCTTGCTCAGAACACGATGCCGGCGTTTCTGTACAACTTCCCCGAGCACACGCAGTTCCGGATCAGTCCCGAGATGCTCCGGCTGCTGTCGGCGGAGTTCGAGTCTCTCGTCGGGATCAAGGATTCGGGCGGGGACCTTCGAGTATCGAGGGCCTACAAGCAAGCCGCACCGCGCCTGCAAGTGTTTGTGGGCAGCGATCGGTGGGCTCTGGAGGTTCTGAAGATGGGCCTGGACGGCTCGGTAACCGGATGCGGCAATCCCGTGCCCGAGTTCCCGGCGGCCCTGCATGCCCGGTTCGTTTCGGGCGACGTTGAGGCGGCCGCCCGCGCGCAGCAGGCATTCGACCGCTGGACTGACTTCCGTGAGGCTCTGCCGATCAATCATTTGTCGGTCACCAAGGCTGGTCTGGCGGCTCGCATCCCGAATTTTCCTCCCTATGTCCGGCCTCCGTTCGTGACCGCCGACCCGGCGAGCATCGAGCGTGTTCGTGAGGCTCTGAAGGAGATGGGTCTTGATTGACCGCGTCGAGCGACTCCCTCGCCCGGACCCCGATGTCAGCCGCTTGACGGCCGTTATGCGGCGGCAGCGGCCGGATCGTGTGCCCCTTCTGGAGCTGAAGCTCGACGAGGAGGTGCGAAGCGCACTGGCCGGCGAGCCCCTGGTGCCGTGGTGGACGGGCGCACCGGCCGATCAGCGACGGCATGCGGTGCGGCAATTCGTGAAGCTGATGCACCGGCTGGGCTACGATGCATTCTGGGTCCCCACGAACGTGCCGTTCGTTTTTCAGACGGACGCGACCGTGGACACCGCGCTGCTGAATCGCGGTGAACGCAGATGGCAGAGCGAGCACGGTGGTCCTATCCAGTCGCTGCACGATCTCGAGCGGTATCCCTGGCCGAAGCTCTCGGACATCGATTTTGGCCCGGCCGAGGAGATTGCCCGCGTCCTTCCCGACGGCATGGGCTGCATCGGCTTCTGTAACGGTGTCTTCGAGTGGAGCAGTTGGCTCATGGGCCTGGAATCGTTCGCCCTGGCCCTGCACGACCAGCCCGTTCTCGTGCGAGAGGTGGTGGATCGTGTCGGCAGCTTCATCTATCAGGTCTATGGGGTCTGGGTGCAGCGCGAGGAGATGGTCGCACTCTGGAGCGGTGATGACATGGGCTTCAAAACGGGCACGCTCATCGCCCCGGATCACCTGCGCGAACACATCCTCCCCTGGCACAGGCGTTACGCTGAGTTGGCCCACCGCCACGGCAAGGCCTACATCCTGCATTCCTGCGGTAATCTCCGTGCGATCATGCCGGACCTGGCAGATGATGTGAGGATCGACGCCAAGCACAGCTTTGAGGATGTGATCGAGCCCGTCGAGGAGTTCCACCGGCAGTGGAGCGGTCGCGTGGCGGCTGTCGGCGGGGTGGACGTCGACCTGCTGGCCCGCGGAAGCGAGGAGGCCGTTATGCGCAGGACGCGGCAGATCCTCGAAGCGTGTGCACCACGGGGCGGGTACGCCGCCGGTTCGGGCAACACCGTGACCAACTACGTGCCCGTCGACAACTATCTGGCCATGGTCGAAACGATTCACCGATTCAACGGCCGGCTGTAGAGTGGAGTGAGGCATCGCCCAAATCGAGGCATCAAGCGGGAGGATACGACCCATGTCCGATCAGAAGCGCACCGCGCACTATGTGGCGAGCACTCACTGGGACCGCGAGTGGTATGAGCCGTTTCAGGACTACCGCTTCCGGCTCGTCAGGCTCATGGATGAGGTCCTGGACTTCATGCAGGTTGAGCCGGAGTTCAAGTACTTCCACACCGACGGCCAGGCGATCCTCATCGAGGACTACCTGGAGGCCAGGCCGGAGCGGGAGGCCCAGTTGCGGGCCCTGGCCGAGGCCGGCCGTCTGCGGATCGGCCCGTGGTACGTCATGCCCGATGAGTTCGTCATCTCGGGCGAGTCTCTCATCCGCAACCTGCAACTGGGGCTGGCCACCAGCAGCCGTTACGGCCGGCCGTCCCGCGTCGGATTCGTCTGCGACATGTTCGGCCACATCTCGCAGTTGCCGCAGATTCTTCGCGGTTTCGGTATTGATAGCGCGTTCTTCTTCCGGGGAACCAACGACCGAACGCATGGGGCCGTCTGGCGATGGCAAGGGGCCGACGGCTCGGAGGTCATCGTCAACCGTTTCCCGCGCATTCATGGTTACACCGCGTACGCGTATCACGTGCGGAAGGTCATGTCGCTGGACGAGCCGTTCGACCTCGATTCAGCGACGGCCGAGCTTGTGCAGATGGTGCATCGCGAGAAGAACCGCCACAGCACGCCCTCGTTCCTGCTCTTCGACGGCTCCGATCACATCGAGATCGAGCCGCAGACGATCGAGCTTCTGCGTCGGGTCAACGACAGGCTCCAGGATGTCCGGATCATCCACTCGAATCTTGAGGCCTTCGTCGAGGACCTGCGGGCCCAGCAGGCCCACATCATCGACGTGTTCAAGGGCGAGCTTCGCGATCCGGCCGAAGTCGGTGACGACGCGCTGCTCCTGCACGGCGTGTTGTCCAGCCGGATGTACCTCAAGCAGGCCAACGCCCGCTGCGAAAACGAGCTCTGCCTGTGGGCTGAGCCGTTCGCTGCCTTCGCTGACCGGCTGGGCGAGCCGTATCCCCATCAGTTCCTGAACCTGGCCTGGCGAGACCTGATCACCAACCATGCTCATGACTCGATGTGCGGCTGCTCGCTCGACGCCGTGCACGAGGACATGATGGGCCGTTTCCGGCAGTCGTTGCAGATCTCACGCCACGTGGCGACCGATGCGCTGCGGCAGATCGCCCTGAGCGTCGAGCGGCCGGCGATGAGCGAGAAGGACTTCACTGTTGTTGCGTTCAATCCCGGGGCGGATGACCTTGACGGCCCGGTGGATCTGACCCTTCGCTTCCCCGTCGATACCGATTCGCTGTTCCATGAGGGACTGGGCTACGAGCCGAAGGTGAGCTTCCGTCTTTATGATGCTGCCGGCACCGAACTGCCTTATCAGCTCGTCAACCAGCGATGGAATCGCCATGGTTTCCGCCGGCCTCTGAAGAAGTTTCCGGGTCCGGACGATCGGCACGAAGTGGACGTGAGCGTGCACCTCCGTATCCCGTCTTATGGATACACCACCCTTGTGTGTCGTCCGGCCGCCCGTGGAGAGCCGACAAGATACCCGGGTACGATGCTGGTCGATCCGCGTACGATCGAGAACGAGTACCTGCGCGTGCGCGTCCAGCCGAACGGGACGCTGTCTCTGCTGGACAAGCGAAGCAACCAGACATACGACGACCTGCTGATGTTCGAGGACTGCGCCGACATCGGCGACGGCTGGTACCACGGCCCTGCGGTCAACGACGAGGTGTTCAATTCGGGCGGTTGCGCGAGCGAGGTGGCGGTCGTCGCCAACGGGATCTGCAAGGCCACGCTGAAGGTGACGCTCAGACTCGATCTGCCGCGTTGTTTCCGCTTTGACCGCATGATGCGCAGTGAAGAGACGGCGCCGATGCGGATCACCAGCTTCGTGACGCTTCGACAGGAGACCGATCATGTCGAGGTGCACACCGTGGTTGAGAACACGATCCGCGATCATCGGCTTCGGGTGCTCCTGCCGACCAGTGCGAAGGCGGACACCTATTTTGCCGACAGCGCGTTCGACGTGGTCGAACGGCCGATTGCTTTGCGGGCGGACAACGCCTCGTATCGCGAGATGGAGGTCGAGACGAAGCCCCAGTACACCTGGACGGCGGTCTGCGAAAGCGTGACTCAGGACCGCGGGTTGGCCGTGGTCAGCACAGGGCTGCCCGAGTCAGCGGTCTGCGATCTGCCGGGCCGGCCGATCGCCCTGACTCTGCTGCGATCGTTTATCAAAGCCTTCATGACCGATGGCAATGAGGGCGGCCAGATGCAGGGCACGCACGAGTTCGACTACCTGCTTGTTCCACTCAACGGCTCGTTGCAGCAAGTCAGGCTCTGTCGGCTCGGACAGAGACTGGCCGCTCCGCCGAGATGTGTGCAGATCGAGCGGCGGGATCTGGCCAACGCCCCGAAAACCGCCTTGCCCGCAGGCCACTCATTCCTGAAGCTTAACTCCGGCCAGTCAGTTGTCACCGCTGTTCACATGCTCAAGGACCGGCAGGGGTGGCTTGTCCGTCTGTTCAATCCGACTGACGAGACGATCACCGAGACGCTCGAATGCCCCCATCCCATTCGTTCGGCTGAGCATGTTGACCTGGAAGGCCGGCCGATTACCGCCCTGGCCGTTTCAGGCGGCCGGGTCTCGCTGTCCCTGGATCCCCGGCAGATCGTTACCCTGCGGCTCGCGTAGGCGGAGGTCCCACACCGTCAGGCCAGTCGAATCGCGCTTGCTCAGGTCCGGAAGGAGCAAGGACGCGATGTAGCCGACGGCGAACGAGGTGACATTCGAGCAGGTCGACAGCAGGAACGCATGGAACGGGAACCGGTATACTTGCCAGGCTTTCGGAAGGGTGATCTGCGCGAGCTCCAGCAGCTTGTCGGAGGTGCCCCAGGCGGTAACCGCAACGCCGGCCGCCAGACCGATGTACACCCCCAGGGCGTGCGCCCGCCGCACGAGGAAAGCCAGCAGGAAAATGCCGAACAGGCCGCCGGCCAGGATTGAGTAGACCGTATAGCTGAAATCCAGCGCCTCCTGCACGCCGAGCATAGCCAGTCCCGCCGTGGTCCCGAGTGCCCCCCAGAAGCAGGTCGCGATCTTCGACAGCCTCAGGAGATGCCGGTCAGAAGCATGCGGGCGCACGCGGCGATAGAAATCGTTGATGGACACGAGCGCCATGCTGTTCATGTTCGTGTCGAGACAGGACACCCCCGCGGCGCACATCGCCGCGAGAACCAAACCGACCATTCCCGTCGGCAGGCAGGTCATCACGAAGTAAGGGAACACCCGGGTGTGCTCCGCAGCGATCTCCGCGGGCAGACGGCCTGGATAGATCTGGTATCGCGAGTAGAGCAGCGTGCCGATGAACATGAAAAGCGTCCAGGTGAACAGGCAGCCGCAGGCCCCGATCCAGACTCCCTTTCTCGCTTCGTGTACCGACTTCACGGCCAGGTAACGCTGCACGGTTTCCTGGGTCGTCGAGTAGCCGGAGCTGAAGCCGAAGAGCCCCATGAGCATCATGACCAGAATCGTCGGCTCGCTCAGATCGAAAGAGAGGTGAGCCAGTCGGAACTTGTCCGCACTGGCGGCCATCTCGATCATGTTCACCGGCCCGCCCGCGGTGGTTGTCAGGAGAACCGCGGCGCTGACCAGGCCGCCCAGCAGCAGCACGCCGGTCTGCAGGACATCCGTGCAGATCACGGCTTCGATGCCGCCGAGCACCGTGTAACCGATGGTGATCACCCCCGTCACCAGGATGACCAGCCGGACATCCCAGCCTGTCATGGTCTGGATGGCCTTGGCCTCGAGGAAGACGATAAAACCCATCCGGAACAGGTTGTTGAGGATGTACAGCGTGGCCGCGAAGGCACGCGCGGGATATCCAAAGCGTTTTTCGAGGTACTCGTAGGGGCCGGCGCGGACCGTCCGGCGGTAGAACGGGATCACCACCAGGGTGATAAAGAGCACGGCAACAGGCAGCATGAAACCCGGCAGCAGGTTGGTCCAGTCGTCGCCGAAGCCGTCCGCCGGGTATGCCAGGAACGTCGCCGTGCTGATCGCCCCGGCGAAAAGTGAGATACCCGCCGCCCAGCCGGGTACGGAACGGCCGCCCATGAAGTACTCCTCGGTACTTGTTTGGCGGCGCGCGAACACCAGGCCGATCAGGGCAACGAGTCCAAAATAGACGACGACGACGCCCCAGTCTATCCACGTCAGAGTTTTGGCTGCCTCTTCCACTGTAAACCTCTTCGAATCCGGAACCACAGCGCTCGACAGGCGGCGAGCATGCTAACCGCAGCGCAGGCCCGCAGGCAACACGGCGGGGGGCCTGCATCGCGCGATGGTCAACCCGATGGCTGAACCTGGCGGCTCGTCACGGAGTCGACCGCCTGTGCCTGACAGGCTGCCGATCAGCTCGTCTGACTGCATCCGGATTTGCGCGATCTCTTGAATCCGTTGACGTGCCGGTTGTCGTGCGTCGGCCGCCGTCACACCGAGGCCACGGACTGCCGCGGGATCAGATCGACGTCGATGACTGCATGCTCGGGCTCGATATCGATCTTGGGCGTCTGCAGACGTCGCTCGAGCAGCTCCACCGCTTTCCTCCCGATCTCCGTCGGCCGCTGTGCGACCACGGTCACCGGAGGCGTTATCGCCCGTGTGATATCCGAGTCGTCGACGCAGATGATGGAGACATCCTTCGGGATGCGCAACCCCAGCTCGCGGCACGCCTCGAAAGCACCCCACGCCACGTAATCATTGAGCGCGAAAAACGCCAGGGGCGGCCGGCAGTCCTGCAGCAGGGGCAACACCGCCTCGTACCCCTCGAGCCACCGCTTGCCCTCCCGAATGCCGCGCTTCGAAGCCTCAGGGTCGATCCAGACCATGTGTTTGCGGGTTGGCTCGGTGTCGCCTGCGATCATGGCCCTCTCAAAGCCGCGGATTCTCGCTGCAATCGAGGTCATGACCGACGGTTGCCAGGTGATCATGAAAACCTGCCGGTGTCCGTGTTGGAGCAGGTATTCGGTGGCCAGGTAGCCGGCCTTCTCATGGTCCGACTCGACGAGATCGACCCTCAACCCCGGCACGCCGCGATCCACGAGCACGATGGTGTGTCCGGCGAGTTTGAGCTTTACGAGAGTCTCCAGATTGGCGTGGCCGCCGCTCGGCAGGATGATCGTCCCGCGCGCCCCGGAGTCGATCAGCCGGGTGAGGTTGCTGGCCTCGAGATCGTCGCTGAGGCGTGCGTCATAGATGAGCAGCTCCCAGCCGCGCTGCTGGCAGGCTTGCTCGATGCTGCGAGCGATCTGCATCTCGAACGCCCCGCCGATGTTGATGGTTGTCACGGCGATCGTCACGCGTTTCCCGGCCTTGCTCGGGAAGGAAGGATGGACAAAGGCTCCCACGTCGCGCACATGGTAAAGGCACCCCTCTCGCTCCAATACGCGGATCGCCTGTCGGATCGTGTTGGTGCTCACATTGAACTGGGTGGCGAGATCGCGGAGGGCAGGCAGTTTCACCCCGGCGATCAGTTGACCGTCGGTCATCTGCCGGCGCAACGCCTCCGTCACCGCACGGTAACGCGGAGCCCGGGGACGCCCGAGGACGTTGCGGTCGATCTTGCTCTGTCTGGCCTTCATACCTATAGGATAATCACTTTGTGACAGCGATTCAAGAGGAAACAAGTCGCTGTGAGAGCTCTTTGGTAGTACCTAAAGTATTGTTATAGAACATGTTAAGGCCGATGAGGTGAAAATCGACTTGTTTCTCTGAAAACGCGACGTCACATTGTGACGCATCGGTTGAATCAGTTCACGACTTGTGGTATTTTAGTAGCGGCTCCGCTTCTGCCGACAGCACCTGCGGATGCCGAGGAGGGCCGGATGGCATTTCACTTGGTGTGGTGTGTTGCGCGGATCGCATCTCGCGGTGCGGCGCCGGCGTCCCGCCAGGCACGGGCATTACCGGCAGGACGCCTGTGCCGCAAGTGCCGAAACCGCAGGATGCAGCAATCATGACTGACCAGACCAGTACCCCCCTCGACAACCGCAACGAGATGTCGCGTGATGATTCGAGCTGCCGGCGGCGGATGCGGATGAGCGTTGGCCATCTGCCTGACTGTGGCCGGTGTGTCCAAAACGTTGGCCGGCCGCCCGGAGGCTGATCGCGGGCCCAGAAAGGAGCGTCTCAGGTGAAGGAATGCATGCGCAGCCCGCGATTCTTGGCCGGTGCCGTTTTCGCTGTCGCCTTGAATGGCGCTGCGGTCGCGCAGGTTCTGGTCCTTGAGGATCCCTTGCAGGGATCCAAGATCGGGACCTTCGACGGCGGAAGCGGACAGTTTGTCATCGGGGGCTGGAAGATCACCAGCAAGGCGGATGCGATCTACTGGCATCTTCCACATACCGTGTACAAAGGCGCTGCGGAGTTCTCCGTAAAGGGACTGAATCCGAACGAGTGCCGGCCCGGGCTGACGGACAAGTCCGAGCTCTTCCACATGTACGACTACACGTACGAGAACGCTGATACCAACTACGGCGGTTACCGGAACAACCCCTTCAAGCACTTCATCCGGAAGATCGGGTGCGACGGCGCCTACAAGAACGTGGTCGACGCTCTGGAACTGGTCCTGGTAATCGCCCCGAACTACCAGGAGCCGGACACGGGCGTTCTCGGCTGGAACGCCAACACCACGTACGTCTTTCGCGAAGAATGGGGGCCGGACGGACAGGGGAACTGCGTTTTCAGAACCTACCGGGACGGCATCCTCCTGAAGACCATGAGCGAGCCCGGGAGTTGGTCTCCGTTTGGACACAGCGTACGCATCGGGCGGGCCAGGATGGACGAGTGGTCGGGTGCACCGCTCGACGCGATTTTCAGTTACGTGAAGGTCTGGGACATGGAGACGGCCATACCGACCGCGCCCGTTCTTACCAGTCCCGGCATCGGCAAAACGGTCAACACAATTACCCCGTGCATCCGGTGGGCCTGGACGCCGACGTTCAATCGTTACCAGGTGCGGATCACGACCGGCAACAGCCCGACCGCCGGCATCGTCTGGGACTCGGGTGAGGTGATCTCGGTCCGCAACTATGCGGACACCGGGCCCCTGGCGAACCTGGCCAACTACTACGCCTGGGTCAGGCTCGGTAACGTCGTCGGATGGACCGGCTGGAGTGCATCCGGCCAGTGGTTCAGGGTCGACACTTCCTACACACCGTTCAACCACGGCGTGACGAGCCTCATCGGCAACTCGCTGAGAGACAGCCGAGGCGAGTTCCTCGGTCTTGGCTTCACCTACATGGAAGGCCTCGGCTTCTGCAGAAACGATCGCGCCCGCTTCGAAAGCGACCTGGCGTTCATGTCGTCGAGGGGCTTCAACTACATGCGTATTCTCTCGGAAGTGCCCGGGGCGTGCGATCAGGACTACTGGTACGGCAGAAGCATCAACGCCTCAACCTACACGTGCCAACACGGGTCTGTTGCCAACGAGTGGCCGGACTACGACCAGCAGTTCAGGGACATGGTCGACATCGCCTACGACAAGTACGGTTTGCGCACCGAGGTGACCATCTTCGGTGGGGCGGGCGAGTCATTCCCGACCTATGCCGGCCGGCAGGCCCATTGCCAACGAATCGTGAACCTGATCGCAGGGCGGGAACACAAGATCGCCTATATCGAGATCGCGAATGAAGCCTGGCAGACGGGGTTTCCGTGGCCCCAGGGCAGAGAGGATCTGCGTGCCCTGTGCAAGTACGTTGCCGACCGTACGGATGTGCTCGTTGCGATCACATCCATGAACGGGACCAACGATGATTTGATGGATCTCTACCTGGGCAGTGCGGCGGACATCGCGACGGAGCACTTCACTCGGGACACAACCGAGAACAACTGGATCATGGTCAGGGACTGCTGGAGAGTGCAGGACGCGGTGAACCTGGGTGTTCCGGCGGTGAGCAGCGATGAGCCGGCCGGTCCCGGCTCGTCGGTGGTGTCGGAAACCGACCCCATCAAGCTCGTCTCGGCTGCGTGCTTCGCCTGGATCGCCAAGCTGCCATCCTATGTGCTTCATTCGAGAGCCGGGGTGCGCGGCGACTACCGGTTCGAGGACATGGCGGGTGTCAATGACTTCAAATACCTCCAGGACATCATCCCTCCGGACGTGGCGAGTTGGGCGCGAAACGACGGCAAGGAATCGGCAGCGCCCTTCACGGTCTATTGCGACGGCTATGCCAACCAGTACTGGACCGACCCCGGCAGGAGCGGGGCCGTCACCGGCTGCCACAGAAACATCGGCGGGATCAAGTGCCTGGACTTCGTGTGCTACCCGCAGGGGATTCGCAGCGGAGGAGTCACGCTCGCGGCCAGAAGAGACATGAGCTTCAACGTCTATCATCCCATGACCGGTGAGGTTGTGGACTCAAGAACGCTGATCGAGGGCCAGAGTCTCACGCTGCCGCCGGGCCCCGGGGCCTACATCATCAAGGGCACGTTTCCCGGCGGCGACACGAGCCCGCCCGCGCCGGTGGTCAAGTTCGCGGCCAATCCCGGTGACGAACAGAACGTCTTGACGTGGACCAATCCCAGCGACGCCGATTTCTGGGGAACGAGGATCATCTGTCGGACCGATCGGTTTCCGGAATCGGTGGATGACGGCACGGTGGTATGCGACAGCAGGGGCGGTCCAGGGTCAAAGGCGCTGTACGTCCACGCGGGTCTGGCCAACGGAGCGGCCTGCTACTATGCAGCGTTTGCCTATGACTGTCTGCCGAACTACTCGACGGCTGCGACCGACACGGCAAAGCCGCTGGAAGGTTTGTGCCTTTCGGACGAATTCACCTATCCCAACGGGGACCTGAACGGCAATGATGGGTGGGCAGGCTCGGCCGGCCCGTACATCCGAATCGCCAACGACACGCTGGCGATCGAGGGGAGCGCGACCAGTTATGACGCGATCAGGATGGTGAGCTGCTCGGATCCCGGCACCGGTTGCATCAAGGTGTCGGTGAAGGTCCGCAGCGGTGTTGGCGACGCGACCATGTGGAGCTTGTGGTGCGACGATCCCTCGGGCAAGAATCTGGCCCGCTGGTATGGCGGGGGCACAACGGCCCGCGGCCGGATCGGGGATTCAGGTATCGTGACGGCTCTCCAGACGTTGACCGATGGTTGGGATTATCTGGTGGTCAAGATCGATCCCGCGGCCAACACCTCGGAGTTTCTCCTCAACGGGACCTCCATCGGTGCGCTCGATCACACCGGCACCGGGGCGGGTGATACCCTGGGCAGGCTCCGGTTCGAGAGCATCGCCAACAGCGAGGCCACCGGCCACTATCTGTATTTCGATGACCTGAGGATCGGCGAGCCCTTGATACCGGGCGATTTTGACGGCGATGAAGACGTCGATCAGGAGGATTTCGGTCACCTGCAGCAGTGCCTGTCTGGAGACGGCGCAAGTGTAGCGCCGCAGTGCCAGAATGCCGATCTGGACCCGGACGGGGACGTGGATCAGCTCGATGTGAGTCGGTTCGTAGAGTGCATGGGCGGGTCGGGTCAGGCGTCGCCGTGCGCTCAGTAGGAATGACCTGCGATTAAGGAGAGAATCAGGCATGAAACGATGGATCTACGTTGGGCTTGTTGTCTGGTCGCTGACGGGGCCGACGGATGCTGCTCTGCCGCCGATGGGCACCTCGGCCAAAATCCTCAAGCCCACTTTCTTCCCGGGTTGGCAATGTCACAACGTTTGTTACCCCTTCGTGATCCCGGAACCGGGCACCGGCAGGTACCGGATGTACTACGCCGGGTCGGCGACGGAGCAGATCAACGACTCCTTCGCGGATCAGTGGGTGACCGGCTACGTTACCTCCGCTGCGGACACGACGGCCTGGACTTATCCGATCAACTATGAGCAGGTGCTGTTCGCGCGCCGGTTCATGGAAGGCGACGTTGTTGATCGCGACGAGACGGCGAGTGTCTTCGACTCGATCTATGCCATTGGCGCGTGCTTGATGGTCGAGGGCTCGACCTGGAAGGTCTGGTACACCGGCTGGAACGGCCAGACCGAGCCGACTGGTCCGGGCACCTGCAAGAAGATCAACTTCCGCATCGGCTACGCCACCTCACCGGACGGCATCCGCTGGACCAAGGTTGCCGACTCAGCCGGTGCCGGGGCGGTCCTTGGTCTTGGTCAGGCAGGCGAAGCGGATTCCAAGGGCGCGGCCCATCCACACGTAATGAAAATCAGCGGCGCCTACCGCATGTGGTACGAGGGCTACGACGGGACCACCTGGCGGCTGATGGCCGCCACCTCATCGGACGGCCAGGCCTGGACTAAACAGGGCGTGGTACTCAACCCTGGTGGTGCCGGCAGCCTGGATGAGCGCGGCCTGCGCAACCCGCTGGTACTGAGCAGAAAAGGCTCGTATGAGCTCTGGTATCAGGGCCAGAGCGCCGCCGCTCCCAACTATCACGTGCTGCGAGCCACCAGCCCGGATGCTTCGACCTGGACCAAGGCGACCGGCGAGGTCACACTCCACCCGGACACCGCGCTGACCGGCGACGAGAGCATCCTGGTGGACAGCGCCATCGTCCAGCCCGACGGCAAGGTGCAGGTCTTCTTCGCCAAGCAGACCACCAGCTCCAGAACCGCCACGTACGGAACGCTCACCCGGAGGAGCTACTGCATCTACACCGAGGTGGTGAACCCATGAATATGCGGACACCATCTCAGCAGCATTCGCGAGGGGGGTTCTACATTGCAGCGATCCTCGTCGCGACACCATGCCTGATCCCGGCCGCGTCCCTCCACGCGGTCACGCCGTCCTGGACGTCCCCCGACCGCTATCGCATCCTCCTGACCGTGGATCCTCGCGGGCAGAATCGATCCAACTCGCCGGCCTCCGTTACCGTTGATTTCGCCCAGGCACTGGTCGCCAGAGGAGTCACCGGCACTTTCGACAAGGATACTGTGGAAGTCATCGCCTACGACGCCGCAGGCAACCCGGTGACCTTTGACGCCACGCGGCCCGGATATGAGCAGTACCTGTTGCCCTGGCGGATCGACGCGGCCTACGGAATCAACCAGGTTGCCCTGAGCTTCGTCGTGCCCGACGAAGCTCATACGCAGTACGCGGTCTACTTCGACACGGCGCAATCCGGGCTCGGCCGGCCGGATCGATATCCCGGCATCGTCGGTGACGGCGATCGCTTCATCGAAGGCTATAAGCGCCGCGAAATCAATGCCAGCGGCTACGACACGTTCTGTGATGTCGACGGCGACGGCGATCTCGATCTGTTCAAGGGTGGCACCGAGCCCTATGTCTACGTCTACGAAAACGTGGGCGGCGACCGCATGGTCGAGCGCGGCCGTCTCACCTCCGGCGGAAGCGTGCTTCAATTCCCCATGGACGGCAACCACCGCAGTTGGAATTCCATCGAGCTCTACGACTGGGACGGTGACGGCGATCAGGACATGTTCATCCATTCGCCGACCGGCCCTTACGCCGGCAGGGTCATTTGTTTCGAGAACACCACTCTGGCCGGCGGGCTGCTGACTTTTGCCAGTCCCGTCATCGTGCTGACGCAATCGGGCAGGAGCCTCGGCACGCCGGTCCGGTTCGCGGACTTTGACGGCGATGGCAAGACCGACGTGATCGGTTCGCTGGACGGGCTGGTCGTCTTCTACAAGAACATCGGATCGAGCAGCAGCATCTCGAGCATCCAGTTGGCTGACGGTGTCTACATCAAGGCCAACGGAATCGAGATCGAGGTCATGTCGGCCCAGGTCGAGTGCAAGGACATGGACAGCGACGGTGATCTGGACATGTTCGTCGGCACCGAGGAGGGGCGGGTCTACTACTTCGAGAACGTGGGCACGCGAACGCAACCGGTGTTCACCCTGGGCCAGCTAGCCGCGTTCTATGAGTTCATGGACCAGCGGGTCGGCGTGCGGGTATTTGACTTCGACGGCGACGGGTTGCTGGACTTCGTGCCCGGCCGTTACTGGGAGCGCACCCAGTGGGGCGAGCAGCCGCGGGTTTACGGCCGGCTGTACAAGAACGTCGGAACGCCTACGGCTCCGCGATTCGAGGTCCGCGATGCCGACAACGGCGCCCCGTACACCGAGCGGTTCCAGATCGCCGACGCTGTTCGGCAGAACGGCGTCCGGGCGGTCGACTGGAACAACGACGGCAGGACCGACCTAATCGCCGGCGACACCGACGGCTTCGTATGGTACTTCCAGAATACCACCAACCAGCTCTTTCCCGTCTTTGCCGCCGGCGTCAAGCTCCAGGCCGACGGCCAGCCGCTGCGGGTCTACGGCGAGGACGGCTGGTACGACTCCGATAGCGGTACATTCGTCTGGCTGAACCGCGCCGCCGGTTACGCCCGAGTGGAGATCTGCGACTGGAACAATGACGGCCGAAAAGATCTTCTCGTCGCTGACGGCCGGGCCTGGCTCTGGCTCTATTTGAACACCGGCACCGATGCCGACCCCGTGCTGGCCGCCGGCACGCGGGTGAACGCCAACGACAAGCCTATCGACGGGACCGCCCGCGGCAGCGTCCTGGTTTGCGACTGGAACGGCGACGGCAAGAAAGACGTCATCTTTGGCATGGCCTCCAACGAGAACGCCTACAGCGAATACCACGATTGGCCCGACCGGGCCGATCAGCCCGGCAAATGGTGGATGCACGGTGGTTTCCTCTTCTACGAGAATACCGGCAGCGATGCCAGCCCGGTTCTGGCCGCCCCTGCCTGGATCAAGTTCAGCTCGGGCACGGTGATTACCTACAGCCGGCCCAACCTCGGCGACTTCGTCGACTGGGACGGCGACGGCAGGAAGGACTTCATCGGCTGCGAATTCGAGAACAGCGCTCGCATGTACCGCAACACCGGCACAAACGCCGCTCCCAGCTTCTCAGGATCGGATGGCGTTCACATCGTTCAGCCCTACACGGTGCAAATGATGTCCGGGACCGACGCCATCGACTGGAACCAGGACGGTGACATCGACATTCTTACCGGCCAGGGACACGGCGGCAGCGGCCTGCGATTCTACGAGCGGGATTACATCAACGATTCTGTCAATAACACCTTCCCCGTCGTGACCGTCGGCCAGATCGAGACCCAGCCCACGGATGCCGATCTCGACGACGATAGCGACGTGGATCAGGCGGACTTTGGCGAGCTTCAGGAATGCATCAGCGGCAGGGGGGTTCCCTACGGCCCAGGATGTGCCGACGCTGACCTGGACGTGGATGGCGACGTGGATGAGTCCGACATTGCCGTGCTTCTGGACTGCATGGCGGGCTCCGATCAGCCTCCGGGCTGCTGAGGGAAAGGACGGATTGATGAGACGGTTGCGGCTGGCAGTGATGTGTATTGGTCTTATCGGCGGTGCGTTGGCAGCGGAGCGGCCCGCGCCGGCTGGATTGGTTCTGGACGATCCCTTGTCCGCGACGCCGCCTCCCTCGCCGCCCAATCCGGTACGGCTTGGCTCGGGCGGTGAGTTCGTCTCCGGCGGGTGGAAAGTCACCGGTAAGAACGACCACATCCTCTGGCATCTGCCCACCCTGACCGGCGGGGCGGTCGAATTCGACGTCACCGGGATTAACGCCGACGAATGCCGTGCGGGGATGCAGGATCATTCCGAGATCTTCCACATGTATGATTACACGTGGGGCAACTCGGATACGGTCTACAACGGCGGATACCGGGACAACCCGTACAAGTGTTTCCTCCGCAAGACCGGGGCGGGTTACTGGGCGGGCGACCCTGCCGTTTTCGTCGATTGCCGCGGCAACGCCAAGACCGACTCGATGGAGATCCTGTGGAAGATCTGTCCGGACAACGACTCCTCATGTCAGAGCAATTATCTCGAGAGTGACACCGCTATCCTGACCTGGAGCCCGGCCGTCACTTACCATTTCCGCCTGGAATGGGAGTCCAACGGCTCGACCACGACGCTCAGGACCTACCGCGACGGCGTCCTGATCATGACCCAGACGCTGTCCGGCACCTACTCGCCGGCCGGCCAAAGCACCCGCATCGGAGCCAGCAATCGCGGCGACACGTATGCGGGTGCGCCGATCGACGCCGTTTTCAGTAACGTCAAGGTCTACGATTCGCAGACCGGCGAGCCCGGCGTCCCCACGATCATCAGACCCGCCGGCGGTGCGACCATCAACACGACGACGGCCTTCGTCGAGTGGACCGGCGACCCGCAATCACAGTTCCAGGTCCGGGTGAATACGTCCGATCAGCCGGACACGGGCGTGGCCTGGGATTCCGGATTGGTTACCTCCAGCCAGCGGTTCACCTGGACCGGCAGTCTGCTGAACAATGTGACCTACTATGTGTTTGTCCGGTTGGCCAATGGCGGTGAGCCCGGCCCGTGGAGCGCCGGCGGCCGAAGCTTTACGGTCAATACCGCCTATGTCCCGCCCGGCGCGAGCGTCGTGCAGCTCTGGGGGAACTCGGTGGTGGACAATACCGGGCCGATTCACGGCCTCGGCGCGACCTACATGTCCGCCCTGCGCCGCTGCAAGTACGACCGCACGCGGTTCCAGAGCGATCTGGCCTTCCTGGCGTCCAACGGTATCAGATACATTCGCGTGCTGTCCATGGTGGGCTGGTATTCGGCCTGGCAGGGCAAGGAGATCGCCCCGGTCAGCTTCACCAGCCAGAACGGAACCTACGTCCCCGCCTGGCCGGATTACTGGCAGCAGTTCCGCGACATGATCGACATTGCCTATGACACGTACGGGATACGCATCGAGCTGACCATCTTTGCCGACGCCCAGCTCATGCCCACCAAAACCGCACGCATCGCCCACATGCAGACCATCCTGGACAATCTCCAGGGCCGGGTCGACCAGGTCAACCGCGAGCACAAGATCATGCACCTGGAGGTGGCCAACGAGGCCTGGCAGAACGGGTTCCCGGACAGCCAGGGCATAGCCGACCTGCGCGAGTTCTGCCAGTACTTGACGGACCGTACCAGCCTGCTGGTAGCCATCACCGACTCGCAGGGCGAAGGCAGCGCCACCGAGCAGCTTTACAGCGGCAGCACCGCCGACCTTGCCACCGAACACTTCAGCCGCGATATCGGAACCGTCGAGGGCGGCTGGCTGCCGGTGCGCGACCCCTGGGACTTCGAGCTGCTCAACGGCGTGCCGACGGGCAGCAACAACGAGCCTATCGGGCCCGGTTCGTCCGTCGCCCAGGAGCGCGACCCCATCAAGCTGGTCATGTGCGCGGCGTTTACCTGGGGGGCCAACCTGCCCTTGTACGTGTTCCACTCCGAGGCCGGCGTGTTCGGCAACACCACCTTCGAGAGCAACCCGGGCATCCGCGACTATGTCCACATTCTCAATATCATCCCGCCTGACATGGTCAGTTGGGTGCGTAACGACGGCAAGGAAGCCGGCGCCGCGTTTACCACGTACTGCAACGGCCAGGCCAACAAGTGGTGGCCCGAGGTCAGCGGGGCCAGCAGCGGCGTGGTCCGCAACACCGGCAAGATCAAGGGCGGCGAGTTCCTCACCTTCCCGATTGGAATCCTCACCGGCGGCGTCGAGCTCGAGGCCCGCAGGCCCATGAGTTTCCAGGTCTACAACCCGTTGACCGGCGAGGTGGCCTACAACCTCACCAAGAACACCGGAGATCGCTTCACTCTTGCCCAGGGGTCGGGCGCATACGTCATCAAAGGCGTCTTCACCGACGTGGTGAATCCTTTCAACGATGCGACCATCGACCTGGGCTCGCCCGATGTGTCCAACGGGCTTGTCCTGACCACCAACGACGACGGCCACACCACGCCCGTGACCATCGGCGGCCGGAGCTGCCGCCAGAACACCAACCCCGCGGCCGGCGACTACTACTTCTACTTCAATGTGAACGACGCGTTCGCCTTCCAGGGCAGCAAGCCGGACGTCTACATCATCCTCGAATACTACGATGCGGGCACGAGCACGATCACACTGGAATACGACTCGAGTACCGGCCCTGCACCGGATGCCTATTACCGCAACGGCGGCAGTGTGACCCTGGCCGACACGAACACCTGGAAGTTCAAGACCTTCCATGTGACCGACGCTTACTTCGGCAACCGCCAGAACGCCGACGCCGACCTCCGCTTCGGTGATGTCGGCAATGTGTTCTACCTTGACACCGTGCGGATCACGACCGAGCCGCCGGTGGCACCGGTGATCGACGAGGTGACACCCGATCCGGAGATCGCTCGGCCAGATACCGCATACACGCGGCAGTTGCTGCTGTCGCAGGGAAGCCCTGTGCCGGACTGGTCGGTGGTGCAGGGACCGGAGGGCGCTCAGGTCAGCCCAACGGGCCTGGTGAGCGGGTGGACCCCCGGTCTCACTGATTTCGGCTCCTTTGTTTTCGAGATCGAAGCGACCAATTCGGAGGGATCGGACACAGAGGCCTGGGTCGTTCAGGTGGTGTCGTGGTCCGACCTTGACCTCGACGGTGACGTGGATCAGGCCGATTTCGGCCTCTTCCAGAAATGCCTCTCCGGCGACGGCCTGGGCTACGTCGACGGATGCGAGAACGCCGATCTGCAGGAGGATGGGGATGTCGATGCCTTGGATTTTCAGATCCTCCAATCCTGCATGAACGGAGCCGACCGGCCCCCGCGGTGCTGAACATGGCAGACGAAGCGATGAATCAACCGCGTTCCAGACCGGCTGGCCTTGCCGGAGTCGACGTCACGCTGCGGGCGATCGCGATCGCAATCAGAGGGCCAACGAAATGAACAGACACGCCATCACGGTCTGGGCCCTGAGGATTCTCGCTGCGGGCATGGCGCACACGCCCTTCGTGGTGAGCGCGCAGTCCACCGCCGGCGAGTTCCTTAACGAACCGTACAACGTGGGCGATGAACTGGCGAGTGACCAATGGCCACATCACATCTGCTACAACCCCGACCGCAACGAATACCTGGTGGTCTTCAATGACAGGAGGGCCGACCCTCGCTGGATCATCTCCTACTATATCCTCGACGGAGAGGGAAGAAAGCAGACATCCAGGCCCCTGGGCAGCATCACCGATGATCCACTCGTCGGAAGCCACTACGGTGCCGCTACGTACGACCCCGGCAGCCAGGAGTACCTCATCGCCTACAGCGGCTGGCTGGGCACACCCCGTGTTGACGAACACGATCAGCTTCGTTCGCACAGAGTCAATGCCGACGGGAATCTGGTCGGAAGCAGCAACCTGATCCACGACGGCCAAGGCGGCATAGGCAACCCGCTGCGAGGCATCCAGATGGCCTATTCGCCGACCAGCGACGTACACCTCGTTGCCTGGAAGGACGACAAGGCGACAGGCTGTGAGGTCTATGCAACGCTCCTGGGCGGAACCACCGGCGTCCGAGTCAGCGCCCTCTTCAATCTCAGCCAAGGTGACCCCCGGTATTCCGATTGGCCGGTGGTGGCGTGGAATTCTGCGCGCGACGAGTTTCTCGTGGTCTACCAGGTCAGTTGCGAAGATGTCAACCAGGGATGGAACCTCTACGGGAGGCGAATTCACGCGGGCAATCAGATCATGAGCGGGCGTTTCCAGATAACCGACCGGCCAGGATGGGAGTGCGATGGCAACCTTGCCTACGACGCCGATCTGGACCGCTACCTGCTGGCCTACGAAGATACGAGCGCCGGGCAGTGGGTCTGGGGGCAGTTCCTCACGCCGGACGGTGAGCCATCCGGCCCGCGCTTCGACCTGCTCGCTCCGCCCTACATCGGCCGCGGGGCATGGCTTACCTGGCACCCGATCACGCGGGACTTCCTGCTCGGCTGTATTCACCAGGAGAGCTTCGCCAATATCGGCCGGCGGATCTCTCAGGTCGGCGTGCCGTTAGGCGATCCTTTCGTTGTTACCGGCGCCATCAGTATCTTGCCGGGGAACTTCGACCCGTTCCCGATTGCCAACACTCTCACTAACGACTACCTCTACGCCTGGTGCAGCGGCTACAAGGACGTCTATTCACGGCGATATAAAACGTTGCCTAGGTCTGACGTGACCCCGCCGGTCCCGGTCACTCAGTTCACGGCCACTGCCGGTCACGGACAGAACACTCTGAGTTGGACCAATTCGACCAGCGCCGATTCCCTGGGCACCATCATCCGCTGCAAGACGACCGGTTACCCGACCGATGCTCATGACGGATTGCCCGTGACGATCCGGCCCAAGTCGCCCGGTGCCAGCGACACCTTCGTACACGCCGGGCTCGTCCGGGCGAACACGTACTATTACGCCGCCTTTGCCTACGACGCGATTCCCAATCACGCGTCCGCGGCCCAGGTCAGCGCCCGGCCGCTGGCCCCGGCGGATTTCGACAGTGACGACGACGTGGATCAGCAGGACTTCGGGCATCTGCAGAGATGCTTTGGCGGCTCCGGCCAGCCAATTGCGGCCGGCTGTGAAGATGCCGACCTCGACGACGAGGGCGACGTCGATGCCGATGACATGGACGTTTTCATCGGTTGCATGAGTGGGGCGGACCGGCCCCCGGAATGCTGAAAAGAGTGTTCGAATGAGCGACTCAAAAGCGATGCTCTTGACTGTCATCGCGGCCGGTGTGCTGCTGGCCGCGGGCCGTCCCGCCCAGGCTGGCATGATGCACGAGCCTCAAGCGCTGGACGAAGCCAACGGATGGAACCCGGATGTCGCCTTTGATGCGGAGCACGGCGTCTACCTGGCTGTCTGGTCCGGCGAGGGTGTCTGTGGTCGAATCCTCGACAGCGATGGGAAACCGGTGACTGGCAAATTCCACATCGCCGCTTCGGTCTGCTACAACGGCTACCCCGCTGTTGCCTACAACCCCGAGGACGACGAGTTCCTCGTGACCTGGGACAACTGCTCCATCTACGGGCAGCGGGTGAAGTCCCCGACCGGTGTCTTGGAGGGGAGCGTTTTCCTGATCAGCGCGACTCCTGGCGAGCGATCGGCCGTAGCCTGGGGTCCGGGTCCGGACGCGGAGAGTGGGTGCTACCTTGTTCTGTACTCCAATTGGGTCGACGTCTACGGGCAGCGCGTCAGCCGCTCGGGTGTTCTGGTGGGGGGCGAGCTCGCGCTCGGCGGTTATAGCTATCCGGCGGTGTCCTACAGCACGTCAGCCAGGACCTTCCTGGGAACCTGGGACGACGGCTATGGCCGCATCGAGGCGAGATTGATCCCATTGAACCACGCCTTGCCGGTGGGAAGCTCTTTTCTGGTGACTCCCGAGGGCGTTGCCGATCGATCGCACATCGCGCGCGATGACGCCCTTGGCCGCTGGCTGGTGCAGTACCAGGATCAGAGTCGTATGGCGACCCAGGATTATGACCAATTCGCCCGATTTGTGAACGACAACGGCACGCTTGGTCCCGGACCGTACCCGGCGGCCGACAGACCGGAATTCGAAGGCGAGACCAATCTCGGCTGCGACATCGCCTTCGCTTCCAAGGCGGGCGTGTATTTCTCTGTTTTCGGCACGAATGACGGTATCTTCGGCCAGCTCCTCGATCACACTGGCATCAAGCGTCGGGGGCGGGTCGACATAGGTCTGGGCAACTACACTCTCCACAGCAACGCTGCCGACCCCGATCGAGACCGCTTCCTGACCGTCTATTCAAGAGATGGCGGCACACTTGTCTACTCCCGCCTCTATCGCCTCTACGCACCGGTCGAGAGCCTCTCGGCGGCCGCAGAGCCCGGCCGTATTCGCCTGACCTGGACCCAGCCGGACGATACCGACATGACTCGTGCAGCCATCCGCTTCAAAACCACCGGTATGCCCGCCGACCCAAGCGATGGCGCCTTGGCCGCTGACCTCGAAGTCACGCCGGGCACCAGTGCGTCCTACATGCATGCTCCGCTCGACCACAGGCAGACGTATTACTATGCCGTCTTCGCCCACGACCCCAACCCGATCTACGCCCCTGGCGTAACCGCCAGCGCCAGACCGGCGTTGCCCGGCGATCTGGACGGCGACGGCGATGTCGACCAGGAGGACTTTGGCCGATTTCAGGTGTGCCTGTCCGGCACCGGCCAGCCCCATGCGTCCGAATGCGATTCCGCCGACCTGGAAGGCGTCGGCGACGGCGACGTGGACCCGGACGATTTCGAGGTCTTCAGGGCCTGTATCGCCGGCGCCGAGCAGGAACCGGGTTGTTAAGAATGGCGGGCACGGAGGAGTCAGTATGCAGGCGCGCACAGCAGTACACACGGCCATGGGTGCTCTGCTCGCAGTGACTGCGGCGCTCACACCAGCGTCGGCCTATGCCGCGAACGACGCGCAGGTGATCGGCTCGACTATTCCAGCCGTGATGCTCCCCGGCTACTCATATGATGTGTCCGTCACGATGAAGAATACCGGAACGACGACCTGGACAGGAGCAGACCATTACAAGCTCGGTCAGCCGACAGGCTCGGGCCTGGCCGCGCCGAGTCGCGTTACCCTCGCCGGAAGCGACTCAATCGCCCCAGGCCAGCAGAAAACCTTCATGTTCGCTATCACCGCTCCGATCACGACGGGTAGCTATACCATCAGCTGGCGGATGGTGCGGGAGGGCGTCGAGTGGTTCGGTGAGACTCTGGTGAAGGAGGTGCAGGCCACGTTTGGGCCGGATAGTCCACCGGCTCCGGCGATCATCTGGCCGTCGCAGCGCGGCGCGATGATTGGATCGAACCGCCCGGACATCGTCTGGCACACGACGCCGTGCAACGGCTACGAGATTCACATCGGTCCGCACAATGATCCATCCGAGCATCTTTCCCCCGCGGACGGGTGGGACTCGGGACCGGTCGATATCTTCTCGCTGACTGATACCGCCATGTCCGGTCCGCTGACGCCGCAACGCTCGTACTACGTGTTTGTTCGTCTCCGCAATACCAACGGCTGGGGGCCGTGGAGCCCGCCGAACCGCTACTTCTACGTCGGCGGCGAATGGCTGGGCGAACCGTTCCTGGTCAGGCCGCAGGGTGATCGACAGGACGACTCGTCGATCGCTTTTCGGCCGGACCCGGATAGTCACGAGAGTCAGTACCTGGTTGCCTACATGAGCTTCAGCGGCACCTCAGTTCCGTTCATCGGGGCCTGGCGTCTGGACTGGACCGGCCAGCGACTGACCGGCACCAGCGAGATCACGTTCTCCGCAGGGCAGGATGGTTGCGGCGCGACGGTCGCCACGTACAACAGTGTTCAGGACGAGTACCTGGTTGTATTCAGGGACTACCACTCGCATCTGTACGGCCAGCGGATCACAGGCTCGAACGGTGCCCTGGCCGGGACCTTTCCGGTCAACACCGGCACGCCCACCCTGGAGCACGCGGTCGCTTATGCTTCCGGGAGCAATGTATACCTCGAAGCCTGGCGGGATGACGCTGCCGGCGGCGCCAGCGCCGTTCTTGCCCGACGATTCAGTGGTATTGATGGGTCAGCGATGCCGGAAGGCATCATCACCGTTCACCGAGACGGTCATCAGGTCGGCGGCCCCGGCATTGCCTATAACTCGGCCACCAATGAGTTCCTGGTGGTCTACCAGTACGTAGTCGAAAACAACCAGCAGGACCTCTACTGCCGAAGGGTCAGCGCCGCGACCGGACAGTTCGTGGATTCGGGCAAGGTGCTTCTGGCGGGCTCTCCATACACGGACTGGGAAGCCGGCATAGCCTATGACAGCGAACTCAACCGTTTCCTGCTGGCCTATGCGATCCTTGGCCATCCTGATTCCACTCCCTGGGGCCAGTTGGTCAGCGCCGACGGGCAGTTGATTGGCTCGGCGTTCCCGATCATGACTGGCGCCCCTTACGCCGGTGGGGCGGTCACCGTCACATGGAATACGCACAGCCGGGAGTATGTGGTCGGCTGGAACAGCGGCAGCGTACACTGGAATTACGCCCGACGGCTTGGCCAGCGGGGCACGGCTGACGATGATCCACTACCGTTTATCGGCGAGCCGTTCAGGATCAACGGCACCATCGACGACGAATATGGCAACCTTTCCACCAAAATCGCGGCTAACCCCATCGATGACTCGTACGTGTTCTGCTGGCAGTCCGGCCACCGGGACCCGTATACCAGGCACTACAAGGCCTATCCGCCGCCCTCGCCGGACATCGAGCCACCCGAACCCGTCACGCAGCTAGTGGTTGACCGCCGCCTCGGGCCGCTCACCCTGACATGGACCAACCCGCCGACGGACGACTTTGCGGGTACGACGATCTGGTATCGCACTGACAGGCTCCCGAGCGGGCCTTCAGATGGCACGCTGCTGGCGGACCGCCCCGGCGCCCCCGGCAGCACCGACAGCATTGCACACCCCGGCCTGATCGACGGCACCTCGTACTACTACGCGGTGTTTGCGCACGACGAAGTGCCTAACTACGCCGACCCGGCGACCGAAAGCAGGACCTTCTGGTCGGCCGATCTCGATGTTGACGAGGACGTGGATCAGGAGGACTTCGGCCTGTTCCAGGCGTGTCTGGCCGGAGCGGGACAGTCATATCCTGAAGGTTGCGAGTTCGCCGACATGGAAGGCGATGGCGATGTGGATCAGGAGGATTTTGGTGTCCTGAGTGCCTGCATGGGCGGCGCGGACCAACCGCCCGGGTGTTGAGAGCAGGCAGAGGAGTGCTCATGACTGCCGAACGAGCCCGTGTCTGGATATTGGCGACGGCCAATCTGCTCGCGGTGGCCGGTTCCCTCCGTGCCGGCGCGATCGGCGAGGTCATCCCCCTCACCGACGCGGGCTGCGCGTTTCCCGATGTTGCCTACAGCCCCGAGGAGGACTGCTACCTCGCGGTCTGGGTTGACTACGGCAATCCGGCTTTGCCCGTCGTCCGCGGCCGGATCATCGATATCGATGCCGAGGCCGACCGCCTGTTGCTCCAGGCCCCATTTGCCATTTCCGACCCGGCCGATCGGGCTTTCTATCCGTCCGTGACCTACAACCCCACCAACCGCGAGTTCCTGGTGACCTTCGATCGCGAGAACAGCGATGGCCAGCCGCCTCTCTCCATCCGTGGCCGGCGGATCAGCGCCGTCGAAGGGACTGCACAGGGCGGCGTGTTCTCCATCAGCACCACCGTCAACTGCCAGAGATCCGCCGCCGCGTGGAGCGCGACCACCCAGCGGTACGTGGTCGTCTCCTCTGATTTCGTGAACGTTTGTGCCCAGCGCCTCAACGCCACTGGCGGGTTGATCGGCGGCGAGCTGATTATCAGCGACGGCTCCGCCCCCGCTCTCTACCCGGCAATTTCCTGGAACCCGGCTGCCGACACGTTCCTGATCGCCTGGATCCACGCGCCCCCCGTCGGCAACTTCGATTACATTCGCAGGCGGCGAGTTTCCGCTGGCTGGCAACTCCTCGACGACCCGCTGACTATCACTGATGGAGGCCACGAAAGTCATCCCACCATGGCCCACGACGATCTCCTCGGCCGCTGGATCGTCCAGTACAATGACAACTCCCACGCGGGCCAGTCCTTCGATCAGTACGCCCGTTTCATCCAAGACGACGGCACGCCCGACGGCGAGGCTTTCCCCATCGCCAACACCACGTACTTTGAGGGCGACACCATCCTGGGCAGCGACATCGCCTTTGCCCCCGCAGCCGGTGTGTACTTCTCTTCCTTCACGGTGGTGCCCACCGGCGTCTGCGGGCAGCTTTGCGGCCGTGCCGGCAACCGCCTCCGCGGTCAGGTTGTCCTGGGCCCCCAGGGGCCCGACGGCAATCTCATGCGCCACAGCAACGCCGCGGACACGCTCCGCAATCGGTTCCTCACGGTTTGGGATGGCGATCCCGATCACGACGAGAACCCCTCTCGGATCTATGCCCGGCTTTACGCTGTCGCTACTCCGGTCAGCAATCTCTCAGCCACGGCCGGACCCGCACGCATTCGCCTGTGCTGGACCAACCCGAACGACAGCGAAATGACCCGCGTGATGATCCGTTTCAGCACGACGGCGCCGCCCGCGAGCCCGACCGACGGCACTCTGCTGGTCGACCTGGTTTCTACCCCCGGTGAAGAGACATGCTTCGTGCATATGGGGCTGGATCACAGCCGGACGTACTACTACGGCGTGTTCGCCCACGACACGACGCCGATTTATGCGCCCGTCGTAACGATCATCGCCACCCCCGCGCTGTCCGGCGACTTCGACTTCGACGAGGACGTCGACCAGGAGGATTTCGGTACTCTCCAGCTCTGCTTTTCCGGAGATGGCCAACCCGCCGGCCCGCAGTGCTCCGATGCTGATCTCGACTCCGACGGTGATGTGGATCAGAACGACTTCGGCGTCTTTCAGACATGCCTGGGCGGAGAGGACCGGCCGCCGGGATGCTGATCGCGCGCCTGTGCCCGAGCACCGAGCGACGCAATGAGGCCTGCCGCGATGACGACAAGACGGACATCACCGATAATGGCAGCGTGGCTGCTCCTCGCAGCGGTGAGCGCCTGCGTCGGAGATGGCATCAAGTCCATCGGGCCAATTATCCAGATCGGCAGTGGGCATAGCTGGCAAAGCAACGTCTTCTACAATCCTGATGACGACGCTTTCCTTGTCCTTTGGCAGCAGTATGGCGGGCCGCACGTGGTGCAGAAGGGCCGGTGCATCGACGGCGACACCGGAGGATTTGCCGGCCCTGAGTTCGAGGTCGCTGAATGGGTCGGCATGGGACAAGCCTTCTATAACCACGACCTGCGCTGCTGGTTCGTCGTCTGCTCCAACGACCACGATCTCGGCGGCGACATCTTTGCTCAGAAGGTCGGGCTCAGCGGCAATATCGGGGACCCCATCCCGCTCGTGACCGCCACCGGCGATCAGGCCATGCCGGCGCTCGACTATGATCCTCTCCGCAAGAGGTACCTGGTCGTCTGGACGGATTATCGCGGCGCCGCCCCGAACATCCGAGGGCGATTCTTCGATCTGAACGGCAACACCATCGCCAACATGCCGGAGATGCAGGTCAGCGATTACGTGGTTTACTCGCAGACCTCGCCGCGCGTGACCTGCAACCCCGCAACCGGTGAATTCCTGGTGGTCTGGATTGATCTTCGCAACGACGTCTACCGCACCGATCCGGACGAGAACAACAACAACTACACGGACATCTACGGCCAGCGGATCGACGCGGCCACGGGGGCGTTACTCGGCGCCGACATCCCGATGGTGGTGCCTCCGCCGGTGCCGGGCCGGCCCTATGTTGGCGACGGCTGGGACGGTCCGGGTGGAACAGTCTGCAACACCAATCCCCTGACCGCCGGTGGGATGTACGGGACCTCCTTCTTGGGGATCCAGAAGTTGAGTGCTTTGGGCTGGACGACCAAGGGCCTGATCCTCGCCGCTGACGCCACCCACTATGGAGAGATCTTCGATGTCTCGCATCCGTACCGCGGTGCCTGCATCGGCGTGGTCTACAACCCGTACGACGACACGTATTTCGTGACCTACCTGGATGCCGATTATGATCTGTCTGGCCGACAGTACTCGCCAACCGGCCAGTCCATCCGTGGGCCCGCCAAGATCATCGCGAACTCCGAATTCGAGGAGAACTTCGGCGGGCTGGCGGTGCGACCGACCGACGGGCTCTACCTGCAGACCACCACCTGGTTTGAAAACCTCGTTACGCACGAGCGACCGTATATCCTCGTCGCCCAGCGCTTCATTCGCGATACCACCCCTCCCGGTCCGGTGACGGACGCTGTTGTCTGGCCGGGCCGGAACCGAATCACGCTGAGATGGACCAACCCCAGTGACGCCGACGTCGCAGGGACCAGGATTGTCTACAGCACCACGGACTTTCCGCCCGGCCCGAACGACGGGATCCTGCTGGTCGATAAGCCGGGCAGCCCTGGAGCCGAGGACTTCTGGGTTCACACGGGGCTGCTCCCCAGAACCACGTACTACTACTCTCTGTTCGCTCATGACGGCCTGGACAACTACGGTCCGACCGTGCATCGGAGCGGCATGCCCTGGCACACCGGCGACCTTGACGGCGACGGAGACGTCGACCAGGCCGACTTCGGACGCTTCCAGGTTTGTCTGAACGGGTCTGGCGTCCCTTATCAGCAAGGGTGTGAGGATGCCGACCTCGAATCGGACGGAGATGTGGATCAGGGCGATTTTGCTGTCTTCCAGGCATGTTTGGGGGGCTCAGGCAGCCCTCCGGGTTGTTAGAATGGTTGATGGATGGGTGGCAGGGGGGCATCTGCGGGCTTACGGTGCGGGTGACAAGCACGCTGGCCACGGCCGGATTCAGGTGGCCGAGACAGCGGTAGACCAGCAGAGTGCATCACGAGCGGCAATGTAGATCACGACGGCTTGGACGGCATACAGGAGGTGACATGCGACAATCCGGCCCGTGCAAGCTTCGGCGAGGCCTCGCCTTGAGGGTGGGTTTGCTTCTCCTTCCGGCGGTTTTCGCGGCAGAAGTCTCCGCGCAGGTGTCATGGCATCTGGCGGTGTACTACGATTCCGCCTATCCCAGCGCATGGACCGGCGGGACGCAAGTCCGCGACACACTGTCCGCGGCCGGCTACGAGGTTTTGAATGCCGCCCAACTCAAGTCCTGGATGGACGCGCGGATTGCCGACGGATTGCTGAGTGTCGTGGTCTTCGGCCAGGACATCGTGCCCGACACCGTGGCCGAGTCGAAGTCCAGCGATACCACTATCCGACGCTATCTCAACAAGGGCGGCAAGATCGTCTGGTACGGCGACATCCCCATGTATTACCAGGGCCACTCCGACGGCACCCGAACCACTTGGGATACCAGCGGGGCTTCCAGCATCCTGGGCTTCAACGCTGCCGGCGGTGCCTGGGACGTCAATCAGCCGGTGACCATCACCACCGACGGCGCCGCCTGGGGCCTGCAACAGACTTGGGCCTCCGTACGCCCGGCGATCAGCACCGGCCTGCGGGTCCTCGCCCGCGATGTGAACAACAACGCCGCTGCGTGGGTCAGGCATTACGGTGGCAAGGACACATTTCGGGGTTTCGTCCGGTTTCACGACCGCAGCGGTACGCCCGATCTCGACGACTTGCGGGCTCTGGCCGAATATGCTCCTGCGACGCTCCTGGGTGACAGCCTGATGGACAGCATCGTGGCCACCTTCTTTTACCCCTGGTACGGCAATCCGAGCATTTCCGGCACCTGGGTTCACTGGGACGACGCCAACTACCAGCCGCCGTTGACCTGGACGGCGAATTATCTCCCGAGTTATCCCGACGCCACGTGGAACCCGGCCGTCCAGTTGTACGACAGCAATGACCCTGAAGTGATTCGCTGGCAGGATAGATGGATGGCCCGTTCCGGGATCGATATCGCCTCGGCCAGTTGGTGGGGCATCAATACCCACGAGGATCGGGCCTTCGCCAAGGCTGTTCGCATTGCCAAGAGCGTGCAATGGTGCATCTACTACGAGCTGGACTCGATCGGGGGCGAGGGGCAGCCGACACCACAGAAGATTCACGATGATCTACATTACGTGCTCGAGCGGTACGGCCCGACCCGCAACTACGCCAAGATCGACGGCAAGTGGCTGGTCACGGTCTACGCCGTCAGCGGCACGGAGGCCGCCGACCGCTGGCGCCAGGCCAAGGCCATGCTGGCCGCGAGCGGCTATCCGGTGTACCTGAACGGCGACGTGGCCGATCCCAGCGCCGCCACCGCTCCGGATCCATGGGATTCGATTCACCGCTACAACCCGGTGGCCTATCAAACTCTCACTACCATGGGCGGCACCGTGGACGACTCCGCCTCGGTGGCGCCGGGCTTCTGGCGGATCGGCGACCAGCCCGCTCTGGTCAGGTCCTTGCCGCAGTTCACTTCCGCATGCCAGAGCACCGCCGCCAACCACGAGAGGAGCCGCTTCGTCTTCGTCGAGACATGGAGCGAATGGCATGAGGGCACGCAGATCGAGCCCGGCCAGGAGATCATCCCCGATACTGAAAACGGCTTCTCGCCCGCAGGCTATGACTACGGTCAGGATTTCATAGATGCCGTGGCCGCATCGCCGTCGAAGCTGGCTTGGCAATCCGCCGGTCATCGTCCTCTGGCCCCGGCGCGGCTCGAAGCCGAGCACATGGTCTGGGAGGAAGGCACGGCTTCCGAACCGCCTTCCGCCTGGCGGTTGCCGACCGCCGGCCCGCGGATTGGCTCGGCGATCGAGGTCGCCCAGTCGCAGTCCAACGTCTGGCTGGTGATCCGGGCACGCGGAGTCCAGGTCGCCTCGCCGGCGGATTGGCCGCTGATGAACCTCTATCTGGATAACACGCAGATCGCTCAATGGACGGTGAACAGCGCTTCTGACTGGAATTACCGGGCGGTTCTGCCCATGGATGCCGGCATCCACACGATCGAAGTCTCGATGTCCACCGGGCCCGGTGCCACTGGTGACACCGACTTGGTGGTTGATTTCGCGGATGTATACTTTGCGAGTCCGGGCGGTGACTACGACGGCGATGGGGCGGCCGATGAGATCGACAACTGCCCGATGACCGCCAATTCGTCCCAGCAGGATAGCGATGGCGACGGCGTTGGCGACTCCTGCGACGCCTGTCCGAATACCAACCTTGGGATCCCGGTGGATTCCGACGGTTGCCCGCCTGAGACCACTGGAGATCTCGATCGCGACGGCGACGTCGACCAGAGCGATTTCGGCCGGTTCCAGAGCTGCCTGGGCGGCTCCGGCTCGATGGTCCCGGCGGGATGCGGCCCGGCCGATCTCGATTCAGATGGCGATGTTGATCAGTCGGACTTCGGTGTCTTCTTCTTGTGCCTGGGCGGAGCCGGCAACCCATCCCCTTGCACGCAGGAGGCCGCGAATCTTAGACCCCCTCAAGAGCAGGTGCAACCGTGACGCGTCGCGCGCGGTTCATCATGATGGCAGGCGCGTGGACCTGCCTGCGCCCGACCGGGTGAGTAAAACGGATGTAACCGGCCCAGCCGGATGCGGATTGGTGCTCGCACATGGGAGTAGATATGTCTCGATGGATCGGCGTTCTTGTAGTCACGGTGCTCTGCTCCATGCTTCCTGCGGCCCCGCCGCCCGGCAGCGCGGTTTCCCCGAAGGTGATCGTTGCCGCCGGTCTGCCGTGGGTTTCACCTGACCGATACCGGGTCATGCTGACCGTTGACCCCAGGGGCATGGTCCGCTCCAACTCGCCGGCTTCCTTTGACATCGACCTCGCTGCAATTCTCGCCTCCCGTGATCCGGGCGGCACTTTCGACCCGGATACGATCGAGGTCGTCGCCTACGATGCCGCCGGCGCGCCCAAGGTCTTCGATGCATCGTGGGTCGGTCACGAACGCTACCTCCTGCCCTGGCGAATTCAGCGTTACTACCGGGTGAACACTATCACGCTCAGCTTCGTCATGCCCAGCCATCTGGAGACGCAGTACGCACTGTACTTCGATACCGTGCAGTCCGGCCGCGGGAAGCCCGATCGCTATCATGGCCTTGTCGGCGACGGCGACCTGTTCACCGATGGTTACCGGCGCCGTGAGGTCAACGCCTGCGGGTACGACACGTTCTGTGATTTCGACGGCGACGGCGACCTCGATCTGTTCAAGGGCGGCACGGAACCGTACGTCTACTGTTTCGAGAACGTGGGAGGCAATCGATACGTCGACCGCGGGCGTCTGACCTCCGGCGGGTCGTTGATGCAATTCCCCATGGATGGCAACAACCGCAGTTGGAACTCGATCGAATTCTACGATTGGGACCAGGATGGCGATCAGGATCTTTTCGTGTATTCTCCGACCGGTTTCTACGCCGGCCAACTTGTGCGCTTCGAGAATACCGCGCCACCCGGCCGACCACCGGTCTTTGTGAACCGCGGTCCGTTGATGACGCAGAGCAGTAAGCCGATCGCAAGCATCGTGACCTTCGTGGACTGGGACGGCGACGGCAGGACCGACCTCCTGGGTAACCGGGATTCGCTGATCAACTTCTACCGCAACGTCGGCACCGGCAACAGCGTACAGGACATGACTCTGGCCGACGCAGTTTACGTCAAGGCCAACGGGGTGGAGATCGAGGTCATGAATCCCCGTATGGACTGCCCGGACATCGACGGCGACGGCGATCTCGATCTCTTCGTGGGCACCGAGGAGGGCCGCGTTTTCTGGTTCGAGAACGTCGGCACCCGAACCGCGCCCGTGTTCACCATGGGCTGCATCGTTGCGTTTTACGAGTACATGGACCAGCGCGCGGGTGTAAAAGTCGCCGATTTCACCGGCGACGGCCTGCTCGACTTTGTCGTCGGCCGCTACTGGGAGCGGACCCAGTGGGGCGAGCAACCCCGGGTCTACGGCCGGCTGTACAGGAACATCGGCACGCCGACCGCGCCCAAATTCCAGGCTGTCGATGCCTCGGGCGGCGCACCCTGTACCGAACGGTTCCAGATCACCGATGCCGTGCGCCAGAACGGTGTGCGAGCCGTGGACTGGAACAACGACGGGCGAACCGACCTGCTCGCCGCCGACACCGACGGCTTCATATGGCTCTTCCGAAACCAGACCAATCAGCTTTTTCCGGTGTTTGCGCCGGGCGAAAAACTCATCGCCGGCGGGGCTGTGCTGCGGGTCTATGGCGAAGAGGACTTCAACCGTGCCGCCGGCTACGCCCGCTGTGAGGTCAGCGACTGGAATAACGACGGCCGCAAGGACCTCCTGGTCGGCGACGGCCGGGCCTGGCTGTGGTTGTACCTCAACGAGGGCACCGACGCCTCGCCGGTTCTGGCAGCGGGTGTCAGGATCGAGGCCAACGGCAAGCCGATCGACGGCACATCAAGAGGCAGTGTTCTGGTCTGCGACTGGGACAACGACGGCAGGAAGGACGTGATCTTCGCCATGGTCGGGCATGGCGGTCCCCTGAGCAGCGTCCACTACGACTGGCCGCATCTCAACGCCGATCCCTCGCTGGATCGTGGATTCCTTTTCTATCGCAACATCGGCACCGATGCCGACCCCGTGCTCGCATATCCCTCATGGTTGCGGGCGGGGCCGGGCAACGACGTCATCACCTTCACGCGGCCCAACCTGGGCTCCTTTGTCGATTGGGACGGTGACGGCAGGAAGGATTTCATCGGCTGCGAGTTCGAGCACAACTGCCGCTTCTACAAGAACACCGGGCCCGGCACGCGCGGCACCGCGCCGCAATTCGCATCTTCGACTGACGGCATCAAGATCGTTCAGCCGTTCACCGTGCAGATGATGTCCGGGGCCGATGCGGTTGACTGGAACCGCGACGGCGACCTCGACATCATCACCGGCCAGGGCCACGGCGGGAGCGGGTTGCGGTTCTACGAACGGGACTATATCAACGACTACGTCAACGCGACGGCCAAGGGTGTGAATACGTATCCGACCGTGACGATCGGTGTCACGGAGACCAGGACTGCCAGTGCGGATTGAGCCGAGGACGACCGCGTCGATCAGACTTGTCTCGATCTGTTCATGGACTGCATGGCCGCGGTTGATTAGCCGCCGAAATGCCGGGCCGCCGCCCGACGGTCGACGCCGGACTTGCGATCACGGCGAAGCGGGCCGCGACATCGGGCGGGCTTGGGGAACGAAACGCGGAGCCCCGATCTTCTTCAGCCAGTGTTCCCAGTTGGGGCCCTCGATCACGTCTGCCACCGGGCTCGACCAATCGCGGTTGTACAGACAGTAGTTGTCGGTCTCATGCTCGTTTCCGGCGTTGACGCATTCCCACCCCCAGCGCGTCCCAAGCTTGAGGGTGTCGTCCAGGATGCGCGTCGTCTCCTGGTCGTCATCCGGCGATGCCCCCGAAATCGTGATGTTCTCGCCGATCGCCCATCCTTTGCGGGCCTCCCGATTGACGCGGCTCACCTCCTCCCACGAAGAAGTGCCCCAGTGCCAGGTGTGCGGAGCGACCTGAATGATGTCCACCCCCTGCAGGGCTTTCAGGAAGGTCAGATGGTCTCCGATGCGTGCGCCTTCGTGATCGTGGTCGTCGAGCCGCCCGTTGTAGTCTACCGCCACGAACACTCCGGGAGCCGCGGAGCGGATTGCCTCGATATCGCCGTTGACCCACTGAGCCAGTCCCCAGGCCCGGAACTCGTTGAAAACCGGGTTCCCGACGGCTTTGTCACGCTGGGCTTGCGTCGCCGGCCATGCGAACGCGGTTCGCCGGGGATCGTTCTCGGGCAGCCCCGCCAGCCACCGCTCGTAGGCCCTGCGGGCCGCATCACTGAAGTCGAGCATCGCCCGCCGGATATCCTTGTTGCCCACGTCGCATTTCCCCACGTACTGTGGCTCGACGGTCGTCTCGACGAATAACAATCGAGATGCCCGATCCCGGCCCAGCCCGGCGAGGAAGCCGCGCATGAAATCGCGGCTCCACTTGAGGTAGATCGGGTGAAAGATCGAAGGCACCTGCTTGCCGGACTCACCGCCGTACTCGACGTCGCGGGCTGGCTGGCCCAGGGCGTTGACCGCCACGATGTCAGGATGTCTCCTGAACAGTTCCAACGGCGTGCCCCCGCCCCCCACGTTGTAGGTCTCGAAACTCAACGACGCGAAGATGCCGCGCCGCCAGCAGTGATCCAGGATTCGCCCGATCTCCTGTTGAGCCTGGCGCCGACCGGGGTCAACACGTCCGTCGGCATCGGCATCGAACTGGTCGGGATAGATGTTGAGCGAGAAGTTGTTGTAGTTGAGCCGGCCGACCATCACGTCGATGTCGGCGATGACCCGGTCGGCCATCCCCGGCTGCTCAAAAGACCGCAGCATTTTGCCGGTCTTAACAAACACCCACTGGCCGTTGCGGTGGAACCGTCCCTCGCGCATTTCCCAGGTCTCGTCAGGTCCAACCCGCCGGGTGGTGGGTCTTGTCGACGGGGTCTCCGCAGCTTCGAGGGGTCCGAGGCCAACGCATAGTGTCAGGAACCAATGACTGACCAAACGCATGTCCGGGTTCTCGCTTGTCCTGTCCAGCCGTCTGTCTGTGAGCCGATCCGATTGAACAGCTAAAGCGTACCTCAATTGGCTTTTCGGGTCTAACCGGTGGCGATCGGACAGGTCCCGCAAGAGCCTGCTTCCCGAGACATCGCCGACCCAGGGCCAAACCGACCGCGCAGCCGTCTGCGAGGCCGAACAGGAACGAGTGTGCCTGGACATGTGGCCGGCCTGCCCGCCGCGCCGCGAACCCGCGACCCTTCCGGCAGCGGGCCGCCCTCAATCGGGCGCGCTCCGGAAACGCTGCCGGCTCTGAAAGCCGGTGCCGCTTGTCATGTGGCGATGCGTCGAGTCCAGCTTTGGCGGACTCAGCCGATTCCACCCGGAGGGCCGCCGGTTCCGGCAGCGACAGTCTGACCGGCGCGGGGTGCATACTGCCGTTCGGGGTGTGGCTAGGTGGCCCGGCTGTTCTGTCCCTGGCGAGTTGCGTGGAGTCTCGATTTCTCGCCCCCCGCCGTGTGGCAGGGTGGGCGGGAAGCCCACCAGCACGCCAGGACGCCGATGATAAGGGGGAGAACGAGCTTAAATCACCTTGAGGGCAATGCTTATGCGCGGACTCCCGGTTCCGAAAATTGATGCCCTCGTTGCCGAATACAAGAATAACAGAGTTGTATATCGCCGTGATAATTCCAGTTTTTGTGCTTGAAAACGGGCTATCGCCGTGTTATAGTGCGCTTCAGTGCCAGGGAAGCGGGAAGGGATGGCGTCCGTCGGCTTGCCGTCGTGCCCCGGTCCAGAGTCAGCGGAGGCACTGCCGGTCGACGGGTTGCCTGGAAGCGAGGATGGAAAAGCGACAGTTCGCTACCAAGTCTCCCTTCTGACAAGAAGCCGGGTTTTCGACCAGTGCGGCTGGGTGCCGCCGGCTCCGCTCGTCTGCTGCGCCCGGGCTGGGGAGGAAACCCACGCTGGGTACTGCGAACGCCACGCTCGGCACGGAACGTCTGCGTGGAGGTCATGCTTCTCGGGTCAGAAGAATTGATCGTCAGGCCGGTGATGGCCGCCATGGGCCGATCATCACCGGTCACCAGGCGATACGAACGCCAGATGTGGAGCGTGGCCTTGTACGGTGATTCACGGCTCGCAGGGCCGGCCGGCTGGGCCAGTGCTCGGGAGTTTCTGCTCACGGTACTAACCGGAAGGAGGGTATCAAACGATGAAATACCTGTTTGGCGTGAGTCTGCCAGTGCTATTGCTGGCGGGAACAGTGGCTCAGGCGATACCGGTGCCGGTGGTATGGACCAGCGAGGATTTCGACGACTATGCGCAGGGTGCGGTCCTCGGAGATCTTCCCGGCTGGGCCAAGACCGCAAGCAACATGTATCAACCTACAGTCAGGGGGGTCACCGGCGTCGACAACCAGATCCGTCTGTGGGGCAAGAGTGCAAGTGGAAGTACATGGTCAGACGCCTGGAACGGGGACGATGGCTGGACGCAACAGTCGGCCGGCGTCGTGGGAATCGTGACGTTCGATTTGTGGGGACAATTGAACTCCATGAGTCCCGCGAGGACTGACCACTTCCTGATCCAGATTAGCGACCAGGAAGACGAGAAGCTTGGTTCAGTGAACGGGTGCTCATCGTCCGTGAAGATCAAGGACGCGAGCGGCGCGGTCCTGTCTGACATCAGCTACGCCGATGGCGTTCACCACAACTTGGCGTTCGTCGTCGATCCGATTGCCGGGACGGTGGACTACCTGCTCGACGGCGCCTCGGTTGGCACCCAGAGTGTCGGTGTCGGCAGGTCGCTCGGCTGGATCTATGCAAGGGTTGACGGCAGCACGACTGACCTGGTCGACATTATCCGGTTCGACAATCTGGTAGCCGGTACCGTTCCGGAGCCGACAAGCCTGTTGTTGTTGGGGCTCGGCGGTTTGCTGGTCCTGCGTCGCAGGTGTGCATGACCGGCTGAGTCGACTCAGCCGCAGTGTGTGTTTGTCTGAACCACAGCGACAAGCCCGCGGGTCCTGATCCCCGCGGGCTTGTTGCGATATGGGCAGGAGTGGCTCGGATCCGCTGGATGCTCCGACTGTTGATTTTGGAGGCTACATTGGACAGAGGCCGTGACGGTCAAGGTGGTCACCGCCACACTGACAAGTGGAAGTCACTTCGCGTGCTGTTTCTTCAGCAGCCCGGGTTGGGCCGGTTGATTCATGTGTCCCGTGAAAACCCGCTCGTGTCACCATGAACAGGACGGCGCCTGATCCGGGCCGGCCATGCAGGACTGAAACAGGCGCAGATCGTCGATGTCCACCACCAGGTCCAGACTCAAGTCGGCATCTTCGCAGCCTGGCGCCCTGACATCAGCGCCCGAGAAGCAGGCCTGGAGATGGCCGAAGTCCTCCTGGTCCACGTCGTTGTCCTCGTCAAAATCGGGCGGTACGGTGACCTTGATGGGAATCCCGTAGATCGGGCTCAGACCCATGTTCCCGGCGGTATCACGCAGCCCAAACCGTACCCTGTTGACTGTGCCCGAGCCCCGACTGAGCGGTATCGAGTACGCAGCAATCACGCCGCGGTCGTCGCCGAACGCGCCGCTGCACACGACCTGGACCGGACCGCCGCCGTCGCCTTGGCCCGGCGGAAGGTCGCCCACCGCGGTGTAACGCACATAGTCGAAGTCGATCTCTTGTGTGCCCGCGCTGGCCCCACTGCCGAACAGCACCCGGTTTTGGGTACTGGCGGTGGCCAACGCACCAGTAAGCACCGGTGTCGGATCCTCATCCACGTAGACCTTAAACTGGTTGCCTTTGGTGGTCACCCGGTAGAGGTGCCATTGCGTCCCGTCAAGCAGATGGGTCACGCCCAGCTCCATGGCAACCAGGCGATCGGGCATGATCTTGAATTGCTCCCGGTGGGCGCCATCTTCGACGAACAGGTTGCCGAGCAGGGTCGTGTCGCCGCCGACGGCCGTGCAGCGTGCCCGGGCCAGTACCGTCGTGCCAGTGGAGGCCGACGCGTTCCATGACCGGGCCCATTTGACCTTAGACCCCGAAGCGGTGCTGGTATCGCTGACGTGCAGAATGCCCGCGCTGACACTGCCCAGGCTCTCATTCCCCTCGGTTACCGACCAGGGCGGCAGCGCGGCCGAGGGCAGCACGTCCGCCTCATATTGGCCGTCCCACAGCATCCCGCCGCTCTGACTCCAGGTGGTCCCGCCGTCTGTAGACCAGTAGACCGCGGCCGAGGTTGGATTGATTCCGCTCAGCGATCCTTTTCCTTCGCTGTCTGCCACATGGACCGATAGTGTCGGTGTCTCGGTGCTCAACTGTGCAGGCGGGGCAACGACACCGTCGGAGAAGCAGTGAACGAAGTCGAAGGAGATGTCTTGCCGGCAGGCATCCGATCCGCCGCCGAAGCTGATTCGGGCTTGCCCCGTCGGGCTGGTCATCGGTCCTGTCAGGACCGGTAGGCTAAGCTCATCCACATAGACCTTGAACTGCCCGCCTCCGGTGGTGATGCGATAGGTGTGCCAGGCCGTCCCGTCCAGCGGACACTCGATGTTAGCCTTGTTCGCCCGAAACCGGTCGGACAGGATCGTGAATTCCTCAATACGCTTGCCATCCTCGACAATGAGATTGACCAGCGATACGGCAGACCCACCCGCCGGATCATAGGATGGGCAACGAGCCCGAACGAGGACCGTCGTTCCCCGTGAGTAAGTAGCGTCCCAGTTGCGGCGCCATCGGATCTGGCTGTCGGTCCCAGTCCCGGTATCGTTGACGCGAAGGGTACCTTCTGTCACCGTTGCCCAGGATTCTGATCCGCTCACCGCCGACCAGGCCGGCGTAGCTCCCGTCGGCAGCGTATCCCCCTCGTATTGCGTGTCCCACGAGGCTTCGCCCGTCGAGCAGCCGCTCCATCGCTCCGGCCCGACGTTGTCGGGTTCCTCACTGAGAACCCGCATGGAATAGAGCTTGCCTTTCCAGTAGTTGTTTCCCACGTCCGGATGGCCAGGAGGATGAATATACATCTCCAGGGTGCCGGTGTACCCGTATATGCCGTTTCCTGTGACCGATACTTCGTATGCAACCAGCGCGTCCGTGCAACTGTCCACGTCGGTACCGGTTACCGGCGTCGGACTGGCGGGGTTGGCGATGTTCACCGTCCGAACACCCGCGCCGGAGGTGGCCAACAGGGCGTAGTCGCCGAGGAGGTACATGTCGTGGGCTCCGGCCTGATCGTAGCGGCCTACCTCAACGGGGTTCGCTCGATCGGTGATATCGTAGATAACAAGGCCCGGATCTCCTGCCTGTTGCGGCGACTTCAACTGTCCATACAGGTAGGCGTAATCCCCGCGCAGGCGGACACCGTTCAGGTTGTAGCTGCGGGGATGATGGAAGCTGCGGATAACCTGAGGAGCCTGCTCGTTGGAGATGTTGGCGACCTTGAAATGCTGGTAGTCGGTGAAATACAGGTAGCTTCCTCGCACCGCCATGCCCCTGATATTGGGGTGCGAGCCGGGCAGCAGTGAAATCAGCCTGCTCCCGGACGGGCTGGTCGAGGCATTGAGAATCCGCACCCCGATGCACTCGGGATGATCGGCGTCGCCGGCGGTCACGTAGGCTCGCTGGCCGGAGGCGATGACGTTCCAATAGGCGCTGCAATCATAGAAAGACCACCGCGGCTGGAAGACGCTCGGCTGGGAGATGTCGTAAACCCGCAGCCCGCTGCCCCACGCCGCCACGTAGAGGATGTCGTCGCGGGCATCGATGCCGTAGGTCTTGGCGCCGCTGTCGACCCCCGACAGGTACGTCAGGTTGACCGGATCGGTCGCATCCACCGCAAACAGGCTTGCCGAACCACTCCACGCCTGCGCGGAGGTCGCGTACACGGTGTTCTGCCAGACCACCAGGTTCTGTGAGATGGTGCTGCCGTACGGATACAGATCAACGCCGTCCAGCACCGGGTGCTGGGCTTGTGAGACGGCGCCGGCCGCGCCAATGCCCACTACCAGGGCCGACAGTCGTAACCGGGTCCCACCTCCCACGATCACTGCCTCCGGATTCTGGTGACGCAGACACCCTGTCTGGACCAGGCCAACGTGTCCAGGAGAGGGCTTCGGATGACCAGACCCTTCCCCCGAACGCGAGAGGCGAAAAAAGGGGGCGGGCGAGGGGCGGAGGGGTCCCTCGCCGCGCCCTGTCGTATCGCCGGTGCGGTGCCGGATTTGTCTGCCGGCGCCGCACCGGCCGCGGAGTCGGTGGGAATCAGCGGATAGCCTGGTCCGCCTCCCACGAGATCATACCGTCAGTTCCCCGTGCACGTCGGGTTCGCCGCGATGCCCGGCCCGCTCGCACAGAGCTCGAACGCCGTGAGGTCGAACGAACTGATGGCGTTGTCGCTGCCCGGCTGGCCGGTGGCATCCCGGACGTCGAAGCACACGCAGTAAGGCGGGTACGTCTCGTCCAGAGTGGCAGTTCCCGTGAAGCACTGCTGGAATACCGCGAAGTCCGCCTGGTCAACGTCGCTGTCTCCATCCGCGTCGGCAAGCGGCTCGTGGCAAAGTAACCTTGCCTGCTTCTGGCAGACGTAGACCTGAACGTCATCAAACCATACCACGTTCCCGGCTGCGCCGTCGTTCGCGCTGTGATTGATGTCCACTCGCGTGACGATCTGGCCCGTCCCGACGTCGTGGCTGATGGGGTTCGGGTTCGTCTCCGTGCCAGGGATACGCACGCCGTTGACGAAGTACGTTGTCTCCATGGCATCAATGTTGACCCAGGCTTCCAGCGTGTCCCAGCCGCCGGTAAGCGTGACCGCCGGTGTGACCGTGCCGCCAATGCGGCCCTTCGCATTGTTGGACCCGCCGTACCACCAGACCATGACCATCGGCGTCGGGCTCTCGTCGTAGAAGAGGACCGACCAGGCGTTGCTTGCGCCGGACAGATCCCCTTTGATCTTGATCTTGACAACGATGATGCGGTCATCCAGTCCGCCGGGGCTCAGCGGGGCAGTCAGCCGGTCACAACCAGGGCAGGCATCCGGAACATCCATACTCGCGCCGGAATTGGGGCTGCCCCCGCCGGTTATTTTTACCGTCCCGTTGTCCACCACGAGTTCCGGCCCGGTACCACGCCAGCCGACCTGGTCAGCCAGCTTGCCGCCGTTGGGAAGCGAGAAGCTGTCAATCAGGCAAGTGTCGCTGACGTTCGTGCCGTCGCCGACGATCATCATCTTCAGCGACCGGAGTTGGAAGGTGTTGGGATCACAGCTATCGGTGAACTTCAACTGACCGACGTACTCCCCCGCCGGCAGCGGCGTTCCACCCGGACTCGCCGTCAGCGTGGCGGTGACCAGATCGCTTGCCTCCAGGGCGAGCGCGCCGGCGGTGTTGTCCAACTCGATCCACGAGTAGTCATTGGCGGTACCGGCGGTGTCCACCTCGCTCACCGCGAAGGTCAGCGGCGTGGCAGCGATGTTGCGCTCGATGAAGTCCCAGCTTGCACCCGATACGTTGACGTCTAAGCTCGACCCGAGGGGACCACCGACCGCGCCGGCGGCGTAGTTACTGTAGTCGACTGTTCGTCCTGCCTCATCGGGCAGAACGGACATCCGGCATACGTCGCAGTCACCGATGACCAGGATGTCATCCCAGTTCATCGTCATGGTGAGTTGGTCAGCCGCAGCGCGGGCCTGTCTCAGGATGCCGACGGAGCCGATTTTGGCCCCGAACATGCGGGTATCATTGATGAATCCGAGGGACACTCCCTTGAAGAAGTACTCACCGGTGGCGTTGACGGTGTCGATGACCACCCTGAGCTCGTCAAAGGTGCCGGTGCCGGTGAGGGGTTGACTCACGTTCCCGATGGTTCCGAACTGACCGTTGGGGTCGTTGGCCGTCTCATTCCGGGCCCGACAGACGCCAACCTGCCCGTCCCACTCAACCATGCTAACACCGTCGGTATTGTAGAAGTAGACCTTCCAGATGTTCCCCCCATCTCCCGTCCCTTTCTCCATCCTGACGCTGCAGGTGATCTTGCCGTTGGCGTCGGGGCCGATCGGCGTTGTCAGAGTCGTGTTGCACTCGTATCGGTTGACGGAATTCACGTCCTTCAGAGAGCTGAGCTTCATGCGACGGTCCAGCACATCGAGCGCTCCTGTGGTGTCGCCTGCGGGACTGCTGACATTCTTCCAGACGCCGGTGGCAGTCAGCGGCACGTTGGGATAGAGGAAGGTATCCGCGAAACAGGGCAGCGGCTGGCCCACAGTCAACCGGACAGTCCGCGAGTACGAACGATTGCAGGTGTCGGTGAAGATGATGGCCGCATCATACAGCCCCGCGGCCAGGCCTGTGGTGTTGAAGCTGGCAACGACCGTGTCGCTTGCGCCGGTGCCCAGCGGGTCGCTGCCGGCCTTGTCCAGCGACACCCATCCGGTCGGCTGGCCTGCTGAATAAGCCACGGCCACGTCATAGCCGGCGCTGTCTGTGTTGTGGTTGGTGAACGTATAATCGATCGAGCCTGGCGTGACCGCGCCACCTACGGTTCCGACCACGTCCTTGGGCAGCCGTGGATCCACGTTGGTGTGGCAGGTGCCCTCGCAGTTTTCCATCCGGATATCGTCGATGATGACCGAATCCGTCGTTCCGTTGGCGATCGTGTCAATCAGAATACGACCAAGCTTGTCGCCGGTCGCCGCGCCGCTATGGTCCAGGATGCCGATTGATACGCCGTTGACAAAGAACTCAGAGGTATCCGTCCAGGTATCGATCCTGACCAGCAGCGTGTCGTAGGCACTCGGACCGGTCAGATTCACGAACGGGGTAAGCCTGCCGGCGGCGCTGCCGATGCGGCCGCGAACCGCGCCGCCTTGGATGTCCCACCGGGCCAGGCTGGCCGTGGCGGCCGTCTCGAAATCGATGTGGGCGAACAGGCTGCCCGTCGGAGTTCCCGCCTGCTTGATCTTGAGCGAGACGGCATAGGTCCCGTCCGCACATGCATCGCAGGTCAAGGTTCGATGGACGTCGCCCGCAGTCCCAGCCAAGAGTTGTACGGCGATATTACCGCCGCCATCATCGTCGACGCAGATTTGCGCACAGGTCGCGGCCCCGCTCCACACATCACCGGAAGCGGCCTGCAGCGTCTGCCCGGGCGTGTAGGCCTGCATATCCTCAAGCAAACAGACTTCGCCCACGGCCGGCGACCATGTGGCCAGAAACGCCCCAGCCACTGCGATGATCATCATTGCACCTCTCATCGAACATCCTCCTTCTTTCAGTTTCCATGAACTGGAAAGGACGGACTGACCGCGCAGCTACCGGACACGAGTCGTCGAGCTGTCGCCGACAGTCTCACCCTCCGATTGGCACTCAAACCTCTTGATCAGCCTGCCGTTATCAGGTCCCCGGTGTGCCCTCCGCGACATCAGGAAACCATCTCTGATTGGACGCCTTCGATCGGCTGCTTCTTCTGAACCCTCGTCGCCTCACCGAGACACACTGCACCGCAAACCGTATCTGGGCAGTCGCTTGGACTGTGAGTCCATGGCATCGAGGCCGAGCCAGAGACGGCTGGAGACGGCCCCCACAGTCCGACCTCCGGTTACCGGTCATTTTACCACACCCGCGGGTCTCATTGCAAGTGTTTTATGACGGCGCGATATCCAGACTCTCCCTGTCAACCCGATAACACAAACCTAATCTCTTATGGAGATAAGGCTTACGGTCCTTGTATCCAGCCCAACTTGGCGTTCCTTCTTGCATTTTCATAACGGCGCTATTATCATGCGAGTATGGCCCTCAAAGAGCGTCCCAACCTTGAAGAGGATAGGCAAACCGGCAGAAAGCGCCCGCTTTACCGCTCGGTTTCCGACGCCATCCGTCAGCGTCTGGTCGAAGGCCAGTTAACCGCAGGCGCTCGTCTGCCGGCCCTGCGCGAGTTGGCCTCTGAATTCAGCGTCAGCACTATCACCATCCGCCAGGCGCTGCAAACCCTCGAACGCGAGGGGCGGCTGCACTGCATCCCGGGCGTCGGCGTGTTTGTACGGCCGACCATCCCCAGCCGCCGGGCCGCCGAGGTGACCACGATTGCCTTCGCCACTATCGAGATTGAGACCGCCTTTACCAGTCTGATCGCTCGCGGCATCGAGGATGCCTGCCAGCAGCACGGCTGGGGAATGCAACTGCTCAATGCCCAGGGCGATGCCCATATCGAGGCTCGAAACCTCTCACGGCTGGCCAAGTCCGGTGTGAATGGGGCCATTATCCTGCCGGTGTCCGATGCCGAAAACCTCGAGGCCATGGTCCAGCTCAAACTCGGCGGCTTTCCGTTCGTCATGGTGGACATTCAGGTGACCGGATTGAAGATTGACTCGGTGTCCTCCGACCATGAAAAGGGAGCTTATCTCGCAACCCAGTACCTGCTCGACCACGGCCATCGCCGGGTGACTATGCTCACCCAGGTTCCCAAGATGTCTTCGATCGCCGCCCGTATTCGCGGATACGAACAAGCTCTGGTTGATCGCGGGATCGAACCGCTCAGGGATTGGAAGATCTGGATCGATGATGCGATCATGCGCCGCGAGGGCGTGGCCGGCAGGCGGTGGCTGAGCGCCTGTGAGGCGATGCTGTCGGCGCTGCGGAGGTTGGAGCCGCCGATTGCCGTGCTGGCCCACAACGCCTACAGCGGGTGGGGCGTGTTCGAGGCCTGTCGGCAAGCGGGTGTGAAGATTCCCACTGAGGTGTCGGTCATCTGCTTCGATGACGCCGAGTTCAATCGCGCGTTTGACCCGCCAATGACGGCCGTGGGGCAGCGAGCCGAGGAAATCGGGCACGCGGCCGTCGAGGCCCTTGACCGGAGGCTTTCCGCGGGCACCATGGACGACCCGCAACAGATCCTCATCGACGTCGATATCATCGAACGGGGCTCAGTGGCCTCCGTCGATAGCCAGTAGGACCGCCCGCCGAACGCGGGGGCCGGTTCCTGCGGAGACCCCACGGTTGGCCGCGTGAGGCGGTGTCCAAAGGCCGCCAACTGATATCATTTGATACCCGTAGCAGCATCACCCAGAAGCAGCCGAGTTGTAAGCCATTGTTGCTTAGTGGGATAGCCTCTGTTAAGACCGGCGCACCGACCGCGGCCAACGTGAAACACCGTTCTAAAACCCTGTGATGTTTTTCTGCTCTTTTTCGTTGCGTTCCAATACGTGGCGCGGTAGAGTCAAAGGCAGCAACCCTTGGACCGGCGGCTCCGGCTCAAGTAGCGAGTGTCGCCGATCCGGGTGGGCCACGTCAGAGTAAGAGCGTTTGGAGGAGGTAAGAGCGTCCGGTGCGTGGTTAGTGTTCCTGTCCGAGTGCGCCGGCTGAATCCCCTGGGAGAGAGATCACGTTGCCCTGTGCACTCGGCACACCGTGTCGCCCGGCCTGCTATCGCGAGGAAGAAAGGCGTTTCAAACGAGGGTGAAGACTGTTTTGAAAGGAGGGTCTCTATGATGAGACGAGCGATGGAGATTGGTGTGGTAATGGCCATGCTGGCAACGCCGGCCATGGCTGTCTGGGTGGAGGATTTCTCGTATCCGGACGGGTCTCTTGCGGGCAACGTCAATCCCTATGGAGATACCTGGGAGGAATGGGGGGGAGTTGCCGGTATCAACGTGAGCGGTGGGAGCCTGCACCTCTCCTCCGGCACCGAAGACACTTGGTGCTGGAATACGGGTCCCAATGAATCCGGCAGCGTGGTCACGGTAACCGTCAACGTCATGAAAGGAACCGTCGGTCCTGACGGCGAGGGTAACTTCTGGTACTTATACCTCGGTGACCAGACGAACACGTACAATATCGGCTATTGGTACGGTGGCGCTACCTACGCGCAGTCCAGAATGGGCAACAGCGTAGTCCGAAATGACTTGATCGGCAGCGGCTGGAATCAACTCAAGGCCGAGGTCGACTTTGGTGTCCACCAGACGCGATTCTATTTCAATGGGGTATTGAACCACACGATCAACCACAGTGGTTCGCCGACCGCCGTCGGCTTGGTTGAGATCAACAGGTATCCCAGAACTCCACCAGATGAGATTCCCGGATGCGATGTTTACTTTGACGACATTGTAATTCCCGAGCCGACCGCGGCGATTCTGCTGACGATCGCCGGGCTGTTGTTCCTGCGGCCTCGCCGGTGAGCGAGGGCCGGCAATGAATCTGTGGACTAATCCTGATTAGTAAGCGAGCCGCAGGCGGGCATGCGAAAGGCTGCCTGCCTGCGGCTCGCAAAACAAATCGGCCTATTGCGACCGAGGATCTATAGCTCCGATCAGTTATCGCAGTCCGGATCAGCGGCCGCCGTGCCGGAGTAGCAGCGCTGGAACGCCGCGAAGTCAATCTGGTCGATCGCGTCGTCGTTGTTCAAGTCCATGCACTTGCACTCAAAGGACAACTCGGCGGCCATTCCCGGCCCGGTTGCGCAAGCCTCGAACGCCATAAGATCTTGACTGCTCACTTTCCCGTCGGCCACCGCCTGGCCCGGGTACGCGGGATCCCGAACGTCAAACACCGGATTGCGGCACTGCTCCGCGCATTTCTGCACGATGAGATCGTCGAAGTCGATCACCGGATCCGGATCTCCGGCCACGTTGTTGACGAGCCGGTTGAAACGCGCGCTCTGAACCGGGGCGTTGGCAGCCCCATGGCTCAGCGAGCCGAGGACGTTCCTCGCACCTCCGGGTGAGATCACGGTAAATCGTGTCGAGTAGGGCTCTATTCCATTGACTGTTGCGTCGTTCGAGTTGATCGTTGCTTCCAGGGTATCGAACTGCCCGCCACCGGTCAGAGGAGTGAGCGATCCCGAAGCGGGCAACGAGCCGTTCATGTACGCTTCGACAGAGCCGGCCGTGCCCCGCCAGGCGGCCAGATCCAGCCCGGCGTTGTCCAGGAAGTGCAGTTCCCAGTACCGTGAACCGCCCTCGTGACCGCGGACCTTGACGCTGACGGTCTGAAGTTCGCCCGGATCGCAGCCACAGCCGGCGGTCTGATGGACAGCAGTGATCTGGGGGCCGTTCGCGGTCCCGACAGCATAACCGCTGAGGCGCAATACGCCGTCAGACAGCACGTCAATGGCACCGGTCGACGCCTCCCCGCTCCAGCCGGGCTGGCCGTTAAGCGGCCCGGCCATGTACGGGAACTTCTCCAGGAGGCAGTTGGCGCCCAGGATCTGAAGCTTGATCGGACGGTACCAGATCGCGGGCGTGCAGGTATTGGTGAACTTCAGGTACCCGACGTACTCGTCTGCCGCCAGGCCGGTCGTATCCAGCGTCGCGGTCACCACGTCCGTGGCTTCAGGCGACAGGGTGGGTCCAGCGCCGAGCGCTTGGTTGAGCGACAACCATCCGTAGTCGGCGTGGGCGCCGGTCGCGTCGACCGTGTCCAGGGCATAACTGGCGTCCAGGCTGTTTGTGTTGGTCATCGTGAACGCATGAGCCGCTGGATCCGCGGCGGCCCCCACCTCGGCGGTCGAGACAACGCTGTCGCCCGGCGTGAGGCTCATCGAACAGACGGAGTCGTAGCCCACGACGCTGAGGTTGTCGAAGTAGAGGTGATCGCCTGTGGCGCTACTGCGATCCCAGTGGTTGAAATACAGCTTGCCGATCACGTCCGTGGCGGTCCCATAATCCAGTACGCCCCTGGATACGTTGTCGTAGAAAAACTCCGTGGTATTGGCAACAGTGTCAATCACCATCTTAAATGGGTGGAACTGGCCGTCGCGGGCCAGGTCAAACGGATCAGTAACCGCTCCCCCACCAATCCTTCCTCGAATGCTAACATAATAGGTGCCGTAGAGTCTGCCAAAGTTGCTGGTGGACGAGTCCACATAGAAGTCCCAGAAGTTGTCCCCGGAGCCGCCGGGGGGATCATCATCCCACGCAGCCGTAACATCCTGCATGGTGTCCATGGTTATCACGAACTTGCCGTCCTCACCCGGTGTCAGTGGTGTAGGGAACGTGACGGTGGCGGGCTCCGCGCCCGCGCCGGCGAGCACCACCGCGCGTCCGCTGTTTACCTCGATCCTTCCGGCGCTGCCGCCGACCCAGGAGCCGTTTCCGCCGAGGGGCCCGTTCGGATAGGTGAAGCTTTCGTAAAAGCCGATCGGAATGCCGACATAGAGTCGAACGACGCGGATGTCGTTGATGCTCACGGAATCCGTAAACTTGATGAAGGCCTCGTAGGCGCCCGCAGCCACCCCAGCGATGAAAGTCGCGGTGATGGTCCCTGTCGCGTCAGGGGCCAGCTCTCCCGTCGTCGCGGTCCCCAGGTCGAGCCACGCGGAGGGAGGCGTCACCGGTGTCCCGCTCGCATCGACCTCCACGGCCGTAATGGTGAGCGTGGTCGTGCCCGTATTCCTGACGGTGTAGACCAGGCTTCCCGGGGATGCCGGGCCGCCCACCGGAGACTTTACGTTCTTGGGATTCACCGGGGTGACGTCGAACGTCTGAGCCATAACCGGCGGCAGCGCAAATACAACGACCCCCGCCGCCAGAGCAAGCACAAAGCCTGACCAATTTCGAATAAACATGAAGGACCTCCTTTTCACGAACTCGACCGCTTCTTCGACGATGCATCTATACGAGCGCGCACCGGTTTCGACCGGGTCCCGCGCTGCGAGAGGGCCATTCGCTCATCTGGCGGTGTCTCTTAATTGCTCGGCCGCTGAATCGGACGGATACCTCGCCGCCCGATGGACCAGTGTTCAAGACACGCGCAAATCCCCCCTGGTGAACCGGGTCCGCTCTGGACGCCATGGGCGGGGATCGCCCCACTCTGTGCCGGACGATCCCTCCCGGTCAGACTAACGCAAACTATAAATCATTCGCCCAACGCAAAGCGCGCTTCAGGCGCGAGCCCGTCGCCGACCGACAAACAGTGCACCCAACGCCAGCAGACTCAGTGTCGCTGGCTCAGGGAACGGCACGTTGTCGACCCACAGGTTGTCGACGTAGACGGTGTCGGCGCCGGGGTTCACCTTGTGGAACGATATCCGCTGCAGGACGTCGCCGGCGTATCCCGCGTGGCTGATGGGGTTGGTGCCCGACAGCAACACGCCGTTCTTGTAGAACGTGTCGGTGTTGGCGGCGGTGTCGATGACGATCTGTATGTGGTTCCACCCAGTCGCGAGCGGGTCCTCACCAGTCACGATTCCCTGGCCGTCGATTCGACCTCGGACAGTTCCGCCCCTGCCGTAGGCGCGCGCGAGGTTCCCGTCCGGAGTGCCATCGTCGTCGGCGAAGACACTCCACGAGGTGCCTGCGTCCGTCGTGGCCTTAAGTATGTCGAACTCGACATAGATCGTTCCGGTCAGGCCGGTCATTGCCTCGCTTCCCACGGTGCGATCACCACTGCCGGTGTCGCCGCCGACGATCTTCACCATGCCGTTCTCGACCTGGATCCACGACGTGCTGTTGCCTTTGTCCCAAGTACCCTGTCCATAGAGGTTACCGTTCGCGTAGTTGTCGAAGTTGTCGAAGAACGATGCCATCGCCGGCGTGACCAGCATAGTCATCACCACACCGATTCCCAGTGCTTGTCTCATAGAGACCCTCCTTTTTTGAAATGAGATCTCGCTTTTCCTGTCCACTCCTCTCGCCCCGGCTCAACAATTCGCCGGGCGAGAACAATCAGTCACATGCTGTTGATGTTTCCAGGACACCTCCTCATTAGAAAAGAACCGGACGTGAAACCTGCTGAGAAGAAAACCGGCGTCCGGACGGGGCGCCGCGTGAAATGCCGGCAGACGGAAGGAGACGCACAAACCACTCCCCCGCGGGCCGGGCTGGCGCGTTTTCGAGCTGATGCCTTCCCTTCCATTTGCGATTCCCTTCCTGCGATTTCCTCTCAACATGGAAACCGTCGACCTTGAGCGCACAATGTGCTGAACCGAATCTCACCAGGGCCGATACGAGCAAGACGGGTTAATTCCAGTTTACGGCCCGAGAATCACTTATATTAAGCGCCAGGATATCATGCCGAAGGCAAGCACGCAAGAGCACATCGTGTTTTTTGTAGGGAAATAGCTGTCGCCCGCCAGGCTCTCGTCTATCGGGCAAAGGTGTTGCACAGCATATCAGTTATCCGCGGGGATGGCATCCGTCCTCAGGCATACCGGCGCGGGACCAGAATAGCCAGAGCCCTCGGGCGGCACTTCTTTTGCCCGGCCGTCTCACCTGAGTCAGAACGGGTGCCGAAAACGGTCCCCCGATCGTCATAAAGGGCTTCGCAGAAGAACCTTAACATCGCTCCTGGAAAGTCTGTCGATAGCACCCGATATCCGCGCGGCGGACGAGCAGTAGATGCTGTGGCTTTTCCGCCCGGCTGCGGCGGCTCTGGCATGAGAACCGACGGTGAAGTCAACGTAGCTCAGCAGGTTGCAGATCAGTCGTTGTACGGATAGGGGAACTTGTGGGCGAAGGCCTCTTCATTCTCGTAGCCGCCGACGTTCCCGTCGTAGCTGTAGGGGAAGCGGTACTCGTTGAAGAGATCGAGGCCTTGAAGCTTGGCGACGTCTCCGCCGCGAACGAGCGGCTTGTCTGCCCTGTAGGGGTACATCTTGAACTCAACGTGCCCGTCGAGGAAGGCGAACGGGGCCCGCCCGGTCCTCTCGCGGGGGTAATGGCGCAGCACAAGATAGGTGTCCGCCGCCCAACTGTCGCCCACCCAGCCGTGATTGGCGTTGTTCCAGGGGTGTTCCTCGATCAGCAGCGGCATCTGGGACGGAGGCCATTTGATCGTGGTACCGGCCGGTATCTCGGCAACCTTGGGCGGCAAGGCCCCCGCGGCAGTCACGAAGCGGGTCGTGTACGTGAAGGTTTGGAGCGATTCAGGCGCCTTGAACCCCAGCCAACCGTTCATCGTGTAGCTGAACCGGCCGTTGCCCCCGCCGCCGGTTACGTCTTCGCTGTTCGGCATACCCCGGTGGTCCTTCGAGCAGAGATAGACCTTCTCGTCCCTGAGGTACTTGTACAACGAGCCCTTTCTCGGCACCGTGGCGTCGATGTGGGCCCACAGTTGCTCCTGTTCGCTCGTCGGGAAGGCGTGTTCGGGGTCCCGCATCCCCAGCCAGGAATCACTGGGTTTCCAGGTCGGCCAGGGACCGCCCGGGCGACCCGACCGTTCCCACGCCAGCCAGAACACCGAGTTGTTGGGCGGCAGCCGGCCTGACTCCGAGGCATACGCATGCATGGCCAGCGCGATCTGGCGCATGTTCGAGATGCAATAAGCTCCTGATGCCTGTTCGCGGGCTTGTTTTAATGCCGGGATCAGAATGGAGATGATCAGAGCGATAATCGCCACAACCACCAGCACCTCAATCAGCGTGAAGGCGTGAGCCCAGCCCGCTCCACCCCTTTGACGGCGCAGCGATCGTGTTCGCCGGGACTGCGGACAAGCGACCGATGTGGTTGATGGCTGGATCATCGACATACCCATCACCCTCCCCATACGCCTAAGGGAATCTGAAAGCCTATCGAATTGGCGCCTCATTTTATATCGCCGTCATCAGTCTGTAAAGATGAATTCGGACGTTTTCAAGAAGAAAGTATATAAGGTGTTTTCCGAAAAACGTTTACCGATCACGAAGTAGCAGGAACGAATCGCCAGCGGCATATATCACCGTGATATACCCAGCCTTGCATTCCTGGTCAATCGGCATTAGGATTGCCGGCCCTGTCGGATTGGTCTGATGGGTCCCGGTCCGTGGCCATCGCCGTTATAGGGCCTCAGAAGGAGGGCAGACTGTGGTTCCGAGCGAAAGACTCCGATTGGCGGCGGTCCTGAGTGCGTCGGCTTGCCTGCTATGGGCGGCCGCTCGGCCGGGCAGGGCGGCCGGACCACCTTCGTCTCCTTACCTTGGCTACGTGTACAAGTACGCCGACACCATGCTCGACAAGGGCCGGGACAACTACGGTCCCCAGAAGACCGGTCTGTTTCTCAGTGCCCTGGACCGGGCAAAAATGGTCCCGCTGACCACGCGTCCGGCGGCCCCGGCGGGCATCCGCCGCGAGGACCGCGCCGGCGACCTCTGGCGCGAGCTTGTCGGGGCCAATCCCCAGCTTGACCAGAACTTTCTGCGGGTGCTCTATGTCCTGAGGGGTCTTTCCGGCCAAGCCAAGTACAGCGACGCGGCCGACAACGAACTCAAGTTCTTCCTCGAGAACGCCGCCTCGCCCGAGACGGGCCTGCTCTGCTGGGGTGAACACATGTTCTGGAACGTGATCACCGACGAGCCGAGTCCCAAGGACCCGGGCGTTGTCCATGAGTTCTCCCGGCCATGGGTCCTATGGGACAGGTGCTTCGAGCTCGCCCCCGAGGCCAGCCGGAAGTTCGCCTTGGCCTTGTGGAACCACCAGATCGCTGACCAGGCCACCGGGGCATTCGATCGCCACGCCACGTACTGGAAACACGGCCCCGGCAGCGGCCGCGACTACCCCCGCCACGGCGGCTTCTACATCCGCACGTGGGCCGAGGCATACGCCCACACGCAGGACGACGTCTTCCTGAAAGCGATCGAGACCCTGCTGACCCGCTTCGAAAAACGCCGTGACCCCCAAACCGGCCTCCTCGATGATACCAGCGGCAACGCGACTCTCCGGCCGGCATTGTCGCTGGCCATCGATTGCGACGGCGCTGCCCGCAAGGTGCCCGAGCCCCTGGCCTCCCGGCTCAGAGCCTTCGCTACCCGCGAGGATGAGGTCTTCTGCTCGCTGCCGCACGATGTGAAGGGCGAGAAAGGCTTCGTTTTGGCGGTCGAAAAGGCTACCGGCAAACCGGTCGAAGAGCAGACGCCCATGTGGGACGCGCATTACGGCGGCAGCACCGTCGCCACCGTCGCGATGATGTGCGTCTCGAGGTACGAGACCACCGGGAAGGTCGGCTACCAGGCCCTGCTCACCGCGGCGGCCGACAGGTACCTGGCCCCCGGGCCGGACGAGGACGTCGACGTCTGGCCGATGACCTTCGGCCAGGCGATCAGCCTGGAACTGGCGGCGTGGCGAGCGACGGCTCGGTGGGAGTACCTCGACCGGGCACGCGAGCTGGGGTTGATGGCCACTCAGTTGTTCTTCCAGGATAACCCCTTACCCCGGGCCAGCCTGAAAACCGGCCATTACGAGAGCATCACCGGTGCCGACACTCTGGCCCTGGCTCTGGTCGAGGTCCATCTTGCGTCGCTCCAGATTACCGCGGTCCGTGCGCCGGACAACACCATCGACCGTTGATGATGGAGGAAGATCATGCGCGCGTTGCCGGCCGTTCTGGCCCTCGTTGCCTGTGTTGGCGTGAGTCCAGTCGGCGCTGCCCCGCGCATCCCGTGGGAATCACGAAACCGTTATCGCATCCTGCTCAGCGTCGATCCGGGCCAACCGAAACGCAGTCACTCACCGGCCTCGATTGACCTCGACTTCGCCGAGGCCCTCAGGGCGATGGGGGAGAAGGGCCAATTCGATGAGCATACCATTGAAGTTATCGCCTGTGACGATTCCGGACGCCCAAGGGTCTATGACAACGCCCGCAAGCCCGAGGAGCGATGCCTGCTGCCTTGGCGCCTGGACAGGCTCTACGGCATCAGCCGGGTCACCTTGAATTTCGTGGTCCCCGACTCCACCTGCAGGCGGTTCGCGGTGTATTTCGACACTGTCGACTCCGGCCTCGGCCGGCCCCAGCGCGATCCCGGCGTGGTTGGCGATGGCGACCTGTTTCACGAGCAGTACCAGAAACGTTTGATCGGCGTGAGCAAGTCGGACGAACTCTGCGACCTCGACGGCGACGGGGATCTGGATCTGTTCAAGATGACCAACGAGCCGGTCATCTACTGCTATGAGAACGTGGGCCGCAATCATTTTGTGGACCGCGGACGGCTGACCTCCGGCGGCGAGTTGTTCGTGCTCCCGCACGACGGCAGCTTCAGAAGCTGGGCCGGCCTGCGATTCGACGACTGGGACGGTGACGGGGACCAGGACCTGTTCGTGAGCTTCACGACCGGAGACGCAGCCCACCAGTACCAGTTCTATGCCTACGAGAACCTCGCGGGGCCGCGCAAGCCGCCGACGTTGAAGGATCGCGGCCCGCTTCAAACCGCGAGCGGCCATCCGCTGGGCAGCTTCTGGTTCGCGAGCATGGCCGTCGCGGATTGGGATGGCGACGGCAGGAAGGACATTCTTGCATCGCACCTGATCGAAGAAACCCTTGGGCCGCTCAAGGAGTATCACCAGGTCTTTTTCTATCGCAACCGGGGTGGAGAAGGCTGGTCGTCCGAATTCGACGAGGGCGTGCCTCTCAAGGCCGACGGCAAGGAGATTGAATCGCATGCACCACGCGTCGAGGTTGCCGATCTCGACGGTGACGGCGATCTTGACCTGCTTTGTGCAGCCCAGAGCGGGGCGGTGAACTGGTGGAGAAACGTCGGCACGCGCGCCGACGCGAGCCTGACGGCCGGCGGCCTCATCGGCAAGTCGGGCGGGCACGCGGGCGTGAGAGTTGCGGACCTGACCGGTGACGGCCTGCTCGACTGCCTGATCGGCGATATGTGGGGTGGCGGTCCCGTGCCCGGCCGTCCGATCGTTCATGCCTGTCTGCTCAAGAACGTCGGTACCCGGACCGAACCGCGGTTTGAGGAAGTCGATGCCGAACACGGCGCACCCTATACAGAGGGATTCCAACCCTGTGATCTGGGCAGACAGAACACCGTGCGGGCTGCTGACTGGAGCAACGACGGCAAGATCGACCTGATCGCCAGCACATGTCACGGCCAGGTCTTCTACTACCGGAATCTGACTGGCCAGCTTGCACCCGTCTTCGCGCCCGGGCAGCAGATTGTGGATGACGCCGGCCCGGGAGCCCTGAGGTCCGACATATGCGACTGGAACAACGACGGCCGCAAGGATCTCCTGGTCGCCAACGGCAAGGGCGAGGTGCGGCTCTATCTCAACGAAGGCACCGTCGCCGAACCGAAGCTCGTGGCGGCGCCTCGGCTTGAAGCCAACGACAAGGCCATTGAGGGCGCGGTCTGGGCGAGCGTGCTGGCCTGCGATTGGGACGGCGACTCCAGAAAAGACCTCATCATTGGCCTGGCCGGCGGCACCACTAGCAGTGGCGAGTATGGCTGGCCGGGTCAGAACGATCAGGCCCCTTCGCAGGGTACCGGGTTCCTCTTTTACAGGAATGTGGGTACGGACGCCGCGCCCGTGCTGACCGCCCCCAAATGGGTCAAGGCCGGCGGCGAAATCATCAGCTACACCCGGCCCAATGTCGGTTCCTATGTTGATTGGGACGGCGACGGCCGGAAGGACTTCATCGCCTGCGAGTTCGAAAACGTCATCTGGTTCTATGCCGGCCGTGGCCCGACTGCTCCGGGCGCCGAGCCCCAGTTGGCCGCGGGAATCGCGATCGTCAAACCGCGAACCGTGCAGATGATCTCCGGCGCCTTTGCCATCGACTGGAACCGCGATGGCGATATGGATATCGTCACCGGACAGGGACACGGCGGTTCCGGGCTCCGCTTCTTCGAGCGGGACTACATCGAAGACATGCTCAACGGTACCCGCCCGGTGGTGGCCGCTCAGGGGTCTGAGCGGCGATCGGACTTGCGGAACGACGACCGGTGACACCACTAGTGATGACGTCTCGGGTACCCGTGAGTCTTGACGGCGGCTCGGAATCGGCTTCTGTCAGCAGGAGGTCGTTGCGATGAGCGAGCAAGAGCATCAGACACGCCTGAGCCGGCGGAACGTGTTGGCCGGCGGAGGACGAGCGGCGGCGGCGCTGGCCGGGAGCGTGTGGCTTGCCGGCCAGGCGAACGCCCAGTCGAGACCGGCAGGGGCTAACGAGAGAATCCGTGTGGCCTTCGTCGGCACTCGCGGGCAGGGGCGGTTCAACCTCAAGCTGTTCCTCGAACAGCCGGAGGTCGAGGTCCCGATCGTCTGCGACGTGGTTCTCAAGGAGGCCCGCGAAGCCCAGAAGCTGACGGACGGCCGCGCCCAGGTGGTGCAGGACTACCGCGCGCTGCTCGACCGCAATGACATCGACGCGTTCGTCGTCTGTACCCCCGACCACTGGCACGCGGTCATTACCATCCAGGCGTGCCAGGCCGGCAAGGACGTCTACGTCGAAAAGCCGATGACTCTATGCGTGGCGGAAGGGCGGCGGATGGTCGAGGCCGTCCGCAAGCACGCTCGTATCGTCCAACTCGGCACGCAGCAGCACAGCGGCGAGCACTACGCTCAGGCGGCGGAGTTGATCCGACGCGGCGAGCTGGGCACTGTGTTTCACGTCTACACCTGGTACATGGACAGCCGCTGGCCGGGTGTAAAACCTGCTCCAAAAAAGGACCCGCCCGCCACGCTGGACTGGGACCTCTGGCTGGGCCCGCGCCCCAGTGTGCCCTATGATCCCTGGCGCTGCTCCGGATCGCATCGCTTTTTCTGGGATTATGCCGGCGGCCAGATGACCGACATGGGTACCCACCACATGGAGACCATCCAATGGTTAATGAACGCCAGAGCACCACTGACGGCCGTAGCCACCGGCCAGAAGGTCATGAAGCAGGAGCCCTTTGAGACACCGGATACCATGAACGCCCTGTGGGAGTACCCCGGCTGGACTCTCGAATTCGAAATCCGCGAAGCCAATGGCTACACCAAGGAAAACAGCACGAACGGCATTCTTTTCTACGGCACGGAGGGCACGTTCTACATCGACCGCGGCGGCTACGAAGTGACGCTGCCCAAGGAGAAAGCCCCGGCCGATGTGGTGGGGACGCCTCGGCGGAACAACTACATGCCCGAGAATCTGAGCCGCCGGCACATCCGCAATTTCCTCGACTGCGTGAAATCGCGAAAGCAGCCCAACGTTGACGTCGAGACCGGTCATCGGGCCACGACCGTCCCGCACCTGGGCAACATCGCCTATCGCACCGGCCGCAAGATTCGCTGGGATGCCGAAAAGGAGCAGATTATCGATGACCCCGAGGCCAGCAAACTGCTGACCCGCACCTACCGCGCGCCCTATGTGCTGCCGGAGGTGTGATCAGATACGTATTTGCCGTCCGTTTGTCGACGGAAAGGACGGGGCTCGAGGAAAGACAAAGCCCGACACCGGCGGTGCCGCGGCAACGAAGCACGGAAAGGTCAATACGAATGGCACGCATGAGAACGGTAATGGCGGGAGTGTGGGTGTTGTCCGTTTTGTTCGGAACCGGCGCCGCGTGGGCGGCGGACGATGCCTTCCTCAACGTCGTGCGTCGCTACGTGGACACGATGCTCGACAAGGGCCGCGACACCTACGGGCCGCAGAAAACCGGCCTGATCCTCAGTGCGTTCGATCGCATGACGATGAAACCGCTGACCACGCGGCCCGCCGCCCCCGGCGGCGTCCGACGCGGCGATCGATCGGGGCCGATCTGGGAGGCCCTGACGGGGGCCAACCCGCAGCTTGATGAAAACCTGCTTCGCGTCCTCTACCTGCTGACGGAAATCACCGGCGAGGCGCGCTATGCTCAGGCGGCGGACCAAGAGATCAGGTGGTTTTTCGACAACGCGCAGGCCCCGGCAACCGGCCTGTTCCCGTGGGGCGAGCACCTGTGCTGGAACGTCATGACCGACAAACCCATCTCCGGCGGCGATGACGCCATGCACGAGTTTGCCCGTCCCTGGGTGCTCTGGGACCGCTGCTACAAGCTGGCCCCGGAAGCGAGCAAGCGTTTTGCCCTGGGGCTGTGGGAGCACCAGATCGCCAACCACAAGACCGGCGGCTTCGACCGGCACGCACCCACCGACAAACACGGCCCGGTCGACGGCAAGGATTTCCCGCGGCATGCGGGCTTCTACATTGCCACGTGGGGCCACGCCTACAAGTACACGAAGGAACCGGTGTTCCTGACGGCGATCGAGACGCTGCTTGCCCGATTCGAGAAAAAGCGCCAGACCAAGTCCGGCGAAGTGGCCACGATTGGGCCGCTGGATTGCGAAATCGCCGCCGCACTGGTACCCGACCCGCTGGCCTCACGGCTGAAGGCTTTCGCGGCCAGGGAGGACGAACTGATCCTGGCCGACCTGCGCAAGACGTTCGGCCAGCCCGACGGCGACTTGGTTTTCAAGCCCACCTGGCAGGCCGGGTACAGTTCAGGGGTCTCAGCCGGTTGGGCGATGTTCGCGATCGGTCGGCACGAACAAGTTCGTCGTCCGGAATACCAGCAGGTGGTCATCGCCGTCGCAGACGGTTATCTGAACGCCTTGCCCGATGAAGACGTCGACGTCTGGCCGATGAGTATGGCTCACATCATTGCCGCCCAGACCGGGGCGTATCGATTCACTCAGCGGCCTGTCTACCTGGACCAGGCCCGCAGGTTCGCCCAGATGGCCGTCGATATGTTCTGGCAGGACAATCCCCTGCCGCGCGCCAGCCTGAAAACCGGCCACTACGAGTCCATTACCGGCCCTGACTCGCTCGCGTTGGCTCTCGTTGATCTCCACGCGGCGCTTAATAACCTGAAGATCCCCGTGCCTTCCAACAGTATCGATCGATAGCGGAGGATCGCCATGTTGCCTGCCTGGTATACAGTGCTGGTCTGTTTGGCCCCCGGCGCGGCTACGGACGCAGCCGCTTCCATTGAGGCCCCGGCGGCCGTGAAGCGATTCGACGTCGCGGAATTCGCGATTCGCATAGCCCGGCCGCAGTTCGCGAACCCCTTCACCGACGTCGCGTTGACCGGTGAGTTCGCCGCTGCGGGCGGCGACTGGGTTCGTGTCCAGGGTTTCTGCGACTCTCAGGATGGCAGCGTCTTCCGGCTCCGCTTCTGCCCCACGCAGGCCCCGGCCGACTACAGATATCGTATTACCCTCAAAGCTGCCGACCGGGAGCGCGTTTTCCGCGGTGAACTGTCCTGCAAACCGTCCGATCACCCGGGCCCGGTAATCGTCGATCGGAAGCATCCCAAGCATTTCATCTACGCCGGCAGCGGCAAGCCTTTTTACCACCTCGGCTATACGGCCTACCACCTGCTCGACCCGGCCAACGACGATGCGCGGATCAGGCAGGTCATCAACTATTGCACTGAGGAAGGCTTCAACAAGATCCGGTTTTTGCTGACCGGTTATCCTCGCGACAACAACCAGGCCTCCAGCCAGGCCGGCGAATACGGTGTGGCCGACCCCTGGCAGGCCGCCAACTACGGGGCTCTAGCAGGCTCTCTCCATGCTCTGCCCGCGTGGCTCGGCAAACCCCATCGCTTCGACTTCACCCGGTTCAACGTCGAATACTGGCAAAAGGCCGATCGCGCCATTTTCGCCATGCGCGACGCGGGTATCGTGGCCACGTGCATCTTCACCATCGAGAAGCAGCGGCTGCCACGCGAACTCAGAGCCCTGAGCGACGCGGAGTATTGCCTGTATCGCTATGCCGTCGCACGATTGTCCGCCTTCGACAACGTCTGGTGGGACCTGGGCAACGAACACAACGAGTACCGGGACAAGGCCTGGGGTGAGAAGATGGGATCGTTCGTGAGACAGCAGGATCCTTATCATCGCTTGCTGTCAGCCCACGGGTACGCCGATTTCCTCTACCCCCAATCCCCTTGGGCTGACTTCATCATCACCCAGCAGTACGGTACGTCAAAGGAGGTCCACGACTGGGTGCTCAAGTATCGCGATGTGCCCAAACCGTACGTCAACGAGGAATACGGCTACGAAGGCCAGGGAAACCGCAACCGCAAAGGGGTACCGAACGGCCCGGGCCACGGCCAGGGTGCGGATCGTGTCCGCCAGGCGCACTGGTCCGTCGCGATGGCCGGCGGCTACGCCACGTATGGTGACTGGAGCGACGGCATTAGCTATTTCTACATGGGACGGCCGGGGCCCGGCGTGGCTGCCCGACAACTCAGGCATCTGCGATCCTTCTTCGAGGCTTTGCCGTTTCGCGAGCTCGTCCCGCATGACGAGTACGCGTCAAATGGATTCTGTCTGGCTCAGCCACCCCTGCACTACGTCTTCTACTTTCCCTCTGGCGACCCAGGGGTCATCGAGTTGCAGGACTCCGCGCCCGGCCGGTATCAAGCCAGATGGTTCAATCCGCGAACAGGTGAATGGCTCGATGGCCCGGCAGTCACCAGCGGTGTGAACACGCTTTCCGGGCTCGACCGAGACGACTGGGTCCTGTGTGTTCATGGCAGAGAACCGTCTTCTCGACCGGCCGGTAGACTGGACTGACGGCTTCGCCAAGGGTAGAATCATTTGGCGAAAGGGGGGGGGGGAGGATGAGTGAGCACGAGGACGGATTTTTCATTTCTGGGTGCTGACTCGTTTTGAGTGTCTCACTTGTGGCGGCTTCGAGCCGCAGGGTTGCGGCGGTGCCGGGACAAGTCAGATCGAACCGCCAATCGCCCGTCTGGCGTAACCTCGCAGGGGGCGGCCATGTCCGAGCAAGTGATAGTTCATTGTCCGTCCTGCTCTCAGAAGTACCGGGTTGTGCCCGTTGCTGTCGGGCGGAAGGTCCGCTGCGCGAAGTGCCAGACCCAGTTCGTCATTGGCAGCGACAAGCCGACCGACGAGGACACGATTCTCGGCTGGATCATGGAAGACGGTCCCGCTACGCAATCTGCGAAGGCATCGGCCGCCGCCCAAAGCTCCCAGCCCTCGCAGGGCGGGCCCCGCGAGCATATCTCGAAGACGCCCGCCTCCTCGATTGCCTCTATGCCCGTCGAGCAGGTCGTCCAACTCGCGGGAATCAGGGATGACGGCGCCCACTTCGAGTTCCCCGCCGCTGCTCTGGTAAGGGAGGATCTGAGGAACTCCTTCCCCCGCAAATGTGTCGGCTGCTGTGTCCGGAGCGGCCTCCGGATTCATCTGCTTTATTGGCCGGAACGCATGATCGGCGCTGACCGGGCCCGCTGGAAGGATCGTGTCGACACCGTGATCGGCGACCTTGAGACCTTCGCCGGCGGCTCTGACATGGGCTTGCTCGAGAAACTCCCCAGGACACGACATGTTGACAAGCCCTTCGACCTGCCGTTCCCCCTGTTCGCCTGCCGGTACTGCAAAGTCTCAAGCCAGGTGGAGACCCATGTCACGGGTAAGGCCCCGCGCGAGGTCTGCCAACTGCGCCTCGCCTCGCTCTCCGTGGCCGTCAGCTTTTTCAGAAACAACGGTGGGCGCGGCTCTCACGCATATCAGCGGCTGATCGAGGAGCGCGACCGTCGGCACGACCCGTGGCTCGAACTCGATCCTCAAATCCGGCAGGGTGTCTCACAGTGGTTTCAGCCCCAGGCCGGCGAGCAGTTTGTCCGCTTCTTCCACGATGAGGAATTCTCTCCTCAGCAGGCCCACATCGCCGGTGCGGTGCTGACCGACCGCCGCCTCCTCTTCAAGCTGCACGGCGAATGCGAAGGCTATCCGCTGAGCGGTGAGGGCCGGATCGAGATCATGCGGAAGGGCAGCCTGGCCATCGCCCATATCTACCTGCAGGGCCAGAGGCCGGCGGTGCTCAAGCTGGGCTTGTTCCAGGTGGACGAGTTGCTCAAGAACCTTCGGGAATTGCACTGCCGCTGGGTGGTCGTGAGTTGACCCACTGCAACGCATGCAAGTAACCACCGTCGGGTGGCATGGCCAAGTCCGCCGCGGCGGACGCCGCCATGTCTGCCGCAGAAGGAAGCCTCCCGATCGGCGCCTGCATTATCAGAACGGGCGATAAGCCACCTTGCCTCCCGGCTCGCCGCACTGGTCATTATCGGGTGACCCGCGACTGCATCGCGGCGATGCCTCGAACAGAGCCAGATCCTCAAGTGCCGGCCGCACAGCCACGATGAAGAGTTGTGTGCCACAGTGGAGCAACGCGCTCCCTTTGCCCGGCGCTCATCGACAGTCAGACGGAGAGGGATCGTCATGAAGCGGTATCTCCATCGCGGTGTCAGCCTGGTTGAGTTGGTGATCGTGATCGTCGTTCTGGCGGTGGTGGCGGCCATTGCCGTGCCTCGGATCAGCAGGGCGGCAAGAGGGGCCGACGAATCATCACTCGGGCGGAACCTCGCAATCCTTCGGACTTCCATCGAGACCTACGCCGCTGAACATAACGGCAGATACCCAGGTGCGGCTGCGGACGGTGCCGGGGGAGCGGCAGGGTCCGAGCAGGCATTCATCAGCCAACTGACCAGGTATAGCGACAAGGCCGGCAACGTCGCCGACGACAAGGACCCGGACGCGGGCAAGATCTATGGCCCGTACATGTGCTGCGTTCCGCCGCTCACCGTCGGGGCCAACAGCGGTCAGACAAGAGTGAGCGTGATCACCGGCACCGCCGCCCCAACCATCGGCGGGACCGCCGCCTGGGTCTACAATTGCACCAGCGGCAAGATCATCGCCAACTGCGGCGATCCAGCCGACGGCGGCCTGACCTACGACCAGTGGTAGCCGAGATACGGCCGTGTTCATCGACACGCAACGCACACTTCGGCCCACAACTCCCGGCGGTCTGCCCCCAAGGCTGGCCACCAGTCACTGATTGCTTGATTCTGCAGTGAATGCTGCCCAATAGGGCTGCGGCTCGGCAACCGAGAGCCGCGAAGCGCCCTGACCGAGAGACATTCAGCCCACGGGGCAGTGCCTTGCCGGTTGTCCGTCTGCCCGAATGGGATGGGCCTCCTATACTTACTCATGGAATCGACTCCCGTGACCGGAAGGGGTCTGGGTGTAGATCACAGCGCATAAGTCGTAGCGGCCGGCCGCGGATATGAATCGAGGAAGCCATGGATAAAGACGCGATGATCGAAGACGAAGAGGCGATCGCTGAGGAACTGACCATCGCCGCGGAGCGGTATGACCGGCCGCGCAAGGTTCTCGATCAGATGATGATCAACGAGCCGATCCGCCGGCTGCGACCGCGCCAACCCCCCACATGCCTGCATGTGGGTAAGATGGTGGCCGAAGCCATTGAGTTGATGAGGCAGAATGGTATTGGGTCCGTGTTGATTCTCGAAGGACAACGGCTGGTTGGCATCCTGACCGAGCGGGACATACTCTGCAAGATCACCGCCGCTCACCAGGACCCGCGGGCAAAGCGCGTCGAGGACGTGATGACCCGCGACCCCGCGTGCCTCAGCCCTGATGATCCGATCGTCTTCGCGCTCAACCGCATGGGCGTCGGTGGATTCCGCCACGTGCCGCTGGTCGATGAGAACCATCATCCGGTCGGACTCATCTCCGTACGCCATCTCGTGCGTTACATCGTGGACTTCTTTGCCCACGAGGTCATGACGCTCCCGCCCCGGCCGGGCGGCGACGTCGGAGCGCGCAGAGAAGGTGCCTGAACGCGTGTAAGAAGGGCAGAGTATCTAAGAAGGGTGGCCGGTGTGCCACTGCTCTGTTGAGCAGCGCCGGGGTTGAGTAGTGCCGGCATGTCTGATCGGCGTTGCGTACCAGTGGCAACGTCTGCGTCCGCCCATCGGCCGCCACCGTTTGGCGGATGCACCCCCATTCGGGCCGACCAACACCGTGTTCTTGAAAGTAAGATGCCGGGAGAGTATTTTGCCCTCTCGAACTTGAGCAGGAGGATCGAGACATGAGCGAAGAGGGCCTCTTTCAATCACCGTGGAACTTCCTCGGTCTTCCGGAAGAATTGGCCTCGGCGCAGCGGGCACGCGCGTGGCTGCTGCCGGTCCCATATGAGTCCACCACCTCTTACGGCGCCGGCACACGCAACGGGCCGGCCGCGATCATCGCCGCCTCGCGTCAGGTCGAGCTTTTCGACTACGAGTTCGGCAACGAACCGGCCATGGAATACGGCGTCCATACCATGAACCCGCTCGCCTTGGTCCACCGCTCGCCCGACCTGATGGTCAAGGCCATCGAAGAGGCGGTCGCAGGTGTTCTTTCGGGCAGGCCCCGCCCGGAGGTGCTCGTGCTGCTCGGCGGCGAACACACAATCTCGCCCGGCGTCGCTCGCGGCCTGGCCCGAGCGATCGGCAAGGACAATCTGGTCTGCGTCCAGGTGGATGCCCACGCCGACCTGCGCGACGAATACGAGGGCTCGCCGTTCAGCCACGCCTGTGCCGCCCGGCGCATCCTCGACGTCTGCCCGGTCTTCCAGATCGGCATTCGCAACATCTCGGCCGGCGAAGAGCC
>CAZPIO010000005.1:0-87815 GCA_964586235.1 uncultured Planctomycetales bacterium
GGCGACCCCCGAGCAGGTTAGACGACAGTTGGCTCTATGCGAGAAGTACGACCTCAAGGCGCTGGTGAGAGCGGAATCCTGGGACGCCGAAGGCCTGCCCGAAAGCCCCGCCTGCTGGGGCTACGCGGTCGTGGACGAACCGTCCGCCGCCGCCTTCGGCGATCTGCGCAAGACGGTCGATACCATCCGCAAGCACCGGCCCGGCCGTCTGGCTTACATCAACCTGTTCCCGGACTACGCCAGCCCCGCGCAACTCGGCACGCCGACCTACGACGAACACGTCAGCCGCTTCGTCAAGGAGGTCGGCGTGGATGTCCTGAGCATGGACCACTACCCCATGATGCGACCCGAGGCCGACGGCCGCGAAGGATACTGCCGAAACCTCGAAGTGATGCGAAAGTACTCGCTGGACGTGGGTATCCCGTTCTGGAATTTCTTCAACACCATGCCGTTCGGGCCCCACAGCGACCCGACCGAGGCCCAGCTCAGGTGGCAGATCTACACCTCGCTGGCCTACGGAGCCAAGGGCGTGCTGTACTTCTGCTATTGGACTCCCAGGGGCGGCGAGTTCCCAAAGGGCGGCGCGATCCTGACCGCCGAAGGCAGGCGAACCCGCCACTACGATCAGGCAAAACGCATCAACGCGGCCCTGAAGAAGTTCGGCCCCACCCTCATGAAGCTCACCAGCACCGGCGTCCATCGCGTCAAGCCCAAGGACAACGCCGCCGACGTTCTCAAAGGCACCCCGGTCTGCAGCCTCACCGACGGCGACTACCTCATCGGAGCCTTTCGCCACGCCGACGGCCGTCGCGCCGTCCTGATCAACAACTACAGCTTTGCCTACACCGCCTGGCCGACGGTGGTTTTCGACGCGCCGACCGACCGTGTCACCGAAGTCGATCCCAGAACAGGCAAGGAAGTCCCCATCCTCGACGACAGTCCCGCCATGGACGGCCTGCAACTCTCCCTCGACGCCGGCGAAGGACGACTCTTCCTGCTCCTCCCGAGGGCGCCCTGAACCTATGGCGAGGTGCCCTCCTCGAATGGATGAAGGTGATAGGCCGATACAACGAGAATGATAATGCGCTTGGGTGAGGATTTGCGCTTGAAATGACCCCAGTGGTGGGTACAATCGCTATCTTTGTTGCAGCGGTCGCTAGTCAGAGGGCTGTCACTAGATTATCAAGGTCGATCCGGCTTTCGCGGATACATTCGTCAGGCGGTTGGCCGTCTGTGAGTGATTCTGATCGTGGTTTGGAGTCGTTTGAGGTCTTGATCACATGCCGACTCCGCAACCGAATAACCCGCACATCGTTGGACTTACGGGCTCATTCGGGAGTGGATGCACCTACATTGCCGACAAGGTCCTCGTTGACCAACTCGGTTATCGCAAGCTTTCGTTGTCGGATATTCTGAGACAGGTCTACAGAGATCGAACTGGCAACGACCCAGACAAATGCGAACGACAGGAGCTGCAGGCCTTTGGCGACGACATCCGAAAAAACGAGGGTGCGGACTTCCTTGCCCGCAAGGCTCTCGAGAGCATCGAGCTTGACCAGAATCAGGAGAGGAGGAAATGGCTCATTGACAGCCTGCGAAACCCCGAAGAGATCAAGGTCTTTCGTGACCGCTTCAGACATTTTTTCGTTCTTGGCATCTACGCGGATCGTGAAGTCCGATGGCATCGTGTGCAGGATAAGTATCATCGGAACAGGCAGAGGTTTGAAGCCGATGACCTGCAAGACACTGGTGAGGATAGTCCGAGGTATGGCCAGAGAGTCGGCGACTGTTTCTTTGAAGCAGACGTGGTGCTCTCAAATGAACAAGAGGTCAAAGTTGTTGGTAATCAGGAGTTCAAAGCCTTATCCGGTCGGGTCGGCCAATACGTTGAGCTCATCTCCCAGCCGCTCACGAGAAGGCAACCGATCAGGCAGGCCGAAGCCCTGATGGCCATGGCCTATGCGGCGAGTCAGCAATCGAGCTGTTCGAAAAGAAAGGTTGGCGCCGTCATCGCCGATGAATTGGGCAACGTGATCAGTTCAGGTTTCAATGAAGTGCCGGGGCACGAGAACCCTTGTGCGACAGAGTATACTCGATGCTACCGAGACTGGTCTACGGACCAATTCTTTGACGAACTTGCGAAAGAAGTACCGGCAGTGGAAGGACACACAGAGCGTATCAAGACTCTGTTCCGCAAGCAGTTCAAGAATCTTGATCTGTGCCGTGCCCTCCATGCGGAAGAGAACGCGATTGTGAATCTCGCCAAGAACGGCAGATCCGTCCCGCTTGAGAAATGCACGTTGTATACCACGACTTACCCCTGTCGACTGTGTGCGAACAAGATCGTCAACGTTGGCATCAAGCAAATCGTTTTCCTTCAACCCTATCCGGATCAAGTCTCCAAGACTATCTTGCAGGAGGGAGGCGTTGATAGTCGCTTTTTTGAGGGCGTGACTTTCAAGGCTTATTTCAGGATTTATGGAGAAGAGAAATGAGAGAGTGTCCGAAATGTCATAACTGGAGCCTCGATTTCGACGGCTATTTTGGTCGTTTTCGGTGCTATAATCCATCGTGTGGTTGGATGCCCTCCTCATCTACAGAGCGTCAGATACGGGCGTGGAGTACGAGCACCTACCCGGTGCGAATTGCCGAGGTTAGCATCCCAGAGCTCGGACTCAAGCTTGCTTCCTCCTATGATAAGCAGAACGATGCTCTTCTCTTCGATTTTGGTCTGAATGAACCAGCGTTTGACTTACCTGAACCTGATGGTCGTTTGACCTGGCGAATTGGCCGAGAAACCGGCTCGGTAGTCGGATTTGCGATCCTGGGTGCGAAACAACTTGGCGTTGGACAGGTGCGGGTCAACTTCGGGGCAAAGAAGCAGCGAATAGAGGAAAGGCTAAAGCGATTTCCGAATCTGGTGGCCTCAGGCCGCCCTACGGGTATTCTGGTTGAGAGTGTTGAGGTTGTTGCCGAATCAGACGACGTGCGAGCAGACCAGCAGAATGCCAAGTTCACCAACGCCTGCAATACAGCCATCGAGACGTTCGAGCATATGGACGATACCTTGGCAGTGTAGACGCCTCCTACACATTATCCGTCCGCGCCTTGCGCCCCAGGTACCCCCCATGGTGGCGCAGCCCGTAATCGTGCTTGGTGACGCCCTTCAGTTCCATAAGCGTCAGCGCCAGGGCGTCGGTGATCGCCAGCATGACCGCGATGCTCGCCGACGGCGTCAACCCAAGAGGGCAGGCTTCCTTGATGATCCCCATGTCCAGGATGATATCGCTCAACTCACGAAGCCGCGAATCCGGGTGCGAAGTGATGCCGATGATCGTCGCCAGCCCGAGATGCCGGCCAAGCTCGAGCATCTCGATGATCTCGTTGGTCTTGCCACTCGTGGAGAGGGCCACGATGCAGTCGTCCTGCCCGACCAGCCCCAGATCCCCGTGGGCCGCCTCGCCGGGATGAATGAACGCCGCCGGCGTGCCCGTCGAGCACAGCGTCGCCGCGAACTTGTGCGCGATGTGGCCGGCCTTGCCCATCCCCGTGGTCAGCACCTTCCCCTTGCAGTCGCGCAGCGCCAGTACCGCCTTCTCGAACTGGCCGTTCACCTGCACCGAGGCGATGGCCTCGGCCTCGTGCCTGATGATCTCCGCAATCCGCTGCTGAATATCCATGAGAACGACTTCCAGGGCTTCTGTAGGAGGCGTCTCCGACGCCGATCGTTCCGGTCATTGTGCAGAGGTCGCGGTCAGAGACCGCTCCTGCATCGGCAACAGTCTACCCCTCACTTCGCCCCCTGCCAAACTTCCAACCCGTGCCGCTCCATCAGTTCGCCGTCGCCCAGGATCTCGGCTGCCGCACCGTCGGCCACAATCCGCCCTTCGTCGATCACCGCCACCCGCCGGCACACCGTCCCCACCAGCGCCAGATCGTGCGAAGCAATCAGCATCGTCGCATCCAGCCGCGTCAGCACCTCGATCAGCCGCCGCCGCGAGCGCGGGTCCAGGTTGCTCGAAGGCTCATCCATCAGCAGCAGCGCCGGACCCATCGCCAGCACCGACGCAATCGCCGCATTCCGTTTCTGACCCATCGACAGGTGATGCGGCGGCCGGTCCAGCAATTGCGACAGCCCCATCTGCTCGGCCGCGTCATTGACCCGGTGCCCCACCTCATGAGCATCCAGCCCCAGGTTCACCGGCCCGAAGGCCAGATCGTCAGCCAGTGTCGGCATGAAGAGCTGATCGTCGGGGCTCTGGAAAATCAGGCCCACGCGCCCCCGAATCTCGCGCAGCCGCGAGGCGGTCAGTTCGACGCCTTCCACCCGAACGCTCCCCTTCCCCGCATACAGCCCGCTGACGCACATCAGCAGCGTGCTCTTGCCCGAACCGTTCTGGCCGACCAGCCCCACTTTCTCACCCGCGTCGATGGCTAGGTCGACACCGCGCAGGGCCTCCGTCCCGTCGGAGTAGGCGTAGGTCAGTCCGGCGATCTGCAGCAACGGCTCAGCCACGCAACCACCCTCCCAACTGCTCACCCCAGCGCATCATAAACAGGTAAACCGCCGTCGCCGCCAGAAACAGCGTGTCGTAGGCCTGCCACTGCAGCGGCCGCAGCAGCCTGATCGTCCCGTCGTACCCGCGCGCGATCATCGCCATGTGCGTCCGCTCCGCCTGCTCCAGCGTCCGGATGAACAGCAAGCCGATCAGCCCCGCCCCGCTCTGCCATCGCCAGCGAAGCGGTCCCCGCCCGGCGTCGCGAGCCGCCCGAGCCTGTTTCAGGTGCATGGCCTGGTCAATCAGCAGGAACAGATAACGATAGAGGAATCGCAGTTGCGTCACCAGCAACTTCGGCACGCCGAGCCGCTCCAGTCCCTTGAGCAGCTCCGGAAACCGCGTCGTGCTGGCCAGGGCGATCAGCACGAACATCCCAAGCGCAAAGCGAATCAAGACGGTCGCGGCCGTCAGCCAGCCGCCGGGAATCGTCCCCGCACCGAACGGCGACGGGACCGGCGTCCGATCGAACACCGGCGAGAAAACCACCAGGCAAACGACAAACGGCGACACCAGCAGCGTGTGCTTAACTACAAACCACAGCGGCGTCTCGCTCCACAGCAGCAGCACGGCCGGAAAAATGAGGTACCCCGGTGAGGGCAGCTGATAACGGCCGAGCGAAATCAGTACCACGCTGTAAGCCACCACCGCCAGAACCTTGGCCCGCGGATCCAGCCGGTGAATCGGCGAGTCCCCATAGGCGAAGCGATCAATGTAATGGTGGTGCATGGGTCAGCGTCTCATCTCCCCGTGTGCCGGGTGCCCCACCTCCTCCGGAGGTGGGGGAGCGATGATCGTCTCCGTGTGCCCACTGCTCTGCGAGCAGTGCGCCGCCATGTCCTTTGGGGGTGGCCCAGGTTCTTCTTGAACCTGGGCTCACGATTCCTCCTCGTCCGTGTGCCACTGCTCTGTGAGCAGTGCATCGCACTTCACCCCCGTGGCCGCGAATTCACCGCAGCCTTCCTGCGATTCCGGCGTAATGATACGCCGATCACCCAGACGATCAACAACGTGACCACCGTCCCGATCGTGCCGCTGAGACTCGTCCACTTGTAGTCCGGAAGCGGCGCGGTGCGCGCCTGCCACTCGCTGACCTTGACCATCAGCGGGTGTGCGTCGGCGTTGACCAGAGCACCGTCGCCGGCCGCCGCGTGCGAGGTCACCGATTCCAGCGCATCCACCCACTCGCTCGCGAAGTTCGAAACCACCCCGCCCAGCAGCAGTGCCACGGCCAGCACGGACCCGACAAGCGCCTTGTTACTGAGCCCTGCGCCGGCCGAGCCCAGCCTTTCCGCCACGCTCCCCAGCGACTCCGGCCGAGCCTTTGCCAGATAACCCACGACCAGGAAGGTGATGATCGCCTCACCGAGAGCCACCAGCAGGTGCAGCCCGACCATCACGGCCATGAACTTGCCGAAAGGCACCGCCGCGATCCCGCTGATCGTGGCCTCCACCGGCACCATCGCCGCTCCCGAAACCATCCCGATCAGCGTGCTGACGAAGACCGCCAGGTACAGCCGCCCCGCGCCAGGCTTGACGCCGGCCATGACCGTGAACAGAGCATATCCCAGGTAACAAGGCAGCACGCCCAGGTTGAAGATGTTCGTCCCCAGCGCCAGCAGACCGCCGTCCTGGAAGATCAGGCATTGAACGATCAGGATCGACGCCATCACCAGCGTCGCCGCGTGCGGACCGAGCAGGATAGCCAGCAGCACCCCGCCCCCGAAATGCCCGCTCGTCCCCGGCAGGATGGGGAAATTGATCATCTGGGCAGCGAATACGAAAGCCCCCATCACCCCCATCAAAGGCACCTTGGCCGGGTCAAACGTCCGCCCGGTCCGCCAAGAGGCCACAGCCAGAACGGCCGCCGTGATCACAATGAACGCCAGTGCCACTGGGGGTGTCAGCAGTTCGTTAGCCATGTGCATCGCCAGCATGGTGCACCTCCAGATGAACTATCGACCGATCAACGCCGGAGTAGTATTACGACCCTAAATATCGTAGTACAGACCCCCGAAGACATCAAGTAGGGTCCGCCCAGATGGACCTTCACGCTGAACCCTGGACCCTCATGCGCGAGGTGCCCCATCCCTTGCGCAGCAAGGGGTGGGGGATCCCTCTCGTCTCCCGGTATCACCGAACCCTGCTTGCCACGCTGAAGCGAGGTGCCCCATCCCTTGCGCAGCAAGGGGTGGGGGATCTCTCTCGTCTCCCGGTATCACCGAACCCTGCTTGCCACGCCGACTCGCCACGACGGAGCGAAGCGAAGGCGGGAGCGAAGCGAAGGCGGGAACCCTGAACCCTCATACGCCCCCTCACTCGCCGCCCGCGTCATCTCCACCGCCCTCGCTCTCTCCCAGGTGTTTTCTCTTCTGGAAGTCTCTCTCCATCTCCGCCTCGCAGGCCTCGCAGTACTCCGAGGTCATGAAGTGTTGCACCCATTGGGTCTGCTGAAGCTGCTCAAAGGCCACCTCTTCTTTGCACAGACGCTCGACCAGCAGCCGGTACGCGTCGCGCCACGAAAAATGCTCGCAGATGTGCAGCGCGATGCCCATCATCGCCAGGTGGCCGAGCAGGACCTTCAGGTGTACTTCCGCCTCCTCCTCCGTGAGCCGGTCGGGGTGCGGAGTCTTCACCACGTCGTCGAACAGCGTGCCCAGCGGTTGGCGCTCGCCCCGGTCGATCGCCTCGTCCATGATCTCCATTTCCCGGATCAGCTCGTTTTCCGCCTCGCTGCGCATCGCCCGCTCCGTCTCGCGGGTCTGGGCATCCAGCTCCTGCTGAAGCTCCTTCGGCATCAGGCTGTACGAGTCTTCGTCCGGCTCGTCCTCATCTTCCCCCGGCGTCACATCGTGAACTTCGAATTCGCCGTCCTCCCCCATCTCGATCTGCGTGATGCTCAACCCCGGCTGCATCTCAGGCGACGCCTCTTCTTTCTCCTGCAGCGCCCTGACAATCTCCTCGTTCGAGCTGACCTCTGCGGTACCGTCCGGCTCGACGAACTCGATGATCGGATCGACCATCTCCAATACCACCCGGCAGTTCTGACTGTACCATTCCAGGTAGAGGCACCGTTTCCACTCCGTCGGCACCGGCTCCCCCAGTTTGGCGCGCATGTACAGCTCTTCCACCGAGCAGTCGGCGTGCCGGACCTTGTGGTTCGCGGTCATCGTCCCGGTCGCGCCGATCTGCTGCCACGCAAGCCCGCTCAGCTCCAGCTTCTCGAGCATCGCCTTCTCCTCCTCGAGGGTCCGGGCGATGTCCTCTTCCTCTTCAGGCTCATTTCGCAGCTTGAAGCGAATATGCCGCCCGGCCAGGTCGGCGTCGCAGTTGCCGGTCAGCTCAAACGTCATCGGCCGTTCAAAACCCCGAAGCCCCAGCCACCCGTGTACGCTCTTCGGCTTCGTGTTGATCAGCTCGCCACAGACCACAAGATCATTGAGTCGAAACGCCATGACCATCTCCTTCCCGGATACTCGCTTCCGGGGACTATCCTACTGGAACGGGACTACCCGTGCGTCATCCTCGGCCGCCCTGCGAGTTCCCCTGCCTTGCCAACTCTCTGCATCAAGGAACCAGAGACGCAGCGCGGGCCACGGGGTTCCAGCCCCGTTCCACGGGGCTTACCCGCCGAAGGCGGGCTTTTAGGCCAGCCCTTTTAGGGCTGGTTCAGAGCGAGCGGTTGGTTTTTCTCTTATCTTCCTTTTCTGGCAGGCTTTAGCCAGCCGAGTGAGACGCTCGACGCAGAAGGTTGTTGCGCACCGGGTCGCGAGGATGGATTCCACTGAAGGCCCTCTCCCCACGCGTGCCCGTCAGGTTTCGGCCTTCGGACCTCGTCGTTCATCGGTCACCGGGATTGGAGTACCGGCCGTTCTCGCCTCGCCTGTTCGCCCATTTTCCCGTTTTTCGGGGCGCCCCGCCGTGTTACCCACCTAATGAACTCCACGGAGATGCTGCGCGCCCGCATCGCCGGAACCCGGCAATCAGACGTCCATCGCACGAGCCGCCGGACATCAATGAACCGATCTCCCGCGGACTCAAAGAGGCAAACGATGACTTGGATCCCTCGGACAACCTCGACAACAGCGTTCCGCAAGCGCATGAATCGCGGCGGGTTAAACTCCGCTCCAGTCTCCAAGCCCCGATCCCCGCGCGGCCCCGCCGCGCCAAACAAACCCAAATGTCAAAATGGAGAACCTGGAGCCCCGCTGGGCGTCGTCTCCCCGCGTCGCGGTGTCAGACTTTGCCGGCCGTGGCTGGCGTCGTCGCGTCTTCTTCTCGCCCATCCACCAGCCCCCGATTCCGAGTCCCCCGGGGCCCCGCCGCGCCGAACGAACCCAACGTTAAGATGGAGAACCTCGCACGCGAGCCTTCCGCAGGTCCTCCAGTCTCCAGTCTCAAATCTTCAGCGCCCGCCCCGCGCCCCTCGTCCCTCATCCCCCGCGAACTCTCGATCTCGTTGCGGGGCGAGGCACGAAACGAACCCATCGTCAAAATGGGCAATCTGCCCGCAGCGGCTTCTTCATCCGATTCTGAAGGCTCAAATCTGCACTCTGCAAGCGATCTCGAAACCTCGCGCCTTGACTCATCGCTCATCCTTCCGCCTTCCGCCTTTCCCCCATGCTCCGCCCTCCGTAAAATACCCGCCAACCACGAAGAAAGACAAAACGAACCCACGGTACCGCAATCAGGAGACCAGAATCATGGCGAAGAAGAACGCTTCCGCGGCCGGCAAATACGCCGACGCCCCCGTGATGAACATCCTGCAACTCGGCGGGATCGAGACCTCGGTGCTCGACAACGGCCCCGGCCGTGACGTCCGCATCGCCTGGGTCAACACCGGCGCCGGTTTGCGCTACAAGGTGGTCATCGATCGCGGCCTGGACATCGCCGACGCCGAGTTCATGAACCAGTCGCTCACCTGGCTGTCCCTGACCGGCACCAACGCCCCCTCGCACGCCTACAACCGCGGCATGGACTGGCTCCGCGGCTTCTACGGCGGGCTGGTGGTCAGTTGCGGCCCGCTCAACACCGGCGGCCCGTTCTCCGAAGACGGCCACGACTACGGCCTCCACGGCACCCACTCCCACACCCGTGCGATTGTCGAATCTGTCGTCAACCCCGACCTCCGAGCCGGCAATCTCGACATGAGCATCACCGGCCTGGTCCGCACCGCCCGCGTCTTCGGCCCCAACGTCGAACTGCGCCGCACCATCAGCAGCACCCTGGGCATCCCGGCCATCCGCATCCACGACCACTTCGTCAACTGCGGCAACCAGCCCGTGCCCCATTGCTGGCTGCTCCATATTAACTGTGGATACCCTTTATTAGAACCAGAAGCCAGTACATACTGCTACCGCGGTAAGCTCACCTGCCGAGGCGACAGCGTCGACTGGTTCAGCAAGCGCAAGGACTTCCGCGCCGCCCCCAAACCCCAGGAGGCCCATCGCGGCACCGGCGAGGTCTTCACCTACATCGACCCGGACACCGACACCAAGGGCATGGTCCTGGCCGGCGTGGTCAATCGCAAACGCGGCTTCGGCGTGAAGGTCGAGTTCTCCAAGCAGCAGTACCCGCGCCTCGGCAACTGGCAGCACTGGGGCCCCTGCGGCTCGTACACCGGGGCCCTCGAACCCATGACCGCCGGCGTCGAAGGCCGCCCGACCGACCGCCAGCGCGGCTGGCTCCGAACCCTCGAACCCGGCGAAACACTCGACCTGACCTGCACCATCACCGCCACCGCCGAAAAACCCGAACTCCAGAAGCTCGTGAGCCTGAACAAGTAGGCCAGGGCAGTGGGGCCAACGCCCTCGTCGGCCCTTGACGAAGGTGATGCCGGGTGGCCCACCTGCTTCTTGTAGGCGGGTTCACGATTCATGCAGTCGCAGACCTCATAGTCTCCGGGGCCTTCGGCCAGAATATGACAACGCAAACCGAAGTCCAGAATGTATCGCTTTCCTTAGGCTACGATCATTGGGCTTTTCTCGATGACCTTCCACTTCGTCCCGTCCCATTTGTATCGCTTCCAATGCCAGCTCCCGGCCACGTTCCCTTCCCAATCGCCGTACTGGACCTTTACGGTAGTCTCGTCCTCGAACTCGACAACGAACTTGAAAGAGAACCCGTCCTTGTATCCGGTGAGTTGCCCCTTGTCGTCCTTGTGCAGCAGATGTTCGGGCAGGTCTTCCTTGCGGGTGTAGACGGTGTACCTGCTTTTGAGCAGGCCGATGACCTCCTGGTTCAGGTCGGTAGAGTTCTTCGCAATCTCCGGCAGGAGCACCACCCACTTGAAGCTCGCGGGCCACGCGAAGTGGATGCGTTCCGGCGTGTTCTCGATGATCCGCTCGGCCAGCTTGCGCATCTGAAGGGCTCGAAGCTCCGAGGCCGGTGATGTCTGCGGGTGAGGGTGCCCGCACCCGGCAAGAGACCACGAGAGCAACCCAAGAATCGCCCAGATTGACCGACGGTATATGCGCCACATCATGATCGGTTCCTCCATTCTGTTTGCCCCGCACTTATACCCGCGTGTCCGAAAACGGTCGCGGCCGGACACCTTGCTTCAAACGCGTCCATGGCGTATAGGGGTGTTCATGGGTGCTCATGAGCTGCCATCGCAGACCCCCTCCGAGTGTCGTGCTCGCCAAGCGGCCCTCGACTACGGCATCGATCTCAGTATCACGGACTACCTCCTGACGCTGACGCCCGAGCAGCGCCTGGCGCGCCACGACGAGGCTCTCGAACTCGTCAAGGCCCTGCGCCAGGCCGGAATCGACTACTATGGCTTCGACCCTCGAAATCCTCCGGAGGCTCAACCAGCACGAGGTTGAGTACGTGCTCGTCGGTGGCATGGCCGGCGTGTTGCACGGATCGAGCCTCGTCACCGAGGACGTCGATGTGTGCGCGCCGTTCAACCCCGCCAACCTGGCCAGGATCGTATCGGCCCTTGGCGATCTGAACCCCCGTCATCGGATGAACCCCAATCATCCGCTCGTGGCCCTGGACGTGGATCAGTTGGCTGGTTTCAAGAATCTCTATTTGATCACCGATCTTGGCCAGATTGACCTGCTGTCGGAAATCACGGGCTTGGGTGCCTATGGGGAGGTGTCGCAGCACGCGTTCGACGCGAACTTACGAGGCCTTTCCTGCAAGGTTCTGGACATCGATACCCTCATTCGCGCCCGCCGGGCGGTCGGCCGGCCTAAGGATCTACAGGCGGCAGCCGAGTTGGAAGTCATTCGGCGGCGATTGAAAGGGCAGGGCGCCGAGTAGGTGAAGAATCTTGAGACCGGTGAGGGCACACCCCTGAGGTGGGGCCGACGCCCCCGTCGGCCCTTTTTGGCCACTCGACCGCGGCCCGCCGTCTGCGGTATAATCCCGCCCATGCACGCGGCTGATGGCACAGTCCGAAATCAGGCCCGCCAGCGGGACATGGTCTCGCCGGTCGGCTTGGCGGCACTGGTGACGGCGCTGCACTTGGTTTTGCTGACCGGCCGCGTCTCGCGGTGGTCGCCCATGCGGCGCCCAAACACGCTGATGATCTGGCGCGCCCCGGGTGAAGTCCGAACGGCCGTTGCCGCCGGTGAGACCAAGAGGGTCGCCTCCCGCCCCACCCAGACCTACGCGGCCGGCCAACTGGCCCTGGCCGTCGGGATGTCGCTTGTTGCCATGGCCCGCTGGCTCCACATCATGCGCCTCACCGGAACACAAGGCCAATAGACGCTGCTCGACCCGACCGACAGGCGAGAAGCCTCTACAGGGACTGACATTTAATTCTGCGGATACAGGTTTAGCGGCCGGTGCACCAGCCCGGCGTTCACAGATATCGGTGATCTCATGGTAGACATACTGGCTGCCCCGGGAAAACTGCTCAAGCGGGTCTTCGGTTCGCGCAACGAGCGACTGCTCAAGCGCTATGGTCTGGTCGCGGACCACGTTCTAAGCTTTGAGGATGAATACCGGCAACTGACCCCCGAGCAGTTGCTGGCCAAGAGCGACGAGTTTAAGAAACGCCTGGCCGATGGCGAGCCGCCGGCCTCGGTGTTGCTCGAGGCCTTCGCCGCTCTCCGCGAGGCCTCCGACCGGGCCCAGAAGCATCGCCACTTCCACTGCCAGGTCATCGGCGGGCAGGTGCTCTATCAGGGCAACGTCGCCGAGATGCGCACCGGCGAAGGCAAGACCATCGTCTGCCACCTGGCCGCGTACATGAAGTTCGTGCAGGGCAAGAAGGCCCACATCGTCACGGTCAACGACTACCTCGTCCGCCGCGATGCCGAATTCGCCAAGCCGATCTTCGAGCTGCTCGGCGCGACCGTCGGCTACATCCAGTCGCAGGTCGACCCCGGAGGCCACGAGGGCGTCCGCCAGGCAGCCTACGCCTGCGATCTGACCTACGGGACCAACAGCGAGTTCGGCTTCGACTATCTGCGCGACAACATGAAGCTCCGCTACGAGGAGCAGGTACAGGGCCGGCTGGACTACGCCATCGTAGACGAGGTGGACTCGATCCTCATCGACGAGGCCCGCACGCCGCTGATTATCAGCGGCCCTGCCCGCGGTGACGTCAGCCGCTACAAGTGGTCCGACAGCCTCGCCCGCTCGCTGGTCCGCCAGCAGCAGAGCCTCAACAATGAGACCGCCCGCCGCATCGGCGAGTGGGCTGACAACCCGCCTGACAGTCTGAAAGCCAACCCCAAGTTCGAAGACGCGATCAAGCGCTTCCGCGTCGACCCCTACATGCTCACCGAGGACGAGGCCGAGGCCATCGGCCACCGCCAGCTTTACGTGGTGCAGCAGGACCGCAAGCAAGTCCACATCACCCACGCAGGCGTCCAGCGGGCCCAGGACGAGGCCGGCATCGGCAGTTTCTACGTCGGCGCGAACATGGAGTGCCCGCACCTGATCGAGAATGCCCTCCGCGCCCACGCCGTCTATGAGCGCGACAAGGAGTACGTCGTACAGGACCGCCAAGTGATCATCGTCGACGAGTTCACCGGCCGTCTGATGCACGGGCGGCAGTGGTCCGACGGGCTGCACCAGGCGGTCGAGGCCAAGGAGAACGTCCCGGTCAAGGAAGAGACCCAGACGATGGCCACTATCACCATCCAGAACTTCTGCAAACTCTACGAGCACCTCGCGGGCATGACCGGCACCGCCATGACCGAGTCTGAGGAGTTCATGAAGATCTACAAGCTCGAGGTCGTGGCCATCCCCACCAACCGGCCGGTCGACCGCCTCGACCACAACGACCGCATCTATCGCACCTTCAAGAGCAAGTACGATATGATCGTCGAGGAGATCCACGAGGTACACCGCCGCGGCCGGCCCAACGACCCCTTCCTGCTCGCCGAGGTCTTCAAGCGCCTCCAACCCATCGTTCAGGACGACCCCAGCATCTCCGAGGATGACCGCAGCGAACGGCTCAACTGCATCGAGCAGGCTCTCTCGCGATTTGACAATGCCGAGAACGGCGACGAGACCGCCACCCGCTTCATGATGGAGATGTACGATAAGGCGATGGGCAACCTGGCCACGGGGCGCCCGATCCTGGTCGGCACCACCAGCGTCGAGAACTCCGAGCGGCTGTCGCAGCTCCTCACGAGGACCTACGGCATCGAGCACGAGGTGCTTAACGCCAAGAACCACGCCCGCGAGGCCGAAATCGTGGCCAAGGCCGGCCATCGCCATGAGCCCACCCGCGGGGTCGACAAGCAACCGCTGGGCAACGTGACCATCGCAACCAACATGGCCGGCCGCGGAACGGACATCAAACTCGAAGAGGGCGTCGTCTACGAGAAGTGCAAAGTCCCGCAAGACGTCCGCACCGTCTTGCCGCACTACCCCGACTCGTCGTTGAGGCTGTTCCCGCTCGGCTCGACCAAATGCTGCATCAACTGCCCCGAATACGACTCGGCGACGCGCTGCAGCCACTGCTTCAAGCCCCAGCTCGACCCCCGCTTCCCGGACATGGGCCGGCGGGTCTGCACGCTCAACTCTCCCTGCGGTCTGCACATCGTCGGCAGCGAGCGGCACGAGGCCCGGCGCATCGACAACCAGCTTCGAGGCCGTGCCGGCCGCCAGGGCGACCCCGGCTCCAGCCGCTTCTTCCTCTCGCTCGAGGACGACCTGCTCAAGCTGTTCATGCCCGACTGGATGCTCAAGATGATGGAGAAGCTCGGTTTCACCGAGGGCGTCACCCTCGAGGACAAGCGCATCACCAAGGGCATCGAGCGAGCCCAGCGCAAGGTCGAGGAGCGAAACTTCTCCATCCGCAAGCACCTGCTCGAGTGGGACGAGCCCATGGATTACCAGCGGCGGGCGTTCTACAAGGAGCGGCAGCAGATTCTGGAGGGCCGCCAGCTCAGCGACCTGATCTGGCGCATGATCGAGGAAGCCGTCGAGGAGGCCGTCGCCGACTACCTCGCCGAGGATTACATGGCCCGGCGAATCAGCGACTGGTGCAAGAACAACCTCGATGTGGCCATTGATCCCGAGATCCTGCAGGAGGACGACCTCGCCCACTTGCAGCGGATCATTCGCGAGAAGGCCAAGGACGAGGCCCGCGACGCAATCCGCACCTCGCTCGGCGAATACATCGACCCGGACGAGGACCGCAGCGACTGGGACGTCGGCGGGCTGCTCAAGTGGGCCCAGCGGATGTTCTCCGTCTCGGCGACGCAGAATCAGCTTCGCCGGATGGAGTCCTCGGAGATCGAGGACCTGCTGACCGAGGCGGCCGACGCCCACTACGACAAGGTGGATCTGGCGCCCATCGAGGTCTACCTCGATCCGCAGTACGCCCGACGGGCCCTGGCCGACTGGGCCCGCAACAAGTTCGGCATCACCATCAAGGCTGACGAGGTCGCCCAGGGTGCCGAGGCTGATGTAAAGGAGGTCATCTACTCGAAGGTCCGCGACGTTTACGCCCGCCGCGAACTCTACTACCCCGTCGAGACGATTCTGAACCAGACATTCGGCTCGGCCGGCGCCGACAACGTGTATGCCCGCCAGGCGGTGGTCGGCTGGGCCAACGCCAAGTACCGCCTCGACTGGGACCCCGACCACTTCGCCGATCGCTCGATCGACACCATCGGCAACACACTCATCCAGGCGGCCCGTGATTTCCTGGAAGGCGGGCGGCTGGAACGTGAAGTCGACAAAGCCCTGGCAACCTACAATGCCGACGGCAACGGCGAACTGCTCCGGTGGGCCCGGGAGCGCTTCGGCCGGGCCCTGGACGAAGAGGCCCTGCGCTCCGGTGAGCAGGATCGCCGCGAGGTCCTGCTCAATGCCGGCCGGCAACTGGCCCGGTGGGAGTTGACCCAGTTGGAGCGATGGGTGCTCCTGCGGATCTACGACCAGGGCTGGAAGGACCATCTCCTGGAGATGGACCACCTCAAGAACGCCATCATGCAACGACCCCTGGGCGGCGACCAGACTCACCCGCAAAGCCAGTATGCGATCGAAGGCCGGGAGCAGTTCCAGGAAATGTGGAAGATCATCCGCGAGCGGGTCACCGACACGATCTTCAAGGTGTCTCACGGCCAGCCCGGCGGTGGGGGTGACGATTCGCGCAGCTCAGCGGCACGACTCGAAGCCCGCCACGACACCGCCACCGGTGCCGGCTTTGCCGAAAGCACTGCGGACCATGCCGCCGCCATGCGGGCCCAGGGCGAGGGAGCCAAGACCGTGACCATCCGCCGCGAGGCCCCCAGGGTCGGGCGCAACGACCCCTGCCCTTGCGGCTCGGGCAAGAAATATAAACAATGTCACGGAAGGAAGTAGCGTCTACGAAGGAGCTGTATCGATGTCACTGAAGGATAATCGCGAGGGCGCACGATTCGATCGCCGCCGGGAAAACGAGGAACGGCGCAAGGCCGGCCTGCCGGGTGAAGATGAGCAGCCGCTGCCCAAACCCATCGAGCCGATTCACTCTGACAACAAAGAGGTCGGCCGCAACGACCCCTGCCCTTGTGGTTCGGGAAAGAAGTACAAGAAGTGCTGTGGTAAATGATGTCAACGCTTGTTCAATGGCTTGAGACTCTCTGGCAGGAGTTCAACGTCTCCAAAGAGGTCCGCGATCCGTGGCTCTGGTTCGGCTTTGGAGCCCAAGGGCTCTTCTTCGCCAGATTCCTCTGGCAGTGGATCGTCAGCGAGAAACGAGGGCATAGCACGATCCCCATCGCTTTCTGGTACCTCTCGCTGGCCGGGGGTGTCGGTACTTTCATCTATGCCTGGTACAGGCGCGAACTGGTGTTCATGGCCGGACAAGTGGTAGCCTGCGCCATCTACTTGCGGAACCTCACACTGATTTATGGCCAAGCCAGACGGCGGAGGCTCGCCGGTTTGCCACGCGTGAAGCTTCGTTCAGAGGTCAGCGGCGAAAACGAGGTGCAAGGCGAATAATAAGGCTTTGTTGTGAATAGACTTATGTCGTCTTTGCACCTCCTGGACAGGTCCCGATATAATATAGATGGAGGCGATTCAGTGTTGCTTGTCCAGGCGGTTTACCGACCGGTCATCAGCACGTTGCCTCAGGGCGTTGTTGAGAGTGAGGGTCCCGTCCAGCAGACGGTCCAACAAGCCGGGAGCCTCGACCCCCTGTGGCAGCATTCCAGCGCCGCATGGATTGTGGTGGCCTGCCTTGTGCTGCTGCTGGTGACGATAGTCGCGCTGCTGGTCATCGGCTGGTACCGGAAACGGGTGCTGAGCGACAAAGAGACGTCCTCCTCCAGCACCTGGACTCTCGACGACATCCGTCGACTGCGGGCCGAGGGCAACCTGACCGAGGAGGAATATCAGCGGCTGCGGGCAACGATCATCGCGACCTATCGGGGGCGCGAAGGGGATCGAGACAAGCCCGATTCCAGCCCTGAAAAGTGGGATTGGACCGCCTGAGAGCGGTTTTGATCTCCAGAAAGCTCCCGCCGGGTGACGATAGAACGGACACGGCGAGGCTGTCCCGGCCGAGCGACAAGCGGAGACTGCAACGCGGGCATGTTGGTCGGCCGGCGCATGACCGGGCCTGACGGCCCAGCTAAGAGGTTTTGATGGCAACTACACGCGGGTCAACGGGAGGTGGTGGGCCGGGACGACCGGGGCGACGCAGCACTGCGTGCAGCTTTTGCGGCAAAAGCCAGCGCGAGGCCGCGCCCATGGTGGAAGGTCCGGGCGACGTCTACATCTGTGCCGCCTGCGTCGACCTTTGCCAGAACATCATCAAGCAGGAAAAACGCAAGACCGGCCCGGCGCGGCACCTGACCAGCTCCATCCCGCCGCCGAGACAGATAAAGGAGTTCCTCGATCAGTACGTCATCGGGCAGGAGCAGGCCAAGCGATGCCTGTCGGTAGCGGTCCACAATCACTACAAGCGGCTGGCCCACACCGACGGGGCTGACGAAGACGACGTCGAAATCGACAAGTCGAACGTGCTGCTGATCGGGCCGACCGGATCGGGCAAGACACTGCTCGCCCGGACGCTGGCCCGGATCCTGAACGTCCCCTTCGCCATCGGCGACGCCACCACCCTGACCGAGGCGGGCTACGTCGGCGAGGACGTCGAGAACATCCTCCTGCGCCTGCTCCAGAACGCGGATTACGATCTCGAGGCAGCCCAGCGGGGCATCGTTTACATCGACGAGATCGACAAGATCGGCAAGACCAGCCAGAACGTCAGCATCACCCGCGACGTCAGCGGCGAGGGCGTTCAACAGGCCCTGCTCAAGATGCTCGAGGGCACGATCTCCAACATCCCGCCCCAGGGCGGCCGCAAGCATCCCGAGCAACAGTACATCCAGATGGACACGACCCACATCCTGTTCATCTGCGGCGGCACCTTCGTCGGGCTTGACGAGATCATCGGCCGGCGGCTGGGCAAATCCACCATCGGCTTTTTCAGCGAGATGAGCGGCGAGGCGACTGCCGGCCAGAAGAAGCGCAACGACCGCATCCTGGCCCAGGCGACGCCGGACGACCTGGTGACCTTCGGCATGATCCCCGAACTCGTCGGGCGCGTCCCGGTCATCACCGCCCTGAACCCACTGGACGTCGACATTCTGGTCCGCATCCTCACCGAGCCCAAGAACGCCCTCGTTCGCCAGTACCGGCGCTTCTTCGAGATGGAAGGCTGCGAGCTTGAGTTCACCGAGGATGCTCTGCGGATCATCGCCGAGAAGGCCATCGAGCGGGACACGGGGGCCCGAGCCCTGCGAGGCGTCATCGAGGAACTGATGCTCGACGTGATGTACCGCCTGCCCGAGGAAGGCCGCAACGGCCGGTACATCGTCAACGGCGAGGTCGCCCGCGGTGAGGTCGACCTTTTCACCCAGCGAGCCCGACGCAAGGAGTCGGCATAGGACGGGTGGCCCAGGTTCTTCTTGAACCTGGGCTCGCGATTACCCATCTGCTCAAACCGTGTCGCCAGGCCTTATCGGTGCGCCACGATTCGGCTGAGCGCGTCGAAATCCGCTCTGCGAGCAGTGCGGCATAGTAGTCGTCCTGGCGCTCCTCTGACGTTACCATAGAGGAATGCCGCGTCGCCGCGTCCAACTCGCCACTGATCCGACGGCTCCGATCGAGTACCATCGGATCGACAACCGGTTTGTGCCCCTGCGGGTCTGTGACCTGGCCCGGGGCCTGGGCGAAGACTCCGCGGCTGCCGGCATGGGCCGCGAAGACTGCGCCGCGTTGATCGCCGGCATCTCCGCCGTGATCGAGCAGGAGGCCGCGGCCTTCCGGTCCGAACTGGACGACGCGTACTCGTATTTCAATCCCGATCGCGAGACTCTGCCTCTGGATGCCGATCGCGCCGCGCGAAGCCCCGCCGGCTATGAGGCCCTCAGCGCGCGGCTGCAATACCTGCTGGACAAGGCCAACTTCGAGCGGCTCGACGACGTCGCTGTCGATCGGGCTCTGGCTGTCGCGAGTTCCTACGGCATCCGGGTCCAGCTCGATCCGTCGAAGATCGAGAGTTTCTCGATCTTCGTTCGCGGCTCGGGCACCATCGAGCGCCATCGCCGCCATTGGCGAGCGCCGATCAAGGGGCGGCCAATCCCACTTTCCGTCTATCGCCGGCTGGTGGTGATCGCCCGGCTGAAGGGCGACCCCCATATCCTGATCAAGATGTTCAAGGACATCCCGGAAGAAGACGTCGAAGCGCTCCTGCCGCACGCCGAGGTGACCATGAACTGGATGGATCGCCTGTTCATGGTCGGTGGCGGGGCGGGCGTGGTCGGCACGACCGCCGCCCAGGTGGTCAAGCTCCTCTCGGCCAGTCTCCTGGTTTTCAGCCGGCTTCTGTGGGTCATTCTTTTTGGCGGGCTGATGCTGATCTGGCGTACCATCAGCGGCTACAGTGGTGCTCGGAACAAACGCGATGCCATGCGGACCCGGCATCTCTACTTCCAGAACGTCTCCAACAACGCCGGCGCCATCCACATGCTGATCAACATGACCGCTCAGGAGGAGATCAAGGAAGCGGCCATCGCCTATTTCCTCTGCGCTTTCTCAACCGAGCCTGTCCTGTCGGAGGCCGCTCTCGGCCTGCAGGCCGAACGGTACCTGCGCAAGCGCTTCGGTATCCGCGTTGACTTTGACGTGACCGATGCCGTGAAAACCCTCGACCGCCTTGAGCTCTGGCAGGATCGGTCGTCGTTCCGCGTCCTGCCTCCGTCCGCCGCAGTCTCTCGCCTCCATGAGCACTGGGTCCAGTGCCGCTCGCAGCAGCACCACCACCGCTGTGCGGAGCTGGCCCGCGCGCCCGTCGGGGCTCAGGCCGCTGCCGACGGGGCGGTGTCCGCGGCCGAATGAAGCCGTCATCGTGCAGGGTGCAGCCGCCTGTTCGGCCGCTTCCTCATACATTGCGTAACCAGTAAACTGGCCATAGAGAAGGAGGACGCCGAGCAATCATGAGAAACCGTGGCATATCATCAATACTCATCTGCATGGCTGTCGGATGGATGGCCGGCTCGGTACTGCCGGCCCTTGCCGTGGAACGACCCAACATCGTCGTCATTCTTGCCGACGACCAGGGCTGGGGCGACCTGAGCGTCAGCGGAAACTCGAACCTGGCGACTCCGAACATTGACTCGCTTGCCGCCGCCGGTGGCACTTTCGATCGTTTCTTCGTCTGCCCGGTCTGCTCGCCGACACGGGCCGAGTTTCTCACCGGACGCTACCATCCCCGCCTCGGTGTCTACAGCACCTCGACCGGCGGCGAGCGGCTGAACCTCGACGAAAAGACGATCGCGGACGTATTCAAGGCCGCCGGCTACGCCACCGGAGCATTCGGCAAATGGCACAACGGAACCCAGTATCCCTATCATCCCAGGGCGCGCGGCTTCGATGAGTTCTACGGGTTCACCTCCGGGCACTGGGGTACCTACTTCGATCCGCCCCTGGACCACAACGGGACATCGGTCCGGGGAAAAGGATTCATCATCGATGACTTCACCAACCATGCGATCCGGTTCATCGAGCAACACAAGGACCGCCCGTTCTTCTGCTATGTGCCTTACAATACGCCCCACTCCCCCATGCAGGTGCCCGATCGCTTCTACCGCAAATTCGCGGACGTCGAACTCAAGATGCGGGCCGCCCGGCCCGAGGACGAAGACGTTGCTCACACCCGCGCCGCCCTGGCCATGTGTGAGAACATCGATTGGAACGTGGGCCGCATCCTCAGCAAGCTGGATGAGCTGAAGCTGGCTGACAATACCATCATCATCTATTTCAGCGACAACGGCCCCAACGGCTGGCGCTGGAACGGCGGCATGAAAGGCCGCAAGGGCTCGACCGACGAGGGGGGCGTTCGCTCGCCGTTCTTCATCCGCTGGGCCGGACACATCCCCGCCGGAAAGCGTGTGCCGCAAATCGCGGGAGTCATCGACCTTCTGCCGACGCTCGCCGACCTGGCAGGCATTCCGCTCGTCGGAGGTAAGCCTCTCGATGGTGTCAGCCTCAAACCTCTGCTGACGGGCAGGGCAGAGGCAGACGGCTGGCCCGACCGCATGATATTCTCGCAATGGAACAACAAGGTGAGCGTCCGCACCCAACAATATCGTCTCGACGACGTCGGCCGTCTGTTTGATATGCAGTCCGATCCCGGCCAGCAGCGCGATATTTCTCGCGAGAAGGCGGATATCGCCAGGCGGCTGTCGGAATCAGTGGACAGATGGAGAAAACAGCTCCTTGCCGGATACGGGCGGGACGATCGACCTTATCCGGTGGGCCATCCGCTGTCGGCCGTCACTCAACTGCCTGCCCGTGACGGCGTGCCACACGGTGGCGTGCAGCGCAGTGCCCGTGCACCCAACTGCTCGTACTTCAAGAACTGGAAGACTGCCGAGGACTCGATCACCTGGGAAGTCGAAGTGGTCACCGCCGGCGAGTACGAGGCGATGATTCACTACGCCTGCCCGCAAGCGGATGTCGGTTCGACGATCGAACTGAGCTGTGGCGCCGACCGGATCGAGGCGAGGGTGCTGGAGGCTCACGATCCGCCGCTGCTCGGCACTGAGAACGATCGGGTACCGCGAAAGGGCGAATCCTACGTCAAGGAATTCAAGCCGCTGCGTTTGGGCGTAATCAAGCTGCAGCCGGGGCGCGGGACGATGACGCTGCGCGCGCTGAAGGTTCCCGGCGGGCAGGTGATGGAGGTGCGGATGCTGGAATTGACCTCGCGGAAATAGTTGACATGATGCTCAGAGGTCCATTGCGCTCCGCGCGGCGTGCTTTCTCTTTTCGGGGTGCGTCCCCGGATGGTTTATGCTTGCGACGGATCTAAGTGTTTTCGCTTTTGCCCGGTAGTCAACTGCGTAAGGGAGGCTTGCGATGAGGATTTCGCGTTTGCTGCTCGCCGGCGTTCTGACGGGTATCCCGGTCCTGGCCGCTGGTTGTTCCATGAGGTCCGGTGGGGACGAGGGCAGGCGATTCGGCGATGCCGATCTGCGTCGGGCCGTGCAACTGGCGGACAACGAAGAAGCTTATTTCGACAAGGTCCACGGCGCGTGGTCGGGCAAGCTGATCGGGCTGATCCTCGGCCAGCCCACTGAGGGCTGGGGCAGGGAGCAGATTGAGAAGAAGGCCCGGGAGGCCGGCTGCTATCCCATCACCGCCTATATGCCCGCCAACTTCGATACTCCGCATAAGGGTTTTCTCGCGGGCAGCTTCAGCAGTTCGCCACCGAACGACGATTCCGACCTGATGCTGGCTGCCTTCCTGGCCGTTCGCGAGCGAGGCATCCATCTGACTGCCCGGGACCTCGCCGAATGCTGGCTCAAGTACGTTCCCGGGGCCTGCACGGCCGAACTGGTGGCTCTCCAGAACTTCAAGCGAGGCATCTGGCCGCCGGCGTCCGCGACCACCGGCAACCCCTATGCCGAGTGGATCGGCGCCCAGATGCGGGTTGATCTCTGGGGCATGATGGCTCCGGGGCTGCCGCAGCTCGCTGCCGATTACGCGGCCATGGACGCCTCCATCTCTCATGCCGGCAACGGCATCTACGCCGCGCAGTTCATCGCCGCTGCGGTCAGCGCCGCCATGGTCGAGACGGATGTGAATACGGTCGTGCGCCGGGCATTGGCTGTGATCCCCGCCGATTGCCGCTACGCCGAGGCGATTCGCGATGTGATCTCCTGGTGCGGCCTGCACAAAGACTGGCAAAGCGCGTGGGAGCAGCTTGATAAGAAGTACGGCCACGCCCCGGACGGTACTCGCGGCGAAAAGTTCGCCGACGAGCGGTATAACACGGGCAAGGATCCCTACCTCTGGGGCAACTGGCGATGGGTGTATGCCGACGTTAACGGGGCCGCCTGCACGATGGCCCTGTTGTACGGCCGGGGAGACTTCTCGGAAACCATTTGCCTGGCTGCCATGATCGGCTACGACAACGACTGCAACGCCGGAACGGTTGGAGCCATCCTGGGAGCCATGCACGGCCACAAAGGCATCCCCGAGCGATGGAGCAAGCCCCTGAATGACACCTATCAAACCGGCCTGAACCTGCCCAAGCGAAGGCTCAAGATCAGTGAGCTGTCCAGGGAGACAGTCGTGTACGGACAGCGGGTGATCGCGTCTTGCCGTGGCAAATGATCGCCGGAAACATGCTCTTTTGCCGCCGCGGCAGGACTGGGCCAGACTCGTTGCGATCACCAGCCAGCGTCACTACGCTGACACCCTGGGCGGTCAACACGGGGAGAAGTCTGTGATGCGGGAACCGCCTCAAGATTCTGAGCAGCAAGCAGGGCCTTGACATGGATCGACGCGAGTTTCTGAAGATCGGCACTGGGTACACTCTCGGCAACGCTGCGGCGGCCGCCGTGATGGGCGAACCAGGCGCCCAACCGGTTCTGGAACGAGCTGGCCCGTCGGCCAGCCCGGAAGCCCCGGTCCGCGGCAGACCGGCAGTCAAGCCTCTCTCGGTGACGGTCGCCTCGGCGGACGAGCACCGTCAGCGCCTGCAGAACATAGCTGAGTGCAACCGCGGGATCCGGAAATGTCTGCGTAGCCACCAGATCGTTGATTATCTGCCCGGCCAAGTCGCTTACAACCTGGGTGAGTATCCCTGCCGCAGGCCCTGGGATCCCGATGACTGGGACGAGCGTCAGCTCGACGAACTGCGGGCCGCCGGCATCGAGGTCGTCCAGGTGATGGAGGAATGGAACGATCTCCTGCGTCTGTTCGGCGCCGACAAGTTCACCCCGCTCAACGAACCCGGCTTCCGCCGGTTCATCGGAATGGTCCAGGGCCGGGGCATGAAGCTGCTTCCGTACGTCTCAGCGTGCTTCCTGGACCGCAGCGATCCGGGCCTGCGGCCGGAATGGGTCCGCCTGCCGGACCTTGAGATCATGCATTGGCATCTGGCGCATTGCTCGCCGAACAGCCCGGGCTGGCGGGCATACTGTCTGCCGCGAGTGACCAGAATCCTCGACGAGTACGGAGTGGACGGGCTCTGCTGTGATCTGGGCTATCTGCGATTGCAGCCAGGCGTGACGGCCAGCCGGGACGAAGTCGCCGCCTTCGAGGAAACCGCCGAACACGAAGGCCCCATTGAGGATCTGCTCGGCATCATCTACGGCGAGGTCAAACGTCGAGGCGGCATCTTCAAGGTGCATCGCGACGGCAACCTGGCGCCGGCCGTCCGAAACAAGGTTTACGACTATCTCTGGGTCGGTGAGGGTATCAGCCGGGCCGACGAGATGCGCGAGGCAGTCAAGAATCATGCCCCGTATGTTGTCCCCTGCCTCGACATGAGCCGGGCGACGATCGCCAGCGAAGACGAACTCTACCTGCACTCGATCCCCTACATGCAATTCCCGCTCCTCCTGGCGGGCAGGCCGTTCACCGGCGAGCGGGCGCTCATACTCGGGATCCAGTACCCGCCGGAGGAGAAGGACTTCTGGACGGCCCACTGCCGGAAGATCTGGCGGTACTATCAGTCCCATCCGGACGGCCCTTACAGCTACGGGATGTGGGACAGTTGCCCCGGACGCCCGGAAACCCGCGAGACGTACTACCGCTGGCTGAAGCTGTACCGGCCCATGGTCGAGCCGGGCACGTGGGCCTACCTCGAACTGGGCGACAGCGACCTGTTCAGACAGCCGCTGCCGAAGAGCATCGTTGCCAGCGCGTTTGCGAACCGAGAGCTGTATCTGGTTCTGGCCAACTACTCTGGCGCGGAGGCTGCGGTGGAAACCATGACGAGCTTTGTTGAGTGCGGCAAGGCCGCCGCCGCTCCCCGGACATCTTGGCCGCTGGCCGCCCGAAGCCTGACGATCCTGAAACGTGCTCGCATCTGAAGCCTTCTTCGCTTCATGCTGCGCCGAAGGCATCCCAGAGCCGATCCATCGCGGTCTTGTCGATTCCGCCCTTGGCAATGGCCACGCGATAACGAAGCCGGATGGACTCGCCGACGGGCAGATCCCAGCCCTTCTTCTCATCGATCCAGAGGAACGGCGTCGGCGAGATATTGCCGTAATCTCGCGTGAACCACGGGCAGTCGGGTGCCCAGGGATTGCCGGGGTGATCCATGACCACGATTGACTCGACGATGCCCAATCGCTGGCCCTGGTAGCCGCACCACTTCGCCGGCAGTCCGAGAGTGGCCTTCTCGCCGACCTGGCCGTTGCTGTTGATCAACATGCCGCCGCCAATCGGTGCCAGTTCGCGGGCCACGCGGATGCCGAACAGCGAGTGGTTGGTCCTGCTGATGTGGATATCCACCTTTGCGGTGACGGTGATATCAGCATCGAGCAGTCTCAGGTCGCCCGACGGCGCGGTGACCGTATACCGCCGTCGGTCCTCGATGACCGGCGATTGCCCGGGCACGCGCCAGTCGCAGACGTCGGTGATGACCACCACCCCGGCCACATCCGAGTCTTCCCGGTCGTTGCGAGGTTCCAGCCTGGGCCCGCGCGATACGATCTGGCCGCGATCATTGCCCTCCTGCCAGTAGTTCGCCCCGTTCACCCGATCGCAGCCGAAAAAGACCGAGCGATGGTGCGGATAGGGCTCGCAGGTTTCGTCGGTCATCGGTAATCCGGTGGCCGGGCCGGTGAGCGGATAGAAGTACGGATACTTCTGGTCCACGCCGCCCCGGTAGCAGGTGAAGACGCGGTTGTCGATCCGCACCCAGATATTTGCTCCAAAGGGGTAGGTGGAGAGCTTCGGGGCCCCGGCGGATTCCCCGGCGGCAGGCTGGCTAGCAACTCCGACGGCGGGTGCCTCCGCTCCCGAGGTGGATCGAGCAGCCAGCAAGGCCGCGCCGGCTCCGGCAAGTGTCTGCTTCAGAAGGTTGCGGCGGTTGCTACGGTGAATCATGATACAGCTCCAGGCGTCATCGGGTGATCGCGGCCAGTGTGCGGGCCGTGACAGCGGCTGTCAAGTCGGCGGCCTCTTTAACGACCTGCCACAAGGAGACCTGCAGGCGGCCCGGGGCGCAGGCAGGAATGCGTCCTGAAGGACTCGAACCTTTGACCGGCTGATTGTCGGGCAGCCAGACGGAGCCCGACGGCGTGGGCGGGCAAGAACGTCTGGACAATCCTGGCTGATGAAGACAATCTGGCACCAGAGGAATCGCAATGAGATGGAACGCAACGATCAGCGGCATCATGCTTGGAAACCTGGTCCTCGGGACAAGCGGCCTGCCGGCAAAGGCGGAGGCCGGCCCGGACGTCCAGCGGCCAAACGTGGTGATGTTTCATTGCCACGACCTGGGGCAATTCCTGCACTGCTATGGCGTAAAGACCGTTCAGACGCCCAATCTCGACAAGTTTGCGGAACAGGGCGTGCGGTTTGCGCGGTCATTCTGCACGCAGCCCGGGTGCAGCCCGTCGCGTGCTTCGCTGTTCACCGGACGCTATCCGCATAACAACGGCGTCATGGGCCTCACCCATGCCAACTTCGCGTGGGATCTCCGGCCGGAGGAGAATCATCTGGCCCAGTTTCTCAAAGAGGCCGGCTATGCCACTGTGGCCGTCGGCGTGATCCACGAAACGCGCTCCGGCGCGAAGCGGTGCGGGTACGACAAGCACATCAACCAGTCGAAGGCGGCCGAGGGCACGACCGCAGTCATTGAACAGTTGAAGCAACTCGCAACGGGCACGCGGCCGTTTTACCTCTATGCGGGCTTCATTGAGCCACACCGTTTGCCGTATCCCAAGGGGCCGGATCGACCGGCTGGAGACCACGGTTTCCCCGGCCCGCATCTCAAGCCTGACAGCACGCTCGGCGTCGACGTACCCGGCTACCTGCGCGACACGCCCGGCACGCGCGAGGAACTCGCCGGCCTGCAAGGTGCCGTGCGTCATGTGGACGAGCAGTTCGGGCGGTTCATGCAGGCCATCCGGGAGCTGGGGCTGGAGAGAAACACGCTGGTGATCGCCACCACCGACCACGGCATCGCGATGCCGCGGGCCAAGTGCAGCGTCTATGAGCCCGGCCTGCAAGTGACCTTGCTGCTGCGCCACGCGGGCCGCGAGGGGTGGCACGGCGGCGTTGTGCGCAACGAGATGGTCTCGAACATTGACATGCTGCCGACCATCCTCGAACTCACCGGCATTCCCGTTCCGACCAACGTGCAGGGGCGGTCGTTCGCGCCGCTGCTCGATGGAAGAGCCTACACGCCCAACGAGGTGATCTTCGGCGAGTTGACCTATCACGGTTACTACGACCCGCGGCGCAGCATCCGCACGGATACGCACAAACTCATCGCCAACTTCTCCGCCGGACCGGCATTTCAGGATCCCTCGCAACAGTGGCGGCCGAGGTCCGACACCGTGGTCCCGGAGAACCCGGCGACGGCCTTTCACCCGCATCTGGAACTCTACGACCTGACCCAGGACCCATGGGAGCAGGTTGACCTCGCCGGCAGACCGGAGCATGCGGCCATTCGGAGCGAACTCGCTCGGCGCCTGTATCAGCACATGGTCGAGACCGACGACCCCCTGCTGCGCGGCGCGGTCGCCTCGCCACAGCACGAGACGACGCTGAGGATGCTGCAAGGTGGAACCTCGGCGAAGTAGAACGGTCAAGCATGAGCAGATGGTTGGTCAGGGAGGGTAGCTCTTTGCCTGCTGGTTATGCTATACTGGAGTCAGCGGAGCCCAGGTGTGGCGATCCAGAGAGGCCTTGTAACCTGCTGAGGTGTGAATTGTCATTATCTTCACTCCGGATGGTGGCTTGCGGTCCGGTTGCGTGTCTGATTGCGGCCGTGTCGCTGGGGTGGACCATGCCCGCCGCCGGCGCTACCGCCTACCTCGACGTGGTCATCAGCGAGCTGATGTACCACGCACCCGGTGCCGACGAGGAACGGGAATACGTCGAACTGACCAATCGCGGATCGCAGACCGTTGACCTGACCAGCTGGCGCCTGGCCGACGGCATCCGCTACAATTTCCCGCCTGGCACGACGCTTCCGCCCGGCGCACGAGTGTGCGTGGCCAGCAATCCCGCCAGCGCGGCAAGTGTGTATGGCATCGGCTTTCTGGGGCCTTACGACGGCCGGCTGGCCAACGACGGCGAACGCATCGAGCTGCGCAACGACTCCGACGGCCTGGTCTGCGAGGTGGAGTATGACGACAAGGCACCCTGGCCGGTGGGTGGTGACGGTGACGGCCGGTCCATCGAGCTGACCGATCTCAACAGGAATCACAACGTGGGGCGCTTCTGGGCGCCGTCGGCGAGGCTGCTTGGCTCGCCGGGGGCGGCCAACGTTCCCGGGCCGGTGCCGCCGGTGGCCATCGTCGTCAACGAGTTCCTGGCCAACTCGACCGGCTCGGACTGGATCGAGCTCCATAACACCGGCGACACCGCCGTCGATCTCAACGGGTACTATCTCACGGACACCCCACACAACCCCACCAAGGCCCAGATCTCGGCGAGCTACTCGGCCGGCACGACCGTGATCGCGGCCGGGGGTTACTGGGTCGCCACCGAGCAGGATGTCGGTTTCGGCCTCAGCGGCACGGGCGAACAGGTGTATCTGGTCGCGCCTGACGGTCAGACGTGGGTGGACGGCCACGACTTCGGCAACCAGCCACTCACGGACGCCTCGGAGGGGCGCGACCCCGACGGCGGCAAGGCCTGGATCAAAATGACGACTCTGACTCCAGGGGCGGCCAACGTCGCCCCCCTGCCGCCGCCGATCGTGATCAACGAGATCATGTACCATCCGGTCGGGGACAGTCCGGCCGACCCGACCACCGAATACATCGAGATCCACAACACCGGCGGATCGCCGGTCGAGCTGTGTCCGGCGCTGGACGGCGTACCCACGCCATGGTCACTGAGCGGGGGCGTGAGCTTCGATTTTCCCCCCGGCACCATCATCGCCGCCGGCGGATACCTGGTGATTGCCCACGATCCGGACCTGGTGCAGAGCACATACGGTATCACCGGCGTCCTGGGGCCCTATAACGGCCGGCTCTCGAACTTCTCGGACGAAATCGAAATCCGGGACGCTCTGGGCAACCGTGTGGACATCGTGGAATACCGCCAGGAAGGATTGTGGCCGACCGCGGCTGACGGCACTGGACCGTCGCTGGAACGGATCAGCTACACGCTGGACAGCCGGCTGCCGGGCACATGGAGAGCCAGCTCCGGCACCGGCACGCCAGGCGGGCTCAACAGCCAGAACCCATCGAACCATGCGGACCCGGCCGCGTCGATCGATCGCGTGCACCATGAGCCGCTCGTGCCGACCTCCAGCGACACGGTCAGGGTAACGGCGCGCGTCGGCGCGGGCCATCTGACCTCGGTGATGCTGTACCACAAGCGCGATCAGGATGGCATGTTCACCTCGACGGCCATGGACGACGACGGTCCGGGCGGGCTCAGCGGCGCCGATGAGACCGCCGGCGACGGCATCTACACCGGGACGATCCCGCCACAAGCCCATGACACCGTCATGGAGTTCTATATCATCGCCGGCGCGACGGGAGGCAATGTCCGGTTTCCTGCCAACGGCGATGCGGACTACTTCATCCCGGTGCGGACGTGTCTGTACGCCGTGGATGACACCGTCATCAACTCGAATCTGACCATTTTCCGGATCATTATCAACGATGAGAATCACGCTTACGTGATCAACGAACCATACAACGGTGAAGGCTACGACAAACGCAAGCGGAACTGCACGCTCATCATCGGTGACAAGGCCTACCACACGAGCCGGATCAGGCTCCGCAGCGGAACGCGCGGCGGTCCGAAGTACTCGTACAAGATCCACCTGCCCGACGGGTATCATTTCCGTGATGCCGACCGGTTCAACCTGAACTTCCGCAAGGGCGACGAAACCCTGCTGCGCAACAAGATCATCAACCAGTTGGTCAACGACATGGGTCTGCCGGCGGCCAGGACGGAATACATCCATACTCGCTATCATCGCCGAGCCAACGCCGCCATCCCGACCAGTGACGCCGGCGTCCATCTCTACGCGGATGCCCACTGCGACGACTTCATCGATCGCCATTTCGCGGACGAGGACCAGAACGGGGCGATGTACAAGGGCATTGCTCCGTGGACGACGACGTGGGGCTCCTGGAACATCGCCTGGGGCGCCAGTTGCAGTTGGTTCGAGCTGGAACTTGATGGGGCGACCTGCAGCGATTTGAGCGCGCTGTTTGCGGTCACTCGCCCAGACGTCCCGGAGGCTACTTATGAACCGGGCGTGCGGAACATGGTCGATATCGCCAACTGGGGACGGAGCCTGGCTGTCTGGGGCGTCACCTGCCTGATCGATTCGCCCTGGATGATCCACAACCAGAACTACCGCTTCTACCGCCGTCCTTCCGACCACCGGTTCGTACACCTGCTGTACGACTTCGACGATACCTATTGGGACACCGAGTCGTCGGGCCAGTGGGAGACGTGGGGGTTCTTCGTCTCGCCGTACGACGACGTTCATCGCTGGTACAACCACCCGCCGTTCCGGCGCGAAGTTCTGCACGGCGGCTGGCAAGCGCTGAACACGACCAGCGGCGTCTTTCGCGAAGATCGGGTGCTGCCCGCCGTCGCCTACTACCATCGTCTCATCTACGACGATGTGTACCGCGACCCGGCCATCGGTTACGGGACGTCGGGTTGGACCAAGTTTGTCCGCGGACTCAACGGCCCGGACGCCGGCTTCGACAACATGCACTGGGAGCATCGGTTGACCATCCGCAACAACCTGCTTCGCGCCGAGCTTGCGCCTTACCACGAGCCCAACGTCTACCTCGCCATCACCACCAATAACGGTCAGCCGATCACGACCGAGTCATCGACGGTGGTACTCGAAGGCACCGCACCGGTCAGTGCGGCCCGCATGGAAGTGCACGGCAGCGAGGAGGGCATCGCCTGGCCGTCGGTCACGCAATGGCGGCGCGAGATCACCGTCGCCGATGCCCTAACGACGGTGGTCGTGCGGACACTGGACGACGACGGCAACGAGATTGATCGGGCCACAATCGACATCCTCTACGGCGGTTCGGTGGACTTCGCCGCCAACGTCACCTCGGGGCCGGCACCGCTGACCGTGCAGTTCAGCGACTTGAGCGATCTGCCTGGCATCACGGGGTGGGACTGGGCCTTCGGAGACGGTGGGACCAGCGAGGCTCAGCATCCGGTCCACCAGTACGCACAGAATGGTGCGTATACGGTCCAACTCACCGTCACGACCGCCAGTGGCTCTGCAACCAGAGAGAAGACGGACTACATTCACGTCGGGGTCGACACGGAGATCATCAATCCGTCTTTTGAGGACCCCGCCTATTTCCTGAACGGCTGGTCGAGTTGTCTGGCCGGTGAGTCGTCGATCAAGAACAACCCTGGCACGCACACGCCGATCCCGAGGTTCCACGAAGGCACGAACTCCATCGGCATGTCTTCCGTCAGGCCGGGTGATCTGCTTTCCGCCGGCGCCATCTGGCAGGAGGTCGACGTCGTGCCCGGCCGGCAGTACCGGGTGCGGTTCTGGGCGTCGTTGCGGGCGGACGTCAATCCGGCCCAGCACGAGGTTCGCCTGCGCATCCGCGACGGCGACGCCTCGCCGCTGAGTTGCGCCGATGGCGGCGACGGCATCACCGACAACAGTGCGTCGTATGTCCGGCTCATCGGCTCCAACTCGACCAACTGGATGCCGCTGGAAGGGACCGTTGTCCCCACGCAGAACGTGATCACACTCATTGCCTACTGGAAGTTCGCCGGCACGGATTGGGAAATCAAATCGCTGCACATCGACGACTGGAGCATCACCGACATCACCCCGATCCCGATTCCCGCCGACTTCAACGGTGACGGCGACGTCGATCAGGACGATTACGCCGCGTTCGAGTCGTGCGCATCGGGGCCGGACGTGCCTCACATCGCAACGCCGGCATGCAACGCAACGGACCTTGATCATGACGGAGACGTCGACCAGTCGGACTTCGCGATTGTCCAGCGCTGCTACAGTGGCGAGAGCATTCCGGGCGATCCGCACTGCGCGGATTGACCTGAGGAGCGGGGAATACCGACGAGCGGTGTCGGGAAAGCTATGCAGGACCTGTCACGGTCGAGTCCACACACGGTTCGAGTCGCCTTTCGCAGATGCCTGCGAGGCGCCATGCGTTTTCACCAGCCATCTCCTTCCCCTGCCCGTGCTCCGTGAGCAGTGCGGGGGCCGCTACGGGCTGGAAGCGCAGTTCGGGTCGGCGGGCACGCCGGGGCCGCTCATGCATTGCAGGAACAGGATCATGTCTCCGTCAGCGACGCCGGTAGCATCGTCCAGCAGGGCCTTGGCGCAGGCAGGATCATTCTGCGGCACGGCCGGTCCGGTCAGGCAGGCCTGGAAGCATCCGAAGTCGTCCTGGTCCACATCCAGATCGCCGTCAAAATCGCCGGGGGGTCCCGGCGGGGGCGTCACCTCCAGAGCCGCCTGGTCGGACGGCGTGCTGCCGTAAAGGTTGCTCACGACGCAGCGGTAGTTCGCGGCATCGCCGCTATCGGCGGTGGAAATGGTGAGTGTGTTCGTGGTGACGCCGGAGTAGTGGCCTCCATTGTCAAGATCGACGCTGTTCTTCTGCCACCGGTAGGTGAGGCTACCCGCGCCGATCGCCTCGACGATGAATATGGCCGTATCTCCCGTGGCGACGGTCTGACCGGACGGCTGCTGGGTGATCCGTGGAGGCTCGCTGCCGACCAGGGTAAGCAGATCCTGTGCCACCCAGCCCGTGGCCGCGGGGAACTGGCACTTCCACCAATAGTAACCCTTCGCGTAAACACCCCGGAGGGAGTGATCGAGAACAAGTCCCTGGGTGTTGACGGTCACGGTCGTGATCGCGGCGTAGTTCGTACCCGGACCGAGTCTCACGTTAGCCGTTGTGTTGGTCTTGACGGTATCACCCGGGTAAAAGGCCGTTGATTGGAGCTTGGGCTGCACCACCACCATCATCATGCCGTTGGCCACCGTTCGCTCCGAGCCGTCCGACGGATCATTCTTGACCACGCCGTTGACCACCATCGTGGACGAGCCCCCGCCGTCGAGGTTGGCGCCTTCGGTCGCGCCCAGGTAGTCGATGCAGAAGTTCCCCAGTTCCGTCATGGTCATCCCGACACTCTGGGCGGAGCGCCCGTCGCAAACCACGAAGAAGATGTGAGTGTCGTTGTAGGCGACGGCTGTTCTCGGGTTGCGCACGATCAGCCCCGCATAGCCGGAGTGGTCGGGGTCCGGCGGTCGGACGACGCCGTCCTCGAGATACCGGTAGTTCACGCCCACGGCGGCGAATGTCTTCTGCCAGTCGAGGCCGGTGGCATAGGCACAGCCATTGTCTCCGCTCGTGTCGGGCTCGTTGTAGTCGCTGATGATCTGGGACAGATCCACCTCGGCTCCGACGGAGACGTTGTTCAGCAGGGTGGTGGCCGCCGAGCCGGTGGCGGACAGCACCACGTGGTCGAACGGGATGGAAGTCGAGCCGAGGTTCTGTCGGATCTGCCGGACGTAGCCGATAGCCTTGTTGGGCGGCGAGATGATGACGTTCGGTCGTGTCATCTCGACGAGCACTTCGCTTCCCGAGCCGTCGGTGAGCGTCGTGCTGTTGTACTGCGGGGTGTAAACGATGAGCTCGTCCGAGCCCCGCGCGCGGTTGATGCCCTTGAACTGCTGGGTGTTTCCCGTCGCCGGGTAGGTGACGGTCTGCTTGGCGGCCTGATGGTTGATGCACCCGCCGATGAAGGGGACGCGGTTGACGGTCCAGCCGAATCCGCTGTAACCGCCGAAGTCGCCGAACCGCTTCGAGTACCAGCCCGAGTGGCACTGCCCGCCGGTGATCACGCCCGTGGTCCCGTTGAAGAAATCGCCGTTGACGGCGACGATCACGTCGTTGCGCTGACCCCAGCTCTGGCCCCACCAACTGATCGTGTCGTCATACCGCGCCGCCTGGTTGCGGACGGTCTCGCGGGCGCCGCTGACCGTTCCGTTGGCCACACTGCTCTCGAGCGTGACGCCGGTGTTGCTGCGATCCATCCGGGTGACGAAGAGGTTATTGGGATCCGCCGTGGTGAACTCGGCGTATTCGATGCCGGGGACAACCTGCGTCCACTGCGCTCGCGCCGACTGATGCAGGACGCACGCACCGGTGAAAACGATCCAGATTGACACCCGCACACGCATGGTACACTCCTACTCCATCATCGACGGTGCTGTCCGCGAGCATTCGCGAGAGACGGCACCCAACTCGCGATCAGCACCGCGACGATCGCCACCAACACGAGGACTTCGATCAACTTAAGAGCGGAGGGTTTCCGGCGATCGCGTGATCTGGCGACCCTTGCGGCCATGCAGGCGAGAAAAGAGTTGCCTGCGGCCCGGATCGCCATTATTTTCCCATCTCCAGATCGCCCGCGCGAATCTTTCCCGTCCCCCCTGGTGATACTCAGCCCTATGCCCAAACACCTGAAGGCGGCATTTCCTGTACGACCTCGCCCGGCCAGTAGCCGGGCCCGCTTTTAGTATTTTAGCATCGCCCCTTCCATTGCATCCACGGCGCTGCTCGCTTTTTCCAGCCGAGCACACCTGCGACCCATCGGCGGCGATAACATCTTGACATGCAATGGCTTACGGAAAGGCCGGGTCACTTCTTTCGCGCCGAGGCATGGACGGCCCGGTCAAAGGCCCAGGAGCGGATGTGGCTGATCTGCTCCCGCATTGTCTTGGAGAGCGGAACGATCTGACGGAGGGCCGGGAACAGATGGTCGTCGGTGACGGGTTCTTTGGCCAGTCGGGCCGAGACAAGGGCCGCGATCACGGCCTGCTCGATCTCGGCGCCGGTCCAACCCTCGGTGCGGTCGGCGAGCAGGTCGAGCCTGAGCGTGGACGGGTCGACACCGCGATGGGAGAGGTGGATTCTGAAGATTTCGAGCCGCTCGTCGTGGTCGGGCAGGTCGATGAAGAAGACCTGATCGAACCGCCCCTTGCGGATCATCTCGGCCGGCAGGAGGTCGATGCGGTTGGCCGTAGCCGCGACGAACAGCCCGGCGGGCTTCTCCTGCATCCAGGTCAGGAAGAACCCGAAGAGCCGATCGAGCACGCCGGTGTTATCCTGGTGGTGGCGGGAGATTCCATTTTCAATCTCATCGAACCAGACGACGGCCGGGGAGACTTCCTCCATCGCGCGGCAGGCGCTGGAGAAGAGGTGCTCCGCGTTGCCCATCCCGGCCGAGAAGACTTGCACCATGTCGATGCGATAGAGCGGCAGGCCGAAGACGTTCGCGACGGCCCGGGCCGAAAGGCTCTTGCCGCAGCCCGAGACACCCATGAGGAGCAGGCCCTTCGGGACGATCTCCGACGAGATGCCCTCGCGTGCGAAGAACAGTTCCCGCCGTTGCGTCAGCCAGGTCTTGAGGAGCTCAAGCCCGCCGATCTGCTCGACGCCGGTCGTGTTGGGGACATATTCGATCAGGCCCGTTTTGCGGACGAGTTGCTGCTTCTCCAGTTCGAGCGTCGGGACGACGGACGCATCGAGTTTGCCATGCTCGGCCATCGCCCGACGGAGGGCGTGGCGGGCCTCGTGGAAGGTCAGGCCCTGCACCGCACGGGTGAGCACATAGACTGTCTCGGCTGACAGGCCCACCGAGCCGCCGGCGCCGGGAATGGATTCTGCCTCGGCCCGGAGCAGCTCCTCGAGTTCCGTCAGGTCCGGGCGCGGCAGTTCGGCAAAGGCGACCTCGCGGTTGATTTCTTCCGGGATGCACTTGACCGGCGAGCAGATGACCGTGAACTTGCCGGTATCGAGGCACGCGTAGTACAAGTCGCGGAGGCGGCGGCGGATCTCGACGGCGTCGCGGATAAACTCGTGGAAGTCCTTGAGCAGGAAGATGGCCGGCTTGTCGTGGGCCACGATGAGATCGAGGATGCCGCGCGGCCCGTCGGGCTGGTTTTTGAGCGGCTTTCCGTTCTGTTGCAGGCCCTCGGTCACGCTCCAGAGGAACAGGTCGACGCGGCCGGCGCGCCGCTGCTCGGCGATGCGCGCGAGCACGCCGATGACGCGGTCCTCTTCGGCGGACTGGACGTAGATCAATGGCCGCCCGGCATCGATGATGCCCTGGATGGCTGCGAGGCTCTTGCTTGGGGGTTCAGTGCTCATGTTCGGCGGGTGTCTGTCTCCAGATGACTTTGCCCGGCTCCGCCGTCGGGCACGCTGAGCGATTGTACATCGGCCGCGTGTCCAGGCCCACTGAACGGCTACCCCTGGGCTTCACTGTGCCTTGGTCGCCGGCCGGGGTCGCGGCGACAATTCGAACTCGTCCACCGTGTTGCCCGCCACATCGATGACGCGGACCTTTGCCCGGTCCGGGCCGACTTCAACGCGCGAGAGTGACTCGACGGCGGCATGCTTGACCGTCTCGGGCAGAATCGGGGCGTCGATCGGACGGGCCTTGCCGCCGGCCGCGCCGCCGTCCACGAAATGCACGCCCCCTGCGACCTCCCGGTGGTAGTGGTGATCATGGCCGCTGAAGACCGTGGTGACGCGGTGGTCCTGGAAGACGGTCCCGAAGCGGGCGCGTAACTCGTTGGTCGATTCCACGCGCGAAGCCATGAGGCAATAGATGGGATAATGAAGAAAAACAAAGACGTACTTCGCGTCCGGATGCCCGGAGAGATCATCGGTGAGCCACTGCATCTGCTCCTGCCAGTACTGTTGTTTCTGCCGCTCGAAGCGTTGCCGGTCTGCCTCGGTGACCGACTGGTTGTCCTCGGGCATGTATCGGCCGGGACTGTCCAGCACGACAAAGTGAGCCGGCCCGCGGTCGAAGGAGTAATACCGTTCATTGCCGGGCAGGGCGAAGAACCGGAAGTACCACGGAGACTCGCGGTCGTGGTTGCCCAGCACGGCGTAGCACGGCACGCCGCGCAAGAGGTTGCCTTCCACCCGGAAGAACTCCTCCCAGTCGCCGACGTTGCGGCCGTCGGCAACCAGATCACCGCAGATGAACAGCATGTCGGGTTTGTCAGTGATCATGTGCTCGACGAACGACTGGTGAACCTTGTTCTCGCGATTCTGGGTATCGCTGATGACGCAGAAGCTGAAGGGGTGTTTTTGATCGGCGGAGGTTGTAAAGGAGCAGCGACCGGTATCGCCGGTGTCTCCGGGCACGCTGTAGGTATAAGTCGTGCCCGGTTTGAGGCCGCGGAGCACGATCGAGTGCACCTGGTACCCGCGGAAGATCGAGTCGCGGCGTGTCGGCGGGGCGACCGTCACTTCACCGCTCACCGTGGCCCAGCAGATCGTGGCGTTGCTGCTTCCCACGTTCTGCACATAGGGGCCGATGGCAATCGGCTGTTGCCCCTGGGCGGCGCCCGGAGCGGCGAGAGCGACGGCCAGGCAGGCCGATAGTGCCAACCGAAGCATTCGCGTACGCACGATGGTGATGTCAACGTTCATCCTTGGCTTCTCCTGCTGCTGATTGAGCCGGGGCACCGTTCGCGGCACCCTGTTGAATCCGAGTTCTCTTCTGTTGCGGCGCGGCGTACTATTGCCTCCCCCCTCCGGACGCCGCCCTGGCGGTACGAGAGCCAGTGTGGAAAGCGTGCCACCCGCTGTTCGAGATCTCCGAGACAGTCCTCCCGGCTACGCCGCCGAGCGGAGTCGGCTTATTGTACAGGATCTCGCTGAGCCAACCACCTCTCGAACACCGCCTCGCGGGTACGCCCGTCGTTCGCGCGTCAGCGGGTCCGGGGATACCTCATACCGTCAAGGCGGCGCGAGCGATTGAAAGGGAGGGCCCTCCGTGAGGGTTTCAAGAGCGTTGAGAATCAGAAGGTGGTGTAATTATGTCTTTTGGCTTCAAGAGAAGCCCATGAGCTTACTCCGGTTGCGCTGGATTCATCATCGGCAGTGTTCTGCGGATTCTCCCGGCCGCGGCGGTTCGCGCAATCGGAGCCTGCCGCGTATTACTCAGCGGGATGGAGCAGCAGCTTCTTACCTATTCCGCCCAGACAGCCCAAGTCCTACTTGGGTTCGTTTGGCGCAAAGGAGCCGTCCGCTATCAGTTCTCGGCTTTCAGCCAGACACGGGCGGTGACGACTTGCCGGCGAAGACTGACAACGGAGAACTGATAGCTGAAGACTACCGGCGTGGTTGGGTTCGTTTCGCAAAACGTGCCGTGAGTGCTCGGGTGTCGGGCGGACGAGGTTGAGGAGGGTTTTCATCGCGCTGGATGAGTGCCGATCGCTTCTGGAGAAGGGTTTGACTTGTCAAAGAGCGTAGGTGGGAGACGGGCGGGGTGCCGGCCAGTTCAGTGCGGGTCGGCGCGCAGCCTGTCCGCTGGTCCCATCATGAACGTAACACGGCAGCGCGCCCCGGAAGAAGCGATGAAGGCGGAACGCGGAGCAGCGAAAGACGCGGAGGAAAGGAGAAGAATGACGAATGACGAAACCAGAATGTCGAAGACTCGCCGTGGCGAGACGAAAGAAATCCGAATGGGGAAGACCGGCACAGGTTCGGCGCGACGACTGTGGTGGGACGAAGACCGGATGGATGGAACCGCCATGACGCCGGGAACCAAGAAGATTGCGGAGGAGAATGGGAACCACCGATGGACACGGAGTGAGGGGAAGCAGTCAGCTTTCAGCTCTTGGCCGTGAGCGGGCGGAGGGGTGTCCGCAGATTGCGCAGATTTCGCAGATTCTGGGAGAGGGGGAAAGAAGATGCCCGCCACGGTCGCCCCGAGCCTGCCCACCGTGGCGGGCGACCAGGACGGGTGAACTCGGACGCGGGGAGGTGGCGAGAGGGTGTCAACCACGAAATAGGCGAATTACACGAAAAGGGATCGGAGGCGGGAAAGAGGAAGACCCCCACCACGGTCGCCACGGTGACCAGGACGGGTAAACTCCGACGCGGGAAACGGACGCGGAGATGGGTCGTGGGGGGCATGGCGCTGGCACTTCAGGGCGTCTTGATGTACTTTATGGGGGTCGAAGGGCAGGGTGGCCGTGGGTCCGAGGCAGTTCAGGACCCTGCCCGGCGACATGCTTGGCGTAATGTGGCAGCCAGACTCATCTACCCGCACAGCCGGCGATCCGAGCGGTAGTCGATGCCGAACGAAGCGGACACGTGCCGACGTTTTGTCGTTCCCAGGGTTCAGGCCGCTGGGTGGGACACCGAGCCGCACCGGCTCAACGAGCAGGTCACCTTCACCGATGGCCGTATCATCGTCACCGGCCAGCGGGGCCGCCGCCGCCCCGGCAAGCGGGCCGACTACATCCTCCGCTACCGGCCAGACATGCCCATCGCCGTGGTCGAGGCCAAGCCGACCTACGCCACCCCAGGCGACGGGCTCCAGCAGGCTGGAGAGTATGCCAAGCACGGGACGGCGCAATTCGTGATCCCGGACGTGCCGGGGCCGCCGCTGACAACCACCATGGACCCGGTGGCGCAATCATGGCAACCGGTACAGAAGGTGCAGCACTACTCGCTTTCAACCAGCGCACTGAGCATGGGACTGATGACATGACGTTCGCCGCGAAACAGCTTGCCAGGATCGTGAGAGTGGGTGAAGGCCCGGCGCTGGAGTTCAAGCGCTCGACGGGCGAGCTGAAGGAGGGCATGCAAACCCTTTGCGCCTTCCTGAACGGCTCCGGCGGTACGGTTCTCTTCGGCGTCCGGGTGGACGGGACCATCGAGGGACAGCAGGTCTCCGATCAGACGCTCCGAGATATCGCGCAAGCCGCCGACCGCTTCGAGCCTCCCGCTCATGTGTCCATTCATCGCGTCAAGGTCAAGGCCGGCCGTGAGGTCATCGCCGTCGCGATCGACGACAGCCAGGACGTCCGCCCGTTCACCTACGAAGGTCGGGCTTATGAGCGCGTGGGGAGCACGACCCGGCGGATGCCGCAGGCGAAATACGAACGACCGCTCGTCGAGCGAGGCCACTCCAAACGTCGCTGGGAGAACCTTCCCGCCGAGAGACTGGCGCTCAAGGACCTGGACCGCAAGGAAATCCTGCGGACGCGCGAGTTGGCCATCCAGCAGAACCGGATCTCGCCGGAAACCAGCCGCGACATCGGCGAAATCCTCGACCGGTTGGGACTGCGGGTCGGTGGCGTCCTGACGCAGGCCGCCCAGGTGCTCTATGGAAAGCGATTCCTGCCCGACTACCCGCAATGCCTTCTCAAGATGGGACGTTTCCGGGGCACCGAAGTCACCGGCGAGATCGTGGACAACCGGCAGGAACAGATGAACGCCTTCGCCATGGTTCGGGAGGGTATGGAGTTTCTCACGAAGACCATGCCCTTGGGGGCCCGCTTCCCCGAGGGACAGATATTCCGCGAAGATCGCTTCCCGCTCCCCTTGGACGCCCTCCGGGAGATCCTCCTCAACGCCGTCATGCACCGCGACTACTCCCACTACTCCGGCTATATCGCCATCGCGGTCTTTGACGACCGGATCGAGATCCGCAGCTACGGCCGGCTGCCGACCGGCATCACGATCAAACAGCTTTCAGGGAAGCATGACTCCAAGCCCGTCAATCCGTTGATTGCGGGCGCGTTTCACCGCACCGGAGCGGTGGAAGTATGGGGCCGCGGCACGAACCGAGTGATTGCCCTGTGCAGGCGGCATGGCGCGGCCCCGCCGAGGTTCAGCGAACAGAGCGGCTTTCTCACGGTCACCTTCAAGGCACAGATGGTTGTTGGCGCCTCCACCCCGCAAGTCACCCCGCAAGTCACCCCGCAAGTCACCCCGCAAGTCACCCCGCAAGTCGCCCCGCAAGTCGTGGCAGCTCTGATTGCTGCCCGCACGGAGTCGAAGACACGGGAGGAGTTGCAGGAGGCCAGCGGCATCAAGGACCGGGAACATTTTCGCAAGGCCTACCTTGAGCCGATGCTCGCCACGGGCTGGTTAGAGCGGACCATTCCTGACAAGCCGCGCAGCCGCTTGCAGCGCTACCGGACGACGGAAGCGGGGCTGGCGATGGTGGAGAAGATGGAGCGTGAACGATAAGGAGGCTGCGTGACAGTACGCTTAAGGCTGCCGGCCGGGCCGTGGCCGACGCCGATGTGCATGAGAAGGATCTGGGCTACGATCTGACCAGGTCCGGGTGGCCCATCCTCGCCCTGGTCCGCCGTGGCGACCGCGGCGAGGGTGGGGGCGCGATGATGGATGAAGGCGGAAGGTCGCCGCAGGCCTGTCCGCCGTGGCGGGCGACTCGCCGTGGCGAGCTGAGTCAAGGCAGACGGAAGGCGTGGTCCGCAGATTTCGCAGATTCCGTGGGGGGGCATGGCGCTGGCACTTCAGGGCGTCTTGATGTACTTTACGGGGGTCGAGGGGCAGGGTGGCCGTGGGTCCGAGGCAGTTCAGGACCCTGCCCGGCGACATGCTTGGCGTAATGTGGCAGCGAGACTCATCTACCCGCACAGACGGCGATCAGAGCGGTAGTCGATGCCGAACGAAGCGGATACTTGTCGACGTTTTGTCGTCCCCCGGCTCCAGGCCGCCGCGGCCGCCGAACTCGACGCCCTCCTCCCCTCCATCCTCGACAAGGCCTTCAAGGGGGAACCATGACGACGCCGCTGACTTTCCTCGATTCTGACGCCCAACAAGAACTCTTGCTTCGTGTTGATCGCGACATGGAACCGGAGGAGAAACGATACAACCGGAGGAAGTCGGAGATACTTCAGGATCATATCAAACGCGGCCTCGCCAGCACTACAGTCTGTACGGGTCATCTTTGGGCGGAAGAGCTGGATCATCTGCGCCGGGTCGCTCGGATCACGTGCGATGCCATTTTCAAGATCATTGAGGCCAAGAGCATCTGTCTGGAAAGGGAGCATATTGAAGAGATCCAGCGGTTCCTTGCAGAGCCGTTCCTGAAGAACGCAAAGCTCGCCCAAGAGGCTCTGGTCGAAAAGGAAAACAAGATGGGCTTGCCGGTACACGTGGCCAAGGGGCCAACTGCGGAGACGCGCATTCAGGAAGCGGTGGAAATGGAGACAGTGACCGAAGTACTCATTCGTTCCGCCGAGCTCCGACGCAAGCAGGAGGCAACTCGGACTGCCAGGAAGCGAGGCGTGGTCAAAGAGGTGCTCCTGCTGCTCGGGGCCGGCTTCATTGGTGTCCTGGGTACTCTGTTCACGCAGTGGTTGACGAGATAGCCGATATGTGAAAGCCTGGAAGAGGAGAGCCTTAACCATGGCGAGACGTAAACCGCTCGTATGCCAGTTCCTGGAGAACATCTCCCGGACTGCCCTGGAGGAGTACGAGGACATCATCCGTGACTTTGTGCGCGGCCGCCACGGCGTTTACGCCCTGTACCGGCGGAAGAAGTTGTACTACGTCGGCCTGGCCCGCAACCTCCGCAACCGGCTGACCCAGCACCTCAGGGACCGCCACGGCCAGTCCTGGGACCGGTTCAGCGTGTACCTGACCATCGGCGACGGGCATATGAAGGAGCTTGAGTCACTGATCCTGCGGATCGTCCGTCCGCTCGGTAACAAGCAGCTTGGCAAGTTTGCCAAGTCGGAGAATCTGCGGCAGCAACTCGCCCGACGCATTCGGGCCTATGAGCGGCAGAGGCTGGACGAGCTGCTGGGTCGAATCCGGATACTGAAACTCGACGGACAGGGCCGGATCCGCGGCCGGGCCAAGCTGGATGGCCGCCAGCCGGTCCTGGCCCGCTACATCAGGGAGCCTATGCGTCTGCGGGCGCGGTTCAAGGGCAATCTACTCAAAGCGAAGGTCCGGCGAGATGGGCGAATCCGCTACGATGGCCGGCTGTTCAACTCGCCCTCGGACGCCGCCCGAGTTGCCGCCCGGCGCCGCGCCATGAACGGCTGGTGGTTCTGGACCTATGAACGCGCCCCCGGCGACTGGGTGAAGCTTAGGGAACTGCGACGATAGCGCTCAGCCTGGAGGGGTACACCGACGGCATCCAGCACTGTGTCGGGCAATAGGCAAGAAAGGCAGGCATCAGCATGACAGCTTCGCGAAGTCGGAAATCTATCCCGGGCCGTGTGATTATCGTCACGAGCCTGCTGCCCCTGTGTATCTGGGGCTGTGCCCTGTGTGAAATCGACTACAAGCCACTGGGGCAGTGGAAGATCGAGCCTGTCCAAAGTGCAAGGGTGGTGGATGGTCATCCTGGCCGAAGTGAGGAGTTCGCCGCCCAGTTGCAGTTGCCCCACAACAGCCCTCGGGAGAGGTCAGCATTGAGCATCAAGGCCAGGCACGAACTGACCTCTCAGCTTGGCTCGCACGACTATCGTCTTATCGGCATCATAGCTGGCGGGGGCAATGCCTACACCTCGCTGCCAGAGTTGAAGCAGAAGATGGCGCGGCGCGCAGCCAAGGAAGGCGGTGATGTGCTCTTGATCACCAAGACAGACGTGAGTCAGCGACCATTTGTTTATACCGCGCCCGGCAACGCTTACACCAACGTGTACGGAAACACCGCATATACAACGTACCACCCAGGTGCGACGTACGCTGGCATGCTTTCCTTTCCCTCGGCGATGGGCTGGGTACTCAAGCATTCGCCTGGTTGGGATGAAGTCGCCCAGAAGATCCTGTTGATGGATGACGCTACGGTGGCGGAAATCGATGCGGAATGGTCTGCCGCCGCCTCGGAGAAGCCGCCCTATGGGGAGTTCGAGGAGCGAATGCGCTCGCTGATCAAGGCGAAGGCGGCCAGATTTGAACTCGCAGCGGCGACTCACCCAGACCCCGCCGTTTCGCGCCCGGCTTCCGATGGAGTTGTGGCGACAGCGGCACGGTCGGTCGTGTTCATTGAGGCAGATGAGGCGATCGGCTCGGGATTCTGCATCGACACTCCCAAGACCATCCTGACTGCGAATCACGTGGTCGACGGGGCCAGCATCATCGTGGTCCGCACGCCCGAAGGGCAAAAAGCCTCTGCCGTGGTGCTGCGATTCGATTCGGACACAGACCTTGCTGCACTAATCCTGAGCAAATCCATCGGATTGCAGCCACTTCGGCTACGTGACTCCGAACCGAGCCTCGGCGATGAATGCTATGCATTGGGGTCACCCAGGGGTCTGACCGGCACCGTAACCAAGGGCATCGTCAGCGCGGTCCGGGCCGGGAGGCTGGCCCAGTGGGTCCAAACTGACGCGGCCATCAACCCCGGCAACAGCGGCGGGCCGCTCATCGACCGCGACGGACGTGTCATCGGCGTGTGCGACTGGAAGCTTTCCGGCGGCGGCACCGAGGGTCTGGCCTTCGCCGTCGGCGCCGAAAGCATCCGCAAGATCCTTAACCCGTAGGTTGGAGGACTCCACGGATCCATAAAGGTCTCGGGATGGACTATTACCGCCGGCCCCGCCTTCTTCGCGATCCCGGACCGCAGAGGGACGGAGCCACCACGGCAAGGGACGGGCCGAGGGTGATGCTGGTGGAGGATACCCTGGTGAGAGAGAAGTGGATTATGGACATTATGAGCGAGATCAGGATGGCTCTTGCGACGGGGAGGACACCATGACCAAGGAGCTTCGGCCAAGGGAGGCCCGTTCGCAGGTTGCTCTGGCTCGCCGATCCTCGATCGAAGGGCTCTACGCCCGTGTCCGCGCGATTCTGGACGAGTCGCGGTCAGAGGTGGTCCGCTCGGTCAACAGCACCATGGTCCGAACGTACTAACTGATTGGGAGGGAGATAGTCGAGGAAGAGCAAGGCGGCCAGCGGCGGGCCGAATACGGCGAGCAGCTTGTCGAGAATCTGGCCAATCGGCTGAGCCTCGACTATGGTCCCGGTTTCACGGCTGGTAATCTGCGGTACATGCGCCTCTTCTATCGCACTTACCCACATTTGCTGGAGCCCGGCATTCGTCACGCAGTGCGTGACGAATCTCGCAGCAGGCGGGCTGCGTTGAAACGTCACGCGGCGAGTGACGAATCAGCTCTTCCCGGACGCCTGAACCCCAATCTGTCGTGGACGCATTATCGGGTGCTCCTGAAGGTCGAATCACCGGCGGCCCGGTCGTTCTATGAACTGGAAACCAGCCAAAACCACTGGTCTTCGCGCGAACTGGAACGCCAGGTTGGCAGCTTGCTGTTCGAGCGTCTGGCCCGGAGCCGAGACAAGAAGGGCCTGCTGCGATTGGCGAGGAAGGGCCAGGAGATCCAGTCCCCCGCTGACGTCATCAAGGACCCAATTGTGCTGGAGTTCCTCGGCCTGCCGGAGTCACATCGCCTCGTTGAATCCCGGCTCGAGGAAGCGCTCCTGGATAAGCTGCAGGCATTTCTCCTGGAGATGGGCAAAAGATTCGCTTTCCTGGCCAGGCAGAAACGGATCTCGCTGGACGGCGACCACTTCTATGCCGACCTCGTCTTCTACCACGTAGTGCTCAAGTGCTACGTGCTCGTGGATCTCAAGACGGCCAAGCTGACCCATGCCGACCTGGGGCAGATGCAACTGTATGTCAACTACTTCGATCGTGAGTGCCTCAGCGCAGGGGACAATCCGACCATCGGCCTGATCCTCTGTACTGACAAGAACGACGCCGTTGTGAAATACACCCTGGGCGATAGCGCCCGCCGGATCTTCGCCAGCCGCTACAAGCTCTATCTTCCGGATGAGGAGGATCTGGCCAACGAGATCGAGGCAACTCGCAGAAGCCTGGAACGCCGCCGTCTTTCTGTGCGGCGGGTCGCGTCCCGGCAAGGCCCCTGGAAACGCAGTGGAGGCCGGAAATGACCCGGTGCTGGTCGGCGGTGCCGCTGGGGCAGGCGCTCGCGCACTACCAAGAGTACGTCGATGCGCCTGAAACCAGGCAATAGGCGGCTGTTCGACCTCGCAATCTGCTGGCAGCCATCGTCCCTTTGCCCCCTCTTTCCGGGCAGCGTCGCATCGTGGAGTACCTGGACGGCCTGCAAGCCAAGGTGGACCGGCTGAAGGAACTCCAGGCCGCCACCGCCGCCGAACTCGACGCCCTCCTCCCCTCCATCCTCGACAAGGCCTTCAAGGGGGAATTGTGAAGAAGCGGTCCCGGCTTCGCTTCTTGAGCTCCCACCTTCGCTGCCCTTCGGCGTGGCAAGACGCCGTGGCGAGCAGCGGTCGGCCGGATGAAGAGCATGCTCACACGAAGGTGCGGTTGGCGCAGTCCATCATCGCGCCCCCACCCTCGCCACGGCGAGCCGGCCCGCCGCGACGAGGATGGGCCACCCGGCCGTTCGACTGTTAGACCGTCAGACAGCAAGGTTCCTGGGGGTTATCATCGTGACCCCACCCATCCGCTGCGGACCCTCGACAGGCTCGGGACGAAGCGGATGGATGGGCCACCCGGCCAAACAATGACGAATGACGAAGCCCGAATGACGAATGAAACCAGAAACCCGAATGTCGAAGATCCGCCCGCCACGGTCGCCACGGCGGACCAGGACGGGCAGGCTCGCGGCGGGACGAATGAAGCCAGAAACCCGAATGGCGAAATGCGGAATGCGCCCGTTATGCGTTTCGACGGGTTCGAGACTCGGCTGTGATGACACGAGGCTGTGCGGTCGGCATTTTCAGCCGCCCTTGTCGTGATCTTTCACCGCGGGGTTACCTGCCGGGGAACAAGTCTCCTTCGTTGAAGGGGAAAACGGTACGATCGATGGGGGTTACCGATAGAGGAACGAAACCCAGCTTGAGTGCCGGCGAGTCGGGCAGGAGGCTGAAATCGCCCTGGGCGGGATCGGCGAATTGCGGATCGGCTTCGATGCTCGCGCATTCGACGCCTTGGCGACACTGCTCGCGAAGGTGTTCGTCGGCCCATCGCGGGTTTTCGGTGCAGAAGTAGAGGTTCTGATCGGCCTTACAGTCGCTGAGGGTCGCCCGCGGCAATCCGCGAACCTTACCTCCGCCTTCAAACAGGAGTCTCATATTGGCATCGGTGCAATAGAAGATATTTCGCTGGATCACCGCACCCTTCACTTCACCATACGGCAGCACGATGAAGCCGCGTGGGTCTTTGCCCTGTTCTTTCGCACACGACCGGAGGTCGGCGACGATGTTGTTGGTGAAGGTGTTGTTGCCCTTGTTGATAAAGCCCTCGCCGCAGGTCCGCCAGACGAGATTGCCGGTGATGGTCGTCCCGTGCTGATCGTCGTCGCATCGGATCGCGGCGTTCATGTTCGGGCTGGAGACATCGTGGAGGTAATTGGCCCGGACGACGTTCTGCCCGCCCGTGCCGGAGATGTAGATGCAATTCCCGTCGCCGAGCGTCTCCATGACCTCGTAGATCTCGTTGCCCTCGACCGTATTGCGGCGGCCGTGCAGGAACTGCTCGCGGTTGCTCCAGGTCGGCTGCGTTGAGGCGGGGGGCAGCACCTTGTCCACCTCTTCCCAGCGGATGGTACGCGAGCACTCGGCAACGCCCTTGCGATCCCAGATGATGCGGCCGCTGACCACGATAGCGGTGTAGGGGCAATGGTGTATCAGGTTGCCGGCGACGCGATTCTCGCCGCTCTGCCAGACGAAGACGGCCGGCGAATGCCAGAGCAACTCGCCCACGTGATGGATGTGGTTGCCGACCACTTCGTTGCGGCGGTTGACGTCCTTGAGTCCCGGGCCGTACCCGGCCAGCAGGACACCGACTCCGGCGAGGTGCTCGATGAGGTTGCCGCGGATGAGGTTGCGCTGGGCGTAGAGATCGAGACGGATGCCCGCTCCGCCGCCGTTGGCGAATCTGCACGCCTCGATGGTGCAGAGTTCCGCGCTGCGCAGGCGGAGCATGGCCGTCGGCCGGTCGAACATCTCCCAGTCGTGCTGGAGCCCGCGGCCGGCTTTGTCCTGTTGCCATTTGAGCCGATTGCCATGCGTGAAGGTCAGGCCGCGGAACACCAGGCCACGTACGGGGTTGTCGCCGGAGAGGCCGCCGCTGTTGTGACCTTCGATCCTGATGTACTCGCTCAGGAGTGGCGCGACGATGTTCTCGGACGGCTTGCCGTTGCGAGGCCAGAGGTAGATCCGGCGCGCGGCGGCGTCGAACACCCATTCGCCGGGCTGGTCAAGGCACTCGATGGCGTTCTCGATCCAGGCAGTGCCGCCGGGAAAGTGGCCGAATTTCGTCTTGACGAGGGAGTACGTGGCCGGAACATCGGTCTGGAGGACATGGTGGGCATTGTCCACCGCGGTAATCGGGAGGATGTTCATGACCCACGGGCCCATCGGGACGACGACCAGTTCCCAGTTGCGGCCGGGAGACCAGGGCGGGACCGCACCCGGGGGAAAATGCATGTGGTGCAGATGAGTCCCGTGCTCTGTGCAGTCCGAAGCGGTGGGCTGGGCAAACCCGCGGCCGCGCGCCCGCGGCAGGCGCTGACCGCCGTCGAACAACACGCGTACCTCGGGGACGTCGCCAGGCACGGGGGCCGTGTAAAGCTTTCCCCTCGCGGCGGACGCCTGGCGGGGCAGGTCTTTCTGCGCCAGTTGCCATCCGGTGACGGGCAGGCCGGAGCTGAGCACCGGTCTCTCGCCTGGGTAAGCGGCATAGGTGATGGTATGGCCGGGGGCGGCGGAGTCATCGGTCGAGAATACGACCGTCTGCCGGAGGGTGTAGGTGCCTCCTCGGATGGCCACCGTCAAATCCCGGTTCGGATTGGTTTGCTTCAGGTCGCGGACGGCGTTGCGAGCCCGGTCCAGCGTGCGGAAAGGCTGCTGCTCGGAGCCGGGGTTCTGGTCGTGGCCTTGCGGGCTGACGAAGAAATCGGCGGAGAACGGGGCTGGTGCGGACTCGGCGGCAATCGCGCGAAAAGAGACCGCCGCGACGGCGAGATATGCGAGAATGATGGAAAACATCACCGGTCGGTTCATTCGGATCCTCCTGTGTTCGGTCCGGAAGGATTGTCGCGGGAGAGGGTCGCGGCTACAAGGTGAGTCAAGCGAGACCCGCTGCTGCGGGCCGCACCTGCTTTGCTGAAGACCCAGGGGATAAACCCCTGGGCTCGTCAAGAGCGCGGTCAGAGACCGCTCCTACGTCAGAACGCGGCTGGAAGCCGCTCCCACCGGCGGGATAAACCCACCCGTTCGCCAAGATCGCGGCTGGAAGCCGTTCCTACCGGCGGGATAGACCCGCCAGCTCGTCAAGCAGATGGTCCGCGAGCGCGGACCCTACCGAGATTCGGGTGCGTAGGTGGCGAGAAGCTTTCGGGCGGTGGCGACGGGGTCGCCGGTCGGCTCGGTCGGGTACACGTTCGAGGCGTGCGTCCAGCGGTCTTCCCAGGCCTGGCATTCGCGCTCGAATGCGTCGCCGTTAAACGGCTTGCCGGCGGCGAGGGCCTCGTCCAGGCGTTTGAAGAAAAGTTGCCATCGCCCACCGTAAAAATCGGCCAGCAAGCCGGCCCAATGCTTACGAGCGTAACCCTGCAGCTTACTGTCCGGGGGGCCCCAGAGGGTGATCTGGGTGCGGGCATTCCACTCGTACAGGCGCGATTCCTGCTCGCTGGTCGCCCAACGTTTCGCGTCGGCCAGCCAGGAACCGAGGAGAAACTCGCGACGCGTGCCGAGCAGCGTGTCGAGGCCCGACATGAGTGCGTTCAAGCGGGCACCTGCTTCGGCGAGCTTCTTGCGGTCCTTGTCTGCGTGGGCCTGAACGATCTGCTCGTGGATCGGTCGGGCGGAGTTGGCGACGACCTGGCGGACGACGTTGACGAGGTCGTAGCGGTAGGTATCGACCTGGTCGAACTCGTCGGCGCAATCGAGCATCAGTCGGGCTGCGGCGGCCAGAGTCCGGTTGTCGTAACGGATCGGGTCACGGGCGTGCTTGCGAGGCTTGAGCGCGGGGCGCATCCAGACGATCCCGTCGCCGCCGGGCTTGTCGTAGACCGTTTCGAGCAACAGTTTCCAGGCCTGGGTCATCTTCGGCGACCGCCGGCCGTAGCGATGATGGATGAAGTCCATCAGCCAGGGTTCGATGTCCTTGATGTCATCCCGCCAGTTGAGGTCCGCAACCAGCTCGAACATCGCCGGGTCGTAGCCGAGCCCCTCCATGATCGCGCCGGAACCGCACACGCGGCCGCGCTGGGGGCTGGTCATGGCCCGGTTGGCGCGTTCGATGATATTGCGGAGATCGCCGCCGAGGTCCACGACGTTGCCGTAGTTGCGGATGGTGGTCCAGATCCAGGGCTTGCCGTAGTAGGCCTCGGTTTCGAGATACTTGTCTCTGCCCATTTCGATCAGGATGAGCCGGTCGTCGGGGACGGCTCCGAACAGGGCCTTGGCCTGCGGGGGCTGCCAGAACCGGGCGTTGTTGATGAAGATCCATCCCATCATCAGCCATCGTGCCTGCGGGTCGACGGCCGTCATCGCTCCGTACACTGACTTGCCCATACCGGCAAGGAAGGTGGGATCGTCGCTGGGCGGCATCATCTCGATGAACGTGTCAGAGGCGTAATAGTGATCCGTTCCGTACAGCCGGGTCTGTTCCTCCATGAAGGCCTTGCCGACCTCGATGAAAAGCGGATCGGCCGGGTCGATGAATGTAGTTTCAGGGAAACCGCCCCACTTCGTTGAACGGAATCTGGCCGAGGGGAACTTGTCCTTCAAGCCGGCCGGCACGTGGCCGGTGAAGCCCTGGAGGACCGGCGTCATGCCGAGATCGCGTTGCCGAGCCAGGATCTTCTTCTGCAGATCGATGTGTTCATCGATCCAGCTCTGCGGGAGCGGCCCGCCCCAGCCGTCGAGGCATCCCATCCAGCCGAAGGGCAGGTAGGCCGGGCCGGGGAGGAAGTCGGCCATTTGTTGGTCGGTCAAGCCGAAACGCTTGCCGACCGCGCGCCACACGGCCTCCTGACCGGTAACGGCCAGCGGCATGTTGACCCCGTGGAGGGCCATCCAGTCGATGAACTGCTCCCACTGCGGCCAGTCCCAGAATGCCAGGCTGTAGCTGAAGGCACAGTAGTTGAGCCAGTAGCGGTGTTGGTGGGGGCTGACCTTCCTGACCTTTTCGGGCACGGTGGGCAGCGGGACGGGCAGGTTGAGTTGATTGCCCAGCCAGGAGACGTGGCAGTGGCAATGATGTTCGAGGTACCAGTTCAGGGCGGAGCAGATGGCACCGGCCGAGGAGCCGCGCAACATGATTCTTCCGCCTTGGCTCTCCAGTTCGAAGACGTCGCGGTCGTTCTCCTGCGGGATGCCCTGGAAATCGAAGCGGTCCGAGTGGACGGGCAGGAGTCGGCGCACGAGGTCGCGTGCGGCCTGCTCACCGGTGGGGCCGACCGTGGAGAGTTCGGCCATGGCTGTCGGAGCTATGCATAAGGCTGCCAGAGAGATGAGACTGCTCAGAAGTCGCATGCGTTCGCCTCCTGATCATTGCGGAGCCAATCCCTGGAGAATGCTTCTACAGAGCCCCCGGACTCGGGGCATTCTCCGCTTGGCCTGTTGACAGAATAAGGCTATAAATGTAGACAATGCAAGAGGACGCAAGCGTGCCGCGGTTTGCTGGGGCGGGTGTCTGGCTGTACCCGGTCACCGAACGGCAGAACACTGGCGGGCAAGCCGCCAGTGGCACCCAGCAGGCAAGTGTTGTGGAGGGATAGTTCGATGCGTGGCGTCTTGTTGATCTTGATCGTCAGCCCGATGATCGCGGCTGCAAGCCGCTCCTACAAAAGGATCGCGGTCGGAGACCGCTCCTACCGGGGAGCGGTGCGCGGAATCCTTTCGAGCGCGCTCGTTGGATGGCTCATGACGGGAACGGTGATTGCGGAAGGCGCGCCGCCGGTGAATCTGATGCCGGGGGTGAGTGAGGTTCAATGGGGAGAAGCGACAGCGGTCGACGGCGGTGGGATCATCGTGATATCGGAAAAGGCCGGCCCGCCCGAGCGCGCGGGTGCTGAGTTGCTGGCGCGGTATGTCAAGCGGCGATTCGGTCAGACGTGGGCGATTGAGGTTGGCACGGATGCTTCTTCAGGCACGGAGAAACGGAAAGAAACCGGCGGGATAAACCCGCCGGCTCGTCAAGATTCGGGGGTGCGGGTGTTGCTGGGGCTGCGGGGGACGTTTCCGGCACTTGAGCGGCTCTGCGCGGAACAGAAGCTGGTGGTACCCGAGCAAGCAGACGGCTATGCGCTGAAGGTCTGGCAGGACGGGGGGGTAATCACGGCGGTGGTGGCGGGGACGAACGGCCGCGGGGTGATCTACGGGCAGGACACGCTGTTTCAGTTGTTCAGGAAGCAGGCGGAGAAGCTGAGCGTTCAGAGGGCGACAATTCGCGACTGGCCGAGCATTGCGCTTCGCGGCCGGCCGCATCCGCATTACCAGTATTTTTTCAAGGCCGAGAATTTCGACTGCATGATGAGCTCGCGGGTCAACTTCATCGATTTGCGGGACGGGATCTACGCGTTCGAGCCGGGAGCGAAGTTGAACAAGGAGGAGATGAGCAAGGTGATCAAGGATGCGCGGGATCGCGACCTGCGGGTTTACGCCGTGGTGAACTGCGGCGTTCCGGCCGAGCAGCAGGATGCGGTGATCGCGTTGTTCAAGGAGTTTCTCGATCTCGGGGCGAACGCCCTGTGGGCTTCGTTCGACGACAAGGGGCCGGGCGGCGACCCGAAGGAGATGGTGGCTCGGGTGCTGGCGCTGGGGCGGGAGCACGGCATCAGCGGGGACGGCATCGCTGTCACGCCGCCGAAGGGCGCTTACCAGACGGTCGATCACAAGTTCAACCGGGAGATCGTGGCCGTGCCGGGGATGGAGAAGGCGGTGTGGTATTTCACGAGCGTTCCGTGCGCGGAGGATGCGGCGGACGGTGAAGCGATCGGGCTTCGCGTGAAGCCTTCGTGGTGGCATAACTGGCCGCGACTGCCGCACCCGTCATTGCATTCGGCGGGCGGCTCTTACACGCCGGCCCTCAACCTGGCGGACGGCTGGAACCATCCCAACGAGCGGGAATTGCGGGAGATGGGGCGCTACGTGCACGCGGTGATGCCGTGGGACGGCTGGCAGGGGCAGCAGCACTATCTCGTGCCGGTGATCGGTTGGTGGAGCTGGCGGCCGGAGCAGTACGATTTGAAGGCGATCCGGCGGCGGATCTACGACATGGTGTTCGGGCCAGGGCAGGTGGAGACGGCGGCGGCGTTCGACGCGGCACTGAACGCGGTGCAGGATCGGTTCATGTACTGGGGGACTCACACAGACTATGCCCCTCAGTGCCCGCCACGATTGAAATCTCTGGAGGATCGCGGTCGGGTGCGCGGCGAGCTGGAAGTGCTGCAGCCCAAGCTGGCGGAACTGCGCGCGGGGGCCGAGTCCGCGTCGCTGCTGGAGCCGGGAACACTTCAGAAGGAATACCTGGAAGCGATGGACCGCGAGGTGCGGACTGGGCTGGCGGCGGCGCAGGCGCCGTATCCGGAGTATTGGTATCCAGAGCATCAGGACGCGGTCTTGAAGGCGATCTACGCCGGCGAGACGGCCAAAGCCGACGAACTCATCGCCGGCGTGCGGGGACGGGTCCTGGAAGAGGTGTCACAGGTCGCCAAACTGATCAACAGCCCGGGCATGACCGGCCAGTATGTCGAGTGGTGGACAAATCGGGCCAACGCGAATGCTGCCGCTATGCAGAAGCTGCTGGAGAAGCGGCAGGTCGAACTGGCGGAGCGCGTGGCCGAGTACAGCAAGACGGTGGCTCCGATCGGGCAGATGCTGTCGAATCTGAACGACCCGCCCATCCAGGTGGGAACGGGTGTGTGGCAGCGGCACAACCACGTGCTGGCGACTGTGCTGCCCGAGCCGCAGGAGACCTTCTGGGGTGACTGGATCGGCGGGATCCATGAGCATGATGGCATCCGCGTGGCGTGTTTTGCCCTGGCCAAGCACCTGCGGGTCAATGCGGGCGTGCATTCGGAACTGCCGGTGAACGTTCCGATTTCGGGGCGGCGGGACCGGCTGGCGCTGGTGATTTACCTGGCGGACATCAACAAGGAGAGTTTCGGCTTCGGCGTTGCCAAGTGGCGGTGGTCGGGGTCACGGGCGATCCGGCTGTTGTGGGACGAGTGGGAGTTGTGGAGGGCCGATCTGGGGATCCCGCGGCTGCTGGGAGAATGGTTCGTTGTGCCGCTGCCGCCGCTTCCGGCCGATGTGAAGACCCTCTCGTTACGGCTGCGAGTCGAAGACTACTGGAGCGCCAAGAACAACCAGGAGATCGTGTACATCGGGCCGATTCGGCTGCTGGAACTCGATCGGGATTGAGAGGCGTTCGTTCGGCCAAGTATCATCATCTTCGGTGTGCCGTGGGAGATGTTGCGAAGATGCGTGTTTCGACGGTGTTGTGCGGCGTGGCAGCCATGCTGGCCGTGGGGCGGCCAGTGTGCGAAGGCGGCGAAGCCGAAGCGGTTTCCGCGGGGAACCGAGCGGACGTGCGGGTCTGGGAAGAGGCGATGGTCATTCCGACCTACAAGGTCGGGCCGCCGGACCCCAATCCCATCTTCTACACGCGGGAATCCTACCAGGGAGCGCAGAAACGCGTCTATCCCTATCCACTGCAGGATCGGCTGACGCACGAACGCGAGGATCAGACCTACACCGCGCTGAACCTCGAGAACGAGTACATCCAGTTGACTGTCCTGCCGGAGATCGGCGGGCGGTTGTTTGCGGCGCGGGACAAGACCAACGGCTATGATTTCTTCTACCGCCAGCACGTGATCAAGCCTGCACTGATCGGCATGCTCGGGGCGTGGATTTCCGGGGGCGTCGAGTGGTGTGCGTTTCATCACCACCGGAACACCACGTTCATGACGGTGGACTACCGCCTGGCGGAGAACCCCGACGGCAGCCGGACCATCTGGTTCGGGGAGATCGAGCGACGCCACCGGATGAAGTGGCTCATCGGGCTGACGCTGCGGCCGGGCAAGTCATACATCGAGACGACGGTCAAGCTGTTCAACCGCACGCCGCAGCCGCACTCGATCCTTTACTGGGCAAACGTGGCGGTTCACGTGAACAACGATTACCAGGTGATCTTTCCGCCGAGCGTGCAGGTTGCCACCCACCACTCGAAGCTTGATTTCACCTATTGGCCGATAGCGCAGGGCCGGTACCTGGGGCACGACTATACAGGCGTGGATCTGAGCTGGTTCAAGAACATGCCCAGCCCGAACTCCTTCTTCGCGTGGGAGCTGAAGGACAATTTCATGGGCGGGTATGACCACGGGCGGGATGCGGGAGTGGTTCATGTCGGCGACCACCACGTTGTCTGCGGGGCCAAGCTGTGGGAGTGGGGCACGGGTGCGTCGGGCAAGCTGTGGGACAGCATCCTGACCGACAGCGACGGGCCTTACGTCGAACTGATGGTCGGGGCGTGGTCGGACAATCAACCGGACTACAGTTGGATCAAGCCGGGCGAGACCAAGGTTTTCACGCAGTATTGGTACCCGGTTCGCGGCATCGGCGGGTTCAAGAACGCCAACCTGAACGGGGCGGTGAACCTGGAGCTTCGCTCGGAAAACGTGGCGGCGTTCGGGTTCCATGCAACCGAGAGGCAACCGAACGCAAAGGCAACGCTGACGGCCGGCGACAAGGTCGTCTTTGAACAGACCATCAATATCAGTCCCGAGCATCCATTCAGGAAAGAGGTGGCGGTGCCCGCTGGCACTGAGGCGAGCGATCTGCGGGTCGCGCTGCTCGGAGCAGACGGAGAGGAGCTGATCGCGTACGGGCCGGTCGATCGCGAACCGGTGAAGGAGTTGCCGAGGAAGGTGGAGCCTCCGCCCAAGCCACGGGACATTCCATTTGTCGAGGAGTTGTATCTCACCGGTCTGCGCGTGGAGCAGATTCACAACCCTGCGGTGAACCCGGAAGACTATTACCAGGAGGCGCTGAAGCGCGATCCGGGCGATTCACGCTGCAACACCATGCTCGGCATGCGTTTGAACAAGCGCGGGTTGTACGCCCAGGCCGAGGGGTATTTGCGAAAAGCGATCGAGCGGATTTCGGCCGAATACACACGGCCGGGCAACACGGAGGCGCATTACCAGTTGGGCCTGGCGCTGCGAGGGCAGGCGCGATTCGACGAGGCTTACGATCAGTTTCACCGAGCTTCGTGGGATCAGGCATTTCACTCGGCCGCGTACCAACAACTGGCCGAGCTTTCGTGCCGCAAGGGCGACTATGCTCGGGCGCTGGATCAGACTGATCAGTGCCTGTCGACGAACATGCTGAACAACAAGGCCCGAAGCATTCGGGCGATGATCCTGCGGAAGACGGGCAGATACGAGGAAGCGAAGGCCGTGACGGCCGCCGTCCTGCCCGACGATCCACTCGACTTCCTGGCTGGCAACGAGATGTATTTGGTGCTGTCGGCCATGAAAGCCCCGGAGGTGGCGTCATCCGCGCTGGCGGACTTGAATCGGGCGATGCGCGGCGAGGTGCAGTCATACATGGAGCTGGCAGCCGATTACATGAGCTGCGGAGCATGGGACGAGGCCATCGAAGTGCTCCAACGGCCGATCGAGGCGAAGACGCCGTTCGCAGCAGAGTATCCACTGGTTCATTATTTCCTGGGCTATCTCCAGAAGCAGAAAGCCAACGCGGACGCCGCACAGGCGTGCTACGCGCGAGCCACCTCGAAGCCGAGTGACTTCTGTTTCCCCTTCCGGCTCGAAACGGCGGATGTCTTGAAGGCGGCGATCCGAGCTGCGCCCGCGGATGCGCGGGCTTATTATTACCTGGGCAACTTGCTGTTCGAGATTCAGCCGGACGAGGCGATTGCCTGTTGGGAGAAGTCCAGGTCGCTCGATGACGGTTTCGGGATGGTCGGCCGCAACCTGGGATGGGCCTATCGGCGGGTGAAGAACGACGTGGCCAAGGCCATTGACTGTTACGAGAAAGCGATCGCCCGGAATCGGTCAGATCCACGCTGGCACTTCGAGCTGGACGTGCTCTATGAGATCGGCAACGCGGAGCCCGAGCGGCGCATGGCCATGCTGGAGAAGAACCACGACGTTGTCGGCCGCAGCCAGGACAGTCTTCTTCGCGAGATCAGGGTTCTTGTGCTGGTCGGGCGGTACGATCAGGCGATCGATTATCTGGCCAGCAACCGCTTCCACGCCCGCGAGGGCTCCGAGGGCATCTACGACGTGTACATGGATGCGCACCTGCTTCGGGGACTGGCACATATGAAGGCCGGCAGGTTTGCCGAGGCCCTGGTCGAGTTCCAGAAGGCATCGGAAACACCGGAGAACCTCGCGGCGCCGAAGAACAGCCGGCGCGCGTCGGAAATCAGCTACTACACCGGCAAGGCCTGGGAGGGCCTGGGCGACACGACCAAGGCCGCTAGCTTTTTCAAGCAGGGCGCGGGCCAGCCGGGCACGGGGGTCTGGCCGGCAACGCGATACTGCCACGCGTTGTGCCTGATGAAGCAGGGTGACACGGCCGGGGCGGAGAAGGTGTTTGACGATTTGATCGAGGCGGGGCGGAAGCGGCTTGCGTCTGTCGAGCCGGTGGACTTCTTCGCGAAGTTCGGCGAGCGGCAGACGGAGAGCGCCCGGGCCGCCGATGCTCATTTCGCGATCGGGCTGGGCCTGCTGGGCAAAGGCCAGGCGGAACAGGCCGGGGAGGAATTCGCCCAGGCGGTCGAGATGGACAAGAGCCACGTGTGGGCGAGGTTCTATGCGAACGGCAGGTGAGAAGAAGGATGAAGGCGGAAGGATGAAGGCTGAGTCAAGGCAGGGCGGGACGATGAGTGCACAATGGCCCAACGCGAATGGCGTGGCCAGGGTCACGAGATAGGTCCAGGAGAACATGCCGGCGTTGGCCCCGATCGATCAAGTCCGCCATCGGTGGGCTTGGGCATGTCATCTCGCGGGAACGGCTGCGGCTCCTATAAACGCTATAAGATCTTAATTTGAAAAGACTTGCAACGCTAATGCCGGTCCGAGAATCGGACGATGTTAGCGGAATATGGGGCCGTGTACCGCGTTGAAAGGCGAAGGTCAGGCGGGCATCCGTCTGTCGTAACGGACACTGGGATATTCTTATAATATGGGTACATGCCCTATGTACGGGCGTTGTGCGCGGACTCCATCGGGTGGATGCATTCATCGGGGAGGCTTCCTATGCGACGTTACACAATTCTGATCCTGAGCGGTCTGGTGCTCGCCATCAGCGGGGCGAACTGCCTGGACATTCTGAATCGGAACAAACAGCGTACTGCGACGCTCAAGAGCTTCTCTTCAGGCGAAGAGCTGCGGAGCTATTTTGCCGATCAGGCCAAGGCGTGGATGCGGAATTCGCGCGGGCCGGTACCTGTCTTCGGGGGCTTTCCTTCAGCCCCGTCGGGCTCTCAGAACATGGTGGACGACGCGACAGGCGGAGCCGAGGGTGGGGCCCCGGATGGGGCGGCCGACTACTCTGGGACCAATATCCAGGAGGCCGGCGTCGACGAGAGTGACCTCGTAAAGAACGACGGCAGCTATATTTACGTTCTCGACGGCAATGTCGTTCATATCGCTGGGGCCTCGCCGCTGGTCGAGATTGCGAGCGTGCCGCTCGAATCCTACGGGGACTCGCTCTACCTGTACGGTGACAAACTGATTGCCCTGTCGCAGGAGTGGATCTGGTATCCGATGCCGCTGATGATGGACACGGTAACCACGGACGCACGAGGCACGGTTGGGGCAGCCGAGGCGAGCGAGCCGCCGATGGGCACCGAGGGCAGCGGCGGCACTTCAGACGGATCCGAGGGTGAGATCGTCCCCGGCGAGGCCGTCCCGGGCGATGACGGCGGAGGCGGCACGGGCAGCGGAAGCAGCGATCCGGACAGCGGTGTCCAGGACGACGAGATCATCGGCGGGCCCTGGAACGACGGCAGCCAGGTGCTGGTCACGTTCATCGACGTCACTGACCCGGCGAACCCGGCGGTGGAGGCCAAGGTGCGGCTGGAGGGCTCGCTGGTATCGAGCCGGATGATCGGCAGTAAACTGCATGTGGTTCTGACGACCACGCCGCGTATTCCGAGCGATATCTGGCTGCCCCTGCAGCTCGACCAGATTACCCTTGAAGAGTGGCTGCCGGATTACGAGGTGGTGGATGCCGGTGGCACGAAGCGGTCGGGCGACATTGTGGGCTGGGAGGACATCTCGCGGCCGGACGACCCGCAGGGCTATGGTCTGACCAACATCGTGACCATCGATGCGGACAGCCCCACCGCCGAGCCGGTCAGCACCGGTATCGTGGCCGACGCGGGGACGATCTACGCCAGCACCGCCGCTCTTTACGTGACCGACACGCAGTATGACTGGTCGGGCTTCTGGACGGTGGCGAGGACGGACACCGAGATCCACAAGCTGCGTTTCACGGAAACCGGCACGGAGTACGCCGGCAGCGGCCTGGTGCCCGGGCGCCCGCTCAATCAGTACTCGCTGGGTGAAAACGATGGTTATCTGCGCATCGCAACGACCGAGGATGACTTCAGCGGCATTAGCGGCTCGACGAACAATGTGTACGTTCTGACGGAGAGCGGTGAGGGCCTGGAGATCGTCGGGAGCGTCGAGGACATCGGCAAGGGGGAAACGATCTACGCCGCCCGGTTCGTGGGGGACCGCGGTTTCGTGGTCACCTTCCGGCGCACCGACCCTCTGTTTGTCATCGACCTGAGCAACCCGACGTCGCCGCGAATGGCCGGCGAGCTGGTGTCTCCGGGCTACTCGGACCACATCCAGTTGCTCGACGAAGACCACCTGCTGACGATCGGCAAGGATGCCACGGCGGACGGCGACTTCGCGTGGATCAACGGTGTACAACTGTCCATCTTCGATGTCAGCGACATGGAGAACCCGCAGTTGGCCCATCGGGAGATCATCGGCGGGCGCGGGACCAACAGCGAGGCGAACTACAACCCGAAGGCGTTCAACTATTTCAAGCCGAACGGCGTGGACTACGGTCTGCTGGCCTTCCCGATCGACGTTTATGATGCGGGCACTTCGGGCAACCCATGGTCTTACGGCGAATGGAAATTCAGCGGGCTGATGGTTTACCGGGTCACCACGACGAGCGGCTTCGAGTATCTCGGCGGTATCTCGTCGGTGGACACCAGCGCCACCAACGGGTGCTACTGGGGCTACTACGGCGGATTCACCCGCGGGGTGTTCATGAGCGGGAACGTCTACTCGGTGACGCCGAACGCGGTAAAGCAGGCCCCGATCAGCGAGAATCTGCTGGTGACCGCGGAGATGGAGTTCGCCGGTGCTGATCCGGCCTACGACTACTGCGGCGGCTGGATCGAGCCGATGGTGTTGCTCCCGGAGGACGCGGTGGATCTTCGGTGAAGATGGGAATCGCGAGCCGAGGTTGAAGAAGAAGCTGGGCCGCCCATTCCGGAGCTTGCACGCTTCGAGGAACAGCAGACATGGCGGCGCCCCGATTTCATCGGGGCCTGGCCATGCCACCTTGAAGTGGCAAGAGTGCCGGTCAGGCAATCTTAGAAGAATGGCAGGCCGATGAAGAAGCTGAAGACGCGGGTGTCGTCTCCGCTCTCCTTGACCACCGGCCAGGCGAGGTCGAACTCCATGGGCACCGGCCCGAACATCTCCAGGTTCAGGCGGATGCCGGCGCCGACAGAGGCTCGCCAACTGCTGATCCCGAATTCGGATTCGACCGTTCCCATGTCGGTGAAGAACACGCCGCGAACCACCTTGTCATAGATGGGGAAGCTGTACTCACCGCCGGTGAGGACCATGAACTCGCCGCCGACGGCATTGTCCTGGATACCCTGGCGGGGGCTGACTCCGCGGAAATCGAAGCCTCGCATCGAGCCGATTCCGCCGGCGTAGAACCGCTCGAACACCGGGGCGTCGCCGAGGATCTGCCCCACGACAGCCCTGGCGCTGACCACGCTCTTGCGGTCCAACTCATCGACCGCGACGGTCCAGAACTTGGTGTAGCCGCCGGTGAGCTTGGCATGATAGAAGTCGCCGCCCATCACGCCGGCCTGCTCCCAGGACAGGTTCAGCCGGTGGCCCTTGCCGGGGTCCATGCGGCTGTCGGTGGTGTCATGTACGAGTGAGAATTTGGCCGTGGAGAGGTAGTTGCCGCCGGCATCCTCACGAATATCCCTGGCGGCGAATCGGTCCACGTCGTCGACGTTGACGTACTCGGGCCGCAGGGCGATCTCGCCCATCCAGCCCTTGAGCAGCCCCTCCTTGAACTTCTTGTCGAAACTGACGTACGTGCCGGCTCGCTGCTCGGTGTAGCCGTCGCGGTCGCGCTCGAAGAGGAACAGCCCGGTGTTGAAGCCGATCGGCTTGTCGTTGAGATAGGGCTCGCGGAAGTCGAGACGAGCGCGCATATACTCGGTTCCGGGTTCGAGCTGGAGTCGCATGGTCTGGCCCGCGCCGCGGAAGGCCCGGCCTCTGAAGAGCTCGCCCCAGGTGCGCGGTGTGTCGGCAATGTCGAAGTTGGTGTTTTCGAGCACGATGTTGCCGACGAGGCCGGCGTCGCTGCTGGCCCCGATGCCGGCGATGAAGTTGTTGGTCTTGGGGTTCTCTTCGACGGTGACGCGCATGTCGCGGACGCCGGGCTGGGGCGTCTGGGGCTCGACCGCCTCGACGGTCGCGGCGGTGAACAGGCCCGATTCCTTGAGGTCTTTCTCCGCCTCCCGCATGCTGGTGACGTCGTAGATGTCGCCCGGATAGAGTCCCACCTCGCGGCGGACGCACTTTTCCTGGGTCCGCTCATTGCCGTCGACCTCGATCCAGCCGACGGTGAACTGCTCGCCCTCGCGAACATCCAGGGTAACGATCACCTTGCCCGGTTCGCTGGAGAAGACCCAGCGCGAGACCACCCTGGCGTCGATGTAGCCCTGCGAACCGTAGTGGGTCTCGATTTTCCTGACGTCACCGATCAGACGGGCGTCGATGAGGTAGTCCTCACCGGCCTTGAGCGACATCTCGGCCAGCAGCTCGTCGGTGGAGAACACGGTGTTGCCCTGGATATGGATCTCGGCGATCAGGTATCGGGTCCCCTCGTTAACGCGGAAGATCACGTCCAGCTTCTCGCGGGCCACATCGACAAACTCGGTGACGTAGCTGACCTCGGCGTCGAGGAACCCGCGATCGCGGTAGTACTTCTGCAGGGTGGCCGCGTCGCGGGAGGCCTGGTCGGGATCGAAGTTGCCGGTGCGGAAGATGGGGATGTAGCTCTTGGTGTCGATCCGGCCTATCAACTCGCTGGCGGTGTAGGTGATGATGCCCTCGAAGCGGACCTTGCGGACCTTGACCCGCTGGCTCTCCACGACGGTGTACACGACGCGGCGCTCGGTCCTGACGAGATCCTCGTCATAGGTGACCTGGACGTAGGCGTAGCCCTTCTCGCGATAGAGTCGCTCAATGGTATCGCGGCCCTGGCGGACCTCGTACATGTCGAGGGGGTCGCCGGCGGCGAAGGCCAGTTCCTTGAGCAGGTCCTTGGTCTTGAGCTGCTGGTTACCGACGATTTCGAGGGACGCGACCTCGGGTTTTTCGACCACCGCGAAGGTGAGGTTCACCTGTTCTTCGACGAGCACCGGTTCGGCCTTCACGTCGAGGAAGCGGCCGGTCCGCAGGAGCTGCCCGCGGTCTCTCTCGACCTGGTCCTGCGAGTATGCCTCGCCGGCACGGCTGCGGATTCGGTTGCGGACGTAGGCCTCGTCGATGCGCTGGAGGCCGGTGATATTGAGCTGCCGGATGGTCCGGCCGTCGAGCGGCGAAGTCGGACCTGCGGGTGCGGGGGCCGGCGCTGTTGCCGGAGCCTGGGCCCAGGATGGCATCGCCAGTACGGCAATCACACAGCCTGCCGCAAGCGCATAGCCCCACATTCGCCGGTCGCCCTTCAACCGTGTCGCTCGCTGTCGTGTCATTGTCGTGTGTCCGTCAGAAGCCGTCTGAGAAGCCAAAGAATGCGCCAATGAGTGGTATGATACGCTTGGCGGGGTGGCTGTCAAAAGTGCGGAGAGGCGGATCATCGGGGACCCGACCCCCATTTGAGCCGGCAGACGTGTCCGGGAACGAGCTTGACATCGATTGGCCCGCCCAGAGGCGTTTTGCCGTCCTCGGCGAAGACTTCGAAGCGGCCTTCGATCTGGCCTGAGGGGAGCCTGAACACCTGGCGGTCGGGCCCGAGGGAACCGGTGGCGGTGTGGGGTTTGCCTTGGCGATCGGTGAAAACGAGCTTCTTCTGCAGCCAGCGAGCGAAAAGGCGATTGCGATCCAGCGACGGCACGGCTCCCGCGCCGTAGACGAAGCCAAGCAGTCGGTCACCGGAGCTGACCCAGCCTACGGCGACGATGTACCTGTCGGCGTCGCCCAGGGATGCGGCCAGCTCGCGCTGCGGCTCGAACTTCATGCCGTCGTCGGACAACGCATACCACAGACGGCCGGTATTGGCATGCAGGCCCATGAGGTACACCGGTCGGCCGTCGACCACGAACTTGCGCACGTCGTTGACCGCCAGAGCGGCGTCGAGGCAGGTGCCGTCGCAGGTGAAGCGGCGGCCATCGTCGGAGGAAGCGCGGTAGACGTGCTGCCTGGCCTTGAAATCGCCGAAGTAGAGCCGGTACTTGTCATCCTCGTGCAGCAGGACATTCATACCGTTCATGTCGGCGGTGTCGTAGATATTGCGAAAGGTTCCGCCCTGCTGCGGGGCCAGCAACGGAGATCGAATGTCGGGCACGAGATTGAGCGTGGCGGCCCGCCAGGCAACCAGGGCAAACGCCCCAGCAGCAACGCCGTGGATCTCGACTGTGCCCAGGTCCGCCTGGCCGGGGATGGCTTCAACGGCCACCGGCGAATCGGCACCTAAGGCTGCGATGCAACCGGCCAACCCGAACGCAGCAACCAGAGCGACTGAATTTGCGGATATCATCAAGTCTTCTCCCCAAGAAAGCCGGATCATCTTACCGGCCCAAAAGGTCCCGGCAAGGGAGTTTGAGCTGATGAAGGACATGGCGGCGTCCGCCGCGGCGGACTTGGCCATGCCACCCTTGCTTGGCTGTCACAACTTCGTTCGATGCCACCGCTTTCCCGGATGCCACACCACTCTGGATATGCCGCTGCCGCTCTGGCTTGCATGGGCAGCCGATGCATGGATAATCCCGCCTGTCAATGGTTGTGACGGGCGGCACCTCTGGCCGTACCTCCGGATGGCTTTAAGCGACAAACAGGGGCAGCGCGCATGCTGGCAGACGCAGCGGTCGAGATGCTCGACCCGAAAGTGGCGCCGATCGAGTGGGTGATGATCGGGGTGTTTTCGGTCGGGATCGTCACGTGGGGTTTCATCATGCGCCGGGCGGCCGGGTCGCTGGAGGGTTCATTCCTGGCAGGCCGCAGGGTGCCCGGTTTGCTGGCCTCGCTCTCGACCGTTGCCACCAACCTCAATGCCAACGATTTCATCGGCGGGGCGGGGGTTATGTATGCCATCGGCGCGGTCAACGCCCAGAGCAGTTGGATCAACAGCGTGGCCCTGGTGCTGGTTTCGCTGTTCCTGGTTCAGAAGTTGCGGCGGTTGAACGTGTACACGCTGGGAGGCTGGCTGGAGACAAGATACTCGTTCCCGGTCGGCTTCTCGTACAGCCTGGTCTGGTCGCTGGTGTGGATGCTGTTCAATCTCGGGTTGTACCTGTACGCCGGGGCACTGGTCCTCAACACGCTGGTGGGCTGGGACCTCTATTACTCGATTTTTCTGTTGTCCGTGATATCGGCGGCAGTCACGCTTCTGGGCGGCTTCGGAGCGGTGGTGGCGACGGACGTGCTGCAGATCCTGCTGATGTTCTTCCCGTTCATCTTCGTGGCGATCGGGGCCTTCAGCCAGATCGGCGGCATCTCGGAGATCGCCGCGAGCATCCCCGCGGAGAAGGCGGATTTCTGGGCGGCCCACACGCGCTTCGGCCCCCTGCCCATCCTGATGCTCGGCACCTTCTTCATGGGTACGAGCTACTGGTCGACGGAGGCGCAGGTGATCCAGCGGCCGCTGTCGGCCAAGAGCGAGGAGGATTCGATTGTCAGCTACCTCGGGGCGGCGTTCTGGTTCAGCATTCTCATGCCGCTGCTGGTGTGGATGCCGGCGCTGACCGCACTGCACTTCTTCCCTGATCTGAAGAACCCCGATCACGCGATGCCCAGCCTGATCCGCACGGTGTTGCCGCGAGGTCTGTATGGCGTGACAATCGTCGGGCTGATGGCCGGGGTGTTCTCGAGCACCGAGGCCCAGATCAACTCGTTCTGCACCATGTTCACCACGGATATTTACCGGCGGGTGCTGCGCCCGAACCGGGACGAGCGGCATTACATGGTGGCCTCGAAGACCGCGGGCATCATCTTCACTTTCGCGGCGATCGGCACGGCCCTGCTGTTCACGCGGGCGGCGAGCGGGATGATGATCTTCGCCATTTCCGTACTGGCGACGATCATGCCGCCGTTTGCGGCGGTGACGATCCTGGGAGCGTTGAACCGGAAGATCACCGCCGACGGGGCCCTTTTCGGCCTGACTTACAGCGGTGTCACCGCGATCACGCTTGTTTTCATGGATCTGGCAGGACTGCTCAGGCCGATCGCTGAGGAAACGCTCCTGTTCCGTGCCATGGTCACGTTCCTGGTGGGATTGGCGGTCACCTGGCTTGCCAGAGGATTCGGAGCCGGCGCCGAAGCACAGCGCGGAGACAAATCAACGACCATGGATCTTTCGACTCACTGGAGCCCACGGGTGATCCGGATGATGGTCTTGCTGGCGGCCGGCATGGCCGCGATGGTCGGCGTGTGGACGTATTACTTCTGAGCAGCGAGGGTAGCGTCGTGCAGCAGGGTGGATCGGAATATCGGATGCCCATCGCCATCCCCAACGGCATCATCCTGGCGCTGATCGGCGTCCTGGTCCTCCTGACACCGCTGTTTGAGGCGGTTCCGCGATCCAAGCTGGCAATGGACATGATCGCGGGTTCAGCGATGGTCGTCGGGGGCATATTGAGCGCGTTGTGGGGCCTCTGGCGAAGACGCCGGTCCTGAAGGCGTGTGTGAAAAGCGTGTCGTCAGGAAGGAGCGCCCGTAGTCGCGCTCGATATGGGCACAAGCAGGAACGAGGCTGGGATGCGGCGGAGCAGGCGCTGGGCTATGCTGCCTTCCCAGAAGGCCTGAGTGCCGGCTTTGCCATGAGTCCCGAGGACGATCAGATCGGCTTTGGCGGCCTCGGCATTGGCCGCGATCTGCGATGCCGGATCGCCGCGGTCGACGCACGCCGACGTGGAGATGCCCTGATCCGACAGCCCCATCATGTGCTGAAGGAGATACTCGGCGGCGTCCTTTTCGGCCAGATCCAACTGGATGCGTGTGGATTCCGGCAGCAGGCTTCCGACCGCAGCGTCGGTTCCCGACAGCGAGTGGGTGGTGGGGACGACCATCAGCAGCCTGACGGCGGCCTCGCAGAGTCGGGCGATCGCGGCCGCGGGCGGGATGCCCTGCTCATGGTCGGGCCGGCCATCGAGGGGCAGCAGGATGGTGCGAAACGGAAAGACGACCGTACCAGAGGCTGACGGCCTCAAGAGCAGCACCGGGGTCAGGCCAAGGTGGACCACCTGCTGGGCGATATTGCCCGAGATCCAGTCGCGCAGGCCGCCCTCGTTATGGGTCGACATCACGACCAGGTCGGGAGCCATTTCGTCGGCGTGGTCGACCAGACTGTGAGCAACGTCGGGCACCTCGCGTTCGTGGACGTGCCAGTCTACCCGGACGGTCGGCGGGAAGGAGCCGGCCGCGACCTGCTTGAGGTATGCCTCGGCATCGCGGGCCGATCGAAGATGGCCGGCGCCGTGGACCGTGGCGGGGGCGTTCTTTTCGAGAACGTGGAGGAGGGTGACCTGGGCACCGGCCTTCTCGGTCAGCCAGGCGGCGGCGGGCAGAGCGGCTTCCGCCATCGGAGTCCCGTCGAGAGGAATCAGCAGGTGCTTGATCATGCGCTCAGCTCCCTACAAAGATATTGTAGAGCAGGTAAAGATTCATCGACACGATCAACGCTGCGACGATGCCGGCGATCACCGTGGTTACGGATCGGTTGGTGAGCGGGCCCATGACATCCGGCCGGCGGGTGAACAGGACCAGCGGGATGACGGCGAATGGGAGACCGAAGCTCAGGACGACCTGGCTGATGACCAAGGTGCGCGTCGGATCGAGGCCGATGAGGATCACGATCAGCGCCGGGGCCATGGTCACGAGCCGGCGCAGCCAGACGGGGATATGGTAGTTGAGGAAGCCCTGCATGATGACCTGCCCGGACATGGTGCCGACGGCGGAAGAGGAGAGGCCGGCCATGAGCAGGGAGAGGGCGAAGATCTTGCTCGAGGCGGCTCCGAGGGTGGGTTCGAGGGTCATGTAGGCTTTTTCGATGGCATCGACGTCGGTGAGGCCGCGCTCGTGGAAGGTCTTGGCGGCCATGATCAGCATGGCGGCGTTGATCAGCCCTGCCATTCCCATGGCCAGAATCACATCCAGGATCTGATACCGGTAGAGCAGCTTGAGCTGCCGTGGGCTTCGGGTGACGATGCGGGCCTGGGTCAGGGCCGAGTGGAGAAAAATCACGTGCGGCATGACCGTAGCGCCGAGGATGCCCGTGGCCAGGAGGACGCTCTCGGGACCTGCGAATGAAGGCCTGACCGTGTGGTAGGCTACCTGGCTCCAGGACGGGTCGGCGATGAAGAGTTCGAAGACGTAGCAGAAAGCGATGATGCCGACCAGCACGGTGATCAGGGCTTCGAGCGGGCGGAAGCCGTATCGCTCGAGGCCGATGATGATGAAGGTCACGATGGCGGTGACGAAGCCGGCGACCCAGAGGGGCATTCCGAAGAGCAGGTAGAAGCCGAGGGCGGCGCCCAGGAACTCGGCCAGGTCGGTGGCCATGGCGACCAGCTCCATGAGGACCCACATGATCCAGACCAGCCAAGGGGGATAGTGATCCCGGCACATTTCCGCAAGGTTCCGACCGGTGGCGATGCCGAGCTTGGCGGAGAGGGCCTGGATGAGCATGGCCATGAGGTTGCTGGTCAGCACGACCCAGACCAGCAGGTATCCGAACTTCGCGCCGCCTTCCAGGTTGGTGGCGAAGTTGCCGGGGTCGACATAGGCGACGGAGGCGATGAATGCCGGGCCGAGGAAGGGGAGCAAGCGAGCGATTCCCTTGCGGCGGCTCTGGCCGGAGAGGATCTCGACGCCGGCGGCGACCGTGCCGCGATCGCCCACCTTGACCGTTCTGCTGACAGGCTCGCCTGAAGCACTCACTGAGAACCGGGCCTCCACGGATGTTGCGGCCACCGGCAAAACAACCGGGGGTTCTCGGGTCGTCGGACCCGGCCCGCTTTTCTTGCGGACAGAACTGCGGGGCACAGGTTACCACGCGGAGTTGCGGCGGTAAACGGTGCGCGTTGGTCACTGGTTACAGGCGGGTGCAAGCCACGGTAGAGTGCGGGCCGGATTCCGGGCTGAGTGGACGGGCAATCGCGAGCCTGGTCCAAGAGGAGCACTGCTCAAAGAGCATTGGCACACGGGCAGGCCGCAATCGCGAGCCCAGGTTCACGAAGAACCTGGGCCACCCATTCAATCCGAAGCACTGCTGAGCGAGCAGTGGCACACGAATGTGAGATTCCTCATTGTTTCTGATAGCCGATGGGCAGAAGGTATACCACGCGCTGCGGAGGCGGGATGGTCAGGGCCTTGGCGATTGCCGTGGCTGCTTCAACGACTCCGCCGACGGGCACGCTGGCCAGACCGAGGGCGGTCGCCTGTAACAGGACATTCTGTGCGACGTGGCCGGCCTCGAGCAGGCTGTACTGTTCGGCGCTCCTGGCGGAGCGTGAACGCGGCTTCATCCGTTCGACGTCGATGGTGATCACCAGGCAGAGCGGGGCGGACCCGACCGCGGGCTGCCAGCAGGCGCTGCGAAGATTCGCCAGGGCCCCCTGGCCGATCATCGGACGAAGAGCGTTTGCGGCGGGCAGATACTCGTAGCAGCCGTCCTTGTTGACCACGTAGAGGTTGATGGCGTAGAGGGCCATCGCGGACGGCGCGGTCCGCTTGCCGCTGGCCGGGTCGGTGATGCCCTGGGCGGCCCAGCAGAGTTGCGAAAGTTGCTCCATGGTCACGGGCTTGTCGGCAAACGAGCGGACCGATCGGCGCGTTGCCAGGGCCTCGGTGAGGGCCATGCCGCCGGTGTTGGACGGCGGGGGCAGGATGATGTCGTTCTGGGTCACGCGCTGGGGCGGGACCAATGGTCCCGTGCAGCCGGTGAGCATCAGCGTTGCGGTCGCCAGGAGGAGCGCAATTCTTCGTGTTGTCATGTTGCACCGTTCCTTTCGTTGAAGACCGAGCTGGGGATCTCGATCCGGCGGGTAACCGCCGGGATAAACCCGGCGGCTCGCTGGAAGAACTCGCCCTTTTTCATGCGGGTTGGTGGTTGTCCTTTCTCCAGTTCGGGTTCTTCCAGCGGCCGTTGGTGAAGTCGGGGACGTCCACCGGCCTGCTGCGGTTGGCGATCGATTCGTGAGAGCACCAGTAGAGGACGCTCCACGATGCCGCGTCGTAGACATCGATCCACGGTTCGCGGTCGTGTCGGACCATCTCGATGAAGTCGTTCACTGCGAAGAAGTCGCCGCCGCCGTGACCTGCATCAGCGGCCTTGCGGCCCTCGCGCCTCCAATAGCCGTGGTCATACTGATCCTGGTACTTGTCCATCTTTTCCCAGCGCTCGCCCTTGCCGTCTTCGATATAGACGCCGTGCCGAGAGTCATAAAGGCCCCTCGTGCCCTGAATCATGTACGGCATCAGGGCCGGGCGGGGCGAATTGACATCGTAATCGAGGCGAATGACCCGGCCGTTGACCGTGCGGATCTGGGTGGAGACGAATTCGCCGAGGGCCCAGTCGATCTTGCCCTGCGGGCTGTCGGCACCGAAGCGTCTGATCGTGTAATCCTTGAGGACGCGGGGCGCGGTCATCATGCTCGTGCAGTATTCCATGCGGTCGCCGTCGTTGAGGCCGAGCCACTTGCTGACCGGCCCCATGGCGTGCGTCGGGTAGTCGCTGCCGAAGTTGTTCGCAGCCCAGTCACCCCACCAGTCGAGCGAGCCGTCGGGTTTGAACAGCATGAAGCGGCAGTCGTGGAGATAACCACACTCGGCGTAATACGGTTCGCCGAAGACGCCGGCTCGGATCATGTTGAGAACCATCATATTGGGCCGCATGTAAAGGTAGTTCTCGAGCAGCATGTAGCGGCGGCCGGTAGCCTCCTTGGTCTTGACCAGATCCCACAGCTCCTGAAGCTGGAAGCCGGCCGGAACTTCGCTGCCGACGTGCTTGCCGGCCTTCATGGCTTCGACGGCCATGGGGCAGTGCCACTTCGTCGGGGTGGCGATCAGGACGGCGTCGATGTCGTCGCGCTTGACCATGGCGCCGTAGTCGTTGGGGGCCTTGGCATAGGGGGCCGGCTCGGAGCCCTGGGCTTTCTGCACGATCCCGGACGCCCGCTTGAGGTTGTCCTCGTTGAGGTCGCAGACGACCTTGACCTGCACGCCGGGAACGCCCAGGGCCAGGCGCAGGAGGTGTGTGCCGCGGTTGCCCAATCCCGCGATGCCCAGGCGCACAGGCTTGGAGTGTTCCTGCGGCGAGGCCGCGAATGCGAACTTGCCGAGCGCCGCTGCTGCAGCCACCGTCCCGGCGCCTCTGGTCAGGAATTCGCGTCGATTCACGTGGCTTCTCCCGCTGAACGGTTCGTGTGGTCGGATTGTCGCCGACCCGATTATAATCGCAACACGGTTGTCTGGGCCAACGGTGATTCGACGCCGGTCAGCCTTGCTTCTGTATGGCATACTCCGGTTGTGTTTCGACCGCTCGATCATCTTCGCCGTGAAGGCCGGCGGTCTGGCGAATTTGCCCGAATACGGCGACTGCACAACGGTGTGCTGCTACGACCCGGATTTGAGGTAAGTGTCGAAGAACTCGATCATGTGCTGCCAGGTGAGGTCGAGCTGAGGCTGGTGGTCCATGGAACCTGAATCGCAGAAGACGGGCACCTCGAGGTCGATGAAGCCGCAGTGGTAGCCGCCGTCGAGGACGATGAGCTCCTTGGGCGAGTTGGCGTTGTCGTACATGGGCTGGGCGTGCCGGGCCAATGGGGTGAACGTGTCCTCGGAACCGGCGATGAAGATGATCGGGACATGGATGTCGGCGGCGGCGGCAATCGCGGAATCGGGCCAGGTCTCGGCCGGGGCCAGGGTTGCTACCGCCTTGACGCGATCGTCGGCTGCCGCGGCGAGCATGCCGGCGCCGCCGCCCATCGAGTGGCCAGCGATGCCGAAATACGCGGTGTCGATGAGCCCGTAGAACCGCGATTCGGGGCGGGCGTTTTCCTGCTCGAGCCAGGTCAGGCACTGGCGCATGTCCTGGGCGAAGCGCGGATGGCTGGGGAACAACTGGGTCTCGGACGCCGGGGCGATCACGACATAGCCCTGGGCGGCCAAAGTAATCAGCGTCGAGTGATACATCCTCGGGGTAGCCAGCCAACCGTGACCGAAGGCGACGCCGGGGTAGGGTGCGCCGGACGGCTCAATCGCGGCGCTTCTGCCGTCGCTGATCGCAGGGTAATAGACCAGGGCCTCGAAGCGGCCAAAGCCCTGTCTCGGGACTCGGACTGAATCAATGCCGACTGCATAAGGCCCGTCCGACGGCGTGATGTTGCCGGAGATCGGCAGGCAGCCTGAGAGGCCCATGCTCCCGATGGCTGCTGCCACGGCGAGCAGGTAAACGACACCCGGCCACGCGGTTCTGTTGCGGTTACAGGACATCATGTCGCCGGGATTATACGCGCCGTTTGGAGGCACGACACGCAGCCCGAATCGAACGTTGACAGTCGCCGGCCGTACAGGTCTACTGCGGCCAACGAGGAGGTTTCGCATGAGATGTATCTGGACTGCAACAATTCTGGCCCTTGCGGCCGCACAAGTCACGGCGGACGAACCGGTGACCGTGGCGTCGCCGGACGGCAAGGTGGTGTTTTCGTTGGCAACCGGGCAGGCGGGGCCGGCGTTCAGCATCACCGTGGACGGACAGACGGTTCTGACAGACTCGCCGCTGGGACTGCTGCCGACGGAGGCACCGCCGCTCGGGCCGGGGCTGGGGATACGAAACAAGCAGGTCAGCGACACCGACGAGAACTGGACGCCGGTCTGCGGGACGGTATCACCGGTGCGCGATGAGTATCGCATGCTGCAGGTGGATCTGGCCGAGGCGGGGTCGAACGGGCGGGCGCTGACGATTCTGGTGCGGGCCTACAACGACGGTGTCGCCTTTCGATATCGCGTTGCTGGCGGCTCGGGCGAGTACCGGCTGGACGGCGAACGGACGGCTTTCCACTTTGCCGAGGATGCGAAAGCGTGGGCGCTGCCGCTCAAGGGCTTCCGAACCTCTTACGAGGGCAAGTACAAGATCGGGGCGCTTTCGTCGCTCGGCGAGTCGCTCATCGGGTTGCCGATTACGTTGGAACTGTCCGGCGGCAAGTGGATGGCGATTGCCGAGGCGCATCTGGAGGACTACGCCGGGCTGTACTTGGCGACCAGCCCGCAGTCGCCCAAGACGCTGCTGAGCCGCCTGTCGGCGCGAGGCCAGGGGCCGCCCGTGGTTCGCAGCGGATCGTTTGAGACGCCGTGGCGGGTGATTGTTCTGGGCCGGCGGGCGGGGGATCTGATCGAAAGCCAGATCGTCTCGAACTGCAACCCGCCATGCGCGATCGCCGACACCGCCTGGATCAAGCCGGGCAAGGTCACCTGGGATTGGTGGTCAAAGTGGATGGTGAGCGGCGTGGACTTCAACGGTGGGATCAACACCGCGACCTATCTGCACTATGCCAATTTCGCCGCCGAGGCCGGGTTTCCATATTTGCTCATCGACGAGGGGTGGTCGTGGTGGGAGAACAGGCCCGGCACAGATGGCAAGATGACTCGAGTGACGGACATCACCCGTACAGTGAAGGACGTCGACCTGCCTGCGATCATCGAGCACTGCCGCAAGAAAGGTGTGCGTGTCTGGCTGTGGCTGACCTGGAGCCACTGTGACGCCCAGATGGCCGAGGCCTTCCCGCTTTACGAGAAGTGGGGCATTGCCGGGGTCAAGGTCGATTTCATGAACCGCGACGACCAGTGGATGGTGAACTGGTACTACAAGGTCGCGCGTGAGGCGGCGAAGCATCACCTGATGGTAGACATGCACGGAGCTTACAAGCCGACGGGTATGAGCCGGACGTGGCCGAACATGCTGACCTTTGAAGGGGTCATGGGCCTGGAGTGCTGCAAGTGGTCGGCGGACATCACGCCGGAGCACAACGTGACGCTGCCGTTCACGCGGATGCTGGCCGGGCCGATGGATTACACCCCGGGCGGCTTCAACTGCCTGACGCCGGATCGCTTCAAGCCGCGCGACTCGGCGCCGTTCGTGATGGGCACACGCTCGCATCAGCTTGCTCAGTACGTCGTCTACTTCAGTCCGTTGCAGATGTGTGTGGATTACCCGGCCGGTTATCGCGGCGCGGCGGGATTCGAGTTTCTCCGCTGGGTGCCGACGATCTGGGACGAAAGCCGGGTGATCGACGGTTATCCGGGCAAGTACATTCTGATGGCCCGGCGCAGGGGGGCCGAGTGGTACGTGGGCGGGATGAACGATGGGCAGGCGCGAGCCTTGAAGCTGCCGCTGGGTTTCCTCGGGAGCGGCCAATGGCGCATGGATGCATTCACCGACGGCGAGCGATGCAAAGAGGTGCCGGAGCAGATCCGCCGCGTGCGGAGCGTGGTGAGGCCGACGGAGACGCTCGACGTCACCATGGCCTCGGGCGGCGGCTGCGCGATCCGGTTCGTTCCCAATCGCGGCGCCGAGGCCGGCAACACACTCATCCGGCACCTGGTCGGCCTGAAGTTCAAACCGGAGCTGACGGCGCAGCAGCGCGAGGAGATCATCGCCGCCAGTGACCTGCTTCCTGGACAGGTGCCGGAGATCGTGACGTACGAAGGCGGGCCGAACACCGACCGGCGGGGGCTCAGCGCAGGCATCGACTACGCCATTCTGCTCACCTTCCGATCGCAGCGCGACTTACAGACATACCGGAATCACCCGGCACATCGGGCGATGGCCGAGAAATACCGCCCGTGGCTGGCGGACATGGTGTTCGTCGACTGGGAGGTGCCCCAGAAGTAGAATAGGGCCATTCGCGGGGCTGTGGCATCCGCCGTCTCGCGCTCCTGTCGGAGACAAGGGATCATGTTCAACATCATTCACTGGCTCAACGCACACCCCGAGGTGTGGCCGGTGTTCATCTACTTCGCCCGCATCGCCGACGTCTCGATCGGCACGCTGCGGACCATTTGCGTCATCCGCGGCATGCGGATTCTCGCGCCGGTGCTCGGTTTCTTCGAAGTAGCGATCTGGATCACGGCGGTATCAGGCGTACTGACGCACCTGGATCACTGGTACAACGTGGTCGCCTACGCGGGCGGTTTCGCCACCGGGAATGCGGTTGGCATGTGGATCGAAGAGCGGCTGGCGTTCGGCATGCAGGCGATCCGGCTGATTTCCTGCACGCGCAGCGCCGCGGTCGCAGCCGGGCTGCGCCTGGCGGGATACGCGGTCACGGAGATGAAAGGGCGCGGCCTGAACGGCGAGGTCTCGATCTGTTTTGTCGTCGCCCCCCGCCGGGAGACCGCACAGGTAATCCGCGTGGCGGAGAGCATCGATCCCGAGGTGTTCTGTACTTTCGACGACGTGAAGTCCTCCGATGTTCGCGTCTATCGGGACCCGGCCCCGCGGGCCCGCTGGTGGCGCCTGCTGGATCGCAAGTGACGCAGGCCGGGAGGAAAAGAAGTTGATGCCCGTCAACGAGGGGCTGGCGTTGTCGATAACTTCGGCGCGGTGATGGGTGCGGCGCCTGCTCCACCGGGGCCCGGGGCGACCTCGACGGCTGAGACGACGGCTTCGGCGCCGTTGACGCCGCGGAACCGGATGGCGACCACGCCGTGGCTGGGTTTGATATCGCTGAAGACGAGATCGACCGCGCGGTTGAGGCCGGCCCAGATCTTTTTCTGGTTCGCGGTGAAGAGGACACTCGCGGGTCGGCCGGTGGCCGTGGCCGCGATGTCCAGGTTGCGGACCGCCGGCCGGCCGTTGATGTCGATGTCCATCAGTCGCCCGGCGGGTTCGACCCATCGGGATTCCATCAGCTTCAAGCGGACGTGATACTGGCCCGGACCCACGGTCACGTATGCGGTGAAGTCCTGGCCGTGCATGCCGTGGCGGTAGATCACCGGGTCCGTCGTCCCGGCGATCGCCAGGCGTCGTGGGGTCGTGTGCCAGCAAGCCTCGACAGGGTCGGTCGTCTCGCCGACACGGATAACCACTTCGGTCGCTGGACGCCAGCCGCGGCCTTCGGAATCCGTGTAATCCTCCCGGCCGGGATAACCGAAGATCCATCGCTGCGCGTCGGTCGGGCCGCCGCCTTCGCCGAAGCCGGCCTCACCAGTGGCCGTTGAGAACTGGATCGCGTCGACGCAGACACTGGCTCCACGTGAAAGCGGGTTTCCTTTGCCCAGAGCCACCACTTTCAGCGTGTGCGGTCCGTTGTCCAGGCCGCTCCTGTAGTACAGCACCTGCTGCCGCAGCGAGTACGGGTTCCAGGAGTCGATGCCGCAGAGTTGCTTCTCGCCATCGAGATAGACGTCGGCCAGGCCGCCGCTGCCGTCGACCGACCCGATCAAGCGCACCTGGCTGCCGGCGAAGGAGAACGAAGCGCTTGCGTCGGCCTGGGATGTCACGCGTGCAGTGCCGCCGAAATGCGCCGGGGCGTTTTGTTCGTCCCACCTGCCGGAGAAGGATATCGCCGGTTCGTCGCTCTGCTGCTGGGGGTCATCACCTTCGACTGTCACTGTCCTGCTGCCGTCGTGTCGAATTGTGACGATGCAGTCGCCGTTGTTGAGCGGCCTGACCGCATAACCGTTTTCGTCGAGCGAAGGCGATTCCGAAAGCGGCTTGCCGTCGGCCAGGATCCGCGTCGGGCGAAACGCCAGGCGGAGCACTTCGCGGGTGTCCGCGGGGGCGTCGAAGGTGGTGTACTCGATGCGGCCGTCGGAATGGGTGACCTTCGACACGACCGAGGTGCTTCGCATGATATGGTTTTCGCGATTGGGGCCCAGGAGGTCGGGCAGCCACGCCATGCCGTCGAGGACGTAGGCCAGCGGCAGGGGGTGGGCGATCTGGAGCCAACTGCCGGCGACGACGTTGCCGCCGTCCATGCCGTCTTCGACGACGCCGGTCTCGTGGCAGTCGTAGGTGGCCAGAATGAACTGTCGGCGGGCCAGTTCGCGAGCCCACTGGCTCTCGGCCCTTGAGGCGTACTCGGCAAAGGCCGCACCGACCTGCATTGGAGGATATGAGAGCGATCGGCCGCAGCACTGGGCCCCTTCAGGGTAGGCCCATGCGCCGCTGTAAACGTCGCCGCCCGATTCGGGCGCCACGCCGGCCCGCTGGAGGAAGAGGGACATGATGTTGCGGGCGTCGGAAAGCCAGTTGGGGAAGACGTCGGGGTTGGTCATGAGGTAGCGGGGAATCATCTCGGAGAGCGTCTCGCTCTGGACCTGGTGCGGCCAGTCCCAGTAGTCGCGGCCGAATGCGTCGTTTTCAAGCCAGCGGGGCAGCAACGCATCGCGCAGGTACGCCCGGCCGTCGTCGCGAGCTTCGACGAGAGCGTTGTTCGCGCCTGTGTAGCCGACGCGGATCAGCTCGTCGAACAATCGCAACAGCACCACGACTCCGCCGGTCTGCTGGTCTTCCCAGAACACATCTTCTGGGTTGGCGTATCGGTTCCACGGAGACAGACCCGGCTCGCGGCTCCGTTTCGCGGCCAGCAGGTCCGCCCATCGTTTGGCGGCGTCAAGCCATTCCTGGTTGCCGGTGACCTGGTAACCTCGGACCAGGCCAAGCCCGAAAAACGCAACAAGATCGAGTTGGATCATGCCGTGAGGATTGCACTCGCCATAGGGATCGCCCTGGTTGGGCACGCTGATCAAGAATCGGGGCCACGGATGGTCCTCGTTCGTCTGGCAGTGGTTCAGGAGCACGTCGGCGATCATGCTGATATGGGCAATCGCGGCCGGATCACCGGTGTAGCGGTAGTAGTCCACCCAGCCGAGCATGGCATAGGCCCCGCGCTGGGCAAGATCGCCGTTGCCCCAGTCCTGGAGGTTGCCGGGGCGGATGGTGCCGTCCGGCTGGATCTGCCATCGGCCGTTGTAGATGTAGTCCGGCGCGGGCAGCCCCGTCTTAGGAGACGTCGCCCACGGATATCGCTTCAATGTTTCGGCGGCGACGCGCACACGAAAATCGCACTGGCCATTGAGCGCCTTGTACCAAGGGGCAATCACGCCGTGGCTATCCTCGACGGCGTCATGCGCGAAATATCGAGGCTGCGTTCGCTGGGCCGGGGCCGAAAGCGGCAGCGCGAGACAGAGCAGGAAGGACAGGAACGCCAGACGTTGCTTGGATGCGTCCTGCAGACGGTTCATAGTGCGCTCTCCAGGGGTTTCGACGGGAATCCACTTGCCGCCGATGGAACGGTGGGCTTATGGTACAGCCAAGCTGCTCGCCGTGAAATCTTCCAGTGTACGCTCGTCGCCGAATCCTCTCCGCATCGGGCGCCGATGAGGATGGGAATCCTCGACGCCGAAGGCCCCAGAACGGATTCTGGGGCCAGCGAAGAGTGAATTCTAAGGCCAGCGGAGAGTGAATTCTGAGGCCAGCAAGCTGCTCGGCGGGAAATCTTCCGGGCGTGTTACGTTTTACCACCGGGGTCGGGACGGCTATACTGGATCGGGGTTTGATCCAGCCTGGATGTGGGAGCCGACGAGAGATGATGCCGTATCAGCCGCCTTTGCCTTCAGAGTATGACGACCTGTCTGTGGAGGAAATGTGCGCGCGCGTCCAGGCACACAAGAGGGCGTTCGGGCGGCGGCTGGTGATTCTCGGGCATCACTACCAGCAGGATGACGTGATCCAGTTTGCCGATTTTACCGGCGACAGTCTCAAGCTTAGCCAGCAGGCCGCGCAGCAGAAGGATGCCGAATTCGTGGTTTTCTGCGGCGTACACTTCATGGCCGAGTCGGCGGACATCCTGTCCGAGGGGCGGGCGGCGGTGATTCTGCCGGACCTGACCGCCGGGTGCAGCATGGCGGATATGGCGGCGCTGGATCAGGTCGAGGAGGCGTGGGAACGGCTGACGGCCGCGACGGACGCGAAGATCATTCCGATCACCTACGTGAACAGCTCGGCGGCGATCAAGGCTTTCTGCGGGCGGCACGATGGCGCCTGCTGCACGAGTTCCAACGCCCGCAAGGTGCTCGAATACGCGCTCTCGCAGGGTGACAAGGTGTTGTTTCTGCCCGATCAGCACCTCGGCCGTAACACCGCGTATGCCATGGGACATCCGCTGGAGAGCATGGCGCTATATCACCCGGCGATCGAAGGGGGCGGGCTGAGCGACGAGCAGATCCGCAGCGCTCGTTTTCTGCTGTGGAACGGCTACTGCAGCGTGCACCAGATCTTCACGCCACAGCAGTGCGAGCGTGTGCGGCAGACAGATCCCGCGTGCAAGATCATCGTCCACCCCGAGTGCCAGTGGGAGGTGGTTCAGCGGGCGGACCTGGCCGGGAGCACGGAATACATTATCAAGGTGATCACCGAAGCGCCGGAGGGCTCGCGCTGGGCGGTGGGGACGGAGATCAACCTGGTGACTCGGCTGGCCAACCGCTATGCCGGCCGCAAGGCGGTGCGGTCGCTGGCCGACGTACAGTGCTTGTGCTCGACGATGTATCGCATCGACCTGCCGCACCTGCTGTGGAGCCTCGACGAACTGGCCGCCGGGCGGGTGGTCAACCGGATCACGGTCGATGAGCAGACCCGGCACGATGCCCGTGTAGCGCTGCAGCGCATGCTCGATCACGTCAGCAGCACGCCAGTCGCCGCGAAGTAGACCGGCCTGGGGATTGGGGGCTGGGGGCTGGAGATGGGCGGTCGATCAAAGGGCAAGGTCCGGCTTGGTCCGTTGGCGGCGATGGTGATACCAGCAGCCATCTTGCTCGCAACCACTTCGGTGTTCGGCGGATCTCCGGCCGACGTCAATGGATCCACATTCTACCACACCCAGGCGCGGGCCAATGCTCAGGTGAATGCTCAACGATATGAGTGGGCTCGCAAGCAAGTTGATGAGGCAATTGCGGCAGCCGAGCCTTGGCTGAAAACGTCCGATGACGAGTTGTGGCGAATGATCGTTCCGCCGAAGCTCAAGCGGGCGATTATGGTGAATGTAAACCAGGGGTGCCCGAAGTGCGGCATGGGCATTTACGAGGATCGCGGCCCGCACCCGTATCCCTGGATTGCCTGGGTTGAGGGGCATCCGTGGAAGGTGCAGTGTCCGAACTGCAAGGAGCTGTTTCCGAAGAACGACTTCGGGGCATTCTACGAGAGCGGGATCGATCGTGAGACCGGGCTGTTCGATCCGGCGCGGGCTGATCGCAAGCTGCTGTTCAACTCCGAGCATCCTGATCCAAAGGACCCGCAGCACCTGTACGCCGTCGATGACGGCAACGGCTGGCAGCGGTTTCCCGGAGGCTTGAAGGAGCGGGACTGGTACATCGGCTATCACGTGTACTTCGGACGGGGCGGAAGGATGGCGGCTGCGATCCGCTCGCTGGCGACCGCCTATGCCCTGACCGGCCGGCCGATCTACGCCCACAAGGCTGCCATCCTGCTCGACCGCCTGGCTGACGTGTTTGCCGATTACGACGGCAAGCGGGAGCAATTCTTTAACAACGTTTGGGGCGAGTATTCGGACGGCTTGCTGGGGCCGAACTACTGGGACGGCGGCATGTGGGCCCAGCGGGCGATCGATTACGACATGGTTCGCGAGGGCATCGGCCAGGTGCCTGAGACGCTCGCGTTCATCGGTGAGCAAGCCCGCCAGTTCAAGGTGCCGATGCCCAAGACCAGCGTGGAGGACATCCGCCGCAATATCGAGCAGCGAGTGCTTGTCGACGGCGGGCGCCGGCGCGAACGCATCTCGATGAACGGCACCATCACCGAGATGTGCCGGCTCAAGGTTGAGCTGGTGCTGCGCGGCCGTGATTCGCTGAAGGAGGTCGTCGGCAGGTTGATGCCCGCGATTGTCCCGCCCGAGCACCTCAACGGGGACGGCTCGGGCAATGAGCGGTCCACCGGGTACGACGCAGGCGCGTTCGGGCAGTACTGCGGCCTGGTTGAGGACCTGGCATCAATGGACAAGGACGTCGCGCGGGCCGCACTGGAGAGCTATCCGAACCTGAGGGCTGCGTTCGACGTCTGGGCGGACATCTGGTGCCTGGAAAAGTACATCCCCCAGATCGGCGACGTCGGCGAACCCGGCGCGACCAGCGGGCCGCGCGGCTCGGCCGGTGCTTACCTGGTTCTTTTCGACCTGACCGGCAACGCACGGTATGCCCAGGTGGCCATGCGCATCGCAGGGGGTGACACCGGCAAGCTTCCGCGGAACATTTTCGCACCGGAGCCGGAGGGGCTTGTGCAGCGAGCGATCGAGGCCGACAAGGCAGCGGGGCCGTGGCACACGCCGAGCGTGGTCAAGGGGGACTACAAGCTTGGCATCCTGCGCAGCGGCCGGGGCGCGGATGAGCAGGCCCTGTGGCTCTTCTACTCACCGCAGAAGGGCACCAGCAGCCATTCACACTTCGACGCGTTGAACTTCGGCTTGCTCGCGTTTGGCCTGCCGCTGGTCTGCGAGCAAGGGTACCCGCTTTACACCGGCGGCTGGCCGGCGAGATGGAACTGGACCAGCCATACGCGAAGCCATGCCACCGTGAGCATCGACAATCGTTGCCAGCGCCACAGCGAGGGCGGCAAGCTCCTGGCGTTTGCGGGTGACAATGGCGTGCAGATGATCTCGGCCGAGGCCCCGACGGCCTACGAGAATGTTGCGGTCTATCGCAGGACGCTGGTTGCCGTGCAACTCGGGCCGGGGCGACTGTGCTATCTGGACGTTTTTCGAGTGAAGGGCGGGCGTGAACACACGTACAATCTGCCGTTGTTCTACGGGGATCTGCGTGTTCAAGGTCTGACCATGAGTCCGCATGGCGATCTGCACGACGGGTACGTCACCAAGGTGCAGGCTTCGCCGGCCGGGGCGGCGTGGCGTGCCGAGGCGGACGTTTGCAGCGGATTCAAGGGCCCGGTCGCCGCCCATGTGCGCATCCACGGTCCGGCGGGCAAGATGGAGGTGTTGACCGGCTCTGGCGAGGCTCGCTGGGGCCGGGACGACCCGCGGCGGCTGCCCTATCTGTTTCTGCGCCGCGAAACAGGTACGGGCGAACTGGAAAGCTGCTTCGCGCTGGTGTACGAGCCGTATCGCGAGCGGCCGTTTATCAATGAGAACAGCGTGGTCATACGGGCAGAGGCGCAGGCGGTTCAGTTTGAGGCCCGGCTGGCCGACGGGTCAGGTTCGTTCCGACTGACCTGTCGGGACATGGGCGATTCGCCGGTGATGGTGGAGGGCACGCGCACGCTGGCGGGCAAGTCAGAAGACCTCAAGCTGTCGGGAATCGTCTCGACCCTGCCGTCGCGCTGAACCGGTTTGATGGTTCCGCATGCTGGCGGTAGCGTCTCCCCCCGTGACGACCCCGCGCCGGGTCAGCACCTGGAACTTGATCCTCTTCGACACGGTCAGGCTGGACAGGCTAACCTGAGCGGCCGGATGGAACGGATATCGCGAAGGTGAGCGCCAGGTAAACCGATGCTGACAGTTGTCTACATTTTGATCGCCTCGATCCCGGTGCTCGCCGCCTGTCGGAAGCTGCTGCGCCTCCGCAAAGGTGAAACGCCTTATTGTGGGAAGTGCGGCTACAACCTGACGGGCTTGAGCTCTCCACGATGTCCCGAGTGTGGAGGTCTTCTATCCGAGGTGCCCGTGGTGCGAGGGGAGTTGGCCATCGGGCGGTCCCTGCGCATATGGCTGGTCGTCGGGATGCTGCTGATGCTGGTTATCGGCGTCGCCGCTGCCATCGTATGGTGATCAGACCCAGCATCTCGCGGTTACGGCCATGCGATGAGTGAAAGGCACACGAAGTGCGGGCAGTTGGCTACGAGGGGGACGTTCGCTCAGCGGACCAGCTTGTCCGCCTCGCGGACCATTTCCGTGACGGACCAGTCCGGCAGGATCTGATCCCGATCGCGGGTGTAGTCGCCCTGGCCGGTTTCGTATTGCAGGAGAAAACGCATGGCGTTGACGTAGCCCAGCTCGCGGACGAGGATCTCCAGGCCTCGACGTCGCAGCTCGGCAGGATTGAGGATCGGACTCACGAGGACAACTCCTTCGCCAACGTTATCGGGTCAACCAGTCTTACCTTAATTATACCCTTCAGGTGGGCCGCCTTCGAGAGGAAACGATCGTCCGTTGTGACAAGTGTGTCTGCTCCCAGGTACTCTGCCCAAGCCAAATGGTAGGCGTCCATAGCCCCCAAGCCCCTGTGGATCAGTTGATCAGCCTGTTGTGCAACCGAATTGGGCGTAACCTCAAGCGGGTTCAGGGATTCCAGCCACGAGCCGACCACTCTCGCTCTTCGAAGATCGTGGTTTCTTGAGTTCTCCAACTCGTGAGCCAGCGATCGCACCGCCTCCAGCCTTCCGTCTGCGACCGCATCGAGAAGGCTCAGAACTGCGGACGTTTCCAGGTTGATACGGGGCTGGGACTGATCATCAAAGGGTCGTTTGAGACTACAGAGGTCGAGGTAAACCTTCATGGCACACTCCGTCCGCCGCCGCCACTGTGAGGCGGCGGCCGAGATGGTCTCGGAGTATAGCCCTTCGACTCGTCTGCGGTCAACGAGCGCCAGCCGTGTCTGTCATGGATAGACTTTGTCCATCATCCGCGGGTAGGCGATGGTTTCGCGGATGTGCTTGAGGCCGCAGATCCAGGCGACGGTTCGCTCGACGCCCAGGCCGAAGCCGCCGTGGGGGACGCTGCCGTAGCGGCGGAGGTCGAGGTACCACTCGTAGGGCTCGGTGGCCAGGCCTTCGTCGGCCATGCGCTCGAGCAGGACGTTAAGGTCGTCTTCCCTCTGCGAGCCGCCGATGATCTCACCGTAGCCGTCGGGGGCCAGCAGGTCGAAGTTGCGGACCACTCGCGGGTCTTCGTGATCGCGTTTCATGTAGAAGGCCTTGCAGCCGCGAGGATAGTGAGAGACGAAGACGGGGCGATCGTGCAGCCGGGAGATGATGGTCTCGTCGCTGCCACCGAGGTCCTTGCCCCATTCGAAGTTCGCGGCCAGTTCCATGTGCTTGGGGATGTTGGCGACCTGCTCCTCCAGATCGGCCAGTTCCTCGCGATCGGCGATGACCTCGGCCGCGAGCTTCTCCTGCTCGTACTTCTTGACGCCCTGTTTGTCGCGGGCCGCCTCCTTGGCGGGGATTGACTCCTTCAGTTGAGCGACTCGGGCGGTCTTCTCGGCCAGGTCCTTTTCTAGAAGCTCGCGGGCTTGGGGGCCGCGAAGGATCTCGGCCGCCTGGCTGTAGGTGATGCGGTAGAACGGCTTCTTCACTTTTTCGAGAGCGGCGACGTTCTGGCCGAGGAACTCCAAATCGGCACGGTGGTCCTTCAGCACCCGCTCGACGATCGAGCAGACGAAGTCCTCGGCCACGTCCATGACTTCTTCGAGCACGGCGTAGGCGATTTCGGGCTCGACCATCCAGAACTCGGTCAGGTGGCGGCGGGTCTTGGATTTTTCGGCCCGGAAAGTCGGTCCGAAGCAGTAGACCTTGCCGTAGGACAGGGCGGCTGCTTCAAGATAGAGCTGGCCGGTCTGGGCGAGATACATCGGCTCGCCGAAGTAGTCGACCGAAAAGAGCGTCTGGGCACCCTCGCCGGCCGAGGGCGCGAAGATGGGCGTGTCCACGAGGGTAAAGCCGTTGTCGTTGAAGAACCGGCGGATGGCGTCGATGACCGTGTGGCGGATCTTCATGATGGCCGTCGGGCGGCGGGATCGCAGCCACAGGTGGCGATGCTTGAACAGGAACTCGTGCCCGTGGGGCTTGGGGGTGATGGGGAAATCGGTCGTGGCGTGGACGACCTCGAGGCCGGCGACCTGCAGCTCATAGCCGCCCGGGGCCCGCTCGTCGGCCTTGACCCGGCCGGTGACCTTGAGCGACGACTCCTGACCGAGGCGCGAAGCGGTCTCGAAGACCTCCGGCGGGACATCCTGCTTGCCGACTACGCACTGGCACAGGCCGGTGCCGTCGCGGAGGACGAGGAACGCCACCTTGCTGCTGACCCGCGAGTTGTAGAGCCAGCCGGCCAGGGTGACCGTTGAATCGACATGCTTGCCAAGATCGCGAATATGCACGGTTGTGTTCATTTCGTCGCACCTGTCACGGAAAGCTTCCTTCTCAGTACGCCTGCGGGGCGATGATACGCGAGCGGGGGCGGATGCAAAAGGGGCTCGGGGCGGTACTCCATACCAGATCGGGCCAGCGGTCGGGCTGCCGCAGGGCTTATTCGGCCGATTCGGGCAGTTCGAGCAGAAACCGCCATGCCGGAACAACCTCGATGGTGCCATTCTCAATGTCGATCCGCTCGTCTGTGTTCCGGGTCACGATGGTGCTTGTTCCGAGGCCCAACTCGGCCATGGCATCGCTCAAGGCCGCTGTCTCCCGCTTTCGCGTCTGTGGTTCGGCCAGAGACTCGCAGACCTGGACCAGGGCTTGCGCACGACCGCGCACCGGGACAACGAAGTCGACCTCTCGGCGGGCCTTGGTCCTGTAGTAGTAGATGTCCGGATGAAGGCGCCGCAGCGCGGTGAACACGAGGTTCTCGAGGAGATGCCCGGAGTTGACCAGAATTCCGGAGGACACTGAGGCAACCAGCGCGTGATCGATGCAGTAGACCTTCTTGGGGTTGGCGTTACTGCGAGCGAGCGACGCGTCGAATATCCGGACGGTGAACAAAAAATAGGCGTCCTCGAACCATTGCAGGTACTCAGACACCGCAGACTTGGGCGCCGCATGGCCCAAAGACTTAAGATAACCTGCAAGACTGTTGACGGAACACAGCGAAGCCGTGTTGTCGACGACCCAGTGCGCCAGATCGCTCACCGCCTTCGGATGGGAGATGTCGTGGCGCTCGACCAAGTCTCGAAACAGGATGGTGTGGAAGTATTCCTGGTGGGTCTTGATCCTCAATCGACGGCTGAGGCCGGCGACCTCGGGGAAACCGCCTGTCTCCCAGTATTCCTCGAAGGCCTTCTGGATGATGAGCCTCTTCTTGGTTGACAACGCGCCCTCGCTGTCGATTCCCTTATAGTCCAGGAATTCGCGAAATGAGAACGGGAATATCTCCCACGACAGCGCCCGCCCGCGCATCTGCGTAGCGATCTCCTTTGAGAGCATCCTGGCCGATGAGCCTGTGAGGTAGACCTGGCATTTCTCCGTTCGCATCAGGCGGTCAACGAAGGGTTCCCAACCGGGCACCGCCTGGACCTCGTCGAAGAAGCAGTAGACGGTTTCGGTGTTTTTCTTTTCCGGGTAGACGGAGTAATAAGCCTCAAGGATCAGGCCGAGGTTGTCCCGGCGCAGGTTATGGAGGCGGTCATCGAAGAAGTTCAGGTAGAGGATGTTTTTGCGTGATACCCCGGCGTCCAGCAGTCTTTGGACGATCTGGAACATGTAGGTCGACTTGCCGCTTCGGCGGACGCCGATGCAGACGGCGGCTTTGCCGCGAACGGTTTGGATGTGCAGACGCCGAGGGACCCCGGTCTCCAGAGGGGCCTCCTGGGAGTCCAGGATGATAGATTTGATCGTCTCGATGGAAATCCGTGGGCCAGAGTCGCCCCGACCCACGGGATCGGCAGAGCCTGTACCGCTTACGCCACTCCCACCATGACTCGGTACACTCACGGCATCGCTCCTGGTTATCGGTATTACCGGTTATCGGCCAAACTGGTAAGGATTATAACCGATTTTGTCTGAATCTGTCAATTGATCTGTCCAGTTCTGGCTGAGGCCGCCTCAGGCTCTCCGGTTTCCAAGCTGCCCGGAGGGCGGCGGATCCGGCACAGAGTCCCGGCATGCAGGCTGGCGCTGGGGTGCCCCCGGGGTGTGACGAGGCTGCCTTCAAAGGGACTTAGAGCAGGGGGATGCCCCGGTTCCTGAGTTGCAGTTTCATCTCCTCCGGCCAGATACTGCACTGGACCTCGCCGACATGCGACTTGCGGAGGAAGAACATGCACAGGCGCGACTGGCCGATGCCGCCGCCGATGGTCTGGGGCAGCTCGCCGGCCAGGAGTCGCCGGTGGAACAGCAGGGTCAGTCGATCCTCGGCGCCGCGGATAGCAAGCTGCTGCCTGAGCGTGTCGGCGTTGACGCGGATGCCCATCGATGAAAGCTCAAACCCGCGGTTGATGATCGGGTTCCAGACGAAGATGTCGCCGTTAAGGCCCGGGCCGCGCTCTGTCGGGGTGATCCAGTCGTCGTAGTCGGGGGCCCGCCCGTCGTGAGGCTGGCCGTTGGCCAGTTTTGCCCCGATGCCGATGATAAACACCGCGCCGAGTTCCTTGGCGATCTGGTCCTCGCGCTCGCGGGGTGTCAGATCGGGCCAGCGTTTCTCGAGTTCGATCGAGTGCACGAAGTGGATCTTGTCGGGCAGCGTCGGCCGGATGGTCGGGTGAATCGACGCGACGTGCAACTCCGTCCGGCGTATGACCTCGTAGATGCGCTCGACGACCCAGCAGAGGAAAGAGAGGTTTCGCTGGTCGAGGCGCATGACCCGCTCCCAGTCCCACTGGTCGACGTAGACCGAGTGGATGTCGTCGAGCATCTCGTCGGGGCGGATGGCGTTCATGTCGGTGTAGATCCCTTCGTCGGCCTTGAAGCCGTAGTCGGCCAGGGCCATCCGCTTCCACTTGGCCAGTGACTGGACGATCTCCGCCCGCCGGCCGTTCATGCCCTTGATCGCGAACGAAATCGGTTGTTCGACCCCGTTCAGGTTGTCATTGATGCCGGTATCGGCCAGCACGAACAGCGGGGCGCTGACTCGAAGCAAGTTGAGCGCTTCGGCCAGGTTCGTCTGGAAGAACTCCTTGATGGTGCGGATCGCCCGCTCGGTCTGCTTCAGGTCCAGCAACGGTTTCTGGCTCATGACACCTCCGGAATCGCCTGTTCCCGCAGTTTTCCGCCGACAAACGGGGGTCACATGGTAGCCGAGCTTCTGGGCGGAGACAAATGACTTGCGAAGAGCACTGCTCGCAGAGCAGTGGCACAC